>NZ_LPUG01000009.1:0-670524 GCF_001560855.1 Anoxybacillus sp. P3H1B | reverse complement strand
TCTCATAAGCTTTAATAACTTCATATTTAAACTCTTCAGAATAATGTTTGCCAGACACAGAAAAACTCCCCCTAAGAGAAAACAGATTTTTATTTTTTAATCTGTCTACCTTAGGGGGAGCATATCAAATATTCGGTCAGCCGTTTTTCGTTATTACGTATAAAATGTATCTATGGTGCATCCTCTGAGGCAGGAGCCGAGGAGGATGGTTTGGTTGTTGTTGGTGTTTCTGCCGGCTTCGTCTGTTTGACAACCACATTGGAAGGAGAGGATTCCTTTCCAGCAATATCAACGGCCGTGACATAATAAACACCAGAGCCTAATCCATCGTTAAAGGATAGCGGCTGGCCGGCTCTAATGGCTGCGACCATTTGGAACGAAGCACCTTCATGAATCGCTCGGTATACTCGATACCCGATGACATCAGGTTCACGGAGGGCAGACCATATCAATGTTTGATTGGACCAGCGTGCTGTAGGGGAATCTGGCCGTTTGCCATTCTCTTTTAATTCTTCAGCTGCTGTATAAGAATCTGGAAACAGCTTTGCAGCATCTGCTTCCTTAATACCGAGCTTGTCGAGCATCTGCTTGCTTAATATAATTCCATCTTTTGTGAATTCTCGTGGCGTTGTAGCAAGTGCTACATAACGCTTTCCATTGATTTCAACAAAGCGCCCGTTTGTTAAGGAGCGATCCTCTTCTCTTGGTGTAAACTTGGTGTTATATAAATCATAGCGTACTAATCCAGCTTTTTGGCAGCTGTCTGATGGAACAAGTCCGGATACCGAGCAATAGGCACGGCGGACAATTCCACCTGGCATATTGAACCGTTGCTTTGGAGCAATCAAGCTTGGCTTGACATCGTAAGCTGCATTCATTAGCTGTGCCCAGAGCAACAAGTTTCGTTTACTGTAAGAAAGCCCTTTATATGTTTGTTCCAATGGAGCAGGTGTATCATAGCCCATCCAAACGCCAAACGTGACATTAGGATTAGTAGCGACAAACCACGCGTCCTTATTGTCTTGTCCCGTCCCTGTTTTTCCCGCCCAGTCAGCTTGAAATTTTAAAAATGACGGAAGGGATGCCGCTGTACCTTGGCGAATAACATCGCGCATCATATCGATCATTAAATAGGAAGTTTGCGGGGAGAAGACGGGAATAGGAGTGCTATGATGTTGATAGACGATTTCCCCGTTTTTAGCGACGATTTTTTCAATTAAATAAGCATCGACAAACGCTCCAGAGTTGCCGAAGGTCGCATATGCATTCACGTTCTCTTCGACCGTTACCCCTTTTGTTAAAGCTCCGAGAGCTAACGAGAGGTTGGAGGCATCCGATTGGGTCAGGCTGGTAAATCCCATTTTTTCTAAATAGGCGATCGGCCGTTGATGAATCGTTCTCATGTAGGTTCTGACAGCCGGAATATTGTAGGAATACTGCAAAGATTGTCGCACGGATACAAGCCCGTGCGTACGGCGATCGGCGTTTTTCGGACGATATGGGCCGCTCGGTGTCGAAACGTACAGATCTACATCGGGAATGACAGAACCAGGCTGAACAACCCCCATTTCCATAGCTGGCGCATAAACTAAAAGCGGTTTCATTGTGGAGCCATTTGAACGATAGGCTTGCGTCGCATGATTTAATTGCTGGCGGTGGTAGTCTCGACCGCCGACAAAACTGATGATTCTTCCTGTTTTATTTTCAATGAGCATGGCTCCAACTTCCACCGGTTCGGTCTTCTGAACGGTTTGCCCCGCTTGATTGGTTTCTGTTCTGATCACGTCATGGCCGAAATACGGATACTTGGCGACGATCGATTGCATGCGATCGTAAATATCTTGATCAACGGTCGTATAAATATCGTATCCATTTTGCCGCAGTTGCTTTTCTGCTTTCGCTATATATTCCTGATAAAGGGGAGCATTGTTTTGTAAATCTTTTTTCTCATAACCATCTTTTTGCGCTAAAACAGCTGCTAAAATATCTTTTGATCGCTGTTCGATCTCCATTGTAAGCCATGGATATTTTTCAAATGGCGATGGCTGCGGCGGTGCAAAATGTTGTGCAATCTTATATTTCAAAGCCTCTTCGTATTGGCTTTGAGAAATATAGCCTAATCTTTTCATTCGCTTTAATACAAACTTCATTCGTTCCAGAGCTGGAGAAAGATCTTTTTTTACTTGCCCATCGCTCGTAAACGGAGTGTAACCGAATGGGCTTTGTGGAAGACCTGCCAAAAAAGCGGCCTGCGCCAGGTTTAAATCTTTTGCGTCAATGCCAAAAATCCCTTTTGCCGCTGCTTGAATGCCGGCAACATTGTGGCCGGATGAATTTCTCCCGAATGGAACCACATTTAAATACGCTTCTAAAATCTCTTCTTTTTTGAAAAAGTGTTCAAGTCGGAGGGCAAGCAAAATTTCTTTGGCTTTGCGTTCAAAAGATACCTCGTTTGTCAAAATTTGATTTTTGACAAGCTGTTGTGTCAGCGTGCTGCCGCCTGTGCGCATGGAGGAATTCGTTGCTTCTTGAAACAAAGCGCGCGCAATTGCTTTTGGAACTACGCCGCGATGCGTATAAAAGTATTCATCCTCTGTAGCGATAATCGCTTGAATAACATAGGGGGACACCTCTTTTAACGACACTTCCTCTCTCTCTAAATCGGAACGGAAGCTGCCTAAGTATACCTGATTAGCAAAATAAATATGGGTCGTTTCTTCATAGTTGTAAATATCCTTTTTCATTTCTTTATACGATGGAACCGGCATATTTTTTACTAAAGAGGCAAAGTAACCAGCACCGACTCCGAAAGCAAAGCAGGCAGCGCAAATAAGCAAAATAATGAACACAAGAAAAACATTCCACACAATTTCATACGTGATATATAGGTTTCGCAACGCTTTTTGCAGGGAAAACGGTTGTCTTGGCTGTTCCATGTTTGCCTCCATAAAAATCAAGTATGTCTTAAAAAATATGTGAATGTCCCAGTATAAGTTGAGCATGACGCAATATGGACGCCTCAACATTTATCCTTGTGTGAGCAGAAGATGACCGACTTGCCTTTCGACCGTGAGCTTTTGGTTTCGTGCAGCACAAGGACAACGGATGAGCTGATTTGATCTTACGCCACAAGCATGCTAATGAATCCATCTTTCCCGGTTCATGAAGTCCATCCTTCACGAATAGATGGAGCGAATCGTTCCATGTAAAGGCTTTTACACAATCATGCAGCAAAAGACGTTCGGTTTTTTTGAGAAAAAGCCGACTCCATTCGGTTGGAGAGCTAACGTAACGGCAAATGTAAGGGAATAAAAATTAGTTTTATTATATCATATAAAATGTCAAATATTATGACTTTTTGTCCTTTTTTGCGATCATATTTGACAATTCAAATGGATTGTGGTAAAAACATGTATATCCTAAAATGAATGATTTAAGCGATGACAGGAATGAGTAGTGTTTATCTCCCTGTTTCAGAGAGCTGGTGGTTGGTGTGAACCAGTGCAAAGGTAGACGCGAATTACCTCCTGGAGCTTCTTTTGTGAACGGCTCTGCGAATGCTTAGTAGCAAAAGACGGTGAGAGGCCGTTATCCAAACAAGCGAGGGAGCAGAATGCTCTCTAAGTAGGGTGGTACCGCGATCAACACTCGTCCCTTCAATGTGGAGGGACGAGTTTTTAATTTTTATGGAGAGGTGAAGCGCATGAATTTACTTCATGAATTAGAGTGGCGTGGGCTTATCAATCAAGTCACAGATCACGAAGGACTAGAAAAATTATTATCTGAAGAGAAAATCAGCTTATATTGCGGATTTGATCCGACAGCTGATAGCCTGCATATCGGCCATTTATTACCGATTTTGACTTTAAGAAGATTTCAGCAGGCAGGACATTTTCCTATTGCGCTCGTTGGTGGAGCAACCGGCCTCATCGGTGATCCAAGCGGAAGGAAAAGCGAGCGCTCATTGAACGAAAAAGAGATTGTACAGCAATGGAGCGAAAAAATCAAAGAACAGCTATCTCGCTTTTTAGATTTTGATACGGCGGAAAATCCAGCGAAAATTGCGAACAACTATGACTGGACTCGTTCTTTGGATGTTATTTCGTTTTTGCGGGATGTCGGAAAAAACTTTGGCTTAAACTACATGCTTGCGAAGGAATCTGTTCAATCGAGAATTGAAACGGGCATTTCCTTTACAGAATTCAGCTATATGATTTTGCAATCCTTTGATTTCCTAAAGCTATATCAAAATGAAAATTGCAGGCTGCAAATTGGCGGAAGCGACCAATGGGGGAATATTACAGCAGGATTAGAATTAATCCGCAAGACGGAAGAAGAAGCGAAGGCATTTGGCTTGACGCTTCCTTTAGTCACGAAGGCGGATGGAACAAAGTTTGGTAAAACGGAAAGCGGCGCTGTCTGGCTTGATAAAGAAAAGACGTCTCCATATGAGTTTTACCAGTTCTGGATTAATACAGATGATCGGGATGTGATCAAATACTTGAAGTATTTCACATTCTTAACAAAAGAGGAAATTGAACAGCTAGAGAAAGAATTACAGGAAGCGCCAGAAAAACGCACAGCGCAAAAAGCATTGGCGGAGGAAGTGACAAAGCTTGTACATGGAGAAGAGGCGCTGCGGCAAGCCATTAAAATTTCCGAGGCCTTATTTAGCGGCAGCATTTCTGAGTTGACAGCAGATGAGATTAGACAAGGATTCCACGATGTTCCATCATTCGAGTATACAGGAGAAGCAGAGGAAGTGTCTCTTCTTGAACTTCTTGTCACGAGCGGAATTGTTTCATCGAAACGACAGGCGCGTGAGGATTTAACAAATGGCGCGATTTATGTGAATGGCGAAAGGGTACAGGATGTGAATAAAGTCTTGACAAAAGAGGACCGTGTGGAAGGACAGTTTACCGTAATCCGACGCGGTAAGAAAAAGTACCATTTGATCCAATATAAATCATAGTAAACAAAATCCCTCTGGAATACTCCAGAGGGATTTTTCACATTAACGAGAGTAGAACTCAACGATCAATGCCTCGTTAATTTCAGCTGGCAGCTCAGAGCGTTCAGGGAAACGAGTGTATGTTCCTTCTAATTTTTCAGCATCTAATGTTAAGTAATCAGGAACGAAGTTGTTAACCTCTAACGCTTCTTTAATGATTTGAAGGTTGCGAGATTTTTCGCGAACAGAAATAGTTTGTCCTGGTTTCACGCGATACGATGGAATATCTACACGGCCTCCATTTACTAGAATGTGACCATGGTTCACTAATTGGCGAGCTTGACGACGTGTACGCGCAAGGCCTAAACGGTAAACAAGGTTGTCAAGGCGAGATTCAAGAAGAATCATGAAGTTTTCACCGTGTTTACCAGCCATTTTTCCAGCTTCGTCAAATGTTTTGCGGAATTGGCGTTCATTTACACCGTACATATGACGGAGCTTTTGTTTTTCTTGCAATTGCAAGCCGTACTCAGATAGTTTTTTACGTTGACCTGGACCATGTTGGCCTGGTGGGTAAGGACGCTTTTGCAACTCTTTACCTGTACCGCTTAATGAGATGCCAAGACGGCGAGAAATTTTCCATGTTGGACCTGTATAACGAGCCATAATGCTCCTCCTTTTGCTTTTATTTTAGGTAAAATAAAAGCAGACGTGAATCAACAATTAAGGCCATTTTGTTTTCATGTATCCTCGCTCTAGCAGCTAAGAGTTACACGATACACCTCTTGACGAAGAGGAACAAAATGAACCAATAAAGGTGACCACATAGGCTGCTATATTTTACACAAACGATATTATATGATTTTTATAAAATAAAGTCAACCTCAACATTTTATTTCTTTATAGTCCGTTCGTATGGTATAATAAAAGATGTAATTTTTTGAAAAAAACTTTCACTCTTTTCAATAAATGGCGGTGTTTTTGTTACAGAGACAAGACTATAGATGCAGGTGAATGGAATGATGAAAATAGAGGAGAAAGAGGCGTATACAGCTTTTAAAGAAAAGTTTTTTGATTGGATGCTGTCGTATGAGGAGTACGACCATTTTTCAAAAGTTATGATGCACTTGCTTCTATTGCTGAAGCAGGAGTTTATGCTAGAGGAAGCCACGCTGTTTTTATTTGATCCTTTTAAAAAAGTCTTTTATCCCGAAGTTACGACAAAAGAAGGGGAACCTTTTTACGACTTTTTACCTAATATCAAATTTCACGAAGATAGCTCGATGAAAAAAGTCCATGTCTATGAGCGCGATGAACAATATACAGCTGCACAAATTGTTCTTTGGCATTCTGAAGAGTTTTTAGGGGTTTTGCAGCTTATCTATATAAAGCGGCAATGGAGCCTTTCGTTTCTCGAACAAATTGAAGCGGACTTTTCTCGGTTGTTTAGCAAAATGAAGAAATTTTCGCGAGGATTGGGAGAGGAAAAACGATATGAGCTCCTTCACCATTTCACAACTAAAATTCATGCATCAATGAAAATTGAAGATGTTTTGGAAGAAATTATCGAAACATTGCAAGAAGTCTATCCTTCGTTTACATACTATTTGTTTTTGTCCCACGATCATCAATATCATGACCGCTTGCCAATCAAAACAATTATGTTTGAAGATGCCGATGAAAACATGGGAGCCATGCAGGCATTTTTAACCGGAAAGGTTCAAATTGAGGATTCTATTGCTCTTCAGCGATCAATTTTGTACGCACCGATCAAAGGTGCGCAAGGTGTTTATGGAGTTATTGAAATTATTGCACCACATATTATGGAGTTCCCGAAAAGTGAAATTAATTTCATTTCATTGTTGGCAAATACTGCGGGAAGCGCGCTTGAGAACGCGAAGTTGTACGAGCAGTCACGCAGGCTTGTTGCCGATTTGCAGTTGATTAACGAAACGATGCATTGTTTGAATGCTAATTTGCGCTTACAGGACGCTTTGGAATTTATGGTCAAACAGATTAAGCTTTCATTTGGTGCCGAAGAAGTCGGTTTCTTTTTGTTTGATTCTGATAAAAAAAAGCTACAGCCTGGAAGTACACCCTTTTTCCGCACGCGTCAAGGGAAAAAGTATGTTGAATTTGTTTCAAAACGAATTCGCACAGAACGGGACATGGTGTTTTTAGGAGAGGCTAAAATAGACGCATCGTCATCCGCCCCTGTTTTTCGTTCGCTAATGGCTGTTCCAATGGTGCAAAACAGAGTATTAAAAGGAGTCGTCATCGTTTTGCATCGTCAGCCTTATTATTTTACATTTGAAATGTTTAAGCTGCTTCAATCATTAATTCATCATTCCACGCTGGCTTTCGCCAATGCTATGCTGCGGGAGGAATTGGAAAGCCTCGTAGTGACAGATTATTTGACCAAATTGTATTCCCGTCATTATCTAGATGAACAGCTCCAAAAATCAATGGAAAGAGATGCGTTCGGTACGTTTATTTTAGTGGATATCGATAATTTTAAAGAAATCAATGACACATACGGACATCAAACGGGAGATGCTGTCATCATCCAAGTAGCAGATATTATTAAGCAAAACATTCGCGAAAGCGATATTGGCGCTCGCTGGGGAGGAGAAGAGCTGGCTATTTATTTGCCAAAAGTCGGTCTTACAAAAGGCATTTCTGTTGCCAATCGCCTTGCGATTAAGGTGAGAGAGGAAACCCATCCTTCTGTCACTGTTTCCTGTGGTGTTTCTTATTGGAAAAAAAATCGTCATGAAGAAGCGACGGAATTGTTTAAACGAGCTGATGAAGCCCTTTATATGGCCAAACGGTCAGGAAAAAATTGCGTATTTGTTAAAGATTATCATCATCAGTATAAGGCATAAAAGGAATCCTAATTGATATATGGATTCCTTTTATGTGTTTGGTGGGGATCATGACAAAGAATCGGCTAACGTCTCTACAAATTTCTCTAAAAAGTGCTGATCGATTTCGTCAAAACGATTTTTGATTGGACTGTCGATATCGAGAACGCCGATTAATTTTCCATTCTTTATGATAGGAATGACGATCTCCGATTGAGAGGCGGCATCGCAGGCGATATGTCCTGGAAATTGATGAACGTCAGGAACGCGCTCTGTTTGTTGATTTTTTGCTGCTGTTCCGCACACTCCCTTGCCAAATGGAATACGTACGCATGCTGGAAGCCCTTGAAATGGACCTAGTACTAGCTCTTCTTCTTCTGCTAGATAAAAGCCGACCCAATTCACTTCATCTAAAAATTGATACAACAAAGCTGAAGCGTTGGCTAGATTAGCAATGACATTGCTTTCTCCTTCCATTAGCGAGCGCAGCTGCTTAATCACTAAATGGTAATTTTCTTCTTTAGTTCCGTTATAAGTGATGGCATGAAACAATAAGATCGCTCCCTTCGTTGTTGCAATATTTAGGGGGATATAGCCGTCATTTGATGCATTAACATGGATCCCCCAATGAGCAGATGATGCTCTTGTTTTGCTGCGGTGATCACGGCAAGCCATTGACTGTTTTTTTTACCTGAAAAGCGTTTATACGCATGATTGCCCTACTAGCAGGCGACAAAAAAGAGAAGGAGGGCCAACCTTGTTTAATGGATGACGTTTCTTCCTATGTTCGATAGTATGAATAAAAAATCATACTGATGTCGGATTGATTACAATCAATTTTTCTGCTGAAATATGAAATCAGTTTTTATAGTATCCATGCATCTTGAGGATTTAATGGTAGTCTTAGAAAAAAAGACGGTCGAAGCTAGGTTCACTGACTTTCTAAACACGCGACAAAAGTTCATGCCACCCGTCTTCAGACCTATATGAAATGGTTTTGCTGCCGGCCATCTACTGACTAAAAAACAATCCGAACCCGTGATGCTAGTTATGACATGCAACGATGATCGATATCACTTGATCCCTCAACATATGCTCTTATGTGAGCAGTCGATGATCGGGTGAACGAAGCAAGTTACCAACTTGTCTCCCGACCGTGCGTTTTTGCAGGCACCGATTGTTTAATCTTTAAGTTGCATGAATAGAAATTGGATATGCGCTTATTTTATGACGATAGAAAAAGAATTTCAAATAAAAAGTGCTCGAGCCATCATCATGTCTCTTCCTTGATGAAGATCGCCGGCACAATGAGCATCCGAACCGTAAATCAGTGGAATGTTTCGCTTGATGGCTTCAGCAACAACCCAATGAGGCGGATAAGGTTCTTGACAGAGCGGCTTTTTCACTCCTGCTCCATTGTAGTCTATTTCATAACGGCGGCGTTGAATTTCGTCAAGAATGGACAGGATGTGCTCCTTCAGCGAAACGGAACAAGGAAATTGTTTTTGAAACTTTTGAATTAATGTCATATGGCCAATTCGTCTTGGTTTATACGGGCCAAGATCAGCAGCAATAGATTGCAACAGCACTTGGTAATAGGCTTCGTATACGCGGTCAATCGAGCCGAAAGCTTGAATGATCTTAGAAAACATATCAGCGCTATAATCAATGCAAACATATTGATCATCAAGCGGGAGAAAGTGTACAGATAAAATGCTATCATCCAGTTCAGGACCGATTGTTTCAAGGAAACGGGCTGTTTCTTCTTCATAACCAGCAATAAAATCAACTTCAAGTCCCACCCGAATCGTAATGTCGCTTTTATAGCGATACTTTAAATTTTGCAATGTGACCAAATAGCTTTCGAGCTGTGATAATGGCATTGCACTGTCTTGAGCGGGAACAGGATCGACAAACGTTGCTGGCAATGGAGCATGCTCGGTAAATGAAATATCTTTATATCCGAGTTGGATCGCTCGTTCGATATATTGCTCAAATGAATCGCGGCTGCCATGCGGACAAAACGGCGTATGAATGTGCCCATCGCGCAAAATAGATTCCCCCTGTTCGCTTTTATAGTGAAAAAAATGAAGATTTCTGTAAAAAAAATTAAAAATTTTGGTCAAAAAGTGTCGTTAACATGGTATCATAAAAACATTAAAAAAACATTATTTCAATGCTTTTGCCTTCTCGATAAACCACTCTTTATTTTGAATCGACTAACTCGGGTGCAAGGGGGCTCTTTATGGAAATTGTAATTGTGATTTTACTCCTCGTTAGCGGGGGGATGATATATAACTACATTTATAAAAAGAAAATCTATCGTGAGATTGATCGATTGGAAGCATGGAAAATCGCCATTATGAATCGTCCTGTCACGGATGAGCTTTCGAAAGTAAAGCAGCTGAATATGACAGGGGAGACAGAGCAGCTATTTGAAAAATGGCGTCAGCAATGGGATGACATTGCAGCCGTTCAGCTTCCTGCAGTGGAAGAAAGGTTGTTTGATGCGGAAGAATTTCTTGAAAAATATCGTTATACGAAAGCGAAAGGTGTGCTGCGCGAGATTGAACAAACGCTCCGAAAAGTAGAAGAGGATATTCAAACCATCCTCTCCGAACTGAACGATCTTATTGGCAGCGAAGAACAGAATCGAGCAGAGATCGAGCAGCTTAAAGCGGCTTATCGAGAAACGAAAAAAACGCTGCTTGCTTATCGTCATACATTTGGAGCGGCTGAGGAAAAGCTAACGGAAAAAATGGAAAGCGCCCATGCTGAATTTCAAAAATTTGAGGAGCTGACCAGCTCAGGAAATTATTTAGCGGCAAGAGAAGTAGTAATTGGCTTAAAAAACGAGCTGAGTGAGTTGGCGCAAATGCTTCAGGATATTCCTGTGCTGTTAAATGAATGCGAGACAGCGATTCCGGCACAGCTGACTGAACTTCTAGATGGGTATAGAGAAATGAAGGAAACGGGCTATATTCTTGAACATCTTCAAATTGAGCAGGAAGCCGCTGAGAAGCAAGAAAAATTAAAGCAATATATCAGCTATATTCACGATCTTCGCATTGAAGAAGCGAAGCAAGGAATTGAAGAAATAAAAGAAGAAATCGATACTCTTTACGATCTGCTCGAAAAAGAAGTGTTTGCACATCAATATGTGCAAACAGAAATCCCTCATATTAAAGAGCAACTGCATCATTTAAGCGAAGAATCAAAACAGACGGAAGCAGAAACGTTATTTGTTCAGCAAAGCTACCATTTGTCTGCTCAAGATCTTGAAAAGCATCGCAGCATTGAAAAACAAATTCAGCACCTTGTCAAACGTTTTGCATTAATTCAAGATCGAATGGCGGGAGAACAAACCGCGCATTCCGTCATTAAAGAGGAGTTAGAGCAGCTTTTTGCCCAAATCCAAACAATGAAAGAAGAGCATGAACAGTTCCGGGAAATGCTTCAAGCTTTGCGCAAGGATGAGCTGGCTGCACGCGAACAGCTTGAGTCGATGAGAAAAAAGCTATCGGAAGCGGTTCGTTTGGTAAGAAAAAGCCGGTTGCCGGGTCTTCCAGAAGCTTATAAACTGCAGCTCGATGAAGCAAAGGCGCTTTTGACGAAGGTGGCTTTGCGTCTGAACGACAAGCCCCTGAATATGGAGGCTGTCAATCAAACGCTTGCAGAAGCGTCAATTTTAGTAGAACGCGTATGTGAACGCACATTTGTCATGCTCGAGCAGGCGGATCTGGTGGAAAAAGTCATTCAATATGGAAACCGTTACCGCCGTCGGCATCCATCCGTAAAAGAGGGTTTAGAAGAAGCTGAAATGCTATTTCGAAATTATGATTATGAGCAAGCGCTTGAACAAGCGGTAGCAACTGTTGAAAAAATCGAACCCGGCGCATTGGAACGTGTCCGCCAGCTTCTTACAGAAAAAGAAGAGCTGAAGCAAAAAGTATGACAAGAAGAAATCGATAAATGGTACGGTAGACAAAGTTCATATTGGCTTTGTCTACCACTGTTTTCTTTCCATTTTGTCCTTGAATTATTTAAAAAACGCTTGGCAGATAAGGAGCGCCGTCGAGCGAAGTGGCGAATCAAAACAAGCCGTTTATGAGAGAGGACAAGCGGGGCGAGTAATGCGGGATGAAAACGTTTGTCAGCAGGGGGCCGATAAATATCTTCACCTGAGATATTTATCGGTTTTTTCGTGAATAATGTAATTGCGGTTCAACGATTTTATTTTTATTATTAAAGACGGATTATTTTTAGGAACATGTATCGGCATCATGATTTTAAAGGAGGAATGGCCGCCGTGATTTATTTGGACAATAGCGCTACAACAAAGCCATTTCCTGAAGCAATCGATTCATTTATGACGGTTGCTACAAAATATTTTGGCAACCCTTCTTCACTTCATGAGCTTGGAATGAAAGCGGAAAGGCTGCTTGAGCAATCAAGGGAACAGACGGCTTTTTTGTTAGGGGTTAAACCGAATGAAATCATTTTTACGTCTGGAGGAACAGAAGCCAATAATTTTGCCATTAAAGGTGCTGCGATCCAGTATCGCCAGCGTGGAAACCATATTATTACAACAATGATTGAACATCCATCAGTGGCTGAGCCATGCAGACAGCTTGAACAAATGGGATTTGAAGTAACCTATTTGCCGGTGAATGAAAAAGGGATCATAGACATAGACGAGCTGGCTCGCGCGATTCGCGAAGAGACGATTCTCGTTTCCGTCATGCATGTTAATAATGAAGTGGGAGCGATCCAGCCGATTGAGCAAATTGGTCAGCTGCTTAAGCAACATCCGAAAATCGTGTTTCATGTTGATCATGTACAAGGAGTGACAAAAGTTCCTCTTGATTTAAAAAAGGCGCATATCGATCTATGTACGATGTCCGCCCATAAATTTCATGGTTTACGTGGAGCAGGAATTTTATACCTTCGCAACGGCATTCGTCTATCTCCTCTTTTAGCAGGGGGAGGTCAAGAACTACAAATGCGTTCAGGCACTGAAAATGTCGCAGCGATTGTGGCGATGACAAAAGCGCTACGTTTGTCATTTGCTGCCTTTGAACAAAAAGCAGCTTATTTGTTCGCTCTAAAAGAACGCTGGATACAAGAATTAGCAAAAATAGCAGATATTCAGCTGAATACGCCTGCTGAGCATTCCGCTCCTCATATTATTAACTTTTCGCTTAATGGCTTAAAATCTGAGGTTTTTGTGCATGAATTGGAAAAACAACATATTTTTGTTTCTACAACATCGGCTTGTTCCTCGAAAAAGCGCACACCGAGCAAAACGTTGATGGCCATGGGAGTGGATCAACAAAAAGCCGAAAGCGCTGTAAGGATTAGCCTATCATATGAAAATAAGCTGGAAGAAATTCCTGTGGCGATTCACGCCATTCAACACGCCATTCAAAAATTAAAAGAAGTGACGAGGTAGAGAACATGAAATATGATCGTATTTTAATCCGCTACGGAGAAATGTCGACAAAGGGGAAAAACCGCAATCGTTTCGTTGTCCGTTTGAAGCAAAATATTGCTAAAAAATTAGCCTCATTTTCAAATATAAAAATTGAATACATGAGAGACCGGATGTACATTTTATTGAATGGTGAACCACATGAAAAGGTTATGGAACAGCTAAAAACGGTATTTGGAATTCAATCCTTCAGCTTAGCCATCAAATGCGAAAATGAGATCCAGCAGATTCGAGAAGCGGCATTAACGGCTGTTCAACAAAATGAATATGAAGGAAAAACGTTTAAGGTAAGTGCTAAACGAGTGGATAAACAGTTTCCAGTCGGAAGCAGCGAGCTTAACTATGAAATTGGCAGCCACATTTTGCGAAATACGCAAAATTTGACGGTGAACGTTCATCAGCCAGACATTCATGTTCGCGTGGAAGTACGAAAAGATGGAACGTATGTAACATGTCATGATGTTCCGGGAGCGGGCGGTCTTCCAGTGGGCACGAGCGGAAAAGCCATGCTCATGTTATCAGGAGGAATTGACAGTCCAGTTGCCGGGTACTTAGCGATGAAGAGGGGGCTAGAAATTGAAGCCGTCCATTTTTTCAGCCCGCCGTTTACAAGTGAACGAGCCAAGCAAAAAGTGATTGATTTAGTTAAAAAACTCACGAAGTTTGGCGGCAAAATCAAGCTGCATATCGTTCCGTTTACAGATATCCAGCAGACCATCCATCGCCAAGTACCAGATGGTTATTCGCTTATTTCATCAAGAAGAATGATGCTAAAAATCACCGATTTATTGCGAAAAAAACATAATGGCTTAGCGATTGTGACGGGGGAAAGCCTTGGCCAAGTAGCAAGCCAAACGCTTGAAAGCATGTTTGTCATCAATGATATGACAACAACGCCTGTGCTTCGGCCGCTCGTTTCAATGGATAAAACGGAAATTATTGAACTAGCGAGAAAAATTGATACACATGATATTTCTATTTTGCCGTATGAGGATTGCTGCACCATTTTTACTCCAAGCTCACCAAAAACAAGACCGAAGCGAGAAAAAGTGGCTTACTATGAAAGCTTTATCGATTTAGAGCCACTTATTGAAACGGCGGTCGCCAACACAGAAACATTGGTCATTGATGAGGCGTTTACGTCAGCTGATGAGTTTGAGAACTTATTTTAACATACTCCTCCAAGAAGCCTCCCACCTCTAAACCAAGTGGGGGTGGGGGAGGTTCATCTATAGCATGTGCATATCATAGGATTTGTATATAAAAATTACCAAAAATCTAAACGCATGATTCGCTGTGTTTTCACACACTCTATAGATACAAGGGAGGTGAAAACACATGGCACGCAATAACAACTCTAATCAATTGTTAGTGGCTGGAGCTCAACAAGCTCTTGACCAAATGAAATATGAAATCGCTCAAGAATTTGGCGTAAATCTTGGTGCTGACACAACTTCTCGTGCTAACGGTTCTGTTGGTGGAGAAATTACAAAACGTCTTGTTGCTATGGCGCAACAACAATTAAGTGGAGCACACCCTACTCAATTTTAATTAAATATTATGGCTATGAAGGCGGGAATTTTTCCCGCCTTTATTATTTCAAAAAATTATTCAAAAAATTCTAATTGTTTTGTATAATTTACTTTGAGAAAAGAAGTGGGGGGATGAGGAGAATGAACCGTGAAGATTTAATTGCGCCTAAGCAATATAATTTAACTTCTGAAATTGAGGCACACGCCAAGCGAGCTCCTGAGAGAATCGCGTTAAAATGGGAGAATGAAGAAGGGCATAAAAAGGAAATTACGTATGAGGAGCTTCTCAAAAGAACGAATCAAATTGGAAACGCTTTACTTTCTGCGGGTCTTCATCAAGGAGATAAGGTTTTGATTATGGTACCGCGCTTAATTGAAGCGTATGAAGCTTATTTAGCAGCATTAAAAATTGGGGCCGTCGTTATTCCAAGTTCAGAAATGTTGCGCACAAAAGATTTGCAGTATCGTATGTCACATGGAGAGGTTAAGGCTGTGATCGTTTATGAACCATATGTCCAACAGTTTGGGTCCATTCAACATATGGACGGCATTTTGAAATTTGTCATTGGCGATCGCGAAGAGGAAGGCTGGATTCATTTGATGAAATTAAGTGAATCGCAAAGCGGTGAATTATTCGCAGCCAATACGTCTCGTGACGATATGGCATTTTTATCGTATACGTCGGGGACAACAGGAAATCCAAAAGGGGTTGTCCATACGCACGGCTGGGCTTATGCCCATTTACGTACGGCAGCAAAGAACTGGCTATGTATTGAAGAGAATGATGTTGTTTGGGCGACGGCAGGACCTGGATGGCAAAAATGGATTTGGAGCCCGTTTTTATCGGTGCTCGGTTCAGGAGCAACGGGATTTGTCTATTACGGACGATTTGAGCCAGAAAAGTATTTGCAGCTTTTAAGCAAATATGAAGTCAATGTTCTTTGCTGTACGCCAACGGAATATCGCTTAATGGCAAAAGTGCCGACAATCGGCCAGTATCAGTTGCCGCACTTGCATAGTGCCGTATCTGCTGGAGAACCGTTAAATCGGGAAGTGATTGATACATTTGCCAAGCATTTTAACATACAAGTACGCGACGGATATGGACAAACAGAGAATACGCTGCTTGTTGGTGTGATGAAGGGAATGGAAATAAAGCCAGGTTCCATGGGAAAACCGACACCGGGGAATCGTGTCGAGATTGTTAATGAAAATGGGGAGCCTTGTCAAGTTGGAGAAGTAGGAGATATTGCGGTTCATATTGAAACACCGGCTCTGTTTAAGCATTATTATAAAGATCCTGAACGGACAGCCATGCAGTTTCGCGGCGATTATTACATTACGGGAGACAAAGCGAAAAAGGATGAGGACGGTTACTTTTGGTTTGAAGGCCGCGGTGACGATATTATTATCAGCTCGGGCTATACGATTGGACCTTTTGAAGTGGAAGACGCGCTTGTTAAGCATCCAGCTGTCAAAGAGTGCGCTGTTGTTGCCAGCCCAGACGAGATACGCGGACATGTCGTGAAGGCGTTTATTGTGCTGCGTGAAGGCGTGGATGCGAGCGATCCGTCGCTTATTCCAGCTTTGCAGGAGCATGTTAAGCAACTAACCGCACCATATAAGTATCCTCGCAAAATTGAGTTTATTGAAGAATTGCCTAAAACGACGTCCGGAAAAATTCGCCGTGTTGAACTACGGGAGCGGGAAATGAAGCTAGCACAGCAAAAATAGCGAAGCAGCTCGACATCAACAGATCGATCTTTTGAAGAAAGATAAAGCATTTTCAATAAAAAGGCTGATCTCAAAAATGAGATCAGCCTTTTCAGACTGCTGAAAAACGATTTTGTCAACGACAAAAACGTTTTTTACAGCAAGGTGATTTTATGCTTAAAGAAATGTTCGTTTCACTTTTTCCCAGAATGAATTATCTTTTAAACGAACCGTTTTCACGATGCGGCTGCTTAAAGAAATTTCAATCTTTTCAATATGTTGAATGCTTAACGCTTCATTATCCATGCCAATGATAGGATAATGGTTTCCATCTGGAGAGATTTTTAATGTTAATTTTCGTTGACCGCTTAAAATAAAAGAAGAACCTAGCGTGCGGTAGCGATTATTATTCAATGAAGCAAGTTCGCTGACTTGAATGCACGGCAGAAGAGGATCAACGACCGCTCCATTGACGGACTTATTGTAAGCAGTGCTTCCTGTCGGAGTCGCGACAATGATTCCATCGCCCCGAAACGTTTCAAAATGCAAATCGTCAATAAATACATCCATCACAAATGTTTTAATAATTCCGGAACGGATAGAGCATTCATTTAAGCAAAAAAAGGATGCTGTATCATCAATGGTTACTTGAATAATAGGATATTTACGCACCTCAATTTGCTCATGCGTCATCGCTTCCACCATATGGTCTGTATCGTCGATATGAAAATCGCAATAAAACCCACGTGATGGCAGAGTAGAAATGCCGGCATATAAACAGTCATCCCGAAATCCGCTTTGTCGTACCGCTTGAAGAAACGAGCCGTCATCCCCAATACTGACAATGATATTTGCTTTTCGATGGTCATCCACTACAACGAAATGATTTTGTTCTGCAATTTTGATCAGAGGTTCAACTTGCTTCTTCAGTTGTTCATCGTGTTTATAGAAAAAGTACAAGTGATTTCGCCTTTGTTCCATCATCCATCCTCCAGTTTGCCATATTTTAGTTCATCGATAATTATGGTAAAATAAATAAATCGTACATATAGTTTACCACTTATTTCTTTATGAAAAAAATGATTTGTAAAGGGGGAATGAAGATGAACCGCAAGCGATGGATCGCTTTGGCGATCGCTGTTGTTCTATTTGTTATTTCATCGCTAGTCAGCGTAATTACATCATTTATGACTAAGGATGTAGGGAAATGGTCAGAAGAATGGCTGGCTTTAAGCAATCAAAATTTTGAGGAAGAAGTGCTGGAGGAAGGAAATACAGCGAAGAAAATTGTGGTACTGGAAGTAAATGGGGTTATTGAAGAAGGAGATACAGCAAGCTCTTTATTTTCTTCAGCAGGCTACGATCATCGCAGTTTTTTGCAAATGATTGAGCAGGCTAAAGAGGATGAGACAGTGAAAGCGATCGTGCTGCGTGTCAACTCGCCAGGCGGCGGAGTGGTAGAAAGCGCAGAAATTCATGACCAGCTTCTGAAATTAAGGAAAGAAACGAAAAAACCGGTTTATGTATCGATGGGAGCGATGGCTGCTTCAGGAGGATACTATATCTCTACGGCAGCGGATAAAATTTTCGCAAGTCCTGAAACCATGACAGGTTCGCTCGGGGTTATTATGCAAAATGTGAATTATGAAGAGTTGGCAAAAAAATATGGAGTGGAGTTTGTAACGATCAAAAGCGGACCTTACAAAGATATTATGAGCCCGTCTCGGAAAATGACAGAAGAAGAACAGAAAATTTTACAGTCGCTTATTAACAATTCTTATGACGGGTTTGTCAAAGTCATCTCCGAAGGCAGACATCTTTCGGAAGATGAGGTGCGTAAAATTGCAGATGGCCGCATTTACGATGGTCGCCAAGCTAAACAGTTAAAGCTGATTGATGAATTTGGGTACTTAGATGACACAATTGCAGCCATGAAAAGGGATTACCATTTACAAGGAGCACAAGTTATAAAATATACAAATAATGCTGGCCTCGCATCGCTATTTCACATGCTGGCACCGGCCTTCACATCCAATCATGTTGAAGAGCTTGAACTTGTCCAATTGTTTTCAAAACCGAAATCGCCGCGCCTGATGTATTTATATGTGGAGTAGGAGGAGGGAAAGTGATGGTAGAAGAAAATGCCCACCTTGAAGAAGAAGCGGTCATGGCAACTGTTCCGATCATCCGCTATGCTGGATTTTGGATGCGTTTTTGGGCTTATTTATTTGATTTGCTTATTATAGGAAGCATTAATCGTTTGATTGTGTACCCTTTTTTTCAATGGCTTCATCTTTCATCAGAGGAAACAAGTATGTTTTCTCCGATCGCTGTAGCTACAGCTGTGACGTTTTATGCTTATTTTGTGCTCATGACGAAATATTTTCAACAAACATTGGGAAAGATGGTTTTCGGCTTGAAAGTGGCGAATTTAAACGATCGGCCTTTAACATGGCTAACGGTCTTATTTCGTGAAGTTGTCGGCAAGTTTATTTCTAAGTTTATTTTATTTATCGGCTTTCTTTTTGTGGCGTTCTCTAAGAAAAAACAAGGTTTGCATGATCAAATTGCTGATACGACCGTTATTCATGAGTAACCTGCGCAAGCAGGTTTATTTTTTTGCAATATGGTGACAATGATAGGATGAAAGGGAGTGCGAATCGTGATAGCTATCATCATCATCTCTATCATTATCCTTTTTTTGCTGATTCTTCTGTTTATGAAGCTGTCCATAACGATTCTGTTTCAACATGCGCAAGATAATGATGAATGCCGGATTATATTCAAAACATTTTTTGGACTTATTCGCTATACCATTCTTATTCCTTTAATTAAAGTGGATGAGTCATCCCCGGGAATCGTTTTTTTGCATAAAGAGAAGCTGAACCATCGTTCCGAAAGCCCGGCAAAAAGAAAAAAATATGATCCGCGCGAAATTATTCATAGTTTTAAAGAAACAAGAGACTTTGCCCGGCACGTCATCCATTTGCATGTCATTATTCGAAAATTTATGGCCCGTGTGTCGGTGACAAAGCTGGAATGGAGTACAAACATCGGGACAGGTGATGCCGCGCAAACGGGAATCGCTGTCGGAATCGGCTGGACGTTGAAATATGGAGTTGTTGCACTTGTTAGCAAATTTATGAAATTAAAAACAAAGCCGCTTCTCTCCATTACTCCTTCATTCCAAAAAGCTGTTTCAGAGACAAAAATCACATGTATGATTCATTTTCGAATCGGGTATGCTATGTTAGCAGGAATACGAATTTTGAAATATTGGCGCGGTAATCGTTTAAAACTAAAATCATTCGTCAGCCGTCAGGCAAATGAAAGCTACTAGTAGGAGGAGTTTGTATATGAGCAACCATCCAATCCAAGGATTAATGACAACAGCAATGGAAAACTTAAAGCAAATGATTGATGTGAATACAATCATTGGCGATCCTGTAGAAACGCCAGACGGAAGCGTTATTTTGACCGTTTCAAAAGTAGGATTTGGATTTGCCGCTGGCGGAAGCGAATTTATGCTTGAAGGGAAGCAAAACGGCACAAATACAGCTGTTTCGTCTGCTAACGGAAAGCCAAACGAAGAGCATCCGTTTGGAGGAGGAAGCGGCGGTGGAGTCTCCATTACTCCGATCGCGTTTTTAGTTGTTAACTCTTCTGGGGTAAAGCTGCTTCATCTTGATGAAAATACACATTTGTATGAAAAAATTCTCGATTTCGCTCCACAGGTTATTGAGAAAATTCAGCATATGCTGCGAAGAAATAAGGAAGAAGAGGAACGACATGAAGTACGGAAAAACGATTTAGGGATTTAATTGAAATCAAAATCGTTGAAAAATTTTCTCATTCCCGGTATGATTACGCTATACATACTTTTACGGGAGGAATTTTTATGGCCAACATCACATTTAAAGGAAATCCGGTTACGCTTATCGGGAATGAAGTGAAAGTGGGCGACAAAGCTCCAAATTTTAAAGTTTTGGCAAATGATTTATCTGAAGTGACGCTCTCGGATACGAAAGGCTCTGTTCGCCTCATCAGCGTTATTCCATCCATTGATACAGGTGTATGCGATGCGCAAACGCGCCGTTTTAACGAAGAAGCGGCAAAGTTAGATAACGTCAAAGTGTTGACGATCAGTGTTGACTTACCATTTGCTCAAAAGCGCTGGTGCGGAGCCAACGGCATTGAGAATGTTCAAGTGCTCTCCGATCATCGCGATGCTTCGTTTGGCCAAGCATACGGTGTGTTAATTAAAGAATTGCGCTTGCTTGCTCGGGCCGTATTCGTTGTTGACAGCAGCGACACGGTCACATACGTCGAGTATGTTTCAGAAGCAACCAACCACCCGAACTATGAAGCGGCTATTGAAGCAGCTAAAGCAGCAAAATAATGAAGAGAAGAAAAGACCTCGATTGGCTTTCGGGGTCTTTTTCATTGCAAAGAAAAACGATCGCTCATACAATAAAAGATTAGATACCCATAAAAGAGGGGGAACAATGATGCATTCACCAATTGAACGCTTGTTTTCGCTGTTCGATCAGACAGCGGTTATTTTGCAGGAAGAGCTGCGGTGTACATACTTAGAAGCTGTAGCAGAAACAGGAGAAAATTTTTTTTATGGCGATGTTCTGCAGGAAGAAGTTAGCGAACTGAATAGGAAGCGATTGAAAAACGAATATCGGCAAATTCAGCTCGAACGCTTCACAAATGAAGAAATTCGTAAAGCCTTTCAGCTGGCTGTATTAAAAGGAATGAAGGAACATACGCAGCCCCATCATCAAATGACTCCAGACGCTGTTAGCTTATTCCTCAGCTATTTAGTCGGCAAATTTATGAACCGCTACTTTGCGTTTACGATTTTCGATCCTGCGGTTGGAACCGCGAATTTGCTGACAGCCGTGCTGAACCATCTGCCAGAAAAACAAGTAAAAAGTTATGGGGGCGACATTGACGATTTACTGATGAAGGTGGCTTATGTCAACGCAAATTTGCAAAAGCATTCGATCCACTTTTTTAATCAAGACAGCCTGCAGCCGCTGTTTGTTGAACCGGTGGATGTGGTTGTGTGCGACTTGCCTATTGGCTATTATCCAAATGATGATAATGCCTCACGCTTTATATTGAAAGCAGAAAAGGGGCATTCGTATGCCCACCATTTATTTATTGAGCAAAGCGTTTCTTATACGAAAGAAGGAGGCTATTTATTTTTCTTAATTCCCAATTCGTTGTTTACTAGCGATCAAGCGGACAAGCTCCATTCGTTTGTGAAAGAATACACGGTAGTACAAGGATTGTTGCAGCTCCCGCTTTCGATGTTCAAAAATGAGCAGGCGGCCAAAAGCATTTTTATTTTGCAAAAGAAAGGCAGCAGCGTAAAGCCTCCTAAAAAAGCCTTGCTTGCTGAGCTTCCTAGCTTTTCAAATAAGCAGGCGATGCAGGGAATGATGCATAAAATCGACGAATGGTTCACAACAGAAAAGCAGGGGCTATAAAAATTCGATCATCCATACACGTGATGCTAGTTGAGCATGGCGCGTTCCAGCTTGATGGCAGGTGATCCAATTTCGAAGGTGGGGCGGCTGAATAAGTCCACTTCACAGAACCATGAATGAGTCTGAAAGCAGTCTTGTGTCTTGTTCCACCTTCGTCACGCAGCCGCGTGACGAAAGGAAAAGGCCAGCCGTTGTGAATGTATATTTGCCAAATATGAAGCTTATGACAAACGCTCGGAAGCGCGATCCGGGCGTTTTTTTATGGTTGATCCATCATAGAATGGATGCTGCTTCCACCGTCCAGAGAGAAATGGCTTAAATAGCACGGAGATGGTTCGGACGACACCTACCAAGCATATCATCGCGTGCTTCAATTTAAAATTTTAGGAATATAAAAACATATTTTCTGCAAACGATTACAATCATGAGAAATGCTTGAAACTATAGTTGAACGAATCGTAAAATGGAGAAGAATTCATCTGTATTCATTCTTTATTATCAAGTAACAAAGGACTATTTTCTGAATATAAGGGAGTTGTTTATCGGAGATGTCGAAAATTATTGCGATTAACGCAGGCAGCTCATCATTGAAATTTCAATTGTTTGATATGCCTAGCGAAACCGTATTAACGAAAGGATTAGTCGAGCGAATCGGCTTTGAAGATGCCGCGTTTACCATTACAGTAAACGGAGAAAAGGTGCAGGAGGTCACACCAATTCCTGATCATGCCGTTGCTGTTAAAATGCTGCTTGATAAACTCATTCGTTTCGAGATCATTCACTCATTTGAAGAAATCGATGGAATAGGCCACCGCATTGTTCATGGCGGCGAAAAGTTCAGCGATTCTGTTTTAATCACGGATGAAGTGCTAAAGGAAATTGAAGAGTTATCCGAGCTTGCGCCTTTGCATAACCCAGCGAATATTATTGGTGTGAAAGCATTTAAAGAAATACTTCCAAACGTCCCAGCAGTAGCGGTGTTCGATACGGCATTTCATCAGACGATGCCAGAGCAGTCGTTTTTATACAGCCTGCCATATGAATATTATACGAAATTTGGAATTCGGAAATATGGCTTTCACGGGACATCTCACAAGTATGTGACGCAGCGGGCAGCTGAACTGCTGGGCCGTCCAATTGAGCAGCTTCGTTTAATCTCCTGCCATCTTGGAAACGGAGCGAGCATTGCAGCGGTAGAAGGCGGAAAATCAATTGATACATCGATGGGCTTTACACCGTTGGCAGGGGTAGCGATGGGAACTCGTTCTGGAAATATTGATCCAGCGCTTATTCCTTATATCATGGAGAAAACAGGAAAGACTGCTGAAGAAGTGATCGATGTTTTAAATAAAAGAAGTGGAATGCTTGGAGTTTCCGGTTTTTCAAGCGATTTGCGCGATATTGAAAAGGCTGCGGCGGAAGGAAACGAACGGGCTGAGCTTGCTCTTGAAGTGTTTGCCAATCGCATTCACAAGTATATTGGTTCCTATGCGGCTCGCATGTGCGGTGTGGACGCCATCATTTTTACAGCGGGAATTGGTGAAAACAGTGATGTCGTGCGGGCAAAAGTATTGCGCGGCCTTGAATTTATGGGCGTTTACTGGGATCCGTCGCTCAATAAAGTGCGCGGTAAAGAAGCGTTTATCAGCTATCCTCACTCTCCAGTAAAAGTATTAGTCATTCCAACGAATGAAGAGGTCATGATCGCTCGCGATGTTGTTCGCTTAGCGGATATTGCCTATGTATAAGAAAAAAGCCAGACGTCAACGTCTGGCTTTTTTCAATATAGACATTAATTGAGAAACAGCTGATTTACAATCGTAGCTGTTTTCATTACCCGCAATCCTTCCTTTATGGACAATATGGCTATTATGAATGAAAAGGAAAGGTTTGTCGTTCACTTTTTGCTGCTTTGGAACCGTGTCATCCTAAAAATCGTTTCTCCCACTATAACATAGCCCTTAGGAAAAAGGATTTTGAATGATATGATGGAGAATATAAAGGAATGGTTGGTTAGTACCAAAGGATAGCAAAGATTTTTTATGGATGATTCCATTTTGTGGCTACTAGTCTAGGGGACTGATGAACGGAAGTGAATGAGCTGGATTGATTGCAAGTGTCATGAATCTCTTAGACTGAGCATGCGATATGGTTTCGTGTTCCATCTTATCACACTTAGAAAAAACCACTCGTTTTTTCAACCGCATGAGCTATAAGCCGAATGCTAGAAGTGATAAAAAAGAAAGGAGTTTGTTATGGCTGTATTTGAGCATAAACAGGAAGCACCGAAAGTGGTAAAATGCAAAATTATTACGATCAGTGATACAAGAACTATGGAGACAGATAAGAGCGGAAAAGCGATGTTTGAGCTGCTTCAAGGAGCTGGACATGAGATCGTGGATTATGAAATCGTCAAAGACACAAAAGAAGAGATTCGCCAAGCGGTCTTAGCCGGGTGCCGGCATCCGGAGATCGACGTCGTTTTGACAAACGGCGGAACAGGAATCGCCAAGCGCGATGTGACGATTGAGACGATGAAAGAAATTCTTGATAAAGAAATCGTTGGTTTTGGCGAATTGTTTCGGATGCTCAGCTACACCGAAGATATCGGGTCTGCCGCTATGATGTCACGCGCCATCGCCGGAGTGGCAAATGATACAGCCATTTTTGCGACGCCGGGCTCGACGGGAGCTGTTCGTCTGGCGATGACGAAATTAATATTGCCGGAATTGCCGCATGTTGTCAGGGAAATAAGAAAGGATGCATGAGAAAAAACGGGCTTATTCACTGAAGCGGGCGCTCAGACTGTCGATAAATGTTTTGATCCTGCTTCTTTTGCCTCACTTGTTTATCTTAGGCAGTTCGATTTTGCTATCACCGCGATGGGCTGTCCAGAAAATCAACATCTATGAAAGTGGAAAATCATAAAAAGATAAAAGGGCGTCTATAAGCCGATTCTCCAGCTTATAGACGCCCCTTTTTATCTGATTAAGCGTTTTTTTGTTTTTCTATTTCTTGGTTGCGAAGGATGAAGCGTTGGATTTTTCCGCTTGATGTTTTAGGAAGTTCTGCTACAAACTCCACTTCGCGCGGGTATTCATGTTTAGATAAGCGATTTTTAACAAATAAAGATAATTCTTCGGCCAATTCTTTGGTAGGTTCATATGCATTTGCCAATACAACGAAGGCTTTTACAATCTCTCCTTTAAGCGGGTCGGGCTTTCCAACAACAGCTGCTTCTACCACAGCTGGATGCTCGATCAGCGAGCTTTCGACCTCGAAGGGCCCGATGCGGTATCCGGCACTGGAAATGATATCATCTGCTCTCCCTTGGAACCAAAAGTATCCATTTTCATCCTTCAGCGCCAAATCTCCAGTCAGGAACCAATCACCGATCATTCTTTGCGCCGTTTTTTCAGGATCTTTCCAGTAACCGTGGAAAACATTTGGAATCGAATGGGTATGAAACGCAATTTGTCCGACTTCACCCGTTGGTACTTCTTGTCCTTGATCGTCAAGCAAGGCCACTTCAAATCCCGGCAGCGCCCAGCCCATCGATCCCGGCAATATGTCCATATCGAGAGAGTTGAAGTTGCCAATGAGCATCAATGTTTCAGACAATCCGTAGTGATCATGAACGGTGACCCCTAAATTTTTTTGGAAGAAGCGGATGACTTCAGGATTGAGCGGCTCACCGGCAGAACTCATCGCACGGACACGAATATCATACTTTGTGATTAGTTCTTCTCCAGCCGCTACCATCGCTCGATAAGCGGTCGGTGCAAATGCGAAATTGGTAACACCGTATTTTTCCATTAATTCGTAATATGTTTCTGCCTTGAACGGCCCTTCATATAGGACGATTGGCACGCCGAAGCACATTGGTGCAAAGGTGCAAAAGATTAGACCATAGGCCCAGCCAGGGTCAGCTCCTCCTAGAAAAATATCGTCATCCCGTAAATCGACAGCATAGCGCATATACGGATAGATATTGATTAAAAGGTTGTGTGTCCACATCGCTCCTTTTGGCATTCCAGTAGAGCCGGAAGTATATTGAATCGCTAATAAATCGTTGACTGTCATTTTTTCCGTTACATGATCGCTAGATTCTTTTGAAAGCGTTTCCCAAAAATCCCAATCATGAGGTTCAGTAGGGCCATCTATGACAAAGATGTGCTCAAGTGTAGGCGCCTTATCTTTTGTCGGCAGCTTTGCCCGCTGTTCTCGATTCGTTAGGATCGCCTTTGCCTCACAATTATTAATCCGATATTCGACCGCTTGCGGACCGAAGGCAGTAAATAACGGCACATAAACGGCGCCAACTTTCCAAGCAGCGAGAATGTAGACGACTAATGCAGGGTTTTTTGGCAAAAGCGCGCAAACCCGATCCCCTTTTTTAATCCCGATTTTGCGAAAGACATTGGCCATTTGATTGGACCAGTTGCGAAGCTCTTCATATGTAATGATTCGCTTTTCTCCCGAATGGTTTTCATAAAATAATGCAATGCGTTGCGGATCGTCTGCGTAGCGGTCGCAAACTTCATGGGCGACGTTAAAGTATTCCTTCGGATTCCAATCATAATGCTTAAATACATCATCCCAAGAAAAAGATTCGATTAGCGAAGTGTATGATGCCGTCTTTTCCATATAAATCCCCCTCTGTTGCTTCAATTAGTGAAAGTTAATATACAAATAATAATATGAAAAAAATAAATATTCAATATATTTTACAAAAATAAAAAAATGGAGAGGGATGAATGTTTCTGTCTCTCCGATTCGTTCTTTTATTGATGCACCTGCTTTGATACCGTTTGGTTCATTCGATACCAAATCCATAAGTCATTAATGACAGAAGCAAGCTCGGCAATTTCAAAGTTAAGCTGGCATGAACGGGTAAAATTATTTTCATCGCTTAATTGCTCCTGCTTATGATTGATGATTTGTTCGAGTTCAGCGATCCGATCAGGGATCGTTCCGCGGATTTTTTCCCATTCCAATAAGATTTCGTGCTGCTCTTTTTCGCTATATTCTTCCCACTCTTTATCAAGTGAAGGCAACGAAATACCGAGCCGCTGATCATGGATAAAGTAAGCGTTCATCTCTCTCCCTCGCTTTCTTCCTTTTATTTTACAAAAAAGCATAAGCGGGCAACAAGAGAGAAAAGGATAGTATTTTTATACTTTTTGTTGAATAACTATTGAAAAAAATCATAAAAGCTGATAAATTGGTAATGTGGATTTTTGAATATTTATTTAGTTTTAAGTATATTTATGTATATCAAGGGAAGGGGAATCATAATGGCTAATCCAAAAATTGTGTTAGCTTATTCCGGCGGTTTAGATACATCGGTTGCTATTAAGTGGTTACAAGAGCGAGGCTATGATGTTGTCGCGTGCTGCTTAGATGTAGGCGAAGGAAAAGATCTCGATTTTGTGCAAAGCAAAGCCTTAACGGTTGGCGCTATCCAATCATATGTTATCGACGCGAAGGAGGAATTTGCCAACGAGTACGCGCTCGTAGCGTTGCAGGCTCATACGCTTTATGAAGGAAAATATCCGCTTGTCTCTGCTCTGTCGCGTCCATTAATCGCAAAAAAGCTAGTTGAAATTGCCGAGTTGGAAGGTGCGGTAGCGGTTGCTCACGGCTGCACAGGAAAAGGAAATGACCAAGTTCGTTTTGAAGTGTCGATTAAGGCGCTGAACCCGAACTTGGAAGTAGTGGCTCCTGTTCGGGAATGGAGCTGGTCACGCGAAGAAGAGATTGAATATGCGAAAAAGCACGGTATTCCGATTCCAATTGATTTAGATAGCCCGTTTTCTATTGACCAAAACTTATGGGGAAGAAGCAATGAATGCGGTATTCTCGAAGATCCTTGGGCCGCTCCGCCAGAGGAAGCTTATGAGTTAACAGCGGCATTAGAGGATACGCCAGATGTTCCAGAGATCATCGAGATCGGCTTTGAGCAAGGAGTTCCAAAAACGCTAAACGGAAAGCATTATTCGCTTGCTCAATTGATCTTGGAGCTTAATGCGTTGGCTGGTAAGCATGGAGTTGGACGGATTGATCATGTTGAAAACCGCCTTGTCGGCATCAAGTCACGTGAAGTCTATGAATGCCCTGGCGCGATGACGCTTATTAAGGCGCATAAAGAATTAGAGGATTTAACCCTTGTGAAGGAGGTCGCTCATTTTAAACCGTTAATTGAGCAGAAATTAGCGGAAATCATCTATAACGGCTTGTGGTTTTCACCGCTGAAAGATGCGCTTGTTGCATTTTTAAATGAAACGCAGAAAAATGTCACAGGAATTGTGCGCGTCAAATTGTTTAAAGGTCATGCCATCATTGAAGGGCGAAAATCGGAGTTTTCGCTATATGATGAAAAGCTGGCGACATACACAGCGGAAGATGAATTTGATCATCAAGCAGCTGTCGGCTTTATCTCCCTATTTGGCTTGCCAACGAAAGTACACAGCATCGTGAACAGCAAAAAGAAGGTGAATGTGTGAAAAAGCTTTGGGGCGGACGATTTACAAAAACAGCAGAAGAGTGGGTCGACGAGTTCGGTGCGTCGATCCCTTTTGATCAACAGCTCGTTGAAGAAGATATTGAAGGAAGCATTGCACATGTGACGATGCTTGGGAAATGCGGCATTTTGCCCAATGATGATGTCGAGATCATCAAGGCTGGTTTGCTTGCGCTTTTAGAAAAAGCAAAACAGGGTCAGCTGGAGTTTTCTGTTGCATATGAGGATATTCATTTGAATATCGAGAAGATGCTGATGGATGAAATTGGTCATGTGGGCGGAAAATTGCATACTGGACGAAGCCGCAACGATCAAGTCGCAACGGATATGCATCTCTATTTGCGTAAACGTGTTACAGAAATGATGGATCTGATGAAAGAGTTGCAAAAGGTGCTTGTTGAAAAAGCAGAGCAACATATTGAAACATTAATTCCAGGATACACACATTTACAGCGGGCGCAGCCAGTTTCATTTGCTCATCACTTGCTTGCTTATTTTTGGATGCTTGAGCGCGACTATGAGCGTTTTGCTGAATCTTTAAAACGCATTAATAAGTCGCCTCTTGGAGCGGGAGCGTTGGCCGGAACGACTTTTCCCATTGATCGCGAGTATGCCGCTGAATTGCTGGGGTTTGATGGAATATATGAAAATAGCATCGATGCGGTGAGCGATCGAGATTTTATTATTGAATTTTTAAGCAACAGTTCGATGTTGATGATGCATCTATCGCGTTTTTGTGAGGAATTGATTCTTTGGTCGAGCCAAGAGTTTCGATTCGTCGAGATGGATGATGCATTTGCCACAGGAAGCAGCATTATGCCGCAGAAGAAAAATCCCGATATGGCAGAGCTCATACGCGGAAAAGTGGGGCGGGTATATGGCAACTTGTTTGGATTGCTAACGGTCATGAAAGGGACACCGCTTGCTTATAATAAAGATATGCAAGAGGATAAAGAAGGAATGTTTGATACGGTCAAAACCGTTATGGGCTCATTAAAAATTTTTGCCGGTATGATTGAAACGATGAAGGTGAATGTGGCGGCTATGGAAGCGGCGACGAAGCAAGATTTTTCAAACGCGACAGAGCTTGCTGACTATTTGGCGGCAAAAGGAGTACCTTTCCGCGAAGCGCATGAAATTGTAGGAAAGCTTGTTTTAACATGCATTGAAAAAGGAATATTTTTAGCTGACTTGCCGCTTGAGGTGTATCAAAAAGCTTCACCTTTGTTTGAATCTGATATTTACGAGGCGCTGAATCCGTACACGGCGGTGGATCGGCGCAACAGCGCTGGAGGGACGGGGTTTGCCGAAGTGCGCAAAGCAGTGGCCAACGCGAAAAAACGGTTGAGTGAAAAAAAGCGATACGAATAAACAAGACCGATCCACAAAAGGTGGATCGGTCTTGGAGTGTTGATAAATGGGATAACAAATCAAAAGGAAATGATGGACAAAGTTGATTTTTGCCTATCATCTTTTTTCATAAATCATTGATTCGATCAGCTTGCGTCATGTCAAAGTGTGACCTGCTGTCGAAATCGACTCATCATCTGTTTACTTAAGGAGCAATGTTGGAGAAGCCGGTCGCAGCTATACAAATACAGATGGATTTTTCAGCAAAAGCCCCGTCGCTTCCTCTTTATGTCGATTTTTCAACCCGAATCTCTATATAACACTACGGACTATTTTATACTTCCCCAAGCTCTTTTTCCGTTCTGACAACTAACACATCGCACTTGGCATAGCGAGTAATATGCTCGGAAACACTTCCAATCAATAAACGCTCGACAGCATTTAATCCTGTGGCACCGCAGATGATTAAGTCTGCTTTGTGTTTTGGAGCGATGTCTTTGGCGATTTTTATTTTTGGAGAACCGAATTCAATGTCGACAATGACATGTTCAATTCCAGCTTCTAGAGCTTGCTGCTTATAGTTTTCTAGCAGTTCCTTTGCATATTGCTCAGAACGCTCCACTACTGATTGGCTATGTGCTTCAACGGCAGCAAATGCGCGAATATCAATAATGTGGGTTAAAATCAAGGATGCTTCGTTGCGTTTGGCGATTTGGATCGCTTTTTTAAACGCCCATTCAGCTTCCTGAGAGCCATCTACAGCGACAACAATCGTTTTATACGTCATTGTCATGTTTCCCCACTCCCCTTTTGGATAGAAATGTTAGTTCTAATTGAAGTATATCATATAGAAAACTAGGAAAACTAGAGCTGTCATAACAATTTTATGAAAAAGGAGTGACAGGCATGGAGGATAAAAAGAAGAACAATGAATGGAATTTATACGATGATGAAGAGGTAGCGCAAGAAATTAGCGAACAAATCATGTCTGCTTATCATAGTGATGGCATTGAACAAGAGCAACCGCATTATCAACCACAAAGAGAGATAGGAGAATGATAAAAGCCATCATGGCGTATATACGCCATGATGGCTTTAGATTGTTGGCAAACGCTTTTATCCTGCGTCACCGGCCTCGCTTGTCCCGCTCATGAACTTCTTTTGTTCCATTCGCGTCTTCGCTTGGCTCCGCTCTTTGTCTACCAAGCATTTTTGAGCAGCCTGAGCCTGATAGGAAAAAATCAAAATCACTGAACGCAATAATGGTAGACAAAATCAATTTTGATTTTGTCTGTCGCCTGATGCTGGGTGTGTTTCATGGTATGATAAGTATAATGGATGTTTTTTCTTTTGGGATTGTAGTAAAGTAAAATTAGATACTTGTTTATGGGGAGGAGTTTTTCGAGTGCGACATGCCCTCATAACAGCTGGTGCAAAAGGATTGGGACGAAAGGTGACGGAGGTGCTGCTTGAAAAAGGATACTCGGTAACCGTAAACTACCGAAGCGATGAAGCTGCCGTCCATTCACTTCAACAAAAATATGCTCATGTTTCTGAACGGCTGCAATTCGTGAAGGGGGATGTTACAAAAAAAGAAGATTTACATCATTTGGTTGCTCAAGCGCTAGCGAAATTCGGCCGTATCGATTTTTTAATTAATAATGCCGGGCCTTATATTTTCGAACGAAAAAAGCTAGCAGATTATAGTGAAGCAGAATGGTATGAGATGATCGAAGGAAATTTGAGCGCCGTTTTTCATTTGTTTAAAAAAACGATTCCAATTATGAGAAACCAAGGATTTGGCCGCATTATTACGTACGGCTTTCAAGGAGCAGCAAATGCACCAGGCTGGCTTCACCGTTCTGCATTTAGTGCCGCGAAAGTTGGACTTGTTTCCTTAACCAAAACGATTGCGGTAGAGGAAGCGGAATATGGAATTACAGCCAATATGATTTGTCCTGGGAACATATTAGGGGATATGAAAGAGGCGACCATTGCGGAATCAAGAAAGCAAAGAGATGAGATGACGCCTATAGGGCGTTCAGGAACGGGAGAAGATATAGCCCGGATGATTGCATTTTTATGTGAAGAAGATTCGGATATGATTACAGGCTCCATTATTGAAGTGACAGGAGGAATGGATGTCATTCATCGGTATCGTTAATGTGAATAATTTTCCAGCGTTCATTCCATTCTATATATAGTACAGATGGAAATACTTTCTTGGTGCGGTTTTTTTAAGAAAAAATTACGACAGCGCTCGTAATGGAGGAGGACGGTTGATGATGAAAATAGGTGTGCCGAAGGAAATTAAAAACAATGAGAATCGTGTGGCGATGACCCCAGCTGGAGTGATGACGCTCGTTCAAGCGGGGCATGAGGTGTATGTAGAAGCAGGCGCTGGAGAAGGGTCAGGATTTTTAGATGAGGAATATGAAAAAGCGGGAGCTACGATTGTTAAAACGGCTCAAGATGCTTGGGCGGCAGAAATGGTGATGAAGGTAAAAGAGCCGCTTCCCCAGGAATATCAATATTTTCGAGAAAACTTAATTTTATTTACATATCTCCATTTGGCAGCAGAGTCTGAATTAACGAAAGCTCTTATTGATCACAAAGTAGTCGGGGTTGCCTATGAAACCGTACAGCTTGCTAATGGCTCCTTACCGCTGTTGACGCCGATGAGTGAAGTGGCTGGCCGAATGTCGGTGCAAATTGGTGCGCAATTTTTAGAAAAGCCGCATGGTGGAAAGGGAATCTTATTAGGAAGTGTGCCGGGAGTCAAACGAGGAAAGGTGACGATTATTGGAGGAGGCGTGGCTGGAACGAATGCAGCCAAAATGGCAGTGGGACTCGGCGCAGAAGTCACGATTATTGATGTGAATCCGGAGCGCCTGAGACAGCTTGATGATTTATTTGGCGACCACGTTACGACGCTGATGTCAAATATGTATAATATTGCTGCATCGGTTCAAGACTCGGACTTAGTGATTGGAGCGGTACTCATCCCAGGAGCAAAAGCGCCAAAGCTAGTGACCGAAGAGATGATTCGTACCATGTCTCCCGGCTCGGTTGTCGTTGATATTGCCATTGATCAGGGTGGAATTTTTGAAACAACCGATCGTGTCACGACCCATAGTGATCCAACTTATACGAAGCATGGCGTTGTTCATTATGCGGTTGCTAATATGCCAGGGGCTGTTCCACGCACGTCCACCTTTGCCCTGACAAATGTCACCGTGCCGTATGCGCTGCAAATTGCCAATAAAGGGTATCGTCAAGCATGTCTTGATCATCCAGCGCTGTTAAAAGGCATGAATACATTGAACGGTTATGTGACATATGAAGCTGTAGCAAGGGCGCATAACCTCTCATTTCAAGATGCCAAACCTTTGTTAGAGTCAATGTGAAAACAAGCGGCGTTCACTTTGGAGAACGCCGCTTGTTTTTATAATAGGATGAATTCTTTTGGATAATTTGTTAAAATCTCTGCGCCGTTTTCAGTAATCAAGATATCATCTTCGATACGCACACCGCCGATGTCCGGAATGTAAATGCCCGGTTCAATTGTAAAGACCATCCCCGGCTCGAGCGGCATCGTATTGGTTGCATTCATCGAAGGATATTCATGAACTTCAATGCCTAATCCGTGCCCGACGCGATGAGTAAAATAAGAACCGTAACCAGCTTGCTCAATCAACTGTCTTGCCGCTTTGTCCACCGCACCAATCTCTGTTCCTGGCTTTGATGCCGCAATAGCAGCGAGCTGGGCGTTTAAGACGGTATGATAAATTTGCTTTTGCTCATCGTTTGGTTGGCCAAACATAACGGTTCGCGTAATATCTGAACAATATCCATCTAAAATAACGCCTAAATCGAATAAGACAAAATCTCCTTTTTGAATAGAGGCTAAGCCTGGGGTGCCATGAGGATCAGCCGTTTTGGCCCCCGTCAATACCATCGTTGCAAACGACATTTGGCGAACGCCCTTTTTCTTCAATTCGTACTCAATGGCGGCAATCACTTCTAATTCTGTTTTGCCTTCAGCAATCGCTTTTACGCCGACTTCCACGCCATAATCAGCGAGAGAAGCTGCTTGCCGTAAAATCGCGATTTCTTGTTCATCTTTAATCATGCGCAGCTGTCGCAATTTTTCCTCTACATTAACGGTTGAGCGCACGGAAAAATAGGTACATAGCTGTTCATATCGTTCAAGAGATAGGTGTGTTTTTTCAATCGCGACATTTTCAACGGTCACAGATCTTTTGTTCATATGCGTATAAATGTGCTCCCAAGGATTTTCAATATCGCTGTAGCCGATAATAGAATAAGCCCAACCGGAGCGTTTAGCTTGAGCCACTTCCATTTGTGGACAGATGAGAACGGGCTCATCATTTGGGAAGACGAGCAGCGCTAAAAGCCGTTCATGCGGTTCACTGTAAAATCCGCTTAAGTAAAAGACATTAGCGGTGGATGTAATAAGGGCGAAGGAAAGCTGCTCTTGCTGCATCCAGTGTGAAAGCGATTGAAGTCGTTGGTTCATTATGTTCACTTCCTTTTATTTCTATATTGATAAACATCAATCCATCTGTCGCTTTCATTGACGAGGTGCCCATCAATGACTCAGCATTTTGAACAAGAGGTTTATCGCAAGCAAATACTTCGTTGATTTTCTTGTTCTAAAAAGCACGAAGAAAGCGTTTGCGTTAAAATAGTGGATGATTGATGCTCATGAGCAGACTCTATATTTGAGAGTACCAGTAATTTTGCCGGATGTAAACGATTATGCATGATTCTTAAGCGAGTCTATGACTTTGCCAAAGCAGCTGCCGTCCGTTCTAATAGTATAAGGACCATGAATGAATGGATTTTATCTAGCAATACGTACTAGCTTTTCTGCTTCTTAAGAACACCTGTGGGCCCATCCGTTTGCCTGCTAGGTGTTCATTCGCTACATGAAGAAGGAAATATAAAAGTTTTTGCGAAATATATCAATGAAAGACCTTGTACATAGGAAAGGAGCAGATCAAATTGAAGCTTACGTATCATGGACATTCAGTTGTCAAAATTGAAACGAACGGAAAGACGATTTTCATTGATCCGTTTATTACAGGAAATGGGGCGACGGATCTGAATGCTGACGACGTAAAGGTAGATGTGATTTTGCTGACACATGGGCATAGTGATCATGTAGGCGATACGATTCCGCTTGCGCTTCGCAACAATGCGCTGGTAGTGGCTCCATTTGAATTGGCTACGTATTTAAGCTGGCAAGGTGTCAATGCGCATCCGATGCATATTGGCGGAGCGCACCAATTTGAATTTGGAAAAGTCAAATTAACCCAAGCCTTCCATGGTTCCAGTTATATTGACGAAAACAAGCAAATCATTTATACGGGAATGCCGTGCGGGATTTTATTCTATGCGGAAGGAAAAACGATTTATCACGCGGGAGATACGGCGCTGTTTTCGGATATGAAGCTGATTGGCGAGCGAAATGAAATCGATGTGGCCTTTTTGCCGATTGGCGACAATTTTACAATGGGACCAGAGGATGCGGCGTTGGCAGCGGACTGGCTGCGTGCCAAAACCGTTGTACCGATTCATTACAACACATTCCCGGTCATTGAGCAAAATCCGCACCAGTTTGTTTCGCTGCTCAAAGAGGGCGTGGGAAAAGTATTACAACCAGGAGAAAGTATGGAATTATAGCAAAAAAGGGGCTTTTATCCAAGCTCCTTTTTTGTTTGCGAATCATGTGGCTAGCCCTTCATTGAATCGCGCTTCATTCACCTTTATAATAAAAATAGACTTTGGCACAAAGGGTGAAGACATTTGGCGACAAAACATGAGCAAATTTTGCAATATATTGATAGCTTGCCGGTAGGAGAAAAAATTTCTGTTCGGCAAATTGCGAAAGAAATGGGGGTAAGCGAAGGAACGGCTTACCGGGCGATTAAGGATGCGGAAAATAAAGGGTATGTCAGCACGATTGAGCGTGTTGGAACGATTCGAATCGAGAGAAAAAAGAAAGAAAATATTGAGAAGCTCACTTACGCGGAAGTTGTCAATATTGTGGATGGACAAGTGCTAGGAGGACGTGAAGGTCTGTATAAAACGCTCAACCGCTTTGTCATTGGTGCAATGAAACTTGAAGCGATGATGCGTTATACAGGAGCAGGAGATTTATTAATTGTCGGAAACAGGACGAAGGCGCATCAACTTGCGCTAGAAGCAGGTGCGGCCGTGTTGATTACCGGAGGCTTTGATACAGATGATTATGTCAAAAAACTGGCGGACGAGCTGCAGCTGCCCATTATATCGACAAGCTATGATACGTTTACAGTTGCGACGATGATCAATCGTGCGATTTACGATCAGCTCATTAAAAAAGAAATCGTTCTTGTTGAAGATATTTTAATTCCTTTCGAAAAAACGGTATATTTAGAAACCACTGATATAGTCGAAAAGTGGTATCAGCTCAATCGCGAAACGAAGCACAGCCGCTTTCCTGTCGTTGACCATCATTTAAAAGTGCAAGGAATGGTGACATCAAAAGATGTATTAGACTGTGAACGGACGCTGCCGATTGAAAAAGTCATGACGAAATATCCGATTACTGTAAACGGAAAAACGTCGGTTGCCTTTGCTTCACATATTATGGTATGGGAAGGCATTGAATTGTTGCCGGTTGTCGATGACCATAATCGTCTTCAGGGAATTATAAGCAGGCAGGACGTATTAAAGGCGCTGCAAATGATTCAGCGACAGCCGCAAGTCGGGGAAACGATCGATGATCTCATTACAGGCCAATTTCAAGAAGCAGAGCAGCAATCGAAAACAGAAAATGTCTTTCAATGCACGGTAACGCCGCAAATGACGAACTATTTAGGAACGTTGTCTTATGGAGTGTTTACAACGATTGTGACGGAAGCGGCGACGCGGGTATTGCGGCTATATAAACGCGGAGATTTAGTGATCGAAAATATTACGATTTATTTTATTAAACCAGTGCAAATTGACAGTATTATTGATATTAAAGCAAGGCTGCTAGAAATTGGACGGAAATTCGGAAAGGTTGATGTTGAAGTATATCATGACGGAGTGGTTGTAGGAAAAGCATTAATGATGTGCCAGTTAATGGACAGGTAGTTTTTATGGACGGGGGATCATGATCCCCCGTTTTTAGCTGTTCCCTGTGCCTCTTCTATCACCAGCGGCAAATAATGCTTATAGGACCGATATCCAGCCCATGCGCTTCCGCCACCCACCAATAAAAAAATGATTCCGACAATATAGGTGACGGTTGAAGAATGTAAAAAGAATTGGTTGATGCCGAAGAAAAAGACAAATAGGCCGAGAGCTATGCTTGATTTTGCAGAAAGCCATCGCCGTTCGAGCGGGCGCTGGCTACGAAAATATTTCATTTTATAATAGGCGTAGAAGGAAAGAGAAAAAATGATGAGAATGACTAGTGCAGGCATGAACGCACCCCTCCATCTTTTGTTTCTCTACCATTGTACATGTTTTTCCCTTATAATGAAAGAAAACTATCGTAAAAGAGGGAACGAATATGAACGAGAAGGCATTGGAAATTTTACAGGTGATTCAGCAATTTGAAACGATCATTATTCACCGCCACGTCCGTCCTGATCCAGATGCATACGGCTCCCAAGGAGGATTGGCGGAAATTCTGAAGGCCTCATTTCCACAAAAAAATGTTTATACAGTAGGAAGAGAAGAAGAATCGCTTAATTTTTTAAGACGGTTGGATCAAATCGATGATCATGTATATAAAAACGCGCTTGTGATTGTATGTGACACGGCGAACCAGGAGCGGATCTGTGATGGGCGCTATCGGTTAGGAAAAAAACTGATTAAAATTGATCATCATCCGAACGAAGATCCGTACGGAGATTTATTGTGGGTCGATACGAACGCCAGCTCGACAAGTGAAATGATTTATGAGTTTTACTTAGCAGGCAAAGAGAAAGGCTTGGTCATGACGAAAGAAGCAGCTCGTTTGATTTACGCTGGGATTGTCGGGGACACGGGACGTTTTCTTTTTTCAAGAACAAGCTCTAAAACATTCCAATATGCAAGCGAACTAGTTGAATACGGCTTTTCATTGACCGATCTATATGATGAGCTATATCGCACAAAAGTGAATATTGCTCATTTAAGCGGATATGTGCTACAAAATTTTCAGCTTTCTCCAAGCGGAGTCGCGTTTGTAAAAATGACAAAAGAACTGCTTGGAAAATATAACGCTTCTCCGTCCGAAGCGTCGCAGCTTGTAAGTCTTCTTGGCAACGTTGATGGAATACAGGCATGGGTCTTTTTTATTGAGGAGGACAAAGAAATTCGTGTTCGCCTCCGTTCAAAAGGAACGATTGTCAATGAAGTAGCAAAAAAATACGGGGGCGGCGGACATCCTTTCGCTGCAGGTGCGTCGATTTATTCTTGGGAGGATGCGGATCGGGTGATTGCTGATTTAGAATTGGCGTGCCAAGCCCATTAATAACTCAAACCGATCTAGAGAAGGTCCGTTTTTTATGTGGTCGGAGATTTTGTCCCCGGCTATAATCCAGCAGTTATCACTTGTTCGTTGTTCGGTGACTTCTTTCTGTTTGTTGAAAGATTTTTTGGTTTCCATTTATATTTATGTTGCTGTTTTGATAGATCGATGTTGCAAGTACTGCTATTAAGGAAAATGACCAAATACAACCAAACGTAATTTTTGTTTAAAAAATATGTCAAGCGTGTTGATGATCCAATAAAAATCAATCGACATTGCTTGATTCCTTACTTTTCTGCCGTAGTCGGCAAGCCACTCGCTTGCCGACTGGACATGCAGAAAAGCGTGTGTCTAGCTCAATCATTCCATATTTTTAGTAAAATAATGGATCATCAACACTAGTGAAAAGATATCATCTTTTTTGAAATCCCCTTCATCCTATTTTTATATGGTCATTCTCGATGATATCCTGCTAGCGGTGAACGGGCTTTAGCTTTAATTCAATTGATAATGTAGTGAATAAAAACAGCTCCGTTATTTCAAGTCGATACGTTTGCTCATTGATGGTATAGGTTTTGTTTTCAATCGTCTTTTTTAATAAATCCTTGCTTTGATAGACGGTTTCGATATCTTTGGCGACTAGGTGGGATACATCTTCTTTGACGCTTTCTTCAATATGAAATTTCATATAGGAATCGAGTTTATACTCATTTGCGTTGACAAGCTGGATGCGAATTTCTTGGACGGTCAACTTTTTTTTGTTCAGTTTGTTTAGTTTAATATAGTCTTCCTGCCAAATTTGAATATCGCTGTTTAAATCAGCAATTTTGTCTTGAAGTTCAGTGATCTGGCGCACCTGCTTTTCTTGCAATACACCAAATAAATGTAAAAATATGAACCAGCTTAGGACCGCACCGATCGCGGCGCCGGCAAAAAAACGCTGCCAAGTTTTGTCGCGATAGTATGGAGGAATTCTCATGAAGAAATATGCTCCTGTGTCAGCCATGTAATAATGGTAACACCTGTTTGTGCGCCACCGATCGCGGAAATAATGAGCAGAAACTGCTTGACAATGTCACGTGTTTCTCCTGAAAATAAGCCGCGCTCGACTGTATAAAACGTGTCAAATGTCCCGCCAATTGCGGCTACGACCGCCCAAATTTTTAAATCCATCGCAAAACGATACATGGACGTCAGCGGTGGCTGTCCCATCAGAAATGCCCCGATTCCGCCAATGCCTGCTCCTCCTAAAAGAACTCCAAGAGCAATAAAGTAGCTTTGAATAAACGCCGGTAAAAACGCAAGTTTCGTTCCCATCATCGCCTCATTCCTTTCTTTAAACATATATATGGACGAACAGATATAAGTATGTTTTGCGTTGCCAAAGTTTTGTCGACTATAATGAAGGAAAAGGAGGGAGGAGCATTGTCGTTTGTCCACCTTCATGTACGGAGCGGCTATAGCTTGTTAAAGAGTGCAGTAAAAATTCATGATTTAGTGAAAAAAGCGAGTGAACTGGGTTTTAGGTCGTTAGCTTTAACAGATGAAAACGTACTATACGGGGCGGTGACTTTCTATCAAGAATGCCAAAAATATCAGATTAAACCGATCATCGGTATGATTACACATATTAAAGTGGGAGAGAGGGAAGCGTATCCGCTGGTGCTTTTAGCAAAAAACAATATAGGTTATCGCCATTTAATGAAAATTAGCAGCATCATTCAAACAAGTGAACCTGATGGAATCCCAGAAGAACGGCTTCAGCGTTATAGCAATGAGCTGATCGCCATTTCTCCAGGAAGGGATGGTTATGTTGAGTCATTAGTGAGAAGAAATGAGTTCGAAAAAGCGATCAAGTGTATGGCCTCATATAAACAACTATTTGGAGATGATGCTTTTTATCTGGCGGTTCAACGGCATGGTGTGGAAGAAAAATGGCAGCATGAGCTTGTACAGCTGAGCAAGGCAACGAATACGCCGCTTGTTGCTACCAACGATGTGCGTTACATCGAGAAGGAAGATGCTTTCGTTCACGATTGCTTGCTTGCAATTCAGCAGGGGATGAAACTTCATGATGAAGGAAGGAGAACGCTTGGAAGTGACGAATACTATTTAAAATCAACCGATGAAATGGCGAGCCTGTTTGCTGATTTACCTGAAGCAGTAAGCAATACAGAAAAAATTGCTTCCCTGTGCCAAGTTGACATTGAATTAGGCAGATTGCGGCTTCCTAAATATCCTGTACCAGCAAACGAAAATGTTCATCAGCATTTGGAGCGTCTTTGTTTGAAAGGATTATATGAACGCATCCCGTCTCCATCATCGGAATATCTTGAGCGCCTTCGTTATGAGTTAAAAACGATTGAGGAGATGAATTTTAGCGATTATTTTTTAATTGTCGCTGATTTTATCAGCTTTGCGCGAGAACAAGGAATCACAATGGGACCGGGACGCGGTTCAGCTGCGGGATCGCTTGTGGCCTTTACTCTGTATATTACCCATGTCGACCCTGTTCAGTATGGTTTATTATTTGAGCGTTTTTTGAATCCTGAGCGCGTTTCTCTTCCTGATATTGATATCGATTTTCCAGATGAGCGGCGCGATGAAGTGATTCAGTATGTGGCACGCAAATACGGAACGCAACATGTTGCTCAAATTATTACATTTGGTACATTTGGAGCGCGAGCCGCTATTCGCGATGTCGCTAAGGCCATGGGAGTGCGTCCGGAAGAAATAGAGCAAATCGCAAAGCATATCCCTAACAAAATGGGGATCACACTGCAAGAAGCATATGACCAGGTCCCTTTGTTAAAAAAAGCTGTTCAGACATCGCCAGAGCTGCGAAAAGTCTTTGCTACAGCATTGCGATTGGAAGGGCTTCCAAGGCATTCATCCACTCATGCGGCCGGGGTGGTGATAAGCGAACAGCCGCTGTCGGACATCGTACCGTTGCAGCAAGGACATGTCGACATTTACTTAACTCAATATCCAATGGACGTATTAGAACAGCTTGGTTTGTTGAAAATGGATTTTCTTGGCCTGCGCACTTTAACCTTCATTAGCAATGTGTGCAAGCTGATTTATCAAAAAACAGGGAAATTTGTTGATGTACAAAATGTTCCGCTCCACGATGAACGAACGTTTGCCTTGCTAAGCAGAGGAGATACAACAGGAATTTTTCAATTGGAATCAGAAGGGATCAAAAACGTACTGAAGCAGCTAAGACCGTCGCAATTTGAGGATATTGTCGCCGTCAATGCTTTATATCGTCCGGGACCGATAGACTTTATTCCAATATATATCAAAAGAAAGCATGGGCATGAAGCCGCTGTCTTTCTTCATCCGGACCTTGCACCTATTTTACAGTCAACATACGGGGTCTTGATTTATCAAGAGCAGATTATGCAAATAGCAGCAAAAATGGCTGGCTTTTCATTAGGTCAAGCTGATTTATTGCGGCGAGCGATAGGGAAAAAGAACAAGGAGATTCTTGATCAAGAGCGATCCCGCTTTGTCAAAGGATGTATGGAGAAAGGATATGACAAAACGCTTGCTCATGAACTATACGATTTGATTGTCCGCTTTGCCAATTATGGATTTAACCGAAGCCATGCGGTTGCTTACAGTATGATTTCCTATCAATTGGCCTATTTAAAAGCGCATTATCCGCTATATTTTTATGCGGCTTTATTGACTGTTTCCATTGGAGACGAAGAAAAAGTGAGCTCATGCATACAAGAGATGAGACAACGGAAGATTGTGCTGCTTCCGCCTTCGATTAATCGAAGCTATTATTCATTTTCCATTGAAAACGGATCAATCCGTTATAGTCTTGCAGCGATTAAGCATGTTGGTGCTCAAGCGGTCAACGCGATTATTCAAGAAAGAAAAAAACGTCCGTTTTCCGATTTATTCGATTTTTGTCTTCGCCTATCCAAAAAAACGGTGAATCGGAAAATGATCGAATCTCTCATATTGGCAGGTTGTTTTGATGAATTTGGCATTGAGCGTGCAACATTGCTGGCAAGTGTCGAAGTAGCGATGGAGCATGCTGAACTGATGGGACCATATTATGAGTATGATGAAAGCGATCAATCAAACATAGCCGGACTATCTTTTAAACCAAAATATGTAGAAGCCTCTCCGTTTTCTTTTGACGAAAAGCTTCAATATGAAAAGGATTTGCTTGGTGTGTATGTCTCGCCTCATCCCGTTTTAGCGCATCTTGATCAATTTCAAGCGGCAGGAGCAGTGCCGGTCAGTTCGATCAAAAAAGAGCAAAACGGCTCCTATTTACGGATTGGCGCCTATATTCTTTTGGAGCGCAAGACGAGAACCAAAAAAGGCGAAGAAATGTCGTTTTTGACAGTAAGCGATGAAAGCGGCGAATTGTCCGCTATTGCTTTTCCTGAAGTGTATCATCGCTATCATTCTTCCTTAAAAAAAGGCGAGATTTTGTTGCTGGAAGGAAAAATAGAAGTCCGGCAAGCGGCGATTCATTTCATTATCAAAAAGGTGATTCCGCTCGATGAGCTGGACAAGCCAACGCTTTATTTAAAAATTTGCCCTGATCATATTCACAGCGGAAAAATGGCAAAGCTCAAAACGATTTTGGAGCATCATCACGGTTATGTACCTGTCGTTCTCTATTATGAAAAAGAGCGCAAAACGGTGAAGCTGTCTGACGAATACCAAGTGAACGCTTCTGCTGACTGCCTAGCAGAATTAAAAGCATTGTTAGGAGGCACATATGTTGTGCTAAAATAATGTTTTCTTTACTAATGCTTCATTTTATTATATTGTATAAACGTTAGGTGGTCAGACCAGTTATGGCCGTTTCATAATTATAAGGAATGAATGTATGTGTCTTTGCGTAAAGAGGCCTTATATATTCATAAAGCGCATGAAGGAAAGCGAGAAATGATAGCAGGAGCTTGGATAGCGGAAATGATTCGTTCGCTGAACGGCCGGCCAATGATTTTTGCAATGGCCAATCCGGTTCTGGAAATGATGCCGGAAGAAGCACTTCAAGCAGGAGCTGTTGTCGTTGGAACAGGATGATCAGATGATCCGAATCAAGTCGATCATGTTCTGGCGTTTCCAGGCATCTTCCGAGGTGCTTTAGAGGTTCGGCGCGATAAATGAATGAAAAAATGAAAATCGCTGCTGTGGAAGCAGCCGCTTCACTTGTTTCAGAAGATGAATGGCGTACCAGTTGATCCGCGGGTCGCATCGGTTGTTGCAGCTAAGCCAGCGGTGAAGACAGGAGCTGCCCGCATTCGTATGAGTTCTGAAGGAATGGAGAGTAAAACAAGACAAATGCAGCGATGATGTAGGCGAGTGATCATGAAAGGATGACGGAAAAAGTATACGTTGAAATTTTGCAAAGTATTTATCATATTATTGAAGAAGACGGGCTTGTCGCAGGAGATAAAATTCCTTCTGAGCGGGAATTGTCCGAAAGGCTGAAGGTGGGGCGTTCCTCTGTAAGGGAAGCGCTCCGCTCCCTTGAATTTCTTGGGCTTATTGAAACGAGACGCGGAGAAGGAACCTATTTAAAGAAATTTGGTGAGCATCAGTTCATTCAATTGCTAGGCATGTTTATTTTACAAGAAAAAAAAGCCAATGCTGACCTCGTGGAAACAAAGCAGCTGATCGAACAGCTTGGCTTGACGCTAGCATGTGAGCGCAGGACGAAAGAACAGCTGAATGAGCTTAAAGCGATGATTGATCAACATTCCATTGACTATGAAACATTTTTTCAGTGGGTATTTCAAGTAGGAAATAATTATTTGCTTGAACGGATTTGGCGAGTTCTAAGCGATTTTTTCCAGCTTCATCATGATACACGATTGTTTCCGCTTGCTTTTTACCAGCAAATGCACATCGTTTTAGAAAAGCAACAGCTTCCTGATGCTCTCAAATTGTTGACCGAGAATACGGCCACACCATTATACCGATTGCCAAAGGAGGGAACACCCTTTGCTTAAAGAGCTATTTACAAAAAAGAAAAAATATGCTTCTGTTCCTTCAGAGCAAGTAAAACAAGACGTTCCTGAAGGAATTATGACAAAATGTCCAAAATGCAAAAAAATTATGTATACAAAAGAGCTAATGAAAAATTTGCGTGTTTGCATGAGCTGCGGCTACCATCATCCTCTGCCAGCGCGCGAACGCATTGATAGCTTGCTTGATGAAGGAAGCTTTCAGGAATACGATTCAGAAATGATTTCCGAAAATCCGCTCCAGTTCCCTGATTATCTTGAAAAATTGGAGGCAGATCGCCGCAAATCGCAATTAAACGAAGCAGTTGTGACAGGAACGGGAACATTAAATGAACGCCCTCTTGTCATTGCTGTTATGGACTCAGCGTTTCGTATGGGAAGTATGGGATCCGTTGTCGGTGAAAAAATTGCGCGAGCGGTCGAAAAAGCAAGGGAGCTTCAGGTGCCATTTGTCATTTTTACCGCTTCCGGGGGAGCACGTATGCAAGAGGGAGTGCTGAGCCTGATGCAAATGGCGAAAACGAGCGCGGCATTAAAGCGGTTTAGCGATGACGGCGGGCTGATCATTTCGATTATGACCCATCCAACAACGGGAGGAGTATCGGCAAGCTTTGCTTCACTTGGCGATTATAATTTTGCTGAGCCTGGCGCATTAATTGGATTTGCCGGCCGCCGGGTCATTGAGCAAACCGTGCGTGAGGAGCTGCCGGAAGACTTTCAAACAGCGGAATTTTTACTTAAGCATGGACAGCTTGATGCGGTGATCCATCGGCACGAATTAAAGGAGACGTTAGCGAATGTGCTTGATATTCATCAGACAGGAGGCGATGGCGAATGGTGGGCGAATTAGAATTTGAAAAACCGCTGATTGAATTGCGCAAGAAAATTAGTGAATTAAAAGAGTTCACTCAAACAGCCGATGTAGATTTATCGGCGGAAATTGAAAAGCTCGAGGCGAGACTTGAAAAGCTAGAAAATGAAACATACGCAAATTTAACGCCATGGGATCGCGTACAAATTGCTCGTCATCCGAATCGGCCAACGACGCTTGATTATATTGAACGGCTGTTTACCAATTTTTTAGAATGCCATGGAGATCGCTTGTTTGGCGATGACGAAGCGATCGTTGGAGGAATTGCGAAATATCATGGCCTTCCTGTAACTGTAATTGGTCATCAGCGCGGCAAAGATACGAAGGAAAACATTCGCCGCAATTTTGGGATGCCTCATCCGGAAGGATATCGCAAAGCCTTACGTCTGATGAAACAAGCGGAAAAATTTAATCGTCCGATTATTTGTTTTATTGATACAAAAGGTGCCTATCCAGGAAAAGCCGCAGAAGAACGCGGACAGAGTGAGGCAATTGCAAGAAATTTATTTGAAATGGCAGGATTGACGGTGCCGGTGGTTTGCATTGTGATCGGTGAGGGGGGAAGCGGCGGCGCTTTGGCGCTTGGTGTCGGCAACCATATTCATATGTTGGAGAATTCAACGTACTCAGTCATTTCTCCAGAAGGAGCCGCCGCGATTTTATGGAAGGATGCGTCGCTTGCAAAACGGGCTGCTGAAACGATGAAGATTACTGCTGCTGACCTGCAAAAGCTTGGAGTCATCGATGAAATTATTCCTGAAGTTCGCGGTGGCGCTCATCGCAACTTAGATGAGCAAGCCCAATCGATTGATGCGGTGCTGAAGCAATCTTTGCAGGAGCTCCTTCCATTAGACGGCCTGGCTCTTGTCGAACAGCGCTATCGAAAATTTAGACAAATCGGTCAAATTGCTTTTTCAGAAGATTATTTAGAAGTAAAATAAAAATAGAAACGAAGCTGTCTCATCGATTGGGACAGCTTTTTGCCTATCAAAATTGAACGATATCCATCGAGCAGCCTCTCCCTTCGAAACCACGTGTAGGTGAGAGAGGTTCATTCAGGGCAAACTAAGAGTTTTCTATTGTTTTCAGCTACTCTTCATGGTATTTTATACAATGTATGAGGTCGGACATCTTAAGGGGTATGGAAAGATCGATGAACATGAGGTGAGCAAAATGAAGAGAATAGGTGTGTTAACAAGCGGCGGCGATTCACCAGGAATGAATGCGGCGATTCGTGCAGTTGTGCGTAAAGCCATTTATCACGGATTAGAGGTTTTTGGTATTTACCACGGGTACGCAGGACTCATTGAAGGAAAAATTAAGAAACTAGAAATCGGCGATGTAGGGGATATTATTCATCGCGGAGGAACGATGCTTTATACAGCACGCTGCCCGGAATTTAAAACACTTGAGGGACAACTAAAAGGAATTGAACAGTTGCAAAAGCATGGAATCGAAGGGCTGGTTGTTATTGGCGGAGACGGTTCCTATCAAGGGGCAAAAAAGCTTACCGAACACGGATACCCATGTGTAGGGGTGCCGGGAACAATCGATAATGATATACCTGGAACGGATTTTACAATCGGTTTTGATACAGCATTAAATACCGTGATTGATGCAATCGACAAAATTCGTGATACAGCTACCTCTCATGAACGCACATATGTGATTGAAGTCATGGGACGTCATGCTGGCGATATCGCTCTTTGGGCGGGGCTGGCAGGCGGTGCTGAATCGATTTTAATCCCAGAAGCAGACTATGATATGAATGATATCGTCGCCCGTTTAAAACGAGGACATGAACGCGGGAAAAAACATAGTATTATTATTGTCGCAGAAGGTGTCGGAAGCGGAGTCGAATTCGGCAGCAAAATTCAAGAGGCGACCGGGTTTGAAACGCGTGTAACGGTATTGGGACATGTACAGAGAGGCGGTTCTCCGACCGCATTCGATCGCGTATTAGCAAGCCGTTTAGGAGCGCGCGCAGTCGAGCTGCTGCTTGAAGGACAAGGGGGCCGCTGTGTCGGCATTCAAAATAATCAGCTAGTGGATCACGATATCATCGAAGCATTATCGCACAAGCATACGATTGAGCCAAAAATGTACCAATTGTCAAAAGAACTTTCCATCTAGAAAGCGTGGTATCGTTACCATAAAGATGGATGAAAGGGAGAATGCAAAAATGCGGAAAACGAAAATTGTTTGTACGATAGGTCCCGCAAGCGAAAGTGTTGAAACGCTTATTGAGCTTATTGAAGCAGGAATGAATGTGGCGCGTTTGAATTTTTCGCACGGAGATTATGTAGAGCACGGACAACGAATAAAAAATATTCGTGAAGCAGCTAAGCAGACAAGAAAAACAGTAGCGATTCTTCTTGATACAAAAGGCCCGGAAATCCGTACGCACAATATGAAAAATGGAGCGATTGAATTAAAAGAAAACTCGCAAATTATCATCTCGATGGATGAAGTGCTAGGAACAGAGGAAAAATTCTCTGTCACGTATGAAGGGCTCATGAACGATGTTGATTTGGGCGATAAGATTTTGCTTGATGACGGTTTAATTGCTCTTGAAGTAATCGCTGTTCATAAACAGGAACGAGAAATTGTCGCGAAAGTATTAAACAGCGGCATCCTGAAAAATAAAAAAGGGGTCAATGTTCCAGGAGTTCGCGTCAATTTGCCTGGCATTACCGATAAAGACCGCCAAGATATTTTGTTCGGCATCGAAGAAGGAATTGACTTTATTGCTGCTTCTTTTGTGCGCCGCGCTTCAGATGTGCTTGAGATTCGTGAATTGCTTGAGGCGCAAAATGCGCTGGATATAAAAATCATTGCCAAAATTGAAAATCAAGAGGGCGTCGATAATATTGATGAAATTCTTGAAGTGGCAGACGGATTGATGGTGGCTCGTGGCGATTTAGGAGTTGAGATTCCGGCAGAAGAGGTTCCGCTTGTACAAAAAGAGCTAATCAAGAAATGTAACGCTCTTGGCAAACCAGTCATTACTGCGACACAAATGTTGGACTCCATGCAGCGCAATCCGCGGCCAACGCGAGCGGAAGCAAGCGATGTCGCGAATGCCATTTTAGACGGAACAGACGCGATTATGCTGTCAGGAGAAACAGCGGCAGGGCATTATCCGGTCGAAGCTGTAAAAACGATGCATCGCATTGCCTTGCGCACAGAGCAAGCGTTGCAGTATCGTGATTTGTTAGTACAGCGAACAAAAGAGAGCGGTACGACGATTACGGATGCGATCGGCCAATCGGTTGCTCATACGGCTCTAAATCTGGATGTGGCAGCTATTGTCACGCCGACTGTTAGCGGGCAAACCGCACGGATGATTTCGAAGTATCGACCAAAAGCGCCGATTATGGCTGTTACATCAAGCGAAGCTGTGTCAAGAAAACTTGCGCTTGTTTGGGGAGTATATACACAAGTAGCACCGCACGTTAATTCGACCGATGAAATGCTTGATATTGCTGTGGAAGCTGCCGTAAAATCCGGCATCGCTAAACACGGTGATCTAGTGGTGATTACTGCGGGCGTGCCGATTGGAGAAACGGGTTCAACCAACTTAATGAAAGTGCATGTCATTGGTGACATCATTGCGAAAGGACAAGGCATCGGCCGCAAATCAGCTTTTGGAAAAGCGGTAATTGCTAAAACGGCAGAGGAAGCAAAGGAGAAAATGGTCGAGGGCGGCATCCTAGTCACATATAACACGGATGCTGATATGATTGAAGAGCTTGGAAAAGCGGCCGCCATTATTACTGAAGAAGGCGGTTTAACAAGCCATGCTGCTGTTGTTGGACTAAGTCTTGGCATTCCGGTCATTGTTGGAGTAGCAAATGCTACATCTATCTTAAAAGATGGTCAAGAAATCACAGTGGATCCGGGTTTCGGCGCCATCTATCAAGGACATGCAAGCGTGTTATAAGCTATAATAAAACAGAGAAGTCCAAATCTTCTCTGTTTTTATTTTTTCCAAGGAAGGATGGAGCCAAATGAAAATCTTGGTGGTGCTGTTTATTCTTATTCCAGCTCTTGAGATCTCTTTATTTGTCCTGTTCAGTCACCTAGTTGGAGTCTGGCTGACGATTGCTTGTATCGCGATGACCGGCATCGGTGGAGTGTGGTTAGCGAAGCGTCAAGGGTTGACTTTGCTTCAGGAAGCAAGATGGGAACTAATGCATGGGCGTCTTCCAAACGGGGCATTGTTGGATGGAATATGCGTATTAGCAGGCGGCTTTTTATTATTAGTACCAGGCTTTCTGACTGATGTCATTGGCTCCCTTCTGCTTTTTCCAGCTACAAGAAGGATGGCCAAACCCATCATCGCCCGCTGGCTAAAAACGTTGATTGAAACCAAAACATTTTTTTATGTAAGAAGATAAGAGAGCCCTTCTATGTACAAAAAGAAGGGCTCTTCAAACTGTTGATAAGCGCTTCTAATTGAGAGGAACGGATGCTTAAAATAGAGATAGACAAAGGCAACAAGGACTTTGTCTACCAGTGATCTTATGTGCTAGGTTTTCCTTTAATAAACTGCCAAATGTCACGGAATACATTGGCACTATGCAAAGCACGAATAATGACAAGGAGCACCGGGCCCGCAATAAGGCCCAGAAACCCGAGCAATTTAAAGCCAACAAATAAAGCAATTAATGTGGCAAGCGGATCAAGACCAATCGAGGATGATAAAACTTTAGGTTCCATAATTTGCCGTTGAACAAGTACAACGATATACAAAACGCCCAACCCGATGGCGAAGGGAACGTCTCCGCTGACAGCGGAGTATATAATCCATGGAACAAAGACAATTCCTGTTCCTAGATAAGGCAAAATATCAACGATACCGATAATAAGCGAAATGGTAATCGCGTAATCGACCCGTAAAATCAGGAGGCCAATTAGAACAATGACGGTTGTAATCGAAATGAGCGTCGCTTGTGCTTTAATAAAACCAAACAGCGCCTTTTTTAAATTCATAAATACGGTACGTCCGCTCGCTTGCGCTTTAGCCGGCAATAAACGCTGAGCAGCGCCGCTCCAGCGATACCAATCTTTACTAATAAAAAATGTAGCCAGCAATGAAAAGATAATGACAGTTGCTGCATTTGGCAGCCAGCCGATCAGCTGTGGAATGTTTTGCAGCACATTTTGCACAAATGCGCCGACAGTTGTTGCCACTTTTGTGCCTACCGCTTGAATGTTGTTCATAATGGTATCTTGTTGGCTTGCATCTAGGCTTTTGAATAAAGTGGCCCAATCTTTATATATTGGGATAATTTGGCTAGCAAAAAAGTCCTCAATATAGAAAACTAACGTTTGGAAATGGGTCGGCACTACCGCTGCTAAATATTGAGTGCCCGATACAATCTCGGCGATCAGCAACGTAACCAATCCTGCCAAGACAGCAAACAATAAAACTAATATGAAAATAACCGCTAAAGATCTCGGCATTTTTGCTTTTTTTTCTAAGTAGTTGACTAATGGGTTAATCATAAATGCAATAAAAAAAGCAATAATAAAGGGATATGTAACGGTTGCCGCATAATAAATAGCAGTGATGCCCAGTACAGCAGCCGCAACGACAAAAAGAAAGCGAAGAATGCTATATAAGTGGTTATGGGACAAAATTCCACCTCCGAAATTCTTCTATAAATATTATATAGATATCACTTCATATTCGTATGGACATGAAGCTCATGTTGTTTTTACACAGCCGAGTCACTGAACATCAAATCGCTTCACAGGCTCGTAGATGGAGCTGATAGCGGCGTTGCGTTGTTGCTATTCGTTCGCGTGGCGTAAAGGTAAGTCATGAGACTCTTCTGTATAGTACTATATTACAATTTATATACGCTAATGAAAAGCGAGAGGTTTCAATTTATTCATAGAAAGGAAGAGGATCTTGTTGAATCAATCTGTATTATTTTTACTCATTTTATTATTTATTGGCATGATAGCCAAAAATCATTCACTCATTATTGCAGTCGGTGTACTGCTGGGGATTAAGCTGATCGGATTGGAAGGAAAGTGGCTGCCGGTTATTCAGGCAAAAGGAATTAATTGGGGAGTGACAGTGATTACAATTGCTGTGCTTGCGCCAATTGCGACAGGGGAAATTGGATTTAAGCAGCTTGGTGCTTCGCTTCAGTCGCTATCTGCTTGGATCGCGCTTTTGTCTGGCGTATTTGTTGCTTTAATAGCTAAAGGAGGAGTGACGCTGTTGTCCACGGATCCGCATATGACCGCCGCTCTTGTGCTTGGCACGATTATTGCCGTCTCTCTTTTCCACGGCGTAGCTGTCGGTCCGCTGATTGGCGCAGGCATTGCGTATATGGTTATGAAGGTGATAGAATATTTATGAAAATCATTTTTTTATGATAATATTATAGAGAATAAGTCGTTTTGATTCACAAAAGTCAGATAATTGTTTATAATATAGACAACAGCCCTTTTCTTTTATATTTATTTTCATCATTTATACATGTTTGTAGATATTCATACTGTCACGTAGCAGATGAATAAGGGCAGTATGAATACAATATAAAATGTAAGCATTTTCTTTATGGACTTTTATTCAATGATTTTGAGCAAGCGCTCGCTCTCGGATGATGTACTGCAATGGGAGAAGGGGAATTTTTAGAGAAAAGGAGAGATGTATATGACAGTAACACGAGGTCTAGAAGGGGTTGTCGCAACGACGTCCAGCATCAGCTCAATTATTGATGACACATTAACATATGTGGGCTACGATATTGACGATTTGGCTGAAAATGCGACGTTTGAGGAGGTTGTTTATCTGCTTTGGCATCGTGAGCTTCCGACAAGGCAGCAACTAGAAGAATTACGGAAGCAACTGGCAGAAAACGCAACCATTCCATCTGAAATTATTGAGCATTTCAAATTGTATCCAATTGAGAAAGTACATCCAATGGCAGCGCTGCGTACAGCCATTTCTTTGTTAGGTTTATATGATGAAGAAGCTGACATCATGGATGCGGAAGCAAATTATCGCAAAGCGATTCGTTTGCAAGCAAAAATTCCGACAATTGTGACAGCTTTTTCTCGTATTCGTAAAGGGTTAGATCCTGTGGCCCCACGCCCTGATTTAGGCTTTGCTGCGAATTTTTTGTATATGTTGACAGGCAGCGAACCAAATGAAACCGCTGTCGAAGCATTTGATAAAGCGCTTGTATTGCATGCGGATCATGAATTAAATGCATCGACATTTACAGCGCGAGTCTGTGTAGCGACGCTGTCTGACATCTATTCTGGAATTACAGCTGCGATCGGCGCGTTAAAAGGGCCGCTTCATGGCGGTGCAAATGAAGCCGTTATGAAAATGCTTACAGAAATCGGCACCGTTGAGAATGTGGAACCATATGTTCAGAAAAAATTAGCAAACAAAGAAAAAATCATGGGCTTTGGCCATCGCGTTTACCGCAAAGGTGATCCGCGTGCTAAACATCTGAAGAAAATGTCAGAGAAGCTTACAAAGCTTGTTGGACAGCCGCATTGGTATGAAATGTCGGTAAAAATTGAGGAAATCATGAATTCAACAAAACCGTTGCCGCCGAACGTTGACTTTTATTCTGCATCGGTTTACCATTGTTTAGGAATTGATCATGATTTATTCACGCCGATTTTTGCTGTAAGCCGGATGTCAGGTTGGCTCGCACATATTTTAGAGCAGTATGAGAACAACCGTCTCATTCGTCCGCGTGCTGAGTATACTGGACCGGCGAAACAAGTTTATGTTCCGATTGAACAAAGAGGCTAACTTTAGGGAAACAGGGCGTGAAGATGGCTATACATGTTCTCGCCCTTCACATTAATACATTGGAGGTTGTTACAAGTGGTTCAAGGTGAAAAAATTACAGTCACAAACGGTGTGTTAAACGTACCAAACAATCCGATTATCCCTTTCATTGAAGGTGATGGGACAGGCCCTGATATTTGGGCGGCAGCCTCCCGCGTGCTAGAAGCTGCGGTTGAAAAAGCCTATAAAGGAGAAAAGAAAATTGCTTGGAAAGAAGTTCTTGCTGGCGAAAAAGCATATAAGCTAACGGGAGAATGGCTGCCTCAAGAAACGCTTGATGTGATTCGCGAATACATAATTGCCATTAAAGGCCCATTAACGACCCCTGTCGGCGGAGGGATTCGTTCATTGAATGTCGCGCTTCGTCAAGAGCTTGATTTGTTTGTTTGCTTGCGCCCAGTCCGTTACTTCAATGGCGTGCCTTCTCCAGTGAAACGTCCTGAAGATACGGATATGGTTATTTTCCGTGAAAATACAGAAGATATTTATGCCGGAATTGAGTATGCCAAAGGCACTGAAGAAGTGAAAAAAGTGATTCACTTTTTGCAAAATGAAATGGGCGTTCGTAAAATTCGCTTCCCGGAAACATCTGGTATCGGTATTAAGCCGATTTCCGAGGAGGGAACTAAACGTCTCGTTCGAGCAGCCATCAACTATGCTATCGAGCACGGCCGCAAGTCTGTTACGCTCGTACATAAAGGAAACATTATGAAATTTACGGAAGGCGCATTTAAAAACTGGGGCTATGAGCTTGCAGAGCAAGAATTTGGAGATAAAGTCTTTACATGGGCGGAATATGATCGCATCGTTGAAGCGGAAGGAAAAGAGGCTGCAAATAAAGCTCAGGCTGAAGCGGAAGCAGCAGGAAAAATTATCGTTAAAGATGCGATTGCTGATATTTTCTTGCAACAAATTTTAACGCGTCCACGTGAGTTTGATGTTGTCGCAACCATGAATTTGAACGGTGACTATATTTCAGATGCCTTGGCAGCTCAAGTAGGAGGTATTGGCATTGCTCCAGGTGCAAATATTAACTATGAAACAGGGCATGCCATCTTTGAAGCGACTCATGGCACGGCTCCAAAATATGCAGGATTAGACAAAGTAAATCCATCCTCTGTTATTTTGTCAGGCGTCATGATGTTTGAGCACCTTGGCTGGAATGAAGCGGCTAAGCTGATTATTGAATCCATGGAGAAAACAATTGCTTCGAAAGTCGTCACCTACGATTTCGCCCGTCTGATGGAAGGAGCAACAGAAGTGAAGTGCTCTGAGTTTGCTGATGCATTGATCCGTAATATGGGAGAATAATAGAGGGGAGACGGTAACAAATGGCGGTTAAACGTAAAAAAATATCTGTGATTGGTGCAGGGTTTACGGGGGCGACAACGGCATTTATTTTAGCGCAAAAAGAACTTGGGGATGTTGTCCTTGTGGATATTCCACAATTGGAAAATCCGACTAAAGGAAAAGCGCTTGATATGCTTGAATCCAGCCCTGTACTAGGCTTTGACGCCAACATTATCGGTACATCTGATTACGCCGATACAGCGGATTCCGATATCGTGGTCATCACAGCAGGTATTGCCCGTAAACCGGGAATGAGCCGGGACGATCTTGTTACAACCAATCAAAAAATCATGAAGGCTGTAACCCAGGAAATCGTTAAATATTCTCCGAATTGTTATATTATTGTGCTGACAAATCCTGTTGATGCGATGACATATACCGTGTACAAAGAGTCTGGCTTTCCGAAAAACCGTGTGATTGGCCAATCAGGTGTGCTTGATACAGCACGTTTCCGCACATTTGTTGCACAGGAATTAAACCTTTCTGTGAAAGATATTACTGGTTTTGTGTTAGGCGGCCATGGGGATGATATGGTTCCGCTTGTGCGTTATTCGTATGCTGGCGGTATTCCGCTTGAAACGCTCATTCCGAAAGAACGGTTAGATGCGATTGTGGAGCGCACGCGCAAAGGCGGCGGTGAAATCGTCAATCTGCTCGGAAACGGCAGTGCGTATTACGCTCCCGCTGCTTCTCTCGCTGAAATGGTTGAAGCGATTCTCAAAGACCAACGCCGTGTGCTTCCGGCTATTGCTTATCTTGAAGGAGAATACGGCTATGCAGGCATTTATTTGGGAGTACCAACTATTTTAGGCGGAAATGGAATCGAGAAAGTGATTGAGTTAGAGCTGACGGATGAAGAGAAACAGGCTCTTGCCAAGTCGGTTGAATCTGTAAAAAATGTGATGAAGGTATTGGAATAATGAAGCGTGCAAGCATTCGGGATTTTTTCTCGAATGTTTGCTTCTACGACAACTTGGAAGCGCTTTCTGAACAAAGGGGTGTAAATCATGCTTAAAAAACGAAAACTAGGGAGAAATATATCAGAAATCACGGTTGGAGAAAAGTTAGTGATTAATTCAAAAATCGAGGATAAAGATTTGTTGCTTTATCTTGGATTAACAGACGATTCGAATCCTTTATATATTCAGCATGACTATGCTTCACAAACACCGCTGAAGAAACCGATTGTCCCAACGGTTATGCTGACGGGAATGATCACATCTGCTATCTCCAAATATTTGCCTGGTCCTGGAAGTCATATCAAGAAGCATTATCTTGATTTTTTGAAACCTGTTTATCATTACGAGAATTTACAATTTTTATTTGAAGTGCAAGATGTCAATGCAGAAGATCATTCGATTATCATTGCTGTTGAGGCGCTTCGCGATGAAACAGAAAAGGTGTTGGAGGGCACGGTGACGGTTTGTCCTCCGTATGCGATCTCCATGTTAGACAGCCGTTTCTTGGAAAACTTTTGATTCCTTCCTGTTTTAGAAAAGAAGCGGTTTTTTGAAAAGAGAATGATATGCTTGTCGTTTGAGCGATTCGTTTCTTGAAATAGAGGAGCGAATCTTTTTTTGTGGTGAAAGGGTGCTTTAGCTTTTATAAAACTGGATTCATAAAAGGCGGTGTCGATAAATTCAATAGGCGTTATAAGCAGGATGGCTCATAAAAAGGATTTATAGTATGGTATAATAATGAAGAGATCTTTTTTATGGAGGAAAATATGGGCAAAAAAGTGTTGGTTGTTGATGATGAGCCATCCATTGTAACGCTTTTGCAGTATAATTTAGAACAAGCAGGATTTGAAGTGATTACTGCAAATGATGGAGAAGAAGGAATGAAAAAAGCAGTTCGCGAGCAACCCGATTTAATGATTCTTGATTTAATGCTTCCGAAAATGGATGGAATCGAGGTTTGCAAGCAGCTGCGCCAACAAAAAATCATGCTTCCCATTTTAATGCTGACGGCAAAGGACGATGAATTCGATAAAGTGTTAGGCTTGGAGCTTGGAGCCGATGATTACATGACAAAGCCTTTTAGTCCGCGCGAGGTATTGGCGCGCATCAAGGCGATTTTACGACGAATTCCATCGCAGCAAGGGCATGAAGAAGCGGAAGATCCTCATAAAATTCGTATTGCTGATTTAGAAATTCTTCCTGAACATTATGAAGCCTATTTTCAAGGGGAGCGTCTTGAGTTAACACCGAAAGAGTTTGAATTACTCGTTTATTTGGCCAAGCATAAAGGGAGGGTACTGACGCGCGATCAGCTGCTTAGCGCTGTATGGAACTATGATTTTGCTGGCGATACCCGCATCGTTGATGTACACATCAGCCATTTGCGTGAAAAAATTGAGCAAAATACAAAAAAACCGGTATATATTAAAACCATTCGCGGTTTAGGATATAAACTTGAGGAGCCGAAAATGGATGTCTAGTCCTCGTTCACGGCTTTTATTTGCTCTTGTTTCTTTGATTGTAACCGTTCTGATTTGTCTTGGTCTTTTGCTTGGTCAACTATTTAAAGATTTTTATTTAGAGACCATGAACAAGCGAATTGAAAAAGAAGCAGAAATGATCGCTCTTTTGCTTGAACGGCAAAATATCGATGTGGTTCGATCGCAAATGGCAGATATGAGCGAAACGTTAGCCTCTCGTATTACCGTGCTCGATAACCAAGAGCGGACGCTGCTAGATACGGGGCGCCTTGCTAATATTAGCGATCGCGCTCATGAACAAATTGTGCGCGATATTTTGCACAGCAAGAAAAGAAATCATCCTTCTATTATTGAAGAAAAACAAGATGTTTACTATTACATCGTGCCGTTTTCAAAAAACGGAAAAAATGGTGGCTATGTTATTTTAAGCTCTCCTGTCAACTCTCTAAAAAAAATTAACCAACAAATTTGGGGAGTATTAATTAGCAGTTTAGGAACCGCGTTAATTGTGATTATTTTTCTAGGTCTTAAAATCGCTGATCATTATATGAAGCCGATTGAGGCAGCGACAACGGTGGCGTTTGAATTGGCGCGCGGCAACTATAAGGCAAGAGTTTATGAAACGCGTAGTGATGAAACGGGGATGCTCAGCCAGTCCATTAATATTTTGGCGCGCAATTTGCAAGAAATGAACAAAATTCAAGAAATGCAAACGGACCGTTTGCATACGTTGATTGAAAATGTCGGCAGCGGTCTGATTCTGATTGACAGCCGCGGCTACATTAATCTTGTCAATCGATCCTATAAAGAAATTTTCCACATTCGTCCTGTTGATTATTTACATCGTCTGTATACGGAAGCTTTCTCTCATCAAGAAATTATTGAACTCGTCAACGAAATTTTTATGAAGGAAACCAAAGTGCGCAAACAGCTTGTTTTGACAATCGATATTGAGCGAAAGCATTTTGAGGTATACGGGGCGCCCATTATTGGAACAAATGATGAATGGAAAGGAATTGTCCTTGTTTTTCATGATATTACCGAGCTCAAAAAGCTGGAGCAAATGAGAAAAGATTTTGTCGCCAATGTGTCGCATGAGCTGAAAACGCCTATTACATCCATTAAAGGATTTGCGGAAACCCTGTTGGATGGGGCGATGAAAGATGAACGGGCGCTGGAGCATTTTTTATCCATCATTCTGAATGAAAGTGAACGGCTACAAAGCCTTGTTCAGGAATTGTTAGATTTATCCAAAATTGAACAACAAGGATTTCAGCTTCAGCTCGAGAAGGTGAATATGACACAACTTTTGGAAGAGTTAATGGTCATGTTTCGCGGCAAGGCACAGGAGAAGGAAATTGATTTGCGCTTACATGCTGCTAAACAAATTTATTTGACTGGCGACGGCGATCGTCTGAAGCAAATCTTTATTAATTTGATTACAAATGCTCTTACTTACACGCAAAAGTCTGGACGAGTAGAAGCGAGCATTGAGGAACAGAATGATGAAGTGCTTGTCCATATTTCAGATACAGGCATTGGGATTGAAGAGCAGGAAATTCCCCGCATTTTTGAGCGATTTTATCGTGTCGATAAAGCAAGAAGCCGCAACTCAGGAGGAACGGGGTTAGGATTGGCGATCGTTAAGCATTTAGTGGAAGCGCATCACGGATATATGACAGTAAAAAGTAAAGTCGGCCATGGTACAACATTCACAGTGCATTTTCCAAAGAACCATATAGGTTGAATGCGGATTTGACCAGGAAATAAGACAGTATGTCGCCTATACAATCTGGACCGAAGAGGATCAGTCGAACGATATAAAATTTATACCAGCCTTTTGGTCAGGCTAGGCAAGTCAGCGGCTTGCTTCCGATCGTCAGAAAAATGGAAATGCTGCTTTTGAATGGACGGACTATATGTTCAATGTTCAAGTGATATTCTATATGGGAGAACGGACAGGCGCATGGTTGTTTGGGAATGATGCATGCAATTTTACAAAAAGTTAATCGCTTCTTTACTGTGTGTTCATAAATATTTGCTACACTCATATTGAAAACCCCTTCATCCAAGGAGCCAACCCTTGAGAGGCGAGAACGAAAAAATGTTCTCGTCTTTTTTTCATTCTGCCGTTAATCATGATAAAATAAAAAAGAAGGAATGAATCAAACGCTCGTCTTTTTTAGGAGATTCAGCAGGAATTGGCTATATAGATGTAACAAAACAGATGAATATGGACATCGTGTTGTTTTTTGGCGGTCGAACACGCCGCTTCGCAGACTTATAAGCGGATCTGAAAGCCATGGGCTCACAAATGTGTGAAGAGAGCAAGCGGCAGGATTTTTCCGAGCGTCGTTGTGCTAGCGAACAAAATGTTTAATCTGGACGATCGTGGTGAGGAGGGACTCATTTTGCGAAAAAAACTTGTACTCATTGACGGCAATAGCATCGCGTATCGTGCGTTTTTCGCATTGCCGCTTTTACATAATGAAAAAGGCATCCATACGAATGCTGTCTATGGATTTACGATGATGCTGATGAAAATTTTGGAGGAAGAAAAGCCGACACACATGCTTGTCGCTTTTGATGCTGGAAAAACCACTTTTCGCCATGAAACTTTTCAAGATTATAAAGGTGGAAGGCAAAAAACTCCACCGGAGCTATCCGAGCAATTCCCGCTTTTGCGTGAGTTGCTAGATGCCTATCAAATTCGCTCGTACGAGCTTGATAACTACGAGGCAGACGACATTATCGGCACGCTTTGCACAAAAGCAGAGCAAGAAGGATTTGAAATTAAGGTGATTTCAGGCGACCGCGATTTAACACAACTTGCTTCTGAGCATGTAACCGTTGCGATTACTCGCAAAGGAATTACGGATGTGGAACCGTATACGCCAGAAACGATTCAAGAGAAATATGGGCTTACTCCACCGCAAATTGTGGATTTAAAAGGTCTTATGGGAGATGCATCGGACAATATTCCAGGAGTGCCGGGTGTTGGTGAAAAAACAGCGTTAAAATTGCTGAAGGAATTTGGCACTGTTGAGCGGCTTTTAGAATCCATTGAACAGGTCAGCGGGAACAAGCTGAAAGAAAATCTCAAAGAAAATCGCGAACTGGCGCTTCTTAGCAAGCAGTTAGCCGCCATCTTGCGCGATGCTCCGCTTGAAATCACATTAGAAGATACGAAATATACAGGCTACAATCTTGATAAGGTGATCGCTTTATTTAAAGAGCTTGGATTTAATTCCTTGCTAGGGAAGCTGGAACAGAATGAAGACCCGGATGTTCAGACAGAGTTAGCGAACATTGATTATGAAACGGTTGAGGAAGTGGACGAGACCATGCTGACGGACGAAGCGGCACTGATTGTGGAGGTGCTTGAAGCAAACTATCACAAAGCGCCGATTCTTGGTTTTGCATTGGCCAGTGAAAAGAAACCCCTGTTTATTCCGACCGATGTCGCCTTATCATCGCCCATTTTTAAGGCTTGGCTTGAGGATGAGAAAAAGAAGAAAAGCGTATTTGATGCTAAAAGAGCGCTTGTCGCTTTAAAATGGCAAGGCATTGAAATGAGAGGGATCGATTTTGATTTGCTCATTGCTTCGTACCTTTTAAATCCTTCACATTCAACCGACGATGTCGCTTCTGTAGCTAAAACTAAGCAATATACAGAAGTACAGCCGGATGAAGCGGTATATGGAAAAGGTGCGAAACAGGCAATCCCTGATAAAAAAAGCTTAGCTGACCATCTCGTTCGCAAAGCCGTAGCGATTCGAGCCTTAAAACGAGAATTCGTTGCTGATCTCAAAGCAAACGAGCAATATTTGTTATTTACTGAACTCGAATTGCCGTTGACGCTCATTTTAGCAGAAATGGAATTCACCGGGGTCAAAGTGGATGTCCAAAGGCTGCGTAATATGGGAGAAGAGCTTAACGAGCAGTTGAAGATGATCGAGCAAGACATTTACCAATCTGCGGGGCAAGAATTTAATATTAATTCGCCAAAACAACTGGGAGTAGTGTTATTTGAAAAATTGCAGCTGCCGGTTATCAAAAAAACAAAAACAGGCTATTCCACTTCTGCCGATGTATTAGAAAAGCTGGCTCCTTACCATGAAATTGTGGAGAAAATTCTTCATTACCGCCAGCTTGGAAAGCTGTATTCTACTTATGTAGAGGGATTACTAAAAGTAGTGCATCAGGATACAAATAAGGTGCATACCATCTTTAACCAAGCGCTGACCCAAACCGGACGTCTCAGCTCGACAGAACCGAACTTGCAAAATATTCCGATCCGTCTGGAAGAAGGACGAAAAATTCGTCAGGCGTTTATTCCATCAGAACCGGATTGGGTGATTTTTGCGGCTGATTATTCACAAATTGAGCTGCGCGTTCTTGCACATATCGCCAATGATCAAAATTTAATTGAAGCGTTTCGCAATGATCTTGATATTCATACAAAAACAGCCATGGATATTTTTCATGTAAGTGAAGAAAAAGTGACATCACAAATGCGCCGCCAAGCAAAGGCTGTTAATTTTGGCATTGTATACGGTATTAGCGATTACGGTTTATCGCAAAACTTGAATATTTCAAGAAAGGAAGCAGCGCAATTTATTGAACGGTATTTTGCAAGCTTTCCTGGAGTTAAGCAATACATGGAGGATATTGTTCGCTATGCCAAACAAACAGGTTATGTGACTACGCTGTTGCATCGCCGTCGCTATTTGCCGGATATTACGAGCCGGAATTTTAATCTGCGCAGTTTTGCCGAACGAACAGCGATGAATACGCCGATTCAAGGAAGTGCGGCCGATATTATAAAAAAAGCGATGATTGATTTAGCTGAGCGGTTGAAGCAGGAGGAGCTGCAAGCGCGAATTTTGCTGCAGGTGCACGATGAGCTAATTTTAGAAGCGCCGAAATCAGAGATTGAGCGGCTGAAGCAGCTTGTTCCGGAAGTGATGGAACAGGCCATTGAACTGCGTGTGCCGCTGAAAGTCGATTACCATTTTGGACTGACTTGGTATGATGCGAAATAGAGAGAGGGATCAGCAATGCCGGAACTTCCAGAGGTCGAAACAGTCAAGCGGACATTGATTCCATTGACTGTTGGTAAAACGATTCAAGATGTTAAAGTGTTTTGGCCCAATATCATTAAGCGACCTGCCGATATCGGTATGTTTGTCCAAACGTTACAAGGGCAGACGATTCATCAGATTGATCGTCGGGGAAAATTTTTAAAATTTTTATTGGATGAATATGTGCTTGTTTCTCATTTGCGTATGGAGGGTCGCTATTTGTTGCAAACAACAGGTGTGCCGCTTGAGCCGCACACACATGTTATTTTTGAGTTTACCGATGGAACAGAACTGAGATATCGCGATGTACGAAAGTTTGGGACGATGCATTTGTTCCAAACGGGAGAGGAAGAGCGGCATTCTCCGCTGCTCCAATTGGGGCCTGAGCCATTCTCCCCATCGTTTACACCGGATTTTTTGGCGGGAAAGCTGCAAAAAACAGCTCGAAAGATTAAAAGCGCCCTCTTAGATCAAACCATTGTCGTTGGACTCGGTAACATTTATGTCGATGAAGTACTGTTTCGCTCTAGCATTCATCCAGAACGAAAGGCTTCTTCATTAACGGACGAAGAGATGAAACGCCTTCATGGGGAGATTGTGGCGACGCTCCGTGAAGCCATTGAAAAAGGAGGAAGCACGGTTCGAACATATGTGAATACACAAGGAGAAAGCGGCACTTTCCAGCTGCAGCTGTTTGTTTATGGTCGCAAAGGGGAACCGTGCAGACGATGCGGCCATGCCATTCAGAAAACAACGATTGGCGGCCGCGGTACCCATTATTGCGAACAATGCCAGCATTGAATGGGGAGGGGGAGGAAAGTGGCATTAACGATCGGATTGACAGGAGGAATTGCGAGCGGAAAAAGTACGATATCGCACATGCTCAAGGAATTTGGCATTCCAGTGGTGGATGCCGATCTTATTGCCAGAGAAGTCGTCCGGGTTGGTGAAGAAGCCTATAAGCAAATTGTCAAGGAATTTGGAAGCGAAATTCTTCAAGAAAATGGAGAAATTAACCGTACGAAACTTGGAGCCATCGTATTCCACCATGAGGAAAAAAGAAAACGGTTGAATGCAATTGTTCATCCAGCTGTCAGGAAAAAAATGCTCGAACAAAAAGAAGCATTTCTTCGTAATGGTGCTAACGCTGTTGTTTTAGATATTCCGCTCTTAATAGAGAGTCAGCTCTTTCATCTTGTAGATAAAATGATCGTGGTCTATGTAGACGAAGCGATTCAACTGGAGCGGTTAATAAAGAGAAATGGCTTAGCTAAAGAAGACGCCGTAGCGCGCATTCGGGCGCAAATGCCGCTCAGCGACAAAAAAAGCTATGCTGATGCGGTCATTGATAATAATGGAACCATTGAAAGAACACGTGAACAACTGCTTTATATTTTAAAAATGTGGAACGTTCTGTAAAAACAGGACGCCTTTTTTTATTTTTTACATGATTTACTCTATACAAAAAACAAATATATGCTATACTAATTATACGAAAGAAGATAATTAGTATAACATATATTTAAGGGGAGAAAATTCAATGAAAGCAAAAGTAGCGATTAATGGGTTTGGAAGAATCGGAAGAATGGTATTCCGAAACGCTATCGATGCGGAAAACTTTGAAATCGTTGCGATTAATGCGAGCTATCCAGCTGAAACGTTAGCTCATTTAATAAAATATGATTCCAACCATGGAAAGTTTGCGGGAGAAGTAGTGGCGTTAGAGGATGGGCTTCTTGTGAATGGGAAAAAAGTACAATTATTAAATTCTCGTGACCCGAAAGAGCTTCCATGGAAAGAATTAGATATTGATATTGTGATTGAAGCGACCGGAAAGTTCAATTCCAAGGAAAAAGCAAGTCTGCATCTAGAGGCAGGTGCGAAACGTGTCATTTTAACTGCGCCTGGAAAAAATGAGGATATTACGATTGTAATGGGCGTCAATGAAGAGATGCTTGATATTGCCCAGCATTTTATCATTTCTAATGCTTCGTGCACAACAAACTGTTTAGCGCCAGTCGTTAAAGTGCTAGATGAAGCGTTTGGCATTGAAAATGGCTTAATGACAACCGTTCATGCTTATACGAATGACCAAAAAAATATTGACAATCCTCATAAAGATTTACGACGCGCCCGTTCTTGCGCGCAATCCATTATTCCAACAACAACAGGTGCGGCGAAAGCTCTTGCATTAGTATTGCCTCACTTAAAAGGAAAATTGCACGGAATGGCTCTTCGCGTTCCGACACCAAATGTATCATTAGTCGATCTGGTTGTAGACGTAAAAACAGACGTAACGGTTGAAGCTGTAAATGAAGCATTGATTAACGCAGCTCACGGTCCGCTAAAAGGGATTCTTGATTTTACAACAGAGCCGCTTGTTTCTATTGATTTTAACACCAATCCTCATTCGGCCATTATCGATGGCTTGTCAACGATGGTAATGGAAGGACGCAAGGTAAAAGTATTGGCATGGTATGACAATGAATGGGGCTATTCTTGCCGCGTTGTTGATTTAACGAATTTAGTGGCGAGTAAAATGATGGAAAATTTGCAAGTGAACGCATAAATGTAAAAAGCGCTGACTATGGTTCAGCGCTTTTTATTATATAGACATCTATGACAAAAAAATGTTGACGCCATTGTAAAGTTGAAAATCCTCCTTATTTCAATGGATGGAGAATTTTTAGGACAGAGATGTCACTTGGTCTGTTCAACCTTTGCATGGGGACGGGGTTCAATGATCGATGCGCTGTCATCCCTTTGGCGTAGCCGAGGAAAGTGACCCAAGCCCTCCTGCTGTGAGTTTTGCTAGATGCCGTTCATTCATCATCGTGTATAGAGTTCAAGGACAACAAGTGAATCGATTTTATCTGACACGATAAGCATAAAAAATGAAAAAGTGTATTGCAAAAAAAAAATAAACCAAGTATACTATGTTTCGTGAACTTCTTAAACGCACGGTAATGTGACTACTTAAAGGGTTAGGACCTCTTTGGACTAACTTTCCCCCGTGGTAGTTATACATGCCATTTGCAAAAGAATTTCATGCTTATTTTTTTGTAAAATTTGTTAAAGGGGGATGATTTAGATGGACACAATGGGTCGTCACGTTATCTCAGAGTTATGGGGATGCGATTTTGATAAGTTGAATGATATGGAATTTATTGAAAAAACATTTGTTGATGCAGCACTAAAATCAGGTGCGGAAATTCGTGAGGTAGCATTTCACAAATTTGCTCCCCAAGGAGTAAGTGGTGTTGTTATTATTTCTGAATCTCATTTAACGATTCATAGTTTTCCTGAACATGGATATGCAAGCATTGATGTTTATACGTGTGGGCATTTGGACCCAACGATTGCTGCGGATTATATCGCGGAAGCTTTAGGAGCACAAACAAGAGAAACGATTGAGCTTCCTCGTGGAATGGGTCCAATTGAAATAAAAAATGCCAAAGTTTTATAATGAATAAAATGAACGCAAAAGAGGTGTTGCATACACCTCTTTTTTTGTGTTGTACATACATGGGGCACTAATGGTATCATAATGATAAAGAATAAAGCAAGGAGCGGCGATCGATGAGTGTTTGGAGCAAGTTAAAATACGGATTGACCAACCATTGTGAGACAAGAGAAAATCACGAGGATGAGCAATTGCAAAGCCGCTATTACAAAACAACGGCCGCTAGTGCCATCAAAGCCGTTAAAGAATTAATCGCTTCTTCTCATGAGTACGAGATGCTTTCTATTTCTGAAGAACGAGGAGAGTTTAGCGTAGCGACTCGTCGAGGAAGAAAGGCGTTTATTGTCATTACGGTCATTTCTGTTCGCCCATTTGAAACGGCCATTGATTTTTCTGTTACAACAGACACAAAGCTTTTGCCGTTCGATTTTGGATGGAGCCGCCGCATTGTGATTGATTTATATCAAAAGATCGACCAACGTCTTCCTTATATAGGTTCTGGAATCAATGGGTGAATGAAAAGAAAAGGCTATTAAAATGGAGTGGTTCATATGAAATGTCCATCTTGCCACCATAATGGCACAAGGGTGCTTGATTCGCGACCGGTTGATGAAGGGCGCTCCATTCGGCGCAGAAGGGAATGCGAACAGTGCCATTATCGTTTTACCACATTTGAAAAAGTAGAGGAAATGCCGCTGATTGTCGTCAAAAAGGAAGGAACGCGGGAAGAATTTAGCCGAGAGAAAATATTGCGAGGGCTCATTAAAGCGTGCGAGAAGCGGCCGGTGGCTCTAGAACAGCTGGAGCATATTACCCAAGAGATTGAGAAAGAGCTACGCAATGGCGGAGTGGCTGAAGTGAAAAGTGAAACGATCGGCGAAATGGTGATGGAGCGACTGTCGAGTGTCGATGAAGTAGCGTATGTTCGCTTTGCTTCCGTTTATCGGCAATTTAAAGATTTAAACGTGTTTATTGAAGAACTTAAGGAACTAATTAAAAAAGAACAGCGGTAAAGGGCTTGCTCGATCTACGGAAAAGCCCTTTTTTTAGTCTAATGGGGAAGGGCGATAGCATGGAACATCATTGGAAGGAGCTTATTCCTGTTGATCGTTATATGGTGCGAAGCAATGGGATTTTACATGATTTTGATCGAAAAGTGATTACACTGTTATATCAGCCGTTAATCGGTTCACGCGCGTTCAGTCTATATATGACCTTGTGGGGGGAGCTTGAACAGCATCTGTCGGCGGAAGAAACAACCCATCATAGCTTGATGGCGATTATGCAATGCAGTCTAAAAGAAATTTATGACGAACGTCTAAAACTGGAAGGGATTGGATTGTTGAAAACATATGTCAACGACAAACAAGATCCGAAGCTATTTATTTACGAGCTGCAGCCCCCGCTTACGCCAGAGCAGTTTTTCACGGATAGTGTGTTCAATGTGTTTCTTTACAATCGTGTGGGGCGAAAGAAATTTCAGACCTTGAAGCAATTTTTCTCGGTGCCAGCAATTGATGAAAGTCAATTTACCGCCATTACACGATCATTTAATGATATTTTTTACTCCGTGCATCCGGAACAGATGGTTGCTGTCATGAATGAAGAAACAAAAAAAGACTTGCATCTACCTGATGGTTATGAATATATGAGACGGAGTGCAGACACGTATGTATTAGGAGAAGAAGTATTTGACTTTGATTTATTTTTTGCAGGGCTTTCAAGGCAGATTGTGCCCAAAAGAGCCATTACCGCAAAAGTGCGCGAGGCCATTAAAAAGCTGTCCTTTTTATATGGTATTGATCCATTAGAAATGCAAAAAATTGTACTTAGTGTGATTGATCCTGCTGCACATATTGATATTGAAGCATTAAGAAAAGCGGCACGCGATTGGTATCAGTTTGAACGAGGGGAAGAGCTGCCACAGCTAAGCACGCGCGTTCAGCCGCTTACATACCGCACAATGGAGAATACGGAACCAAAAACGAAGGAAGAGCTGCTGATCAAACAGCTCGAAACGATTTCACCGCGTCAGCTGCTGATCGATATTTCAGGGGGAGCAGAGCCTTCGCTAAGCGACTTGCAGCTTATTGAAGAGATTATGTTTCAGCAAAAGCTTCTTCCTGGTGTTGTCAATGTGTTAATTTATTATGTCATGCTTCGGACAGATATGAAGCTATCAAAGGCATATGTAGAGAAAATTGCGAGCCATTGGGCTCGGAAAAAAATTCGCACCGTTAAGGAAGCGATGGAGCTGGCGAAAAAAGAGACGAAAAAATATCAGAGCTGGGCGACCGGGAAAGAGAAAAAAACGGTACAAAAAACGGTTCGCAAGGAAATGTTGCCTGAGTGGCTCAATATGGATTATAGTCAAAAGGAGTCTGGAACAAGCGAAGAAGTCAACCTTGAACAGAAGCGTCGCGAACTGGAAGAACGTCTGAAAAAATACCGGAATCAGTAAATAAAAACAGGAGGTGAGAGTGGTGAAGCCAATGGACGAGCTCCTTCATCGTCTGCTCCACCGGAAAGATTTCCGGCAGCGATATGAGCAGCTAAAACATGAGATTTTGTCTCAACGAGAAGTACAGGCCTTTTTGCGGGAGCACAGGGATCAGGTAACAAACGTTATTTTGGAACGAGGTTTAATGAAATTATATGAGTTTATCCAACAAAGTAAAAATTGTGAGCGCTGTCCAAGCTTAGGCGAGTGCCGCAATCTTCTCAAGGGATACCACCCGCGTCTTGTGCTCCATGGAAATGCTATTGATATTCAATATGACCGTTGTCCAACGAAGATCAAGCATGATGAGCGGAAACGGCAGGAAGCGTTAATTCAAAGCTTATTTGTACCGCGCGAAATTTTACAGGCTTCGTTATCAGATGTCGATCTTGCCGATGACGGACGAATGAAGGCAATTGAGCGAGCGGAGCATTTTGTAGCAAATTATGAACCGGGAAAAAAGATCAAGGGGCTTTATTTATACGGTTCTTTTGGTGTTGGAAAAACTTATATTCTTGGAGCGATTGCCAACGCGCTGGCACAAAAAAAGGTGTCCTCTCTCATCGTCTACGTACCTGAATTTTTTCGTGAACTCAAGGGATCTTGGCAGGATCAAACGATGAACGAAAAATTGGATTATGTCAAAAAAGTTCCCGTCTTAATGCTGGACGATCTTGGCGCCGAATCCATGTCAAGCTGGGTGCGTGATGATTTGCTAGGTCCGATTTTGCAATACCGGATGCTGGAAAATCTTCCGACTTTTTTTACATCGAATTTTGATTTGCAGCAGTTAGCCCACCACTTAACGTATTCCCAAAGAGGCGAGGAAGAACAAATGAAAGCGGCGCGCCTGATGGAACGCATCCGTTATTTAGCAGATCCTGTGGAGATAAAAGGAAGAAATCGCCGTTTAGACTAAGCGAAGTGAACGGATCGCTTGTTTTTCTGATTCTAAATCAACGCGTCCTCCCATATATATAGAACAAGCATTCACTTACAAAGGGGGGACGACATTGATTGAGATTTACTTCGAACAGACAAGCGACGCAGAAAAATTTTTTGATCTTTTGCAAGAAAAAGTGAACGGGACAACCCGGCTCTATTTGCAATTGAAGTACGATGGAAATTCTTTAGTTACGATTGACATAGACCAATGTGTGGATGAAGCTATTTCATCGTGCGTGGCACCTGCGATTACGCAGTTTATTCTTCGTTTTATTGAAGATCGGCTGCTGCTGTCCATTATTTCTGGAACATTTTATTTTAAAAACGAGGAAGAGCAGTATCAAATTTTGCAATTAACTCATTCGTTCCTTGAGGGGGAACGATATGATTATCGAAGCGGGAAAAAAAGCGTCATGTCGCGCGATGCGCTCATTATGAATGCACTTTTACCATTTTTAAAAGATAATCTTTCTTTTTCACTCACCTCGTTTGTTACATTCAGGCTGAAACGATATATGGAACGATTGAATCATTATGTCGAACTGGCCATTGATGAATATAAGCTAGAGCAAGAATATCAAAATTTTGTGCAAATACTGCGCGATTACGTGGCAGAACGGGAAGCCAAGTGGCGGATTGTTCATCTTGTTCATCGCTCTCCGGACTTTCTTTTTTTTGATGAACAGTTTCGCCATGTGACAAAAAAGGAGTTAACCCAGCTGATTGACCGCAATTTGCCTGTCAGTCAGCCGATGTATATCGATTCTTCTGTATTAGCGCCGCTTGTTTCGATTGCTCCTGAATTGGTATATGTCTATACTTCATGTGAAGATGACGGAATGATTCAAACGCTACAAAATGTGTTTCAAGAACGGCTTCGTTTTTGTAAACCGACGGATTTTGCCGATGCCCAGACGGCCATGTCGATAAATGATCGATCGACTTGATTTTTCTCATCAGACATTCTATAATAACGTACATAATGAAACATGTGGAAAAGTCATGATGAGGACATGGGTGTGTTTTTACGGTTTCCAGAGAGGGAAGGCTTTGGCTGTAACCTTCCTAACACGGAAAATGCACTTACCGCCTCGGAACTTCAGCAGTGAACGATTGTAGGAGTTATTTTTGCTTTTCTGCCGCTTTCCTCGAACAAGGACGCCAACAGGCAAATTCATTTGCAGTTCATTGTTCGAAGGGAGCCGTGCGGTTCGCTCGCCTGGCTGGTCGAGCATGTCGGCCGCGACAGAAAAGCTGTAGGCAGTCCAAACTCGCTGCGATCAAGTAATTGCTGACGGAAAGCACCGTTATGCGATTCGAGCCATCGCTATTCACTTGGGTTTTTGTTGCCGATTGGGTGAGAGAGCGGTGGGAAGAAGGGTGGAACCACGAATTCAACTCGTCCCTTATTGGAGGGGCGAGTTTTTTATTTTTATATGAATATTCAAAAAGGAGTGAAAAGCGATGTCAGAGATTATCCGTATTACATTTCCTGACGGGGCAGTGAAGGAGTTTCCAAAAGGAACGACAACGGAAGAAATTGCTGCTTCCATCAGCCCTGGATTGAAGAAAAAAGCCATTGCTGGAAAATTAAACGATACATTGCTTGATTTACGTACACCGATTCATCAAGATGGAGCGATTGCGATCATCACACAGGACATGCCAGAAGCGCTCGAAATTTTACGTCACAGTACAGCCCATTTAATGGCTCAGGCAATCAAGCGCTTGTACAAAAATGTAAAGCTGGGCGTTGGTCCAGTCATTGAGAATGGCTTCTATTACGATATTGATATGGAAGAATCATTGACACCAGAGGATCTTCCAAAAATTGAAAAAGAAATGCAAAAAATCGTGAAAGAAAACTTGGAGATTGTCCGCAAAGAGGTGGATCGCGAGGAAGCGATTCGCCGTTATGAAGAAATTGGCGACAATTTAAAACTTGAGCTAATCAACGACATTCCTGAAGGAGAAGTTGTTTCCATTTATGAACAAGGCGAATTTTTCGATCTTTGTCGCGGCATCCACGTGCCATCGACAGGAAAAATTAAGGAATTTAAGCTCTTAAGCATTGCGGGGGCGTATTGGCGCGGGGACAGCAAAAATAAAATGCTCCAGCGCATTTACGGCACGGCTTTCTTTAAAAAAGAGGATTTGGAAGCACATCTTCGTTTGCTGCAAGAAGCGAAGGAGCGTGATCACCGCAAACTTGGGAAGGAGCTTGAGCTCTTTACAACGTCGCAAAAAGTGGGACAAGGCCTGCCGCTTTGGCTGCCGAAAGGTGCGACCATCCGCCGCACGATTGAACGATATATTGTGGATAAAGAGATAGAACTTGGCTATCAGCATGTGTATACACCAGTGCTTGGAAGCGTTGAGCTATATAAAACATCTGGACACTGGGATCATTATCAAGATGGCATGTTCCCGCCAATGGAGATGGATAACGAACAGCTCGTTCTTCGTCCGATGAACTGTCCGCATCATATGATGGTATACAAAAACAAAATCCATAGTTATCGCGAGCTGCCGATTCGCATTGCTGAGCTTGGAACGATGCATCGCTACGAAATGTCAGGGGCTTTGACAGGGCTGCAGCGCGTGCGCGGCATGACATTGAACGATGCCCATATTTTTGTTCGTCCAGATCAAATCAAAGACGAATTTAAACGAGTCGTCAACTTAATTCTTGAAGTATATAAAGATTTTGGCTTAAACGAATACTCATTCCGCTTGTCTTACCGCGACCCGCATGATAAAGAAAAATATTACGATGATGATGCGATGTGGGAAAAAGCGCAAAGCATGCTGCGTGAAGCGATGGACGAACTTGGGCTTGAATATTATGAAGCGGAGGGAGAAGCGGCGTTTTATGGTCCAAAGCTAGATGTGCAAGTGCGCACGGCGCTTGGAAAGGATGAAACGCTGTCGACCGTTCAGCTTGATTTCTTGCTGCCAGAGCGTTTTGATTTAACATATATCGGCGAGGATGGAAAACCGCACCGACCAGTTGTCATCCATCGTGGCGTCGTGTCCACCATGGAACGCTTTGTCGCTTTCTTAATTGAAGAATATAAAGGAGCGTTCCCTGCATGGCTTGCTCCAGTGCAAGTGGAAGTCATTCCAGTATCGCCAGCCGTTCATGCCGACTACGCGCATCAAGTGAGAGAAGCGCTACAATCGCAAGGATTTCGCGTGGAAGTTGACGAACGCGATGAAAAAATTGGCTATAAAATTCGCGAAGCACAAATGCAAAAAATTCCGTACATGCTTGTTGTTGGAGACAACGAGGTAAAAGAGCAGGCTGTCAATGTCCGCAAATATGGCGAACAAAAAAGCGAAACGATGCCTCTTGCCGCTTTTATCGATGCATTAAAGGCAGAAGTGCGCCGTTGAAAAAAAGTGTTGCTAAAATAGAAAGAGTTAGATATAATAATATGCGTTGTGTTGAAAAATGCTTATATTGACATGCTGCTTCCAATATGGTAATCTATATAAGTCAAATTGAATACTTGTTTGTGACAAAAGCAGAAGCACCCGGCTTCTCACCTGTCTGACGCGGATCGCTGTTAGCGGGTTGTTACGGTTCGTCTATGAAAAGTCCGATCGTAAAAGCATGGGTGTCGTATGCACTCATGCTTTTTTGTATGCAAGGCTGCGAGTCTTCCAAAGCCCCGTATTCTTCATGAGTATATGGTGGAGAGGAAAGACAACGGCCAAGCAAAAATGAAACGCAGAAACGAGTGTTTCGCTTCGGTTTCCTAGCAAAGGGTGCATTATGCAAACAAGTCATTCGTAAAAAACCTTGGAGGTGGCTAGTTATTAGCAAAGATTTTATCGTTAACGAAAGCATTCGTGCGCGCGAAGTTCGTTTAATTGATCCAAACGGAGAGCAATTAGGCATTAAATCAAAACAAGAGGCGTTGGAAATTGCAGCCAGATTGAACCTTGATTTGGTTATGGTCGCGCCAAACGCTAAACCACCGGTATGCCGAATTATGGATTACGGCAAATTCCGTTTTGAGCAACAAAAGAAAGAAAAGGAAGCGCGTAAAAAGCAAAAAGTCATTAATGTGAAAGAGGTTCGTTTGAGCCCGACAATTGAAGAGCATGATTTTAATACGAAGCTTCGCAATGCGCGCAAATTCCTTGAAAAAGGCGATAAAGTAAAGGCAACCATTCGCTTTAAAGGGCGGGCTATTACCCACAAAGAAATTGGCCAGCGCGTGTTGGACCGTTTTTCTGAGGCCTGCGCTGATATTAGCGTTGTTGAATCTGCTCCGAAAATGGACGGACGCAGCATGTTTTTAGTGCTCGCACCGAAAAACGACAAATAACCGAACGAGGAGGATACACCCTATGCCAAAAATGAAAACTCACAGAGGCTCTGCAAAGCGTTTTAAAAAGACGGGTACTGGTAAATTGAAGCGTTCTCATGCGTTTACTAGCCACTTGTTTGCTAATAAAACTCAAAAGCAAAAACGCAAGCTTCGCAAAGGAACGCTTGTATCTTCTGGAGATTTTAAACGTATTCGTCAAATGTTAGACAACTTAAAATAATTTTTGGAATGAAACATAATCGTAGGAGGGAATAACAGATGCCACGTGTTAAAGGCGGAACAGTAACGCGCAGACGTCGCAAAAAAGTTCTTAAACTTGCAAAAGGCTATTTCGGTTCTAAGCATCGTTTATATAAAGTCGCAAACCAACAAGTAATGAAATCATTAATGTATGCATATCGCGACCGTCGTCAACGGAAACGCGATTTCCGCAAGCTTTGGATTACGCGTATCAACGCGGCAGCTCGCATGAACGGACTTTCTTACAGCCGCTTAATGCATGGCTTAAAGCTTGCTGGTGTAGAAGTAAACCGCAAAATGCTTGCTGAGTTGGCTGTAAACGATGCAGCAGCATTCGCGCAACTGGCTGATATTGCAAAAGCTAACTTAAATAAATAAAGAGACAGATGGAAGTTGTAGACAAAGTCGGTGTTGACTTTGTCTACAACCATTTTAAGCATCATGTATTTCCACATCAGGCCGGATGTAAAACGCTTAACCAAACATGGAACGAAGCCGGATGAAGACGCGAAGCGAACAAAAGAAGCTCATGAGCGGGCGAACGCGGTCATTGGCCCAAGATGCAAGCGTTGAACAACAGTCTGTGATGACCATTCTCCAAACGAGAATGGTCATTTTTTCATCAGCATGGTCATCCGGTCATGACTCAAGAGAGGTGGAGAGGAGCATGGAATGGTATATGGCGATTGTGAATGCCGTTAGCTTTTTAATAATGGGGCTTGATAAACAGAAGGCAAGAAAAGGGAAATGGCGGATTGCTGAGCGGACGATCTGGTTGTTTGCTCTTGCCGGAGGCGCAATCGGAGCAGCCATTGGCATGTATGGCTTTCACCATAAAACGCGACACCGCCTCTTTCGTTATGGATTGCTGCTTTTGGCTATTTTCGATATGCTTATTTATGTTATTCTTTATCAATAGCGGGGGAGAAGAAAATGAACGTACAAATGCTTTATTCATTGCAGCGCCAGCTTGATGAACGAATTGAGACACAGCATGGGCTGCAACATGAAAATCTTGTCGACCGGAAAGTGCTAGCTTTGCTTGTTGAGCTTGGAGAGCTCGCCAATGAAACACGCTGTTTTAAGTTTTGGAGTGTGAAGCCGCCAGCGCCGCAAGACAAAATATTAGAAGAATATGTGGATGGCTTGCACTTTATTCTATCGCTTGGTTTGGAATGCGGATTTGATTTTACAGCTGATGATCGAGTATCAGAGACTCGTTCGTTAGTTGAACAGTTTTTATTCGTTTTTCAAGCTGCCCACCAGTTTTATGAGGCCAAATCTTTGGCAAGCTACCAGCATTTATTTGCTGAATATTTGCGTTTAGGCAACCAACTAGGTTTTTCCCTTGAGCAAATGGAACAAGCCTATAGGAAAAAAAATGAAATTAATCACGAACGGCAAAATCAGAATTATTAACAAATTTTGTACATTGGTACTTCTTTTCGCTATAATGGGGATGAAGTACATATGAAAGGAGTTTGAATATGGCAAAGCTAGATCCGACGTTAACCATGCTAAAGGAATTAACCGATGCCAAAGGTGTGCCCGGCAATGAACGAGAAGTGCGGGAAGTCATGAAAAAATACATAGCTCCTTATGCCGATGAGGTCACAACAGACGGGCTCGGCAGTCTTGTCGCGAAAAAAGCAGGAAAAGAAAACGGTCCGAAAATTATGGTGGCTGGCCACCTTGATGAAGTCGGTTTTATGGTGACGCAAATTGATGAAAAAGGATTTATCCGCTTTCAGACGCTTGGAGGCTGGTGGGGACAAGTGATGCTCGCCCAGCGTGTCACCATCATCACGAAAAAAGGAGAAATCACCGGTGTGATCGGTTCAAAGCCACCGCATATTTTACCGCCGGAGGCGCGCAAAAAACCGGTCGAAATCAAAGATATGTTTATCGATATCGGCGCATCTAGCCGCGATGAAGCGATGGAATGGGGGGTGCGCCCGGGTGATTCGATCGTTCCGTATTTTGAATTTACGGTCATGAATAATGAAAAAATGTTGCTTGCAAAAGCGTGGGACAACCGTATTGGCTGTGCCATTGCCATTGATGTATTAAAGCAGCTGAAAGATGTCGAGCATCCGAACGTCGTTTATGGTGTTGGTACTGTTCAAGAAGAAGTCGGATTGCGCGGCGCGAAAACGTCGGCAAATTTCATTCAACCGGATATTGCGTTTGCTGTCGATGTCGGCATTGCTGGAGATACACCAGGTGTTTCGGAGAAAGAAGCGATGGGCAAACTCGGTGCTGGCCCGCATATCGTGCTATATGATGCGACGCTCGTGTCGCATAGAGGGTTGCGCGAGTTTGTCATTGATGTAGCAGAAGAATTAAATATCCCATACCATTTTGACGCGATGCCGGGCGGAGGAACGGATGCGGGCGCTATCCACCTGACGGCAAGCGGTGTTCCGGCGCTGACGATTGCCATCCCGACACGTTACATCCACTCGCATGCTGCGATGCTTCACCGCGACGATTATGAAAACACGGTGAAACTACTTGTCGAAGTGATTAAGCGCCTTGATGAAGCAAAAGTGAAAGAGATTACGTTTGATTGAGGAATAAACGGACTGTCATACGATGTAAGAAGAATGCTCCATTTCATACGATGGAGCATTTTTTGTTAAAAATGCTTGGAAATAATGGAAAGACGAACTCAATCCAATATGGGCTGTGAGGGGGAAAGTCAATGGCGTCTTTGAATGCATGGGATCCAAGTTTATATGATAAAAAGTTTCGTTTTGTTTCTGATCTCGGAAAAGGAGTCATTGAATGGCTGAATCCACAAGCAGGGGAGAGAATCCTTGATTTAGGTTGTGGCACGGGCGATTTGAGCTATGAAATTTCTAAATCAGGAGCCATTGTTGTCGGAATGGACGCATCTTCTGAAATGATTGCGAAAGCTCGTGAAAAGTATGAAGATATTTGCTTCATTGTAGACAACGGGGAGTCATTTCGAACAAGTGAGCTGTATGATGCAGTGTTTTCCAATGCAGCATTACATTGGATGAAAAATGTGGAGAAGGTGGTTGAATCCATTTTCCTGTCATTAAAGCCCAACGGAAAGTTTGTGGCTGAATTTGGTGGAAAAGGAAATATATCAGCGATTGTTCAAGCGATTCAAATGGTGCTAGCGCAGTACGCCGGAATTTATGAGAAGAGGAACCCGTGGTATTTTCCGAGCATTGGAGAGTATAGTGCGTTGCTTGAAAGGTATGGATTTCGCGTGTTGCACGCAATCCATTTTGACCGTCCAACTCCACTGGCTGATGGCGAACAAGGCCTTATCCACTGGCTTGATAGTTTTGCCGGCGATTTTTTTCTAGGAATCGATGTAGAAGAAAAGCTATTTCTCTATGAAAAAATAAAAGAATCACTAAAGCCTTATCTATGGAAGAGAGGAGAATGGGTGGCGGATTACAAGCGCATACGCATTGTCGCGGTGAAAGAACAGAAAGCCTTATGACCTTTTTAATTTTAAGGGAGGTGCCGATGATAAAAAAAGCGTGGCTATTCATCATGGCCTTTGTTATATTCATTGTTGCTTGTTCTCATCCAAAAGATGCGGAGAATCAACTTTCTGATAAAATACCTGTCACTATCAAAATCGTAGATCAAGACGGCCAATATTCTAAATTCTTGGTCCATGTCGTTTCAGAAGGATATCAAAACAAAGACATTGCTCATATTCCTCAAGTTCAATTGATGATTGTAAATAGTAAATCCCTTAAGTTGCATTTATATTCCGGCGTTACTTATACGTTTGAGGTTTCTCCTACTCACTACCGCACGATTGACGAGTATTTAAAAAATAAAAAAGAGGGCGTAAAGGATAGCAAGAAAGAACGGTTACCAACGGGAAAAACAACATTTACGCCTCATGCAAAAAATGCGGCATTAACCATTGATCTGAAATAGATAAACTGGATTATCAGCATTTGTCCCAAAATAGGCAGAGGATGAACCCGCTCGTCTTTGACTATTACAAAAATGGGAATGTTGTTTTGGAATCGTTCATGCGTTCCCATCTTTTCGTTCACAGATGCAACAACCGACATAAACAAAGACATCGACTTAAAAATCAGTCATAAAGAAAACGCAGTCCCGCTGCATCATTTGATGGAAAGCGGCGGGACGGACATTTTCGAGAGTCTGTTTTATTGTTTTACTGCCTGCTCAAGCGTCACTAGCATATCGTTTTTTTGTTCCGGGGATGAGTGATTCCAAATCGCTTCAAACAAAACGCCAAGACCTGGCAAATATTTTTCCTCGCCGCGTTGGATCGCATCCATAATCGTATCTTCAAGCTGTTCTTTTGTATTGTTGGCTACATTGTGCATGACTGCATGCCGTAAATTTAGATCCAAATTCCTCACCTCGCTTTATGTATTACACATTTATTTTTGTCGTCGTTTTCGTTTATTATGTATAGTGACAGGCAAAAAAGAAAAGGAGAATGGAGATTGAAACGGATTGAATCGACAAAAAATCCGCAAGTAAAGCAATGGAAGAAGCTGCTGACAAGAAAAGAACGAGACAAGACAAGACTTTTTCTGATTGAAGGGTTCCATTTAGTGGAGGAAGCTTTAGCAAGCGGTGTTTCGCTTGTTCAATTGATCATTGAGGAAAGCAAGGCCATTCCTTCAGAATGGAATGTGGGCCATATTCCGATTACAGTTGTTACAGAAGGAGTAATGCGGGAGATCAGCGATACGGAAACCCCGCAAGGAATTGCGGCCGTATGCAGGCAATTAAGCGATGAATCGCTTGATTGGAGCAAAGCTAAGCTGCTTCTTGTGGATGCGGTGCAAGATCCGGGGAATGTGGGGACGATGATTCGCACAGCTGATGCGGCCGGCGTGGATGCTGTGATTCTTGGAGAGGGATGTGTAGATGTGTACAATCCGAAAGTCATTCGCGCTACACAAGGTTCGCTTTTTCATTTGCCGATCATCCGCGGTTCCCTTAGCAAATGGATGCAAACGTTAAAGGAAAAAAATATTCCAATTTACGGGACATCTTTAGAAAATGGCGATGATTATCGAAAAGTACACGCTAGCGGTGCGTTTGCTCTTCTTGTCGGCAATGAAGGAAGCGGCGTCAGCAAGGAATGGCTTGAGCAGACGACGAAAAATTTGTACATTCCTATTCATGGACAAGCTGAATCACTGAACGTGGCAGTGGCCACCGGGATTTTGCTTTACCATTTGCGGGGATAAACGTAAAAGATACACTACTGAATGAATCCTAAAAGAAACGATTCAATATGGAAAAGCATTGTTCCATGCGGTTATTGAACGGCTCGATGTACAAAATGCCCGAAATGGAACAAATGAAGAGGGGCATTGCTCATTTGCAAGGAGAGGTGAAGCGGTTCAAAGAAGACGCCTCTGCGCAAAAAGAAGATGTGGCTATGTTAAAAAAGAGAGAGTTCCAGTTTAACATCATCCACCGAGAAGTCTTCCATTTCTTAACGAGGGGGAGATGGGGAGGTTCGTCAGAGGAACAAGCACGGCAAGTAGAGCGGCTTTCGGCTCACACAATGGAGCAAGAAGCTGATATAGTGGAATGGCGAAGCATGAGATAGTAATCGTATATGTTTGTTCGCTCAGCAGATAGTGGTTGCAACAGATGGATGGATTGCCTATAATATAAAAATAATGAAATAAGAAAAATAACGATGAAAGAGAAGAGTAGCTTGTCCCTCGCCATCCAGGGAGAAAACGCCGGAGACTGGGAGCGTTTTTATGGTAGAAGCAAGTGAATTCACCTCTGGAGTTGACGCTTGGACCATTTTGCTATTGCAAAATGTAAAGGCGTTCCGGCCATGGCCGTTATCGCAATGAAGTGAACAGCGCTTTTTCGCTGTTAACAAGGGTGGTACCGCGATTTCACTCGTCCCTTATGCAGGGGGCGAGTTTTTTATTTTTGCATAGAGGAGGTTTTTTCATGAAAGAACGTTTACAGCAGCTTCAGCAAGAGGCGCTTGAAAAAATTACGCAGGCGAATGACTTAAAAGCGCTCAATGAGGTGCGCGTAGCGTATCTCGGCAAAAAAGGACCGATTACCGAAGTGCTGCGCGGAATGGGAGCATTGTCTCCTGAGGAACGCCCAGTGATGGGGGCGCTTGTCAATGAGGTGCGTGAAGCGATCCAAACAGCAATCGAAGAAAAACAAGCAGAGCTTGAGCAACAGGAGGTCGAGAAAAAATTAGCAGCTGAAGCGATTGATGTAACGCTTCCAGGGCGCCCAGTGCGCCGAGGAAATCATCATCCTTTGACGCGCGTAATTGAAGAAATTGAAGATTTGTTTATCGGCATGGGGTATACGATTGCCGAAGGGCCAGAAGTCGAAAAAGACTATTACAACTTCGAGGCTCTCAATCTTCCGAAAGGTCATCCGGCGCGCGATATGCAAGATTCGTTCTATATTACAGAGGAAATTTTGCTGCGCACGCATACATCTCCGGTACAGGCGCGCACGATGGAGAAGCATCAAGGACGCGGGCCTGTGAAAATCATTTGCCCGGGAAAAGTATACCGACGGGACAACGACGATGCGACGCATTCACATCAGTTTACTCAAATTGAAGGGCTCGTTGTCGATGAGAACATCCGCATGAGCGATTTAAAAGGAACGCTGCGCGAGTTTGCCCGCAAGATGTTTGGCGAAGATCGCGACATTCGTTTTCGTCCAAGCTTTTTCCCGTTTACGGAGCCGTCTGTGGAAGTGGATGTCTCTTGCTTTAATTGTGGCGGCCATGGCTGTAACGTATGTAAAGGTACAGGCTGGATTGAAATTTTAGGGGCTGGAATGGTACATCCAAATGTATTAGAAATGGCCGGTTTTGATTCAAAAAAATATACCGGCTTTGCGTTCGGGATGGGGCCTGAACGCATCGCGATGCTGAAATACGGCATTGACGACATCCGCCATTTCTATCAAAACGATGTTCGTTTCTTGCAACAATTCAACCGGGTGTAAAGGGAGGTTTGATGGATGTTTGTTTCATATAAATGGCTGCAGGAATATGTTGATTTAACAGGAGTAACAGCAAAAGAATTAGCAGACCGCATCACGAAAAGCGGAATCGAAGTGGAAAGTGTTGAAGTGTTAAACAAAGGGGCGAAAGGCGTCGTGATCGGCCATGTCGTGGAGCGTGACCAGCATCCAAACGCCGATAAATTAAGCAAATGCCTCGTCGATGTTGGTGAGGGAGAACCGGTGCAAATCATTTGCGGCGCTCCGAATGTCGCTAAAGGACAAAAGGTAGCAGTCGCAAAGGTTGGCGCGGTATTGCCAGGCAATTTCAAAATTAAACGTGCGAAATTGCGCGGTGAAGAATCAAACGGAATGATTTGCTCATTGCAGGAGCTTGGCATCGAGCCGAAACTTGTGCCAAAAGAGTACGCTGACGGTATTTTTGTGTTTCCTAGCGATGCTCCGGTGGGAGCCGATGCGCTTGAACTGCTCCATTTGGATGATGAAGTGTTGGAGCTTGGTTTGACGCCGAACCGCGCGGATTGTTTAAGCATGATCGGTGTCGCTTATGAAGTGGCCGCGATTTTAGGCCGAAGCGTGAAGCTGCCTGAGAGGGGGGTTCATGAAAATCATGAAGATGTTCACCATTACATTTCTGTGCGCGTCGATGCACAAGAGGATAATCCTCTTTATGCCGGACGAATTGTGAAAAACGTCAAAATTGGCCCATCACCGCTTTGGATGCAAGCGCGCTTGATGGCGGCCGGCATTCGTCCACACAATAACGTTGTTGATATTACAAACTACATTTTGCTTGAGTACGGCCAACCGCTTCATGCTTTTGATTATGACCGCCTTGGCTCCAAAGAGATTGTCGTCCGCCGCGCGAAAGCGGGTGAAACAATGGTAACGCTAGACGATGTCAAACGAACATTAACCGACGATCATCTTGTTATTACGAACGGAAGCGAGCCAGTTGCGTTAGCCGGAGTGATGGGCGGCGCGAATTCCGAAGTGCAAAATAATACGAAGACGGTATTTATTGAATCGGCCTATTTTACAAGTCCGATTATCCGCCAAGCGGTAAAAGACCATGGCTTGCGCAGCGAAGCGAGCACGCGCTTTGAGAAAGGGATCGATCCAGCGCGTACGAAGGAAGCGCTGGACCGTGCGGCAGCGTTAATGGCGGAGTACGCAGGCGGTGAAGTGGTCGGTGGCGTAGTGGAAGCAAATACATGGCAGCCGAAAGAAGTGACGGTCACAATTACGCTTGATCGCATTAATCAAGTGCTTGGCACAGCGATTACGAAAGAAGAAGTGGCCCATATTTTGACGAACTTGCAATTTGCTTTTACGGAAGATAACCAAACGTTTACGGTAACTGTGCCATCACGGCGCCGCGATATCGCCATTGAAGAAGATATCATTGAAGAAGTGGCACGTCTGTACGGCTATGACAACTTGCCGGCCACTCTCCCAGTTGCTGAAGCCACTCCGGGCAAGCTGACCGCATATCAGGCGAAACGCCGCAAAGTGCGCCGTTATTTAGAAGATGCTGGCTTATTCCAAGCGATTACGTACTCGCTCACCAATGAGGCGAAGGCGACTATGTTTGCGCTTGAGGCTGCCGCGCCGATTCGTTTGGCCCTACCGATGAGCGAAGAGCGAAGTGTTCTGCGGCAGAGCCTGGTGCCTCATCTGTTAGAAGCAGCCAGCTATAACCGCGCTCGCCAAGTCGAAAACGTATCGTTATACGAGATCGGCTCTGTCTATTTGACAAACAGCGAGAGCGAGTTGCCAAACGAAAAAGAACGTCTTGCTGGAGTGATGACAGGGGCGTGGCATGTGCACTTATGGCAAGGAGAGAAAAAAGCGGTTGATTTCTATGTAATCAAGGGGATTTTAGATGGATTGTTTGCGCTGTTAGGACTGGAAAACCATATCGAATATAAACAGACAAAGCGAGAGCACCTTCATCCAGGGCGCACAGCCGAGATTTTATTGAATGGAAAAACAGTGGGGTTTGTCGGTCAGCTTCACCCGATTGTGCAAAAAGATTTTGATTTGAAAGAAACATATGTGTTTGAGCTTGCCTTGTCTGATGTGTTACATGTGGAAGTAGAAGAGATTCGTTATACAGCCATTCCACGTTTCCCATCTATCATACGCGATATCGCGCTCGTTGTCGATGAGCAGACTGTCGCCGGCGAGGTACAAAAAGCGATTATCGCCGCTGGCGGACAGTTGCTAAAAGATGTAGCGATCTTCGACGTATACAAAGGCGACCGCTTGCCGGAAGGCAAAAAATCGATCGCGTTTTCACTTCGTTACTTCGATCCAGAGCGAACGCTTACTGATGAAGAAGTTACGGCTGTTCACGAACAAGTCATTAAAGCAGTGGAACAACAATTCGGCGCTACGTTGCGTGGATAAAAAGGAAATCCCCATCTTATGCCAAGGCGTAGGATGGGGGTTTTTATCATCATGAACTTTTCCGTACTAAAAATAACTTACCTCCCACTGTTGAAAAATAGAATCTGTTTTTGAATATATGTCCCAGCTTGATTATTCGATTTATATCGCTCTCCAATAGATCCAATACCGAAAGCTTATACCGATTTTTCAATCTGAGTCAATCGATCTTTATATTTTTTTGATTCCATGTGTCATTTTTTTGATATAATACCAGTTCAGAGAAATTAAACTTATAGGTCCCCCTCTCTTTATTTTATGGAATAATTTTGAAACCTATTGCAGCCTATGTTCGTTATTATGGAGGGAGGGGAATGGATGAACATGATCTCATATCTTATGAGGCTGTCTTGATCGAAGCATGGCTGTTCTATGATTTGAAAAAAGAGAATTCGTTGATAGGTCCATTCATAGGGAACCGTGTAGCGATTTTTTGCTTTTTCTTGGCGCTTGGAGGATGGCTTCATGCAGGACAGCAAGAAAGAAGGGATCAGAAAACGAGGCAAAGGAGAGAAAAAGCTTATGAACCCGCTTTTGCAGTTAAAGAATGTCCGAAAAGATATTGGAAGTAAAACGATTATTCATGATTTGTCACTCGAGGTATTTGCCGGTGAAGTATTTGGCTTTCTTGGGCCGAATGGAGCCGGAAAAACGACAACCATCCGGATGATTGTGGGATTAATGGATATTACGAGCGGCGAAGTGCTGATCAATGGCATCGATGTCGCTAAAAATTTTGAAAAAGCGATTCGGTATGTTGGCGCTATCGTTGAAAATCCAGAAATGTATAAATTTTTGACTGGGTACCAAAACTTGCTGCACTATGCCCGGATGACAAGTGGAGTGACGAAAGACAGAATTGATGAAGTGATCAAACTAGTAGGATTAGAGCATCGCATTCACGACAAGGTCAAAACATATTCACTCGGTATGCGGCAGCGTTTAGGACTCGCCCAAGCACTGCTTCATCGTCCCTCTCTGCTTATTTTAGACGAACCGACAAATGGACTTGATCCTGCGGGTATTCGTGAAATTCGCGATTATTTACGGAAGCTGGCCAGAGAAGAAGGATTGGGAATTGTTGTATCCAGCCACCTTTTATCTGAAATGGAGATGATGTGCGACCGTTTTGCGATCATCCAGCATGGAAAGCTAGTGACGATTGAAGCGGTACAGGAGCTGTCAAAACAAGCGCAAAAGGTATTATGGATCGTAGACCCGATTGAAAAAGCGGCACAGGTGGTTCAAGAACGCTTTCCTCACTATCATATTCAGCAAAATGGGCAAGGGATAGAAGTGGACATCGATTATCACGACATTCCAAAGCTCAATGCCGCTTTAGTAGCCGAACATGTCCAAGTATACGGAATTCAGGTGCTAGCAAAATCGCTGGAAGAAAGATTTCTTGAAATGACGGGAGGAAACGAAATTGTCTAACTTTTTTTCACTTATTCGCAATGAAAACATGAAAATTTATTATCGGTTTGGCACATGGTTTATGATTGGGTTGCTCGTGCTAGTTGCCGTTGCCGGTGCGATTATCGTCAAAACAAGCTATCGCGAACCGACGGACTGGAGAAAGGAGGTAACAGCAGAGACTGCTAGTTTTAAAGCAAGTTTAGAAGAAGGGAATATTTCAAAAACATATAAAGATTATTTAACACAGCAGCTGAAAATTAACGAATATCGTCTAAAACATGATATTAAACCGATCGCGTCCAATACATTTTGGGGATATCTTGAAAGCTCGGCTGGCATGATTTCTCTTGTTACGTTGTTTACAATCATTGTCGCCGCAGGAAGTGTGGCTAGCGAGTTTTCATGGGGAACGATTAAACTGCTGCTGATCCGGCCGACAAACCGCGCTAAAATTTTGCTTTCGAAATACATGGCTGCTTTGTTGTTTGCGATTGGGTTGCTCGTTCTTTTGTTTGCGGTTTCCGCGATAAGCGGCGCTGCCCTTTTTGGGATCGAGACGATCAAAGAGCCGTATTTAGCGTATCAAAACGGCGAGGTCGTAGAAAAGAGCATGATATGGTATGTATTGCAAATGTATGCGCTCAATTGCGCTGACTTAGTGATGATGACCACTTTCGCTTTTATGATTTCGACCGTTTTTCGCAATCAATCGCTTGCGATTGGCTTAGCCACTTTTTCCTTATTTATTGGTCCGCAGATCACATATTTCTTAGCGATGAAATTTGACTGGGCTAAATATTTGTTGTTTGCCAATACCAATTTGTCCCAATATCTTGATGGAATGCCGATGGTCGAAGGAATGACGATGTCGTTTTCGATTATGATGCTGCTTCTTTATTTTCTCGTGTTTAATGCACTTGCATGGTTGATTTTTCAAAAGCGTGACATCGCTGCTTAAAAGAGGAGGACACGAACGATACAAGTTTGAGAAAGGATGCCGAATTTTAAAGGCATCCTTTTATGCTGGAAAAGCAGCGATTGGCTTTAAAGCTCATTCGGTGATTGGATCTTTGCAAACGGCTTTTCTTTTCGAAAAAATCATTTGGATAGCAACATCATCCACTGAAAAGTCTTCCACTTCTTTAACCAAGTGTCGGTGGGAGACATACATTTATCGGGGGTTCCGAAGCACCTGCTTGACGAACTCCCCTACGTTTTGGACATGAGAGCATCGCTGTCGTCAAAATTTGAAAGTAAGAGCATATGATTAAGAATGGCCGCCCCCATATTCTGAAGGTTACACGCTATAAGCCTCGCATAAGAATGCTATTGCGACATAAAATATATGTGCGGTTTTTTGGCGTCTCCGATTTCATCTCATTCTTTCGCTTTTTATTATGGCATGATCAATATTTTTCTCATTGACTTTTTCGAGTGTAATAGTTATATTGTTTAACAGTTAAATAGTTTAACTATTGGGTGGTGATTTTTTGCAGTCGAAAAAAGTAAAAGAGCTGGTTGAACGGTATCTTTCCGTTTCATTTGATGTGATGAAAAGGGGGGCGATGCTTGTCAAGTGTGAGCTTGACGAAGACATAACAAACGATCAATATTATTTGCTGCGCTATATGTACAAGCGAGGCATTTGCACCTCGACAGAGCTTGCTTCCGCATTTATTGTCAATAAAAGTGCGATTACTGCGATGACCAATCGTCTTGTAGAAAAAGAAATGGTTCGCAGGATACGGGATGAAAAAGATCGCCGCGTTATTTACTTAACATTAACCGAAAAAGGGATGCGGTGGTTTCAAGAGACAGAAGAAAAAATTCATAAACTTGTCGGATCATTCATAACTAAATTTTCAGAGCAAGAAATTGAAATGTTTCTTCAACTGTATGAAAAACTGGCATCTGCTTTGCATGAAATGGAGGTAGAAGCGTGAGGGCGATTATTAAAGGGAAATGGTTGGTATTAGGCATATGGGTGCTTGCAGCTGTGCTGTTAGTCATGACAGCCCCGAATATGGCCGACCTTATTCGCGAAAAAGGACAAATTACGGTTCCGAAAGGATATTCCTCGACATTGGCTTCCGAGATCTTGGAGGAAGTCCAGAAGAAGCAGAAAACGGGCGATGAATTGAGCGTGGCGCTTGTGTTTCACCGCGATGGGAAGTTGACCGATCGGGATTGGAAAGAAGCGGAACAAGCGATTGAACAATTAGAAAAGAATAAAGATAAGCTTGGTATTACACAAATTGTATCGCCTTTTCAAGAAAAAGAGCTAAAAGATCAGCTTGTGTCCAAAGATGGAACCACCATCCTCACATCGCTTAAAATAGAGCGGAACGATCGCAGCGCCAAACAAATGAGTGATGCGTTGTACAAGGCGATTGATAATATTTCGTTAGAGCACTATTATACAAGCGGCTGGATGATCGATGAAGATGTTGTAGTCAGCTCGCAAGAAGGAGTAAAGAAAACAGAAGGAATTACAGTCGTCTTTATTTTAGCGGTTTTATTAATTGTATTCCGTTCACCAGTGGCACCGTTTATTCCGCTGCTCGCAGTCGGAATCACATATGTCGTATCGCAATCCATTGTGGCCTTTTTAGTTGATCAAGTGAATTTTCCGCTTTCGACGTTTACTCAAACCTTTTTAGTGGCGGTATTGTTCGGAATTGGAACAGACTACTGCATTTTGCTTTTAAGCCGTTTTAAAGAAGAATTGTCGCGGCAGGGAACCAAAACAGAGGCCATTGTGGCCACGTATCGCACCGCTGGAAAGACCGTGTTATTTAGCGGTTTTGCCGTTATGATTGGTTTTGCGGCGATCGGGTTGTCAACATTTAAGTTATATCAATCCGCCGCAGCTGTTGCCGTTGGGATTGCTGTGCTTCTCATAGCGCTGATGACACTTGTTCCATTTTTTATGGCGGTGCTTGGTCCAAAGCTATTTTGGCCATTAAAAGGCTCGCTTGAGCATAAACAAAGCAAGCTATGGGAAGTAGCAGGACGCTTTTCCTTTGCCAAACCGCTTGTATCGCTCGCGATTGTAGCGGTGATTACGCTTCCTGTCTTATTAACATATGATGGGAAATTGTCGTTCAACTCTATGGAGGAGATTGGTGATCATTATTCATCGGTTAAAGCATTTAATATTATTGCCGATAGCTTTGGTCCAGGAGAAGCGATGCCGACGCAAATTGTCATGAAAAATGATGAAAATATGAATTCTGATGAATATTTTTATTTAATTGAAAAAATGAGCAGAGAAATTGAGAGGGTCGATGGCGTCGACCACGTTCGCTCTGTCACTCGGCCAACAGGAGAGCCGATTGAGCAGCTATTTGTGACAGAACAAGCAAAGCAGCTGAAAGATGGAATTGGCCAAGGAGCAGACGGCATCGAACAAATTCGCTCCGGATTAAGTCAAGCAAGCCAACAGTTGTCTGCTTCTGCGCCGCAATTGAAACAGGCGACAGATGGGATTCAAGGGCTTGTATCAGGCACGAATCAATTGAAAACAGGAGTCAGCGATTTGCAGAAAGGATTACAGCAAATTGAGAAAGGCGTTCGCGATGGCTCAGTAGGGGCTGGAGAAATTAAAAACGGCCTTGCATCCGTGCAAGCAAATGCTAAAAAATTGCTGGCAGGAGCAGAACAGCTTCTGCAAGGCTATGAAAGCGCCGGTTCTGGATTATCGTCATTGCTTGGGCAATATGAACAAATACAGTCCGGCATGAGCGTGTTATCACAGCAATTGTCAGCGGTAAATGGTTCGTTGAATCATATTGAGCAAACACATCCGGAGTTACAGCAAGATGCTGAGTATCAACAAACAAAAGCAGGAGTGGCTCAGCTTGCCGAGCAGTCCAAGCAAATGGCTGGAGGATTGGCCCAACTGAATGGCGCATTGCAAAAGACAACCGCCGGTGTGCGCCAAGCCAATCGTTCGTTTCATGATCTGATTGCTGGACAAAAAGCGCTGATTGATGGCATGACCAAATTAATCGCTGGATTGGAACAGTTGCAGCAAGGAATGGATAAAGCTGCGGACGGCCAGCAGCAAATTGTTCAACAATTGCCGCAACTCGCTAATGGATTAAATCAAGTGAATAATGGACAGGAGCAGCTATTGACAGGTTTTTCACAGCTTGATGGGCAAATGAATGAGCTTATCGGGGGATTAGACCAAAGCGTGAACGGGCTCAAACAGGTCGAAAATGGCCTTGGCTCTGCACAAAGCTACCTCTCTGAGTTATCATCTTCGCCAGATGAAGAATTAGCGGGATGGTATATGCCAAAACAAGTGCTTGAAAGCCAAGAATTTGCTCAGGCTAAAGAAGCTTATATGTCGAAGGATGGAAAAGTTGTCACAGTAGATGTTGTATTTAAGAAAAATCCTTATTCGACAGAAACAATCAATCAAGTGAAAGAACTGAAGCAGGCCATTAAGCGAGCGGTTAAAGATACAAAATTAGAAAACGCCAAAGTAGGAATCGGCGGAGTTACAAGCGTTTATTCGGATTTAGACCAAGTTTCGCAAAAAGATTATTCGCGCACGGTCATGTTTATGTTTATCGGAATTGCGCTGATTTTGATCGCTTTATTGCGCTCGTTTATCATGCCTATGTATTTGATTTTATCGCTTGTATTGACATACTACACGTCGATGGCTGTCACAGAATTGATTTTCGTCAATCTGCTTGGTTATGCCGGAATTAACTGGGCAGTGCCGTTTTTCGCTTTTGTGATCTTAATGGCGCTTGGCATTGATTACAGCATTTTCTTAATGGATCGTTTCAACGAGTATAAGGATAAGCCAATACAGGAAGCGATGATTGAGGCAATGAAAAATATGGGAACGGTCATTATTTCTGCCGTTGTCATTTTAGGCGGAACATTTGCAGCTATGTACCCATCCGGCGTGCTTTCATTGCTGCAAATTGCGACCATTGTTTTAACAGGATTAATTCTATATGCTTTTGTCGTCCTGCCGCTATTTATCCCTGTGATGGTCAAAATGTTCGGAAAGGCGAACTGGTGGCCGTACATCAGACAATAAATAGGTTTTTCGTTAGCTTAAAAACCGGAGCAAGAGAGATGTTGTGCTCCGGTTTTTGTTTTTGAACAGTTGAAGATCTAGAGGAGACGGACAAAAGCTATATAAGAAGTAAGCAATGCCCAGATGGTCGCAAAAAAGCTATGCGTTCCCGCTTCGATATAATTGGAGGATGAGATTGAAAAACGGCTTCGCTTCTTTACCTATCGCCCTGTTTTCCTGGATGGTTACTTAAACTTCATAGCGATTTGCTTCGCTTTTTCCGTATTGGCGAAATGGAGTTTGGCACATGCTTCGAGAGAGGCCTCGCCGTGGGTTTGAATGAGGCTGGCGGCCGCTCTGTCAACATGCTCTCCTGCGCCTTTAGGGAGATTCATTCCCATTTGCTCGCTTAATTTGTCCATTTCGTGCAAAAATAGATAACGGGCAATGATCGAAGCGGCCGCTACCGCGATATGGACCGTTTCTGCTTTTGGAATGCAATAGACGTGATCGCGGATGACATGGCGTTCCCCTTCTAGATAGAGAAAATATCGATCACGTTCAATAAACTGATCAATGATAATGGCTTCAGGTGATGCGGGAGCCAGCTTTTGTACAAGCTTTTTGATCGCTTCATTATGAAGCAGCGCCTTTATTTTTGTTTGCGGCATTCCGTTTTGTTGCCACTGGTTATAAGTGTGGTTTGAAAGCACAGCTTGCTCATACTCGATTTTTTCCATCAATAAAGGAGCAAGACGGCAAATCGCCTCATCTGTCAATTGCTTCGAGTCTTTGACGCCCATTTTTGCAAGTGAAGAGATTTGCTCTTTAGCGACATAAGCGGCCACAACGACGATCGGGCCGAAATAATCGCCTGTCCCTACTTCATCTGAACCGACGGCAGACACAATGGACAATCGCGGAGAAGATGTGTTTTGCTCTTTCAATGTCGGCTGCTGTGAAGCAGGAATGCTCCATATTTGTGCTTCTTTCTCTGCTTCTTTCCCTTGGAATAGCACCTTTCCTGATCGGTAGGCAGTAATCGTGCAGCCATTTTTTTTTGCAACAAATAAAGCGCCGGCAGGAAGATGCCCTGTTATATACGAATTATAATACTGTTCCATGCGCTTTATCGTACTTTCTGTCGCTTGTATAACATAATTAGCCACTATATTCACCTTCTTATCAATGGATTGGGATGTTGAATCATCCTTGTTTTTTCATTCGATTCTTCGCGTTTCGGCTGTAATCACTCCATGTTTCTTACTATTTTGACCGATCATGAAGAAAAATCGATTTCATTTTATGATACTATCATAAAGAATGGAATGCTGTCTTTTATGGTTTCACTATGTACATAGCTGCATCTTGAAGAAAGAACTGCTCATCTATGAACGTCCCCCGCCTCCACTTTGTTTAGAGGTGGGTGACTTCTCGGTGGATGATGTTAAACAGCTAAAGAATGCCTTCGTCACGTATAGCGTGGCAAACATTCAAACGAATGTTCGTTGAAGCGATGTTATAAACCAAGAATGAATTCTTTCTAAATGGAGAGACTTGATACTTGGATAGATAAGTAAGAAAAACATGTTTACTTTAACTATAACAGCATTCATGATATGATAAACAATAGGATTTTGCAGAATGGGGGAAATCATTTGGCGGAGCAACACAAAACGCGAATTACAGTCGATATATACGGACAACAATACTCCATTGTTGGTACGGAAAGCTCTAGCCATATTCGGTTAGTAGCATCGATTGTAGATGATAAAATGCGGGAAATAAGCTCAAAAAATCCGACACTTGATGTCACAAAGCTAGCCGTGTTAACAGCAGTTAACGCTGTTCATGAATATATTAAATTGAAAGAGGAATATGACCGACTTTTACAACAAATGAAGAAACGAGAAAAGGATGAGTGATTCCATGGTGGATGTCGTATTGCTTTTCATCCTTTTAACAGGGTTTATGATCGGATTAAAGCGAGGATTTATTTTGCAGTTTATCCATATGGCAGGTTTTCTGATTGCTTTTATTATTGCCTATATGAATTATGAAAAATTGGTGCCGACGCTGCGATTGTGGATTCCATATCCTTCCTTTGGAGATCCAGAGACGGTAAAGATGCTATTTGAAAGCGCTCACCTTGATGAGGCATATTATCGAGCAATGGCGTTTGCCCTTTTATTTTTTGCGACAAAAATTGTGATGCAAATCATCGGCTCGATGCTTGATTTTGTTGCACAACTGCCTCTTTTAAGAAGCATCAACCGCTGGGCGGGCGGAGCTCTTGGATTTGTCGAGGTGTATTTGCTTGTCTTTTTATTGCTGTATATCGGAGCTCTTATTCCGATTGAAAGCTGGCAGGCTCAATTGCAGAATTCTTTGATGGCAGGTGCGATTGTCAAGCATACTCCTTTTTTATCGGATATGCTGAAGCATATGTGGATTCACTACATATCGTAGTAACTTCTCTATGAGAGTAGAGAAGTTTTTTGTGTTTTTCCAAGAAAACCTGTATCATTTTTGTAGTGAATGGTACGGACAGGTGGTGTTTCAAATGAAAAATAAAAAAGATGTTATTCATTTACTAGAAACGATTGCTTTATATATGGAAATCAAAGGAGAAAACCCATTTAAAGTTTCTGCCTTTCGCAAAGCCGCTAACGCTTTAGAGACGGATGAGCGCAGCCTAACGGAAATGGATGACTTTACGAAATTGGCTGGCATCGGAAAGGGAACAGCGGCTGTGATTACTGAATTTCTCGAGACGGGAACCTCTAAAACGCTTGAAGAATTGCAGAAGGAAATTCCCGATAGTCTTCTTTCTCTTTTAAAGATCCCAGGACTTGGAGGGAAAAAAATTGCAAAATTGTACCAAGAGCTGGGTGTAACGGATATGGCTACTCTCAAAGCTGCTTGTCTGGCACAGCGTGTTCAAAAGCTTCCTGGATTCGGAAAAAAAACAGAGGATAAAATTCTTGCCGCCATTGAAGAGGTGGGGTCGCGTCCCGAGCGCTTGCCTGTTGCCGCTGTCTTGCCTATTGCGGAAGAGATTGAGGCACAGCTTAGAGAAATGAAAGAAATCATTCGTTTTTCCCGTGCTGGCAGCCTGCGGCGCATGAAAGAAACGGTAAAGGATTTAGATTTTATAATTGCGACGAAACGTCCGGAGAAGGTGCGTGAACAACTGCTGCAACTTGCCCATATTTCGCAAATTATTGCCAAAGGAGATACGAAAGTTTCGTTGCAGCTTCGTTATGAATATGAAATTGCTGTTGATTTTCGCTTAGTGACCGAAGAACAGTTTGCGACAACTCTGCATCATTTTACAGGCTCTAAAGAACACAATGTTCGCATGAGGCAACTGGCGAAAGAACGAGGCGAAAAAATCAGTGAATACGGGGTTGAACAAGTAGAAACAGGGAGAGTCATGACATTTGCAAGCGAGCAAGAGCTTTTTGCTCATTTTCAGCTGCCGTTTATTCCTCCTGAGCTGAGGGAAGATGGAAGCGAGGTTGAAAAATATCAGAAAGATTATCCACTCATTGAGCTATCTGATATTCGCGGCGATTTGCATATGCACTCAACTTGGAGCGATGGCGCTTGCTCCATTGAAGAAATGGCAGAAGCGTGCCGAAAAAAAGGCTACCATTATATGGCCATTACCGATCACTCCCAATTTTTGAGGGTAGCCAACGGTTTAACGGTGGAACGTCTGAAGAGACAAAGGGAAGAAATTGAACGTTTAAATGCAAAATATCGCGATTTTACTATTTTAGCAGGCATTGAAATGGATATTTTGCCAGATGGAACGCTTGACTACGATGACGATGTATTGAAAGATTTAGATTTTGTGATTGCTGCCATTCATACGGGATTCTCTCAAGATCAAGAGACGATCATGAAGCGGCTAAAGACGGCTTTCGAAAATATTCATGTCGATTTAATTGCTCATCCAACGGGACGGCTGATTGAGCGGCGCAGCGGTTATGCGGTTGATATCGACAGGCTGATTGAGTTAGCCAAGGAAACGAATACAGCCCTTGAGCTGAACGCCAATCCCCATCGTCTCGATTTAACCTATGCCTACTTAAAAAAAGCGCAGGAAGCAGGAGTAAAAGTGGCTATTAATACAGATGCCCATCACCTGCAGATGCTTGATGATATGAAGGTGGGGGTTGCGGCTGCGCGCAAAGGTTGGATTCGCAAAGAAACGGTGATGAATACATGGCCGCTTGAAAAGCTGCAGGAATTTTTACGCCGCCATGAGTACAATCACGAACGGAAGAGGTGACACCAGTGCAGGCACGAATGTTGAAAGCACTAGAATTCGATAAAGTAAAAGCACAGCTGTTGGAGCATGTTTCTTCCTCATTAGGAAGAGAAAAAGTGGAAAGGCTTGTTCCTTCATCCGATTTTGCTCAAGTCGTTCAGTGGCAGGAAGAGACGGACGAAGCGGTTTTGGCATTGCGGCTGCGCGGACATGCTCCGCTTGGCGGAATTTTTGATATTCGTTCAAGCTTAAAGCGAGCGAAAATCGGCGGAACATTAAGCGCCCATGAACTGTTGGACATTGCTAGCACTATTTATGCGAGCAGACAAATGAAACAATTTATTGACGCGCTAAACGACGAAAAGGAAGGGATTTTGCATTTGCTGCAATATGCCCAGCAAATGGTGGCCCTCCCAGAGGTGGAGCAGGCGATTAAGCGCTGTATTGATGATCATGGAGAGGTACTAGATCATGCTAGCGACAGGCTGCGCTCGATTCGTCAACAGCTCCGCACGACAGAAGCAAGAGTAAGGGAAAGGCTCGAAAGCATGATTCGGTCATCTTCAGCGCAAAAAATGTTGTCAGATGCGATTATTACCATTCGCAACGACCGCTATGTGATTCCAGTTAAGCAAGAATATCGCCATGCATACGGCGGCATTGTCCATGACCAATCATCTTCGGGAGCGACCTTATTTATTGAACCGCAAGTGGTGGTTGATTTGAACAATCAGCTTCAGGAAGCGCGGGTGAAGGAGAAACAGGAAATTGAGCGAATTTTAATAGAGCTGACAACAAAAGTGGCAGAGCATGCCGATGTGCTTTTGGCCAATGTCGATTGCCTAGCGGAGCTTGATTTCATTTTTGCTAAAGCAAAGTATGCAAAAAAAATAAGCGCAGCAAAACCGAAAATGAACCATGAAGGGTATATTCGTTTATTAAAAGCGCGCCATCCGCTCATTGACCCGAATATCGTTGTCCCAAACGATATCGAGCTTGGCAAGGAGTATACAACAATTGTCATTACAGGACCAAATACAGGAGGAAAGACGGTCACATTAAAAACGATCGGTTTATTAACTTTGATGGCGCAGGCCGGTCTTTTTGTCCCTGCTCTTGATGGCTCCGAACTGGCTGTATTTCGCTCTGTTTACGCTGATATTGGTGATGAGCAATCCATTGAGCAGAGCTTAAGTACTTTTTCCTCGCATATGGTCAACATTGTAGAGATTTTGCGGGAGGTGGACCACGAGAGCCTTGTTTTATTTGATGAGCTTGGAGCGGGAACAGATCCTCAAGAAGGAGCGGCATTGGCGATTGCTATTTTGGATGAGGTGTATGAGCGTGGAGCACGAGTGGTAGCGACCACTCATTACCCGGAATTAAAAGCTTACGGCTATAATCGCAGCGGTGTCATGAATGCGAGCGTGGAATTCGACATTGATACGCTAAGTCCAACGTACAAGCTGTTAATCGGTGTGCCGGGACGAAGCAACGCATTTGAAATATCGAAGCGGCTTGGATTAGCGGAAGCGATTATTGATCGCGCTAAGTCACAGATCAGCGTGGAAAGCAATAAAATTGAGAATATGATTGCCTCGCTTGAGCAAAGCAAAAAGCAGGCAGAGGAAGAATTACAAAAAGCGGAAGCCGTGCGTAAGGAAGCTGAACAGCTTCGCAGCGAATGGGAGAAAAAATGGGAAGACTTAAACGAACAACGCGATGAATGGATGGATGAAGCGAAACGAAAAGCAGCAGAAATTATTAGAGCTTCACAGCGGGAAGCGGATGAAGTGATCCGGGAATTGCGGCATATGCAAAAGGAAAAGCTGGCACAAATTAAGGATCATGAATTAATTGCAGCAAAAAAACGATTAGAAGAGGCGATGCCGGCAATGGATGGACGCAAAAAGATAGCGATTAAACGGACAACTCGCCAATTCCAGCCAGGAGATGAGGTCAAAGCGATCCATTTAAATCAAAAAGGATATTTGCTCGAAAAAGTTTCTGACGATGAATGGCAAGTGCAGCTTGGTATTTTAAAAATGAAGCTGAAGGAAAAAGATCTCGAATATATCGGGAATGCCAAACAAGCTGAAACGAAGCCGATAGCAACAGTAAAAGGAAAGGAGTACCATGTTGGTTTAGAGCTTGATCTGCGCGGCGAACGATATGAGGATGCGATTGTTCGCGTTGAAAAATACATTGATGATGCTCTGCTGGCTGGATACCCACGTGTATCGATTATTCACGGAAAAGGAACAGGTGCGCTGCGCAAAGGAGTACAAGAGTTTTTGAAAAAGCATCGTTCTGTGAAAAGCATTCGCTTCGGAGAAGCCACGGAGGGCGGTACAGGCGTCACCATTGTCGAATTGAAATAGTGAGGGGAGAAGTCCATGAACTCCTTTTGGGAAAATGAAATCGTGAAGATTGCTGCAAATTTTAGTGTGGCTGTTTTATGTATGGTAGTTTTTTTAGCCATATTTGAATTAGTGACAAAATATAAAAATTGGGACGAAATAAAAAATGGGAATGTGGCCGTGGCTATGGCGACAGGCGGAAAAATTTTTGGCATCGCTAACATTTTCCGATATGCCATCAACCATCACGAATCCCTTTTATCGGTGATTGGCTGGGGTGTTTACGGATTTATTTTGCTGCTAGTGGCTTACTTTATTTATGAATTTTTAACGCCGAAATTTAACATTGATGAAGAAATTTCTAAAGATAATCGGGCAGTTGGACTGATTTCGATGATCATTTCCATTGGCTTATCATTTGTGATTGGGGAAAGCATTCGCTAGAACGGGGAGTTAATCAGATGGAAACATTGGCAAAGGTATTGTTTGTATTATGTGGCGTATTTCTTGTGATCGGTGTTATATATTGGCTCTTTTTTATATGAGAAGCGTCTACATCAAGTAGGCGCTTTATTTTTTCTAATGAACGACTTGTGATGTCAGATACGAAATTGGCTTGTCGCCTGCTTATACAGCGATAAAGGCTGACGCAGCACATGATCAGCTAGCACTGCGGGGGTCCTCCATTATGTTGAGATGAAGACGATTCTGTAACACAGGCTATTTTTTTAATGTAATTTTTTAAAAAATGTAATAAAATGAAAATAAATCGTCAGAATTATCAAAAATGGAGGAGATACGATGGAAAAACCTTGGCTTGCCCACTATCCCCCGCAAATCCCGCATCATCTGGATTATCCGCAGAAAACGTTGACTGATTATTTGCGAGAAACAGCAGCTCAGTTTGGACAAAAAGAGGCAATTGATTTTTTAGGAAAACGATTAACGTTTCACGATATTTATGAGCAGTCACTGAAGCTGGCGCGCTACCTCCTTGAGATTGGCTTGGCAAAAGGAGACAGGGTGGCGATCATGTTGCCTAATTGTCCGCAGGCCGTAATTAGTTATTATGGAGTTTTATTGGCTGGTGGAATTGTCGTTCAAACGAATCCTCTTTATATGGAAAGAGAACTGGAATATCAGCTTAAAGATAGTGAAGCAAGCATCATCATCACATTGGACATTTTATATCCGAAAGTAATGAAGGTGAAGGGAGCGACGCCATTAAAGCATGTGATTGTCACAAGGCTTCAGGAATATTTGCCGCTTGTCAAAAAAATCCTCTATCCATTCGTTCAAAAAAAGCAAAAGCAGCCCCTTGTCCGCATTGAAGAGCGAGACCACCAACATCTATGGGAAACGATCATGGCGACGTTCCAAAAGGAAGAAATTCATATGGAGATTGATCCGATGGAGGATGTAGCCTTGCTGCAATATACAGGCGGCACCACAGGGTTTCCTAAAGCAGCGATGCTGACCCATCACAACTTAATCGCTAACACAATTATGTGCGTTCACTGGATGTATCGCTGTCCGAAAGGAGAAGAAACCATTTTAGGAGTGTTGCCGTTTTTTCACGTGTATGGAATGACAACCATTATGAATTTATCGATTATGCAAGCTTATAAGATGATTTTGCTGCCGAAATTCGATATTAAGACGACATTAAAAACGATTGAAAAGAAAAGACCGACGTTGTTCCCAGGGGCCCCAACGATGTATATTGCCTTATTAAATGACCCCGATTTATCAAAATATGATTTATCATCCATTAAAGCGTGCATTAGCGGATCGGCTTCTCTTCCAGTGGAAGTGCAAGAAAAGTTTGAAGCGCTTACAGGTGGGAAAGTGATTGAAGGATATGGCTTAACGGAAGCTTCGCCAGTTACTCATGCCAACTTTTTATGGGATGGGGAGCGAGTGAAAGGAAGCATCGGTGTCCCGTGGCCTGATACAGAAGCAAAAATCATTTCTTTAGAAACGGGCGAGGAAGCGGATATGAACGAGATTGGCGAGCTTGTGGTCCGCGGGCCACAAGTGATGAAAGGCTATTGGAACCAGCCGTTTGAAACAGAGAGCGCACTGCGCGATGGGTGGCTTTATACAGGTGACATTGGCTACATGAATGAAAAAGGATATTTCTTCATTGTGGATCGCAAGAAAGATATGATTATTGCGAGTGGATATAATATTTATCCGCGAGAAGTAGAAGAAGTTTTGTATGAGCATCCGAAGGTTCGCGAAGCGGTTGTGGTCGGAGTTCCGCATGAATATCGCGGAGAAACCGTTAAAGCGTTTGTTGTTTTGAAAGAAGGGATGAATTGCACGGAGGAAGAATTGAATGAATTTATGAGAAGCAAGCTAGCATCCTATAAAGTACCGCGCATTTATGAATTTCGCAAAGAACTGCCAAAGACGGCGGTCGGAAAGATTTTACGCCGCGCATTAATTGAAGAAGAAACAAAAAAAGGAGAGGCAAAGCTTGGATAATTTTTTTTCTTGACAAATAGATGAGATAATTTTTAAAATTAAAACATGAATGATTATTCATTCATGTTTGAAGAAGGGGAATGACGATTGAAACGTAACAGTCCAAAATTTATGCAAATTATTGAAGCGGCAGTCATTGTAATTGCCGAAAACGGCTATCACCATGCACAAGTCTCGAAAATCGCTAAGCAAGCAGGTGTAGCCGATGGAACCATCTATCTCTACTTTAAAAATAAAGAAGATATTCTTGTGTCACTTTTTCAAGAAAAAATGGGTTCGTTTATTGAAAAAATTCAAAAAGAAATTGAAGGAATTTCGAGTGCTTCAGAGAAGTTATATATGTTAGTTAAAAAACATTTTGAGCTTCTGTCAGCTGATCATCACTTGGCGATTGTAACCCAGCTTGAATTGCGTCAATCAAGCAAAGAATTGCGCACTCGTATTAATGAAGTGCTGAAAGGTTATTTGCGGGTAGTGGAACAAATCATTAATGAAGGAATAGAGTCTGGCGAGTTTCGCAGTGACTTGGATGTCCGCTTAGCAAGGCAGATGATTTTTGGAACAATTGACGAAACGGTGACAACGTGGGTGATGAATGAACAGAAGTATGACTTGGCCGCTTTGGCCAAACCGGTTCATGAGCTGCTAATAAGAGGCTGTTCAGCCTCTTGATTTTTGTAAAGGGGAGAGGAAAATATGGAGTTTTTGAAGGTCAATACGGAGGAATTAGTTGCAACTATCACTTTTTCTCGTCCTCCTGCGAACGCATTGTCGTCCGCCGTTTTGAAAGAGCTTTCAAAACTGCTGGATCAGTTGAAGGACGATGAACGCGTTCGTGTGATTTTACTTCACGGAGAAGGTAGATTTTTTTCAGCTGGTGCTGATATTAAAGAATTTACAACCATTGGTGCAAGGGAGCAGGCAACGGAGTTGGCGCGTGCCGGACAGCAGGTAATGGAGAAGCTTGAACAGTTTCCAAAGCCAGTTATTGCCGCTATTCATGGTGCTGCTCTTGGTGGCGGATTGGAACTGGCGATGGGTTGCCATATTCGTATTGTGGCTGAAAATGCAAAGCTTGGATTGCCAGAGCTCCAGCTTGGTCTTATTCCGGGATTTGCAGGAACACAGCGCTTAACACGCTATGTAGGGATTGGAAAGGCGGCTGAAATGATGTGGACGGCTGAACCGATCACGGGAGTGGAAGCTGTTCAGTGGGGATTAGCGAATAAAGCTGTACCAGAAGAACAGCTGTTGCAGGAAGCGTCGGCATTAGCCAATAAAATCGCACAAAAGAGCCCTGTATCGATAAGCGCGACGCTTGAACTGCTTAATGCGGCAAAATCGCAGCCTTTTCATGAAGCAGTACAGCTTGAAGCGGAGTTGTTCGGCAAGGTATTTGTATCCGAAGATGGAAAAGAAGGTGTGCAAGCGTTCATTGAAAAGCGCCCGCCGCAATTCCAAGGAAAGTGAAAACGCTCTTTATTGCCTTTAATTTACAGAATATTTAAAAGTGAACAAATGTTTGATAAACACACAGGGAGGGCTTTCCATGAATATTTTTGTTTTAATGAAACGCACATTTGATACAGAAGAAAAAATTGTCATTCAAAATGGCCAAGTCAATGAAGATGGAGCAGAATTCATCATCAATCCATATGATGAGTATGCGATTGAGGAAGCGATCCAAGTGCGCGATAAGTTCGGAGGAGAGATTACTGTCGTGGCGGTCGGCAATGAAGAAGCTGAAAAAGAATTGCGAACCGCTCTTGCTATGGGATGCGATAAAGCGGTCTTGATCAATACAGAAGACGATGTTGAAGAAAGCGATCAATATACAACCGCGAAAATTATTGCGGAATTTTTAAAAGATAAGCAGCCGGATTTGATTCTCGCGGGCAATGTTGCCATTGACGGAGGATCAGGGCAAGTAGGTCCACGCGTAGCAGAAATGCTTGGCATTCCTTATGTAACCACCATTACAAAGCTTGAGATCGACGGTGGAAAAGCGACGGTTGTCCGCGATGTAGAAGGCGATGAGGAAGTCATCGAAGCCTCGCTTCCGTTATTAGTGACAGCACAACAAGGGCTTAACGAGCCTCGCTATCCTTCGTTGCCGGGAATCATGAAAGCGAAAAAGAAACCGCTTGATGAATTAGAATTAGATGATCTTGATCTCGAAGAAGAGGATGTAGAGCCAAAAACAAAAACAGTGGAAATTTTCTTGCCGCCGAAAAAAGAAGCGGGGAAAATTCTTCAAGGAGAATTAGAGGAGCAAGTGAAGGAGCTTGTAACGCTTTTGCGCACAGAAGCGAAAGTAATTTAACCGCTTTCCAAAAGAAGTCTCCATCTTCAAGGAACGTGAAGGGCGACAGGCCAGCGAGTAGGTGGGGAGATGAATTTCGATTGGCAATCGCCAACGGATAGGATGCTCTATCGTTCGAACGGACTCCTTCGGAACGAAGGGAAGCGAAAGGGTTCTTGTGTGTGGCTTACCGTTCAGCGAACACGCACAAGTCGCTTGAAGCCCCCTCCTCTAAGCGAAGCGTAGGTGGTGGGGAGATCACTTTGAACAAAACCGAATGGCATAGCAAAACAGCCTATTTTTCACATACGGGGGGATCCAATATGACTCGAAAAGTATTAGCATTAGCGGAAATTCGTGACGGATCATTAAGAAATGTATCATTTGAGGCCATTGCGGCAGCTAAAACGATTGCCCAAGGCGGAGAGGTTGTCGCTGTATTAGCAGGAGAAAGCGTCCAAGCTTATGCCAATGAACTGATTGCTTACGGCGCCGATCGTGTGGTTGTCGTGGAAAGCGATCAATTAAAAACGTACACACCAGATGGATATGGTCAAGCACTAATGGCAGCGATTGATGCCGAAAAGCCAGAGGGAATTGTATTTGGGCACACTGCTCTTGGAAAGGACTTATCGCCAAAATTAGCAACTAAGCTGAATGCTGGATTAATTTCAGATGTTGTTGCTATTGAAGAAAAAGATGGAGAACTCCTATTTACGCGTCCTATCTACTCTGGAAAAGCCTTTGAAAAGAAGACAGTGACAGATGGCCACATCTTTGTGACGATTCGTCCAAACAATATTTCAGCCCTTTCTCGCGACGATGCTCGCTCTGGCAATGTAGAGAGCCTGTCTGTTGACATTAAAGACTTGCGAACAATTGTGAAAGAGGTTGTGCGCAAAACAGCGAAAGGCGTTGACTTATCAGAAGCGAAGGTCATTGTGGCTGGCGGACGCGGAGTGAAAAGTGCGGAAGGATTTAAGCCGCTTCAAGAATTAGCTGATGTTCTTGGAGGAGCTGTGGGAGCCTCGCGGGGAGCATGCGATGCCGGATATTGCGATTATTCCTTACAAATCGGGCAGACCGGTAAAGTAGTCACTCCAGATTTATATATTGCTTGCGGAATTTCAGGGGCGATTCAGCACTTAGCTGGCATGTCCAATTCAAAAGTGATTGTTGCGATTAACAAAGATCCAGAAGCCAATATCTTTAAGGTAGCCGATTATGGAATCGTAGGGGATTTATTTGAAGTGGTGCCGTTGCTGACAGAGGAATTCAAAAAGCTAAAAGTTCACTCCTAAGTTTTAAGAAAACGGGCAAAGTTCTATCGGCTTTGCTCGTTTTTTTGTTATAATTATTGGCTGAAAGCAAATATTAGAACTGAAGCAAAAAGTTAGCACCTTCTGTTATAAAGTGATATACTTCTTACAGATGTGTAGCTGAAAAGCGATTGGATGAGAAAAAACGCCGAGTTTCGTCGCGCAACATTCACATTTATTATGAAAGTAGGAGGAATGAAATAATGGCGATTGTCAATGCGACTGATCAAACATTTACAACTGAAACAAGCACAGGGGTTACATTAGTGGACTTCTGGGCTCCATGGTGCGGACCTTGCCGCATGATTGCGCCAGTATTAGAAGAATTAGCTGAAGACTTGGGCGATAAAGTAAAAATTGTTAAAGTAAATGTTGATGAAAATCAAGAAACTGCATCTAAATATGGTGTAATGAGCATCCCGACTTTGTTGGTATTCAAGGATGGCGATGTTGTCGATAAAACAGTTGGTTTCCAACCGAAGGAAGCGCTTGCCCAACTATTAGAAAAGCATCTGTAATAGCAAACATGCTTTAAAAAGAGACTCGCTTGGCTGAGTCTCTTTTTTGACTATATAGATGCCATGGACAGGTTAATGTTCGGGTCATGCGTGGCGAAAAGGACTATTTGCTGTAAGTTTGAGCTTCCGGCTGTGAAGTTTGAGCTTCCGGCTGTGAAGGTTGACACATACCGTTCCATTCATCATATGTATACAGCACAGGGACCATAAGTGAATCAATGAAATTTCACATCACAAGTATCTACATAAAAATGTAAAAAAAGGATTGACGAGAGAATATGTTATCGCTTATAATCTTAACCAACAAATCCGATGTATTAACTAGGAATAGAGAGTGGCTGATCGGATAGACCGAAGGCTTTTGATGTAGATCATCAAAAGCTTTTTTAGTAAAAAAAATCATAGTTAATTCATCGGGATAATATGAATTAAAAGGAGGTGCGATGTATATTCAAGACTGCATGCCTGACTTTTTATTATATCATTACATAAAAGAAGGAAGTGAGGCTGGTGAGCATTCAAGTCTGGATAACAGATAAATCCTTTCAAAATGGAGTAGCCACAGTACCTGTGCTGCAAAATATTCAGTTAGATATTGAAGAAGGAGAATTTGTTACGATCATTGGTCCAAGCGGTTGCGGGAAAAGCACGCTCTTAAAGATCATAGCGGGTCTTGATGAAGATTACAAAGGAACAGTTAAGTTCAATGATCAAGAGACGGAGAGAGGATTTATCTTTCAAGAACATCGCCTATTCCCTTGGTTTACAGTAGAGGAAAATATAGCACTGAATTTACCATTAAAAGATCGTCAGATTCGCCAAAAGATAGATGAATTAGTGGACATTGTAAGATTAAAAGGATTCGAAAAAGCTTATCCAAAGGAATTGTCTGGGGGAATGGCACAAAGAGTTGCCATTGCCAGAGCGCTGTTGCGCGAGCCTAAAGTTTTATTGCTGGATGAACCTTTTAGCGCTCTTGATGCGTTTACGCGGAAGCATTTGCAGGATGTCCTCTTTGAAATATGGAAAAGCAAGCAAATTACGATGATTTTAGTCACTCATGACTTAGATGAAGCCGTTTACCTTGGGACGAAATTAGTTATTATGAATGCAAAGCCAGGGAGGATCAGTAAAACGATTCCTGTCCATTTGCCATTTCCGCGCCAGCGAGCGCATGCTTCTTTTCAGGAGATGAGACAAAAGGTTTTAGAAGAATTCGAAAAAAACGAAGCCTCTCTTTTTATAAAAAGCTAGAGATGTTAACGGGAGAAGGAGCTGATGCGATATGAAAAAAATCCATCTTTTTCTAGTACTATTAGCATTCATGATTGCAAGTACAGGATGCTCAAAGCAAGAGGTTAAGAGCGCTGGGGAATCTAAAACGAAAACGATTCGCATCGGCATTCAGCAAAGTTTAGGACCGCTATTGCTAGCAAAGGAAAAGGGATGGTTTGAAAAAGAATTTGCCAAAGACGGTGTGAAGGTGCAATGGATTGAATTCCAAAGCGGCCCCCCTCATTTTGAAGCGATGGCATCCAATAATCTCGACTTTGGAGCTGTTGGAAATTCTCCAGTTATTTCTGCTCAAGCAGCTGGAATTGATTTTAAGGAAATTAGTAAAGGATCAAATGGAGAAAAGGGAGATGCGATCCTTGTTCCCAAGGACAGCAGCATTCATGATTTAAAAGATTTAAAAGGGAAAAAAATCGCAGTGGCTAAAGGAAGTAGCGGTTTCAATTTTTTATATAAAGCGCTTGAATATGCAGGCTTAAAGGCATCTGACATTGAAATGATTCAGCTGCAGCCAGATGAAGCACAGGCCGCTTTTGAAACAAAAAAGGTAGATGCTTGGGCTATTTGGGAACCATTTATTTCATATGAAGTGATTAAAAAACAAGCAAGAGTGATTGCAGATGGCGAAGATTTGCATGCATACTCTCCGGGTTTTGTTATAGCGCGTACGAAGTTTATTGAAAAAAATCCGGATTTAACAGTCAAATTTTTAAAAGTATATGAGCAAGTCCGCCGCTGGCAAAACGAACATTTTGAGGAAGCTGTTGATCTTTATGCCAAAGCTAAGAAATTGGATAAACAAGTCGTAATACGAGCATTGCAGAACAATCCGCCACTCAACGAACCGATTACGGAGGATATTATTCAGGCACAGCAACAAACTGCAGATTTTCAATATGAACAAAAGGTTATCAAAACAAAAATTGATGTAAGCAAGGTTGTTGATAATCGCTATATTAACAAGGCATTACAAGAATTAAAGAAAGAAGGTGAGAAACAGAATGAATAAAACGACGATTGTGGCCAATCCTCCGTTGAAGAGGAGAGCTTGGAGCAAAATCCCGTTTCAAAAGGTAGAAGCGCGAAAATGGATATCACCGCTCCTCATCCCGCTAGCCATTCTCATTATTTGGCAGCTGTTCGGACAATTTGGAGAGGTTTCTAAAACGGTCTTGCCAACCCCGTTCGATATCGCAACAGCAACCTACAAGCTCATCCTCTCTGGGGAGCTAGTCATGCACTTGAAAATTAGCACCATTCGCGCACTATCCGGGTTTTTAATTGGAGCAGCCGCAGGCCTAATCGCGGGAATTGCTGTTGGCTTTTCAACAAGAACAGAAGAGGTGCTTGATCCAACGCTGCAAATGCTGCGTACGATTCCGCATTTGGCGGTAGCTCCCTTGTTTATTTTATGGTTGGGGTTTGGTGAAGCCTCCAAGGTCCTGCTTATTGCTAAAGGAGCATTTTTCCCTATTTATGTAAATACTTTTCTCGGCATAAGGGGAGTCGATGCCAAATTGTTTGATGTGGCGCGTATTTTTCACTTTAATACGTGGCAAAAAATTAAGCTGCTTATTTTTCCTTCTGCTCTTCCTAATGTTTTGCTAGGCATTCGCTTATCTTTAGGGGCAGCATGGCTTAGCCTTGTGGTTGCAGAGCTGATGGGGTCAACGGAAGGAATTGGCTATATGATGATGGATGCAAGACAATTTAGCAATACAGATATTGTATTTGTAGGGATTATCTTATTCGCACTCGCTGGAAAAGTAACCGATTCGTTTGTACGACTGTTGGAAAAATGGCTGCTTCGTTGGCAGGATACGTATAAAGGAACGATGTAAAACGAACAAGGAGGAAGATCAAATGGCAAACATTATTTTAATTTCAGGAAGTCCATCCAAGCAATCAAAAACGGCCAAAGTGGCGAATTATTTGCAAAAACAACTCCAAGAACGCAATCACGATGCTCAATGCATTCACGTTCGCGATTTGCCGGCAGAGGATTTATTACACGCTAAATTTACTAGTGAAGCGATAAGACATACACATGAACTAATTGAAAGAGCTGACGCCATCATTGTCTTAAGCCCTGTCTACAAAGGGAGCTATACAGGAATTTTAAAAGCGTTTCTCGACTTATTACCAGAGAAGGCTTTTGCAAACAAAATCATTGCCCCGGTGGTTACGGGAGGAACAATCGCTCATTTGTTATCGATTGAATATTCCTTAAAGCCGATTTTCTCTATTTTAGGGGCGCGGGAGATTTTGCATGGAGTCTTTATATTAGATCAGGCGATTGAGAAGGATGAAAGAGGAGAAATCACCTTTCAAGGAGACGCAAAGCAGCGGCTAGAGGATCTGATTCACTCAATCTCCATAGAAAAAGCATCGGTTTAACTTTTAAATGGGAAAAGGGGGAAAAAGAATGGAACTATTATGGTTTATTCCTTCTCATGGGGATGGTCGCTATCTTGGAACGACTAAAGGTGGGCGTGAAGCAGAATATACGTACTTTCGGCAAATTGCTCAAGCAGCGGATCGCCTTGGTTATAAGGGGGTATTGATTCCGACGGGAAAGTCATGCGAAGATCCATGGCTGCTTGCAGCAGCATTGGCAGCGGAAACTCGGCAGCTTCGATTTCTTGTAGCCGTTCGGCCAGGCTTGATGACACCTACTCTTGCTGCAAGAATGGCCTCCACGCTTGATCGTTTGTCTGAAGGGCGCTTGCTAATTAATGTGGTAGCTGGAGGAGATCCGGTAGAGCTTGCAGGGGATGGAGTATTTTTAAGCCATGATGAGCGATATGAGGCGACAGATGAATTTTTAACGATTTGGCGCCAGCTGTTAAGCGGAGAAGAGGTAACATTTTCAGGGAATCATTTGAAGGTAGAGGGGGCAAAACTGCTATTTCCGCCTGTAAATAAACCTCATCCGCCGATTTATTTCGGAGGTTCATCATCAGCCGGCCAGCATGTAGCTGCCAAGCATAGTAATGTCTATTTGACATGGGGGGAGCCGCCGAAACAAGTGGAACAGAAAATTGCGAGTGTGAAAAAATTAGCGGAACAGCACGGAAGAAATATCGAATTTGGCATTCGCCTTCATGTCATTGTGCGTGAAACGGAAAAAGAGGCGTGGGAAGCAGCGGATCGCTTGATTCAATATGTAGATGAAAAAACCATTCAAGAAGCACAGCGGGTATTTTCTCGCTATGATTCGATCGGTCAGCAAAGAATGAAGCAGCTGCATAACGGCCGGAGAGAGTCGTTGGAAATTAGCCCGAATTTATGGGCCGGAATTGGTCTTGTAAGAGGCGGGGCGGGAACAGCTTTAGTAGGGGATCCGCAAACGGTAGCCAATCGTTTATTAGAATACCATCAATTAGGGATTAAACATTTCATTCTATCAGGTTATCCTCATCTTGAGGAGGCCTATCGCGTAGCGGAATTACTATTTCCTCTTTTACCACTCCATCACAGTAAACAAAAACAAGCAGTCGTTCAAGGAGAAGTGATTGGAAACGAATTTTTCCCATCCTTTATTAAAGTTTAAATAGGAAAAGGAGCCTGCTTTTTATCAACAGGCTCTTTTCTGTTTGGATAAAATCAATCTAAGAGATGTGATGGTGATTATTGACATTGATTATTATTCTCTCTATAATCGATTTGCAATGAAGCTTCATTTTTGAATCACAATCTGTTTGGAGATAAGGACGCTTTTGCTGTTAGAAACGGAATATCGTGTCTTTGCTTTCTTGTTGTGGTACGATGAATGGGGAAAAGTGTAGTGGGGTGAAGTCATTGAATGTTTTAGTAACAGGAGGAGCTGGCTTTATTGGCAGTCACCTCGTAAAAAAACTCCTTTCTCTCGGACATCGTGTTGCGGTGATTGATAATTTCCATCCTTATTATTCTCCAGAACGAAAGCGGAGGCAATTTCAGGTTTTGACAAGCGGATACGATGTGCATCTATATGACGTAGATTTGCTTGACGAGAAACGGACTGAATCCATTTTTAAGCAATATCAACCCGATTGTGTTTATCATTTAGCGGCTTTGCCTGGCGTTCCAAAGTCTTTGCTACAGCCGCTTGATTATGTTGATTATGATATTAAAGGGACGATTAATGTTTTGACTGCTTCAGGACGCTCAGGGGCCAAGCATGTTTTGTTCGCTTCTTCTTCCTCAGTATACGGTAATCAAGAGAGAGTACCACTCAAGGAAGAGATGGCGACAGGAAACGTTATTTCTCCCTATGCTGCTGCAAAATATGGCGCAGAATCATTTTGTCATGCTTATGCTCATTTATTTGGCTATCGGCTTACCATTTTTCGTTATTTTACAGTCTATGGTCCTTGGGGACGACCGGATATGGCGATCAGCCGATTTATTCATCTGCTTTCTCGCGGGGAAGAAATTGTGGTGTATGGAACGAGGACGGCGCGCGATTATACTTTTATTGATGACATTGTCGACGGGATGGTTTTAGCTTTGCGGCGCAGCGGACCAAACGATGTGTTTAATTTAGGTTCGGGACGGCCGGTTACAATGGAGCAATTGTTAAAGAAGCTGCGGATTTATTTTCCAAAAATGAGAGTAAACTATGCATCAGAACGAATGGGGGATGTGAAAGAAACATGGGCCGATATTACAAAAGCGCAGCAGGCTTTCGATTATCGACCAACGGTTCCATTTGAAAAAGGATTGGAAAAAACGATTGAGTGGGCGAGAGAATATGAGGCGTAAATACAAGATATATGGGTCATACGAACGATAGGATTTATACTTATGTTTGTGATTATAAGAATGGCGCTATGATATGTTTACTATTTCCGAAGGCGATGAACCAGATGCATTTGTTGATGGAAGGGGAGGGGACTCAAATGAAAAAAGCCTCGAAGTTTGAAAAAATTGCAGCCCGTTGTTGGAATTTATTAAATGAAGGAAAGCCATTTACCCCTATTTTTGTCATTGGTACAATGCTGCTTTATCATAGTATTGATATCGGACAAGGGGAGCATATAAAGCCGCTTTTGCTTGGTTTGCTGCTTGTGCTTCCGCTTTTTGTGATGTATTACCGATATGATTATCCGTTATTTTTGCGGAATTATTTATGGATTCCATACATCGTGTTTTTGCTTGTGTGGCCATTTACCGATGTGAAGCTATTATTGTTAGCTGTCGGGCTCTACTTCTTTTTTACCGTCTTTTTTTGGGGAACGCTCTATTATCATTTGCGAATTGGTACAACCTGGTGGAATTTTACTCGATTTTGGAAGCTTGTATTAAAAAATAGTGATTCGACGAGCGGTAATGCCCAAGAACAGCTTCCGAAATTTTTATTGCTATTGTCCCTTTGGCAATACAGCTATGAGCAGATCAGCATGGATTGGAAAATGATTTCATATGAAGTTCTCGGGCTTTATTACGCTTTTGTTTTTTTATTTTCTTTTATTCTCCATAAATATTTATTTGATTGGAAGCCGAAAGTAATTCCTACCTACACGAATAATGTAGAAGAACCGAAGCGTGCACTCAATGAAAAAGTAATTGTGATCGTCATTGACGGAATGCGGAAAGACCGCTTTGAGCAAGCTGAAGCGCCATTTTTAAAAGCATTGCGCAAGAACGGAACGGAGTTTAAGCAAATGGAGACTGTTTATCCAGCTCGTACGGTCGTTTGTTTTACTTCCATGTTTACGGGCACATATCCATTTGAGCATGGCATTCAATCAAATATGGTATGGAAGCTGGGCATAAAAGTAGAAAGCATTTTTGATTCGCTTAGAAAAGTTGGCAAAAAAGGCAGATTGTTAGGAATTGCCCATCTTGTTGATTCGTTTGGCGCCGATGTTGAAACGGTAACCGCGGTGATGAAGAATGATGTTGCGGATCGAAACATTATAGAACGCGCCAAGTTCATCATGAAGGAGCAAGACCCTGATTTATTAATTATTCAGTTGATTGCAACAGATCAAACAGGGCACAGCCGCGGTGTATTTTACGATGAATATGCTCAAAAAATCGCCGAGGCCGATGCTCTGATTCAAGAATATGTCGAATGGCTCGAAAAAGAGGGAAAATTACAAAACGCCACATTCATTATTTGCTCTGACCACGGTCAATCAGACGGAATTGGGGGACATGGTCATCTTGATGAAGGTGAACGATATGTTCCTTTTTTTATGTATGGACCAACTATAGAAAGCGGAAAACAAGTAGAAGAAAAGCATAGTCTTGTGTCGCTTGCCCCAACGATCGCTTATTTATTGGGAGCACCCTATCCGAGCCATAGCCGTGGACCTGTTCTGATTGAAGCGATACGAAAGAAGGGAAATCATGAAAAAGCAGAAAGTAATCGTATTTCTACCGGCGCATAATGAGGAAGCTGCTATTGCTGAGGTGATACAAAAAGTACCACGTCATTTCCATCCGCTTGTAGAAGTGAGCATATTAGTGATTGATGATGGGTCAACCGATCAAACAGTAGCGGTGGCTAAAGAAGCAGGAGCGGACTATATATACAAAATGGGGCGCAATTGCGGGCTTGGCGCGGCCGTCAGAAAAGGATTGCAAGAATGCCTGCGCCTTGGTGCTGATATTAGCGTAATGATTGATGCGGATAACGAGTATCCAGCGGAGCAAATTCCGGAATTACTGGCTCCTATTTTTAAAGGGGAGGCAGATTATACGATGGGATCGCGTTTTCTTGGTGAAATTCGCGGAATGAAATGGCATCGCCGCATCGGCAATTATTTTTTCACATGTCTGCAATCTTTGCTCCTACGAACATGGATTTATGACGGCCAGTCGGGTATGCGCGCTTTTTCACGTCAAGCAATGGAGCATGCGCATATTATTCATGACTATAATTATGCCCAAGTATTGACCCTTCATTTAGTTCGCAAAGGGTTTCGGATGAAAGAAGTGCCCATCCGTTATAAAGCAAGGACAACGGGCCGTTCGTTTATTAAGTTTTGGGCCTATATGTCAGCGGTTTTTCCGGCAATATGGAAAGAAATGAAGCGCCCTGTAAAAAAAGTCGACATCGACTTTACAGCCCATCGATTGCCCGATATGGTTAAAAAGCAATGCTCCTAGCGGGACAGAGCGCGGAATGGATAAACGCGCTTTTCTAAGAAAGGGAGGCTTCGCTCTTTTCAGTAATAAGATAGATTTCTCTCAATCGCAGCTCCGTATGACAAACGCGGCATGGTCGGCTGCCGAAAAGCGGGTGATGGGCTCTGTCGTCTATCTAAAATGCAGCTGAAAGATTGAACGAGCTCCATGGTAGGAAGGCAGGTCCACAGGCTTGCCTTTTTGTCACGCATTCGCGTGATGAAGATTGGAACAGCAAGACCTATTCGTGGGTTGGCCAAGCATTGTTGTTCGGATGCCCGACGGTGGAAAAAGCTCTAAGCTTTATATCGAGGTAAACCTATCAATATCAAGTTGCATGAATGCATACAGTGCATGATTGACAGGAATCGTGATAATCATTATCATTGAATATGTGGGAGGAGATCATTGGATGAAGGCGATGCGCTTATTTTTTTGTTTGTTATTGATATTCATTCTCAATTACATTCCGAACCATGTTTTGGCTTATTCATACGGTGATCCAAATCAAGAAAAAATAGCAGAGGCTTATAAACAAATGGCTGAAAAGCTGAATCAGGAGCCGCCAAACTTTTCTGAAGCCAAAACGATTTTTGAAACGGTGAAGGAAGAAATTGAGATGCATATGGGGGAGGAGCCAGTGGAAACGGTGCTGGCTGATATTAAGAAAAAAGATAAAGAAGCGACTATAAAAGATATGAAGAAAGTTCTTGTTTTAAATATTGCCCGCCGTCTTGAAAATATTGAGGAGAATTTTGACCAGTACGAAACAAGTAAACGATTATTAGCGAAAGCGTTTGCTACATATGAAGCCCTTTCTCCCGCTGTTCAATCGCAAGACGCTGAGCTTGATCAACGGTTGCGGGACGAGTTTAATAAAGCGCTGCAATCATTAGGAAATCCGGGATTGTTTGGCGTCGGTCAAAAACAATCGAATGTTGAGCAATTTAAAAAAAGCGAACAAACGATTTTGAGCTCGCTGCAAAAGCAGTTTGCATTGAAAAGCTTAAAAGTTGGGCATTTTTCAGAGAACGCCACTGAAAAAAAGGAAACGGCATCAAGTCAAAACGAATGGACAGATTTATCGAAGGTAAAAAACTGGCTTCCGCTTCTTGTATTAGTGGCGGCTATTGTTGCGGTTGTCATCTATGCCGTGCGCCGGAAACGAAACTGACCGTTTAGAAAGGAGAGCTGCTGATGGAGGTTCAAGCGCTGTTAATTACGTTTCGTGAAGTATTAGAGGCCCTGCTTATCGTCGGAATTATTACCTCTTATTTAAAGAGAGTGAATCATACGAAATATACGAAATATGTATGGCTGGGGGCCGGCTTGGCGGTGCTGGCAAGCGCTGGAGTGGCTCTTCTTTTTCAGGTCGTTTTTACCGGGTTTGCGGCAATGGGCAGCGAAATGTATTTAAAAGTTTCGATTATGCTTGTTTCGACCATCTTATTGACACAAATGGTGTTTTGGATGGCTGAGCATAGCCGCGACATGAAAAGAAATATGGAAGGAAAGATGGATCGCTTTATTACTACAGGAAATGTCATTGGGATGGTGATCCATTCGTTTTTAGTGGTGCTCCGTGAGGGGGTTGAAACGGTCTTTTTCTTTGCAGCCATCACAGGAGGAAATATCAGTGCCGCTATGCAAGGCTGGGGAGCCATTACTGGTGTGCTGCTTGCTGCGCTAGTAAGCTATTTCTTCTTTAAAGGAACGATGCGCATTCCGCTCAAAACCTTTTTTAAAGTCACAGGAGCTTTTATTCTATTGATTGCAGCCGGTCTGCTCGTTCAAGCGATTTCAATGCTGCAAGATTTAAATATTATTGGTAGCGTGATGCCTCATGTATATGATTTAACATGGCTGCTGCCTGAACATCCTATTGATTATGAGCACTATATTCGTGATCACGGGGTGCATCCGCTGCTTTCAGGGAACATCGGCGTCTTTTTAAAAGCGTTATTTGGCTATTCAGCGATGCCTTCTCTTGAAGAAATCGTTGCTTATATTGGTTATTTTGTCGTCATTTCTTTGCTCATTAATAGTCGACACGCAAAAAAGGGGGAACCAACAAGCGCTGATTCGCAAACGCTTGAACCCAAAACGAAGCAAATTATGTAAAAAGTACAGGACATAAAGGTCTTGTACTTTTTCATTTGTGAAGGTGAATGAGATGAAAAAATATTTTCTGGGAAATCATCGATATATGTCATATTTTGGTTTTTTAGCACTGGTTTTGCTGTTTGGAATTGAAATCTACTATGCAAGTCCATATGCTGCATCGTGGGACCAAGTGGATTTTGCCTTTGCTTTAGACCGCTATGATTTATTAGCGATGCAACCTCATTTTCCTGGCTATCCTTATTTTGTTTTGGGAGGAATGCTCGTTCATTCGTTTGTCGCTAATCCGGCAAAAGCTTTATCCGTTTTTAATGTGATGATGCTCGCGTCAGCTTCAGTGCCTATTTTTTTGCTGGCAACACAATATAGTTCAAAAGAAAAAGCATGGATTGTTACAGTGCTAGTGCAATCAGCTAGCTATGTCGTATTGATTTGTCTTCAGCCGATGTCGGACGGAGCGGCATTAGCGGTTTTATGGTGGTATCTATGGGCGATTGAGCGGGCCAAAACTAGGCTTTCTTGGCACGCTCAACTATTGTCTTTGTTTGTATTTAGTTTGCTGTTAGGCATCCGGCTTTCATACGCTCCTTTTGCCCTTGCTTTCGCTTTTGTATGGTATGAAGATTGGCGAAAATATCGAAGAATCTCCCGTTTATTGCTCTTTATTTGTTTTGCCGCCATTTTTCAATCCATTTGGATCATAGGGGTTGCTATGACAGAAGGAGGCTTGATGAGCTTTATTAAACTGGCTTTTTCGTTTACGAATGGGCATTTTCAGGAATGGGGAGGAACGGCCGCAACGGATCAGCAGTCGCTTTGGGAGCGAACAAGCTATTTTTTATTTCATAATATGGTTTGGATTGGTCTCTCTAGTCGTACTTTCGTCTTGTTGACAATATATATCGCGTTATTCGTTTGGGCGTTTTACTCTGTCCGACGCTTCTCTTTTCCGCGCTGGCTGCTTATTTGCATTTTTATGTATGGGATTTGGGCTTTGTTTGCTCAAAATATTGAGAAGCCGCGCCATGCTCTTCCCATTGTTCACTTTTTACTTTTTTATGGATGGCTTCGTTTTTTGGACAGAGGGATGCCGGCGTATAAGAAGCTGTTTGCTCTCGCTGTTCTTGTGATCCAGCTTGTTGTTGGCACATGGAACTTGCGTGAGCAAGCCTTACACTTGCCAGCCACCTATCAATTAGCATATGATTTACAACAGAGGAAGGAACGGTTTGTTTTGTACACATGGGAAGAAGCGAGGGTGCTCGAATACCTTCGTGTTACCTTTCCGTATGAACAAGCCTTGCATTTTTCATTTTTTTTACAACATCAAACGAACTATCCACATGCTAAAATTTATATAACGGATCATGTAGTGAAGGGATTCCAGTCACAAGGTGTATCGCTGACCGGACATTTGCGGAAAATCAAAACGTATGATTCAAGTAAGCTGGCGGATCCGGTATACGGCAAAATTACACTTTATGAATGGAAAGACTAAGCATTGGAGTGATTATGATGCATGATCACTTAAAAGAGAAGCTATCGGTTTTGCCAGAGCAGCCCGGCTGCTATTTAATGAAAGATAAAAATGGCACAGTGATTTATGTAGGAAAAGCGAAAGTATTAAAAAACCGTGTTCGTTCTTATTTTACTGGAACGCATGATGGAAAGACGCTGCGCCTTGTGAATGAAATAGCGGATTTTGAATATATTGTGACCTCATCAAATATTGAAGCGCTTATTTTAGAAATGAATTTAATCAAAAAATACGATCCAAAATATAATGTCATGCTCAAAGATGATAAAAGCTATCCATTTATTAAAATTACAGCTGAGGAGCATCCACGTCTCATTATTACAAGAAAGGTAAAAAAAGATCGCGGCAAATATTTTGGACCGTATCCGAACGTGCAGGCTGCAAATGAGACTAAAAAATTGCTCGATCGCATGTATCCGCTTCGCAAGTGCGCGTCCCTGCCGAACCGCGCCTGTCTTTATTATCATATGGGACAATGTCTCGCTCCGTGTATCTATTCGGTTTCGGAACAACAAAATAAAGAAATAGTGGAACAGATTGTCCGTTTTTTAAACGGGGGACACCAAGACATAAAAAAAGAATTGGTTGAAAAAATGAACAAAGCAGCAGAAGCCCTTGAATTTGAACGAGCTAAAGAATACCGTGATCAAATTGCGCATATTGAAGCGATGATGGAAAAACAGAAAATGACGATGAAGGATTTTGTTAACAGAGATGTGTTCGGCTACTCCTATGACAAAGGATGGATGTGCGTCCAAGTCTTTTTTATTCGTCAAGGAAAGCTAATCGAGCGGGATGTTTCGATCTTTCCGCTGCATCAAGATCCCGATGAAGAGCTGCTCACATTTTTAGGACAATTTTACTCCAAGGAGAATCATTTTAAGCCAAAAGAAGTAATCCTGCCGCTTGAGGTTGACGGAAGCTTGGCTGAGCAGTTGCTCCAGGTGCCTGTTATTCAGCCGAAAAGAGGAAAGAAAAAAGAGCTGGTCGATCTTGCGAGTAAAAATGCAGCGATCGCTTTAAAAGAGAAGTTTTATCTTATTGAACGCGATGAAGAACGAACGGTTAAAGCGGTTGAAAACTTAGGAGTTGCGTTGAACATTCCAACACCGCATCGAATCGAAGCGTTTGATAATTCTAATATCCATGGGGCTGATCCGGTTTCGGCGATGGTGGTGTTTATCGACGGCAAGCCTGAGAAAAAAGAATATCGCAAATATAAAATTAAAACTGTGAAGGGGCCAGATGATTATGAATCAATGCGCGAGGTTGTACGGCGGCGATATAGCCGTGCTTTAAAGGAACGCCTTCCTCTTCCGGATTTGATTTTAATTGATGGAGGAAAGGGACATCTGGCGGCTGTTCGCGATGTGTTAGAAAATGAGTTGGGCTTGGAAATTCCGCTTGCCGGTCTTGTAAAAGACGACAAGCATCGCACATCGGAATTAATCATGGGAGATCCACCACAAATCGTGCCATTGTCGCGAAACAGCCAAGAATTTTATTTGCTGCAGCGCATTCAGGATGAAGTCCATCGTTTTGCTATTACGTTTCATCGCCAGACGCGAGGAAAATCGTTATTTCAGTCCGCGCTTGACCACATTCCGGGAGTTGGAGAAAAGCGAAAAAAAGCGCTTCTTAAGCATTTTGGCTCTTTAAAAAATATAAAAGAAGCGACGATTGAGGAGCTGCAAAAAGCGGCGATTCCTCGCGCAGTTGCTGAAAAAATTTATGAAAAGCTGCGAGAATAGTATTGTCAATTGGAGAAAAAGCTGATACAATCACCTTAATTGCATATTTATACACTTCTAAGCACAGAAGTGAAGATAGAGGCGCGAACTTCAAGAGTAGGCATTTGGAGGAAAATGGGTTCCAAAGAAAAATGCCGAAAGGGGAGGCTCGCCGAAGTGGGGGAAGTCTCATTGCTTTTCCTGCTGGTCCTGCGTTTAAGAAATGTAGGACTGTCAAGATGACCCATCTTGGAGAGCTATCTCACTGTGTGGAGCGAATTCGTTTCTTTTCTTATTTCGTTATGCACAGCAATGAGAAGCCTCTCATTGCTGTTTTTTATTTGTTTCTATACCGGTATGGATGCTGAAATCAACATTTTAAGAACAAGGGATGAGAAAAATGGGAATGATTGTGCAAAAATTTGGCGGAACGTCTGTAGGATCTATTGAACGTATTCAGCATGTCGCTGATCGAGTAATGAGCGAGGTGCAAAAAGGACATCAAGTGGTCGTTGTCGTTTCAGCGATGGGAAAGACGACGAATCAGCTTGTGGATTTAGCCAAACAGCTAACGTCCCAACCTAGCAAGCGGGAGCTGGATATGCTTCTTTCGACAGGGGAGCAAGTGAGTATTGCCCTATTAGCGATGGCTTTGCAAGAAAAGGGGTATGCAGCTGTTTCTTTAACGGGCTGGCAAGCTGGAATCAAGACAGAGACTGTTCATGGCAATGCCCGCATTATAGATATCGACACAACGAGAATTCATCAATATTTGCAAGCAGGACAAATCGTCATTGTGGCTGGTTTTCAAGGAGTGACGGAAAAGGGAGATATCACGACTCTTGGTCGCGGCGGTTCTGACACGACAGCTGTAGCTTTAGCGGCCGCTCTACAAGCGGATAAGTGCGATATTTATACAGATGTGACAGGAGTGTTTACTACCGATCCGCGCTATGTAAAAGCAGCGAAAAAGCTAGAGGAAATTTCCTATGATGAGATGCTAGAGCTGGCCAATCTTGGAGCAGGAGTGCTTCATCCGCGGGCTGTAGAGTTTGCTAAAAATTATCAAGTATTGCTGGAAGTTCGTTCGAGTATGGAGGAAGAGAGCGGAACAACGGTAAAGGAGGATGTTTCAATGGAACAGCATTTAATTGTCAGAGGGATTGCTTTTGAAGATCAAGTAACAAAAGTGACGGTCCAAGGGCTCCCGCACGAGTTGCCTATGTTGCCAACCGTTTTTACAGCGTTAGCGAATCGCGGGATTAATGTCGATATTATTATTCAAAATACAACCAATAGCGGAGCAGCAGCTGTGTCGTTTTCCATTCGCACAGAGGATTTGCCTGAGACTTTGCAAGTGTTGGAATCATTCAAGGGAGCAAAGATAGAATATGAAAGCCAACTGGCCAAAGTATCGATTGTCGGCTCAGGAATGATCTCTAATCCAGGTGTAGCTGCACAAATGTTTCAAGTGTTAGCGGATAAAGGGATTGAAATAAAAATGGTCAGCACGTCCGAAATCAAAATTTCAACCGTCGTGTCTCAAGAAAATATGGTTGCAGCAGTAGAAGCGTTGCATACGGCGTTTCAATTGGATGAAAAAGCCGCCGTGCGTTCATAACCAGACAAGACCGTACTGCTGGAAATCATGGCAAGCGTTTTGAGAGCGAAGGTGCATTCAATCGTGCTGTGCCGACTGTTTTGACTAAAAAAGCAAGCAAATGCTTGCTTGCCTCAAGTGGTAGACAAAGTCAAAATCGACTTTGTCTACCACCATTTTATACGATTCTTCTATCATAGTGGTAGTTCTACATCAAACTGGCTTGAAGGCGCTTGGCAGACAAGAAACGCCAGCCGAGTGAAGACGCGAAGCGAACCCAAACGTTCATGAGCGACGAATGAGGCCCGTGACGCAGGATGAAGCGTTTGTTAACAGTCTAAGGCAAGCAAATACGTATACTTGCCTTTGTTCTTGTCGTGCATCGATAGGCTAATACAATTGAAAAGGTGCAGAAAATCTGTCTATTCAGCAATTTCGTGTTTACGGTCCCATTTCACAGTAAAAGTCACTTTTTGATCACGCTTTTTTTGCTGCTCATATGCTTCCGAGACGAAGCGTTTTTGCTGTTCAATCTGCTGTGCGAGAAAGCCGGCCTCAAGCTGAAATGAACAGTGAGCATTCATGGCGATCCGAGCGGATACCGCGGGCCCTGTCAGCTCGATTTCTAATTCATCTTGGCGTTCTTTGATGACAGCGAGCGTACCCCATCCTGCTTTTTCAAAAAATAAAATGATGTCATCGAATGTTTCTAAGGGGTAGCAGCGCGCTAAATGCTTTCCCGCCCAATATAAAATGCTGTCGGTTTCTTTGCCAAGCAAATCGGGAAGAAGGACTTCTCGAATTAGATGATATCCAAATAAAGGAATTTCAACGTGCTGTAATGCTTCATAGTGTTCCTGAAATGAATGTGTTTTCACATAATTCCCCTCTTTCTATCAAACATTATAGCCGAACAATGAGAAGAAATCAGTATTTTTCTTTCGATTTTTGCACAAATATTGTTTTAATTTTCAAACGATTGAACATTTTATGAACTCGTTTTCTTGACGCTACTACATTGTGGGAGTACAATGGATGTGACGCGTGATTAATGGAAATGGAAGCATTTACAGTTCTATTAATCATTTAGTTAGTGTGGATGGGGAGTGCATAAATCTTTTATTATCACTATTTAAAAAGGGGGTATACTATATGGCAGGAAATCGAGAATTTTTTTACCGCCGACTCCATTCATTACTAGGGGTTATTCCGGTTGGAATTTTCCTAGTCCAGCATTTAGTAGTGAACCACTTTGCGACTAAAGGTCCAGAATCATTTAACCGGGCAGCATCATTTATGGAACATTTACCGTTCCGCTATTTTTTAGAAATATTTATCATTTTTTTGCCTTTGCTGTTTCATGCTATTTATGGACTTTATATCGCTTTTACCGCTCAAAACAATGTGGGCAGATTTGGATATTTCCGAAATTGGATGTTCATGCTTCAACGGCTGACAGGAATCATTACGCTCATTTTTGTCACGTGGCACGTATGGCAAACACGTGTACAAGCTGCTTTTGGAGCTGATGTGAACTACGACATGATGGCCAACATTGTTGACAATCCTTTTATGCTTGCTTTTTATATTGTCGGTATTTTGTCAACGGTGTTCCATTTTTCGAATGGGCTATGGTCTTTCTGTGTAAGCTGGGGATTAACAGTTACTCCTCGTTCACAGCAAATTTTTACTTACGTGACGATGATCATCTTTGTAGCGCTTTCAATCGTTGGCATTCGTGCCATTTTAGCATTCGCTTAATCCACGACTAGCAATTTTTTAGGGAGTGAGTAACGATGAAAAAAGGAAAAATCATAGTAGTTGGCGGCGGTTTAGCCGGACTAATGGCCACCATTAAAATCGCAGAAGCGGGTGTGCCAGTGGAATTGTTTTCGCTTGTGCCAGTAAAGCGGTCTCACTCTGTTTGTGCTCAAGGTGGGATTAACGGTGCGGTGAATACAAAGGGTGAAGGAGATTCCCCGTGGGAACACTTCGACGATACGGTATATGGTGGTGACTTTTTGGCAAACCAACCACCAGTCAAAGCAATGTGTGAAGCAGCACCAGGCATTATTTATTTATTAGATCGTATGGGTGTTATGTTTAACCGTACACCTGAGGGATTGCTAGATTTCCGGCGCTTTGGTGGAACGCAGCATCACCGTACTGCATTTGCGGGGGCGACAACGGGTCAGCAGCTGCTTTATGCGCTTGATGAGCAAGTGCGCCGCCATGAAGTCGCTGGCTTGGTTACGAAGTATGAAGGCTGGGAGTTCCTTGGTGCGGTACTAGATGATGAGCAAATTTGCCGTGGGATTGTTGCGCAAAACTTAACGACGATGGAAATCCAATCATTTGCTGCTGATGCTGTGATTATGGCAACGGGTGGCCCAGGCATCATTTTCGGAAAATCCACCAACTCGATTATTAATACAGGTTCAGCTGCATCGATTGTTTACCAGCAAGGTGCCTATTATGCGAATGGAGAATTTATTCAAATCCATCCAACGGCGATCCCGGGTGATGATAAATTACGGCTTATGAGTGAATCGGCGCGCGGTGAAGGCGGTCGAGTCTGGACATATAAAGATGGTAAACCATGGTATTTCTTAGAGGAAAAATATCCAGCATACGGAAATCTAGTTCCGCGTGATATTGCGACTCGTGAAATATTCCATGTTTGTGTTGATTTGAAGCTTGGCATCAACGGCGAAAATATGGTGTACCTCGATCTTTCTCATAAAGATCCTAAGGAGCTCGATATTAAATTAGGTGGCATTATTGAGATTTATGAGAAATTCATGGGAGAAGATCCGCGTAAGGTGCCGATGAAAATCTTCCCAGCTGTGCACTACTCCATGGGGGGATTATGGGTTGACTATGATCAAATGACGAATATTAAAGGATTGTTTGCTGCTGGAGAGTGCGACTATTCTATGCATGGCGCCAACCGCTTGGGAGCTAACTCGCTCTTATCGGCGATTTATGGCGGAATGGTTGCAGGTCCGAAGGCCGTTGAATATATTAAGGGATTGGACAAGTCATCTGATGCGCTTCCTTCTTCTTTATATGAGCGATATGTAAAACAAGAAGAAGAACGTTGGAACAATATTTTATCGATGAATGGAACAGAAAATGCTTATGTGCTTCATAAAGAGCTTGGCGAATGGATGACCGATAATGTGACGATTGTTCGGTATAACGATAAACTTTTAAGAACGGATGAAAAAATTCAAGAGCTTATGGAGCGTTATAAAAATATTAATATTAGCGATACAGCTAAATGGAGTAATCAGGCGGCTTCATTTACTCGCCAGCTTCATAACATGCTTCAATTAGCGCGTGTGATTACACTTGGTGCATACAATCGAAACGAAAGCCGCGGCGCTCATTACAAACCGGAGTTTCCAGAGCGCAATGATGAAGAGTGGCTAAAAACAACAATGGCTCGCTTTACTCCAGATGGTCCAGCGTTCCATTATGAAGATGTGGATACATCACTAATTAAGCCTCGTAAACGTGACTATTCGAAAAAGAAAGAGGATGTGAAATCATGAGCGAGAAAAAAACGATTCGTCTCATTGTAACGCGACAAGATCGTCCGGATTCTGCGCCATACGAAGAGGAATTTGAGATTCCATACCGTCCCAATATGAACGTTATTTCCGCTCTCATGGAAATTCGCCGCAATCCGGTAAATGCTAAGGGAGAAAAAACAACTCCAGTCACATGGGATATGAACTGTTTAGAAGAAGTGTGCGGAGCTTGCTCCATGGTCATTAACGGAAAGCCGCGCCAATCCTGTACAGCTCTTATCGATAAGCTGGAGCAGCCAATCCGTTTAGAACCGATGCGTACATTCCCGGTTGTGCGCGACTTGCAAGTCGATCGCAGCCGGATGTTTGATTCCTTGAAAAAGGTAAAAGCATGGATTCCGATTGATGGAACCTATGATTTAGGTGCTGGTCCGCGCATGCCAGAACGAAAACGTCAATGGGCATATGAGCTTTCTAAATGCATGACTTGCGGCGTGTGCTTGGAAGCTTGCCCGAATGTGAACAGCAAATCAAACTTTATCGGTCCTGCACCCCTTTCACAAGTGCGTTTATTTAACGCTCATCCAACTGGTGCCATGCATAAAGAGGAACGTCTTAAAGCCATTATGGGGGATGGAGGGCTAGCGAACTGCGGTAACTCGCAAAACTGCGTGCAGTCTTGCCCGAAAGGCATTCCGCTCACCACCTCCATTGCAGCGTTAAACCGCGCTACAACTGTTCAAGCGTTTCGCAGCTTTTTCGGAAGCGACGAAGTGTAATAAAAATCCTCTTCATGGAGTTTTCCATGAAGAGGATTTTTTTTGAGAAAAAAGAGATTAAAAGAAAAAGCTGATTCTATAAACGGTTTGAAGATACTTGTCAATTGCTTAGGTTACGTCAACATATGGCCAAGTACCGAATAATAGGACACATCTATTTGTTAATAAGCGGTATTGTTCGCTTGCTCAATCATCGAAATCAGCTCAGCACTCGCTCATTTAGAGGGATGTTGACGCATCAAATGATGTCCATACAGGCTGCTGTTTCATCGCATTTTCTATAAATACCTATTTTTCTAGAAGTAATGTGAATTTTTGTCACCGTCACCCGTTATTCCACATACTATATGGTGAATAAATACCCATCCGGTAGTTCAGGTCTGGCTAAAGCAAGGAGGGTTATCTTAATTGAAGGACAAATCATTTCACTCAAAGCCATTGCTTACGAAAAGAGAAAGAGAAGTATTTGAATTATTAGTTCAAGATAAAACAACAAAAGAGATTGCTAGTGAGCTGTTTATTAGCGAAAAAACGGTTCGCAACCATATCTCAAACGCCATGCAAAAGCTTGGGGTAAAGGGGCGCTCCCAAGCGGTGATTGAGTTGCTTAGAATGGGAGAACTTGAACTATAGGTAACACCGGCTACCCTTAGCAACGAGGGAGCCGGTTTATTATTGTTGGCAAATTTTTTATTGATTATACGGAAAAGTGTAGTAAAATGTATATGGCTTGTTTTGCTTGCAATTTTATCAAGAAATATGAACAATATAAATGTGCATAAATCTTATAGGGGAGATTGTATGCCAGTTGAAATGGATGAAAAGGCTATTGCTGAGCTAGAAAAATCGCTCCGTTATATTGCGGCGATTTTAAAACGAAAAGGAAGAGAAGTTTTAGTTCGATATCCAATTACAAGACAGCAATTTATTGCCTTGCAGCTGCTTTTCGAAGAAGGAGATATGACCATCGGCGAGCTATCGAATAAAATGGAGCTAGCCTGCAGCACAACAACCGATTTAATTGATCGAATGGAAAAAAACAAGCTAGTAACAAGAGTGAAAGATCAAAAGGATCGCAGAGTGGTGCGCATTCATCTCCTTCATGAAGGCGAACGCATTATTCGAGAAGTCATCAAAAAACGTCAGCATGATTTGGCGTTAGTGCTGGAAAATTTTTCAGCAGAGGAAGTTGCTCTTTTAGAAGAAAGCTTAAAAAAATTGCATCAAGAAATGAAAAAAGAATGAGGCGAATCACTTGGAAAGATCAATAGGAGTTATCGATTCAGGAGTTGGAGGACTAACGGTCGCAAAGGAAATTATGCGGCAGTTGCCAAAAGAACGAATTATTTATCTAGGAGATACAGCAAGGTGTCCATACGGTCCTCGACCGGAAGAGGAAATTCGTCGATTCACTTGGGAAATGACGAATTATTTGCTGCAATATGATATTAAAATGCTTGTCATTGCATGTAACACGGCGACAGCCGTTGTGCTTGAAGAAATTCGCAACGAATTGAATATCCCGGTGTTAGGAGTGGTGCATCCGGGGGCGCGTGCAGCGTTAAAAATGACAAAGAACGAGCAAATCGGTGTGATCGGCACAATAGGAACAGTGAAAAGCCGCGCATATGAAAAGGCGTTGAAGTCCATTAATCACCGTGTTCATGTAGAAAGCTTGGCTTGTCCAAAATTTGTTCCACTTGTTGAAAGCGGGATTTTCGAAGGAGAAGAAGCGAAGCAGATTGTGGCTGAATCGCTTAAGCCTTTGAAATCAAGCGGAATCGATGTATTGATTTTAGGATGCACGCACTATCCGCTGTTAAGTCCGCTTATTCACGAATATATGGGGAAAAAAGTGAAGCTGATTTGTTCGGGCGATGAGACGGCTCGTGAAGTGAGCACGATTTTACATCATAGCGAGTTGTTGCAGACAGGAGAAAAAATAGCCGATCACCTCTTTTTGACAACTGGTCCGAAGGAAATGTTCCAAAAAATTGCATCACGATTGTTTGGACAGCCTGTTGATAATATCCAAACGATTGAATTATAAAAAAATCCTTCAGCGGTAAGCTGAAGGATTTTTTTATTCTATTTTTTTAAGCGGCTCGTATACATAATAGTACAAACCACTGTTAGGAGGGACTATGTGATGTTGAATCGGCGAACGTATAAACTTGCTGCACCGGTTATAGCTTCCATGATTTTGTTAAGCGGATGCGGATTATTTGGAAAGGATCAAGCAGTAAAAGAAATTGATCCACCGCAGGATGTCAGCTACTTGAAAAACGGGGAGTCGCTGCAACAGCCAAAAGAGAAAGCGAACGGAACGGCAAAAGAATCACAGGCAACAGAAACAGTCAAACGCGAGCTTTATTTAATTGATAAAAATGGTTTCGTTGTGCCTCAGACCCTTTCATTGCCTAAAACAGATGCCGTTGCGAAACAGGCCCTTGAGTATTTAGTACAAGGAGGACCTATAGAAGATATGCTGCCGAATGGGTTTCGAGCAGTATTGCCAGCTGACACCCGCGTATTAAGCGTTAATTTGCAAAAAGATGGAACGATTGTAGCTGATTTTTCGCCAGAATTTGCTCATTATAAGGCAGAAGATGAAAAGAAAATTTTGCAAGCTATTACATGGACATTAACGCAATTTGATAATGTTAAAAAGGTGAAAATACGTATTAATGGACACGATCAAACAGTTATGCCGGTGGATGGAACACCGATTCAAGATGGGGTCAGCCGCGAAGATGGCATCAATATCGATACAAGCAATGTTGTCGATATTACGAACACTCGCCCGATCGTCGTCTATTTTGTAGAGCAGCAAGGGGAGCAGACATACTACGTGCCAGTGACACGACGCATCTCCAACGAGCAAAAGGATGATATTGCCGCAGCCGTTAATGAATTGATCAAAGGTCCGAAATATGGCAGCGGACTGGTCAGTGACTTCCAGCCAGATGTTCAGCTTATTGACAAGCCAGTTTATAAAGATGGCAAAGTGACGCTAAACTTTAACGACGCGATTTATGGAAGCAATAAAAAACATGTGATTTCTGAAGCTGTGCTGAACTCTCTTGTTCTATCATTAACAGAACAAAAAGGAATTGAAAGTGTGTCCATCACAGTGAATGGAAAAGCTGATCTTGTTAAAGAAGATGGAAAAGCACTTTCAGAACCAGTAACAAGACCAGAAAATGTGAACACCGGTAGTTTTTAATGTTATAATATGGTATAAAAAGAGGTAGGTCATATACTACCTCTTTACTATTTTATTTTTGGTACTTTTAAGGGGGCTTTTTTCATGAGAGGCGATGGAAGAGAAAGCTTGCAACTTCGACCAGTACATATTGAAACAAACTTTATTAAACATGCGGAGGGCTCTGTGTTAATTGCTGTCGGCGATACAAAGGTGATTTGTACAGCCAGCATCGATGATAAGGTTCCGCCGTTTATGAGAGGCGGCGGAAAAGGATGGATTACAGCGGAATATGCGATGCTGCCGCGAGCAACTGAACAGCGCAATATTCGAGAATCCAGCAAGGGAAAATTATCGGGCAGAACAATGGAAATTCAACGTCTGATTGGCAGAGCGCTTCGTTCGGTTGTCGATTTAGACAAAATGGGGGAAAAAACGATTTGGATTGACTGTGACGTGATCCAGGCCGATGGAGGAACAAGAACAGCCGCAATAACAGGCGCCTTTGTTGCGATGGTGCTCGCTTTTGCGAAATTACTTGAAGAAAATAAAGTGGCTGAATTTCCTGTGCGTGATTTTCTTGCGGCGACATCTGTGGGGATTGATCCGCAGCATGGTATCATTCTTGACTTGAACTATGCGGAGGATTCGCAGGCCAATGTTGATATGAACGTCGTGATGACCGGTTCCGGGCGTTTCGTAGAAATTCAAGGAACGGGAGAGGAAGCGACATTTTCTCGAGCCGAGCTCCAAGAGATGCTAGAAGCAGCGGAATTAGGAATTCGCCAATTAATTGAGATTCAGAAGAACGTGCTAGGAACACTAGCAGAAAAAATTCAATATGATGCAGAGGAACGTGTGAAGAAATGATAAAACAAGTGATTATTGCAACAAAAAACACTGGAAAAGCAAGAGAATTTGAAGCATTATTCAATGAAAAAGGAATGCAGGTTAAAACGTTATTAGATTTTCCTAATTGTCCAGATGTCGAGGAAACGGGAGATACATTTGCAGAAAACGCGCGATTAAAAGCTGAAGCAATGGCCGCGTACTTTCAGCAAATGGTGATTGCTGACGATTCGGGCCTGTCCATTGATGCTCTCGACGGCAGGCCTGGTGTTTACTCGGCGCGTTATGCCGGCGAAGAAAAAGATGATCAAGCGAATATAGCAAAAGTATTAAAAGAATTAAAAGGAGTTCCATTTGAACAGAGAACAGCGCGTTTTCATTGCACATTGGCGATTGCGATTCCTGGAAGGCCGACGGCGATTGTCGAAGGAACATGTGAAGGCTATATCGCAGAAGAGCCAAAAGGTGAGAACGGATTTGGCTATGATCCGATTTTTTATGTTCCTGAAAAAAATAAAACAATGGCCGAATTGCCAAAGGAAGTAAAAAATAAAATAAGCCACCGCGCTGATGCGCTGGCTAAATTAAATGAAAAATGGGATACCATCATAAGCGGGGAGTAACAAAATGAGAGTGCTCATTGTCAGTGACAGTCATGGAATGACGAAAGAGCTAACAGAGATCAAACAGCGCCACGCTAACCAAGTGGATGCGTTCATTCATTGCGGGGATTCTGAATTGCCGAGCGACTGTGCCGAATTGCAAGAATTTCGTTCGGTTGCTGGCAATTGTGATTTCGACAAAGGCTTTCCAAAAGAAAGAAGCGAAGAAATTCACGGCGTGCGATTTTTTATTACGCATGGTCATCTATATAATGTCAAAATGACGCTGATGAATCTTTATTACCGCGCTCAAGAAGCGAATGCTCAAGTGGTCTGCTTTGGCCATTCGCATATTGCTGGAGCGGAGATGGTCAACAATCTTTTGTTTATTAATCCGGGAAGCCTTCTTTTGCCGAGGATGCGAAAGGAGAAAACATATGCATTGCTTGAAATTAAGAATGGACAAGCAACCGTTCAATTTTATGACGTGAACGGTCAAGAAGTGCCTTCCTTGGCTCAATCATTCATTCTTTGAGCGGGAAACCATTCCCGCTCTTTTTTATATTATTGACTTTATCCACTCCCTTTCGTATAATAAAAAATGGCTTTAAGAGTCGCCAAATCGGCACCTTGTTTGTTGTGTGGATTGGCTTTCTAGGGCTGAATAAGGTGAAAGAAAAGACGAGGCGAACAGAGAACATGCGGGCGCTGCTATGGTAGCAAAGCAGACGCAAATTGTAGACTTATTAATTTCATATACGATGTCCCAGTAGCTCAGTTGGATAGAGCAGCGGCCTTCTAAGCCGTCGGTCGGGAGTTCGAGTCTCTCCTGGGACGCTAAGAAAAAGCCTTTGCATATGCAAGGGCTTTTTCTTAATTTGCCGGCCTATCACGCTTGAATGGTGGCTATGGAATCTTGTAAATAATAAAACGCTCAGCCTCCTCTGTAAGTATAGCTTATGAGTAAGCCTCTGAAACATAAGTAGAAGGTGTCTAGCCTCTCCCACCGTTGTTTTTTAGAAAATCCACATGTATGTATCCCATGATCGAAGACTGTGAAAATAGGACTTAAGGAATGGACAGAAAACTGTTTCTGCACTTCAATAACAAAATTGGAATATTATCCTCTTACTCCATAAAAAAGAACTAAAAACCCGTTTTTGCCATGAATTTTAAAAAAATTTTCCTTCTTTCTATTGCTTGGTACAATCATAATGTAAGCGTATTCAAATATTCGAACGAATCTAAATATTCAAAAAATAGTATTGACTCTTCCTTATTTTGCCCTTATTATAATTTTCAAATAAATTAATCGAATAAAAAAATAAGACGCTTACAAGATGGCGCACTTACCAAGGGAAGAGGGGAAAAACATTGAGTGAACAATGGATTTTTTTAAACGGCGAGTTTGTTACGAAAGAAAATGCAAAGGTTTCCGTATACGACCATGGTTTTCTGTACGGGGATGGCGTGTTTGAGGGAATACGCGTCTATAGCGGAAACGTCTTTCGCCTCCAAGAACATATTGATCGTTTGTATAACTCGGCCAAATCCATTTTATTAACTATTCCTTACACAAAAGAAGAACTAACGGATTTAATTGTTCAATCGGTTCAAAAAAACCAATTTCAAGATGCATATATTCGAGTGGTTGTTTCGCGGGGGGTCGGAGATTTAGGTCTTGATCCGTATAAATGTCAAAATCCGCAAGTCGTCATTATCGTGGAGCCGTTGGCTATCTTTCCAAAACATTTATATGAAACGGGAATCGAAGTGGTGACAGTGGCGACAAGAAGAAATCGCCCAGATGTGCTAAGTCCAAAAGTAAAATCATTGAACTATTTAAATAACGTTCTCGTTCGAATTGAAGCTCATTTAGCCAATGTCAGCGAAGCGTTAATGTTAAACGATCAAGGCTATGTAGCTGAAGGATCAGCGGATAATGTGTTTATTGTGAAAAATGGTGTTTTGTATACACCGCCGGGATATGTAGGCGCTCTTGAAGGAATTACAAGAGAGGCGATTATCGATATGGCTAGAGAGCTTGGCTATGTCGTTAAAGAAGAACCGTTCACTCGCCATGATGTTTATACTGCTGATGAAGTATTTTTAACAGGAACGGCGGCGGAAGTGATTGCCGTTGTAAAAGTGGATGGCCGGACCATCGGTGAAGGGGTTCCGGGAGTTCATACGAAAAGGCTGCTTGAAGCCTTTAGACAAAAGGTAGTAGCTGAAGGTGTCAAAGTATATCACACAAATGTGAATGCGGGTTAATTGTAAATGAACCATGACAATTAAACGACATGAAAGCGTTGAAGAGGATAAGTAGTCAACGGAAAAAAGCATCTACAGAGAGCCGGGGGAGCTGAAAACCGGTGATGCTGCCGCTTGATGAACTCACCTCTGAGCGCCAGCTTGAACGCTTTGGCTAGTAGAGTTGGACGGGTGGAATCAAAAGCGCTCCACTCGTTATTAAAAAGAGCGTCTGAACATTTCAGATGCTCATGAGGTGGTCAGTTGACCATGAAAAAGGGTGGTACCGCGGAAAGAAAGCCTTTTCGCCCCTTTGACCTAGAACAAGTAGGTCATGATGGGGTGAAGAGGCTTTTTCATTGCTTTTATAAAAATTGAGGAGGAAGGATGAAGCATGGCAAACATGAAAGTCGAGGAGAAAAGGAAGCAAAAAATGAGAATAAGCGGAGCATTCATGCTGATAGAGGCATTAAAAGCAGAGAAAGTAGAAGTGATCTTTGGGTATCCAGGAGGAGCGGTATTGCCGATTTACGACAAATTGTATGATTCAGGCATTTTCCATGTTTTAACGCGCCACGAACAAGGAGCCATTCATGCAGCAGAAGGCTATGCCCGCATTTCTGGAAAACCAGGGGTTGTCATTGCGACGTCCGGTCCTGGAGCAACAAACATTGTGACAGGCTTAACAGATGCGATGATGGATTCGTTGCCGTTGGTTGTTTTTACTGGCCAAGTAGCGTCAGGAGTCATCGGTTCTGATGCCTTTCAAGAAGCGGATGTCGTTGGAATTACCATGCCGATCACGAAGCACAGCTACCAAGTTCGCCATGTCCAGGAGCTTCCGAAGATTATTAAAGAAGCATTTCATATTGCGACAACAGGGCGGCCAGGACCAGTACTGATTGATATTCCAAAGGATATGACGACCCAAGAAGGAGAATTTGATTATGAACAGCCTGTTCGTCTTCCTGGATATCAGCCAACCGTTTATCCTAACCATTTGCAAATTCGCAAGCTGGTTGAAGCAGTGAGCCAAGCCAAACGTCCAGTCATTTTAGCGGGAGCGGGCGTATTGCATGCCAATGCATCTCAAGAGCTGCAGCAATATGCGGAGCAGCAAAAAATCCCCGTCATCCATACGTTGTTGGGACTCGGAGGCTTTCCGGCAGACCATCCACTTTTTCTGGGCATGGCGGGGATGCACGGAACGTATACAGCGAATATGGCCTTATACGAATGCGATTTATTAATCAATATTGGCGCCCGTTTTGATGATCGTGTGACTGGAAATTTAAACTGTTTTGCTCCGAAAGCAACGGTGGCGCACATTGATATCGATCCAGCGGAAATCGGCAAAAATGTGCCAACGAAAATCCCGATTGTGAGCGACGCGAAAGAGGCACTAAAAGAGATGATTCTTCAAGAAGGAAGGCCGGCTGATACAGATGAATGGCTTGCACAGTTAGCAGAATGGAAAAAAGGATTTCCGCTCGTTTATAAAAATGAGCCTGGAACGATGAAGCCGCAGAAGTTAATTGAGATGATTTATGAGCTCACAGATGGAGAAGCCATTGTGACCACGGATGTAGGGCAGCATCAAATGTGGACTGCGCAGTATTACAAGTTCAAACAGCCAAACCGTTGGGTTACTTCAGGAGGGCTCGGCACGATGGGGTTTGGGCTTCCGGCGGCGATTGGGGCACAGTTAGCCGATCGGCAAGCGACTGTCGTTTCGATTGTCGGCGATGGCGGATTTCAAATGACGTTGCAAGAGCTATCGGTTATTCAAGAATTGAAGCTGCCGATTAAAGTGGTGATTGTGAACAATCAATCGCTCGGCATGGTGCGGCAGTGGCAGCAGCTCTTTTACGAAAAGCGATACTCACACTCGCTCATTCCGAACCAGCCGGATTTTGTCAAACTGGCCGAGGCTTACAATATAAAGGGATTGCGGGCGAAAACAGAAGCGGAAGCTGTCCGCGTATTACAGCAAGCTTTTTCCCTTCACGAACCAGTATTGCTCGATATTCACGTAGCGGCTGATGAAAATGTATATCCAATGGTGGCGCCAGGAAAGGGCCTGCATGAAATGGTGGGGGTGAAATTGTGCGAAGAATCATTACAATGACGGTTCATAATCGTCCAGGCGTGCTCAACCGGATTACGGGTTTATTTACAAAACGCCATTACAATATCGAAAGCATTACAGTCGGACACACAGAAACAGAAGGAATCTCCCGCATGACATTTGTTGTCAATGTGGAGGACGAACGTACAGCGGAACAAATTACGAAACAATTAAACAAGCAAATCGATGTGTTGAAGGTCCATGATATTACGGATCAAGCGATCGTAGCAAGAGAGCTGGCGCTTATTAAAGTAGCGGTCAATCCAGCCGCGCGTCAGGAAATTTATACCCTTATCGAGCCGTTCCGCGCTGCGATTGTCGATGTGGGCAAGGAGAGCCTCGTCATTCAAGTAACGGGGGAGCCAGAGAAAGTAGAGGCGCTTATTGATTTATTAAAGTCTTACGGAATTAAAGAAGTCGCCAGAACTGGTACAACCGCATTTACACGCGGCTCGCAAAAAGCAGCCGCTTCCTATAAAACTGCATTTATCATTTGAAAAAGGAGAGGGATTTAAAATGGAAAAAGTTTACTATAATGGGGATGCAAACGAACAATATTTACAATCGAAAAAAGTAGCGATTATTGGATATGGTTCTCAAGGGCATGCACATGCACAAAATCTTCGCGACAGCGGGATAGAAGTTGTTGTCGGTCTTCGTCCGGGACGATCATGGAATCAAGCGGAGCAGGATGGTTTTCAAGTCCGCACGGTGCGGGAAGCAACACGAGAAGCCGATGCGATTATGATTTTGCTTCCAGATGAGAAACAGCCGTCTGTATATAAAGAAGAAATTGAGCCAGAATTGCAGCCAGGCAATGCTCTCGTATTTGCTCATGGGTTTAACATTCATTTCAATCAAATTGTTCCGCCGCAGGATGTGGATGTTTTCTTAGTGGCTCCAAAAGGTCCTGGACATTTAGTGCGCCGCACATATACAGAAGGAGCTGGAGTGCCAGCGTTGATTGCTGTGTATCAGGATGTCACAGGGGAAGCGAAGGAAACAGCGCTCGCCTATGCGAAAGCGATCGGAGCGGCACGAGCAGGAGTGTTGGAGACGACTTTCAAAGAAGAGACGGAAACAGATCTGTTCGGCGAACAAGCGGTATTATGCGGCGGATTGACATCGCTTGTGAAGGCTGGATTTGAAACGCTTGTCGAAGCAGGATATCAGCCAGAAGTGGCCTACTTTGAATGTCTTCACGAGATGAAGCTGATCGTTGACCTTATGTATGAGGGAGGACTTGCATGGATGCGCCACTCCATTTCCGACACCGCGCAATGGGGAGATTTTATTTCTGGGCCGCGCATCATTAATGATTCAGTGAAAGCCGAAATGAAAAAGGTGCTTGAAGATATTCAAACAGGGAAATTTGCTAAAGGCTGGATTTTGGAAAATCAAGCGAATCGCCCAGAATTCAATGCGATCAATAGAAGGGAAAATGAGCATCTAATCGAAACAGTCGGGCGCGAGTTGAGAAGCATGATGCCGTTTGTGAAAGCGAAACAGAAAGAAGTGGTGGTCACCAGTGCGAAAAATTAATATTTTTGACACAACCTTGCGTGATGGGGAGCAGTCAGCCGGCGTAAATTTAAATTTACAGGAAAAGCTAGAAATCGCTCGACAATTGGAAAGGCTTAAGGTGGATATTATTGAAGCAGGTTTTCCTGCCGCCTCCAAAGGGGATTTTCAATCGGTTAAACAAATTGCGGAAACGATTAAACATAGTTCTGTGACCGGGCTTTCTCGCTCGGTCCAGAGCGATATTGACACAGCATGGGAGGCATTAAAAGGAGGGGCAGAGCCGCGTTTGCACTTGTTTATTGCCACTTCACCGATTCATATGGCTCATAAACTGAGAATGACGCCGGAACAAGTCATTGAAGCAGCGGTTTCCTCTGTCAAGTATGCTAAACGTTACTTTCCGATTGTGCAATGGTCTGCAGAAGATGCTTGTCGAAGCGAGCTTCCTTTCCTAGCGGAAATTGTGGCCAAAGTCATTGAAGCGGGAGCGAGTGTGATCAACATTCCTGATACGGTAGGATACATCACGCCAAAAGAATATGGGGAGATCTTCGATTTTTTAAGAAAAAATGTTCCGAATATTGAAAAAATATCGTTGTCAGCTCATTGCCACGATGATTTAGGGATGGCTGTAGCGAACTCACTTGCTGCGATTGAGCACGGCGCCACGCAGATCGAAGGAACCATTAATGGCATCGGTGAACGGGCGGGGAATGCGGCATTAGAGGAAATCGCGGTTGCCCTTTATATCCGCAAAGATTATTACAAGGCAGAAACCGGCCTCAATCTTCAAGAAATTAAGCGAACAAGCAATTTAGTGAGCAAACTGACAGGAATGACGCTTCCAGCGAATAAAGCGATTGTCGGAAAAAATGCTTTTGCGCATGAATCTGGCATTCACCAAGATGGGGTGCTAAAAGAAAAGACGACGTATGAAATTATTTCTCCAGAGCTTGTTGGGGTTCAATCGAACTCGATGGTGTTAGGAAAGCATTCGGGCCGCCATGCGTTGCGTAATCGTGTCGTGGAGCTCGGCTACACGCTGTCAGAAGCGGAAATTAATAAGCTGTTTGTCCGCTTTAAAGAGTTGGCCGACAAGAAAAAAGATATTACCGATGATGATTTAGTTGCTTTAATCTTTGAAGAAAAATTTGATCTTTTTAAAGAGTTTTATCAGTTGTCCTCCATTCAAGTCCAATATGGAACAAATCAAATTCCGACAGCTGTCGTCGTATTGATGGATGGGCAAGGCAATGAAATTCAAGAGGCAGCAACAGGAGCCGGGAGTGTAGAATCTTTGTACAACACATTAGAGCGTTGCTTCAAAACAGAGGTCAAGTTGTTGGATTATCGGATTGAATCCGTCAGCGGCGGAAGAGATGCTCTTGCTCAGGTATTCGTAAAAGTGCGCGTCAACGAAATGGAAACAAGCGGGCGCGGGACTGCCCAAGACGTGCTCGAAGCATCCGCGAAAGCTTATATTAACGCGGTGAACAGGGTGTTTATGATTGAAAAAATGAGGGAAGAAAATCAAAAAGTAGTCATTAAAAATTAATCAAATAATATGGAGGGGTTCACTATGGGAACATATCGGATTGCTGTATTGCCAGGAGACGGAGTGGGAAAAGAAGTCACGTCAGGAGCTGTAGAAGTATTACAGGCAATCGCTTCTCGGTTTCACCATCAATTCATTTTTAAATACGGACTTATCGGTGGAGAAGCGATTGATCGGAAAGGAACGCCGCTTCCAGATGAAACGCTTCATATGTGCCGTCAAAGCGATGCCGTTCTTCTTGGGGCGGTTGGCGGTCCAAAGTGGGATAAAAACCCTCCACATTTGCGCCCGGAAAAAGGGTTGCTGGCCATTCGCAAAGAAATGAACTTATTTGCTAATTTGCGCCCGGTAAAGGTGTATCCAAGCTTAGCCGACTCATCCCCGTTAAAAGCGCATATCATTCGCGAAGCGGATTTGCTTATTGTAAGAGAGCTAACAGGTGGTCTATATTTTGGCAAGCCAAGCGGCCGACGTGTAGAGAATGGAGAAGAGGCAGCCATTGATACCCTTCTTTATAAGCGAGAAGAGATTAAACGAATTTTAAAAACAGCGTTTGAATTAGCAAGAAAAAGAAGAAAAAAAGTCACATCTGTCGATAAAGCAAATGTGCTCGAATCAAGCAGAATGTGGCGTGAGATTGCCGAAGAGGTCGCTTGCGATTATCCTGATGTAGAGTTAGAGCACATGCTCGTGGACAATGCGGCGATGCAGTTGATTCGAAATCCAAAGCAATTTGATGTATTAGTGACGGAAAATATGTTTGGTGACATTTTAAGCGATGAAGCTTCCATGCTAACCGGATCGTTAGGGATGCTCCCATCCGCTAGCTTGTCAACAACAGGTCCTAGCTTATATGAGCCGATTCACGGGTCAGCGCCTGATCTTGCTGGACAAAACAAAGCGAATCCGATTGCTACTATTTTATCGGCGGCGATGATGCTTCGTTTATCATTTGGTCTCAACAAAGAAGCTGACGCTATCGAAAAGGCGGTTCAGCAAGTATTAACGTCAGGCTATCGAACAGTAGATGTAGCGAAAAAAGGACAGCATGTCGTTTCTACCAAAGACATGGTGGATGAAATTCGAGCGACCATTTTAGATGATGAAGCCATTTTTAATATTATGGCGGTATATGCCTAATGAACGGCGCTAAAGATGAATGGGCCCGATAGAATCGAAAGAGAATAGGGGATCAACAAGAACGCCAACGGACATATCTTTTTGTCCGTCAGGCGTTCAGCATTTTCATAGATAGCGATAAACGGAGTTGGCTAAGAACAGTTTTATTCCTTAGAGAGGGGGATCGTATGAAACCAAAAACAATTATTGAAAAAGTATGGGAACATCATGTGGTTTATCGGGAAGCGGGGAAGCCGGATTTATTATATATTGATTTACATTTAGTGCATGAAGTTACCTCACCCCAAGCATTTGAAGGATTGAGACAGAAAGGGAGAAAAGTACGCCGCCCTGATTTGACTTTTGCGACGATGGATCATAACGTTCCCACTGTTAACCGCTTTGTCATTGAAGATGAGATTGCGAGAAATCAAATTGCCGCCTTGGAAAAAAATTGCCGTGAATTTTCGATTCCACTGGCTGATTTGCATAGTTCTGAGCAAGGAATCGTTCATGTCATCGGTCCGGAGCTAGGGTTGACCCAGCCGGGAAAAACGATTGTATGCGGCGATAGCCATACGTCGACACACGGGGCATTTGGAGCGCTTGCATTTGGAATTGGAACAAGTGAAGTAGAGCATGTTCTCGCGACACAAACCCTATGGCAGCAACGGCCGAAAACGCTTGAAATACGCATTAACGGTCGCTTGTCCGATGGGGTGACAGCCAAAGATGTGATTTTAGCGATTATTCATCAATATGGGGTCGACGTAGGAACAGGGTACATTATTGAATTCACAGGAGATGTCATTCGCCAGATGTCGATGGAAGAAAGAATGACCATTTGTAATATGTCCATCGAAGCAGGGGCAAGAGCGGGATTAATTAGTCCAGATGACACGACCTTTGAGTATTTGCGGGGCCGAAAATATGCTCCAAAAGGAGAGGATTTTGAAAAAGCTGTTGAGCAATGGCAAATGCTTGCGACGGATGAGGGAGCAACCTATGATCGCACGTTAGAAATAGACGCTGCTTCGATTGCCCCCATGGTAACATGGGGAACGACACCGGGCATGAGCGCACCGATCAATGGAAAGGTTCCGTACCCAGAGGATTTTGCAGATGAAACAGAGCAAAAAGCGGTTCAGCTTGCCTTGCAATATATGGGATTGGAGTCGGGAACGCCAATCAGTGAAATGAAAATCCAGCACGTATTTATTGGCTCCTGTACGAATTCACGAATAAGCGATTTGCGGGCAGCGGCGGAAATTGTCAAAGGAAAGAGAGTAGCACCAGGCGTCAGAGCGCTTGTGGTTCCCGGTTCACAAGAAGTGAAGCGGAGAGCGGAAGAAGAGGGATTAGCGCAAATTTTTATCGAGGCTGGATTTGAATGGCGCGATTCTGGCTGCAGCATGTGCTTAGGGATGAATCCGGACATTGTTCCGGAAGGAGAGCATTGTGCTTCAACATCCAATCGAAATTTTGAAGGACGGCAAGGAAAAGGAGCAAGGACTCATTTAGTCAGCCCAAAAATGGCAGCCGCAGCGGCGATTTACGGCCGATTTGTCGATATTAGAAAGCTGCAAGCTGAATCGATTGGGGAAAGGAGATGAAAGAAAAGCATGCAGCCATTTACTATCCATAAAGGAAAGGTTGTCGGAATAGATCGCGCGAACATTGATACCGATCAAATTATTCCAAAACAATTTTTAAAACGAATTGAAAGAACAGGGTTTGGGAAATTTTTATTTTATGATTGGCGCTATCTCGATGGCCAGATTCTCAATCCTCATTTTGAATTAAACCAGCCTGAAAACGAAGGAGCCACCATTCTTGTGGCAAATGAAAACTTCGGCTGCGGCTCCTCCCGCGAGCATGCTCCATGGGCGTTACAGGATTATGGATTTCAAGCGGTGGTGGCTCCTTCGTTTGCCGATATTTTTTATAATAACTGCCTGAAAAATGGATTGCTGCCGATTCGTCTTGCCAAACATGACGTCGAATATCTTTTGCATAAAAGCAAGCGCGTCGATTATGAATTAACCATTTCCTTAGAGGAACAACGCATATATGACGAAAGCGGATTTAACCGTACGTTTGAAATTGATTCATATCGAAAGCAGCTATTATTAAAGGGATGGGATGAAATTGATTTGACGTTTATGTATGAATCGTATATCGAAGAATATGAAAAAAAAAACGCTGGTCATTTGAATGAGTAGAGAAGCCGACTCTGTTACAGAGTTGGCTTTTTTGTGGAATATTGGTATACTGATAACCAAATTAAAAAACGGTGAGTGAAGATGGGGAATATTATTCCATTTCCAAATTTAAGAAAAAGGCTGCTAGAGAAGGGTCTAGAAGCATTGAAAGAAGAAAAATATCAGGATGCGCTTTATTTTCTTACTGAGGCTCAAAAATTAGGAACGAAGGAGTCTGAAGTAGAGCTGAGCATCATTCTCTGCCTGTTTGAAATGGGAGAATGGGAGGAAGCCAAGCAAAGATGCCAGCATTTGCTTTGGAAGAAGCAAGAGGTGACGGATATAGAGCTTCTTCAGCTTTATTTATCCATTTTAATTCATTTAGAGCAATATGCAGAGGCTGATGAAATGCTTGAGACAGCTCTGCAAGATAAAAAGCTCCATCCACATGAACGAGAGCAGCTGCTTCAATTATTGCGCTTTAGCCGAAAAATGAGATCATCTTTTTCCGCCAGTTCTAATGAAGAGATTGAGCAGCTGCTTCAATCCAAGCGTATCGAAGATCAGCTCAAAGCGATCCAACGGCTAGAAAACGAACATATCGTTCCGTTGCTCCCGATGTTAAAGCAATATTTAGCAAATGAAGACAATCATCCGATGGCCAAAACGATGTTGCTGCGCTTGCTTACGGCCAAAAAGGTGAGCGAGGAACTAGTCATTCATAAATTCGGAAAAATCATGACGATCATTCCCGAACAGCTAAACGAGGCGATAGAAACACAATTTGCAACCGATATATTGCAAAAGCTAGAACGAACATTAGGAAGCGATAGTCCGAGCTTATATGAGACGGCTTCGCATATTTGGATGCGCTATATTTACACGCTGTATCCTTTTGCCCCTTTGCCGGTTTCTGAGGAGACGTGGATTGCGGCTTTGCATTTGTCAGCCTGTCGGCTTCAAGGAATCGAAATGACAATAACCGAAATCGCAGAACGTTATCATGTTTGTGAACAAGAAGTGACACAACTATGTGAAAAACTTTATGAAATAGAAGAAATTTCTTTCATTTAATCTATCGTTTATATTGAAACCTTATGATTGTATGTTATAATATAATGGTTGTATTACGTATATCTTTACATCTGTTGCTTACATACATGCTTATTTGATGGTGCTGACTTAGATGATTTTGTGTTGGAGGGAAAAGTATGGTAGCAAAATGGGAAAAATTAGAGGGGAACGAAGGCGTTCTTACTATTGAAGTAGATGCAGAAAAAGTAAACGAAGGATTAGATGCTGCATTTAAAAAAGTAGTGAAAAATGTGAGCATTCCAGGATTCCGCAAAGGCAAAGTTCCGCGTTCTCTATTTGAGAAGCGTTTTGGTGTTGAAGCGTTATATCAAGATGCTCTTGATATTTTATTACCTGAGGCTTATGCGAACGCAGTAGAAGAAACAGGAATTGAGCCTGTTGACTATCCGCATATTGATGTTGAACAAATTGAAAAAGGAAAAAGCTTAATTTTTAAAGCAAAAGTAACAGTAAAGCCGGAAGTGAAGTTAGGAGAATATAAAGGGCTTCAAGTAGAAAAGCAAGATGATACAGTGACAGAGGAAGATGTTGAAAATGAATTAAAACGTCTTCAAGAAAACTATGCTGAGCTTGTGGTAAAAGAAGAAGGAAAAGTAGAAGACGGCGATACAGTGGTCATTGATTTTGAAGGATTTGTAAATGGAGAGCCGTTTGAAGGTGGAAAGGCTGAAAACTATTCACTTGTCATCGGTTCTGGCACATTCATTCCTGGTTTTGAAGACCAGTTAATCGGATTGGAAGCAGGAGCGGAAAAAGAAATCGAAGTGACGTTCCCTGAAGAGTATCATGCCGAAGAACTGGCTGGAAAACCAGCAGTCTTCAAAATCAAGGTGCATGAAGTGAAAACGAAGCAATTGCCAGCGTTAGATGATGAATTTGCTAAAGATGTCGATGAGGAAGTAGAAACGCTAGAGCAATTGAAAGAGAAAACACGCAACAGATTAGAGGAAACAAAAAAGAACGAAGCAGAAGCAGCGCTTCGTGACGCAGTGGTCGAAAAGGCAGCAGAAAATGCAGAAATCGACATCCCTGAAGCGATGATTAAAACAGAAACAGATCGCATGTTACGCGAATTTGATCAACGCCTGCAAATGCAAGGATTAAATCTCAACCTTTACTATCAATTCTCTGGACAAGATGAAGCAGCGCTTCGCGAACAAATGAAAGAGGACGCAGAAAAGCGCGTACGCATTTCTTTAACGTTAGAAGCGATTGCGAAAGCTGAAAACATTGAAGCAACGGAAGAAGAAGTAAATGCAGAGCTTGAAAAAATGGCTGAAGCTTATAATTTGACGGTTGACAAAATTAAAGAGCTGCTAGGAAATCTTGAAGTTGTCAAGGAAGATGTGAAATTCCGCAAAGTGGTCGATTTGCTTGTGGAACATAGCACAGCTGCTCAATAAAAAAGCGAAGAAGCCTATTGCTCTCTGCGCATTCATAAGAACAAGGCGCGATGCAGTTCGTGCCTTGTTCTTTCATAAATGAATACGATATATCATAGTTGAGAATTTTCTAATTTTTCAAATATGTAATGATTTTTTATTAGCGTTTGTATAATGATTTATGATAAAATGACGAATACATAAGCTGATAATACAGAATAAATTGTGGAAAGTTAAACAAATGTAGTACATACCAGCGATGTGAATTCTAGAGCAAGGGGTGAAAGCATGTTTAAATTTAATGATGAGAAAGGGCAATTGAAATGTTCTTTCTGCGGAAAGACACAGGATCAAGTCCGCAAGCTAGTAGCAGGTCCTGGAGTATACATATGTGATGAGTGTATTGAGCTTTGCACTGAAATTGTCGAGGAAGAGCTTGGCAATGAAGAGGAATTTGAATTTAAAGATGTTCCGAAGCCAAAAGAAATTCAAGAGATTTTAGACGAGTACGTCATCGGCCAGGATCGAGCGAAAAAATCGCTGGCAGTTGCTGTTTATAATCATTATAAACGGATCAACTCCAACAGCAAGGTCGACGATGTTGAGCTATCAAAAAGCAATATTTTGATGATTGGTCCGACTGGAAGCGGGAAAACATTGCTTGCTCAGACGTTAGCGCGCATCTTAAATGTGCCGTTTGCTATTGCTGATGCCACCTCGTTAACAGAGGCCGGTTATGTCGGTGAAGATGTCGAAAACATTCTTCTAAAATTGATTCAAGCTGCTGACTATGATGTGGAAAAGGCGGAAAAAGGGATCATTTACATTGATGAAATTGACAAAATTGCCCGCAAATCGGAGAATCCATCCATTACGCGTGATGTATCCGGAGAAGGAGTGCAGCAAGCGCTTTTAAAAATTTTAGAAGGCACGATTGCCAGCGTTCCGCCACAAGGCGGCCGGAAGCATCCGCATCAAGAGTTTATTCAAATTGATACAACGAACATTTTATTCATTTGCGGCGGTGCGTTTGACGGAATTGAGCCGATTATTAAACGTCGTCTTGGCAAAAAAGTAATCGGATTTGGCGCAGAAACGCAGCAAAACGATGTAGATGAAAAGAATTTGCTATCAAAAGTATTGCCGGAGGACTTGCTGAAATTTGGATTAATTCCGGAATTTGTGGGACGCTTGCCTGTTATTACAAGCTTAGAACCGCTTGATGAGGCGGCGTTAATCGAAATCTTGACGAAGCCGAAAAATGCGATTGTCAAGCAATACCAAAAAATGCTTGAACTTGATAATGTGGAACTTGAATTTGAAAAAGAAGCACTTTCTGAGATTGCGAAAAAAGCGATCGAGCGAAAAACGGGTGCTCGTGGTCTTCGCTCCATCATTGAAGGAATCATGCTTGATGTAATGTTTGAGCTTCCTTCCCGCGAAGATGTGCAAAAATGTGTGATTACAGCAGAGACCGTGCGTGATGCGAAAGCGCCGAAATTAATCCGTCACGACGGTACGGTTGTGGAGCAGGAGCGCAAAACGTCTGCTTAACGGCATATGAAGCGGTTCTTGAGAGAAAACAGCTTCCAAGCTTGTAGCCAAAGTCAAAAGGACTTTGGCTACAAGCGCTTGAATACCATCCACCGAGAAGTCCCCCCCTCTCTAAGCGAAGTGGAAGAGAGGAGAGGTTCATGCAACCGTTTATTTCGCGTTTTCTTGCCTCAGGCAGTCGAAAATGCTTGTGGCAGATGAATCGAGCCGAGCGAAAACGCAGATTGAACCAAGATGTTCATCAGCGCGGATGAGCGAGGACGGTGACGCAGGATCGAAGCGTTTGTGAACAGTCTGAAGCTGTCTTGAGAGAAGGCAGCTTCTTTTTTGTTTATTCCTGCTTCCAGGAGGAGATACTATACGTACTACATACTTATTGGAGCAGGAGGATTTAAGCTAATGAACTGGACAAACATCGCTTTATTTGTGCAACTATTTTTTGGGGTCATTATCGGTCTCTACTTTTGGAATTTGCTCAAAAATCAACGTACCCAGAAGGTTTCGATTGATAAAGAATCGCGAAAAGAAATGGAGCAGCTTCGAAAGCTCCGTTCAATTTCTTTAACAGAACCGCTTGCTGAAAAGGTGAGACCAAAGCATTTCAGCGATATTGTCGGACAAGAGGATGGCATTAAGGCATTGAAAGCGGCATTGTGCGGGCCCAATCCCCAGCATGTCATCATTTACGGGCCTCCGGGAGTTGGAAAAACAGCGGCTGCTCGCCTTGTATTAGAAGAAGCGAAAAAAAATCCGGTTTCGCCGTTTAAAAAAAATGCGGTATTTGTGGAACTAGATGCGACCACCGCTCGATTTGATGAACGAGGCATTGCCGATCCGCTTATCGGCTCTGTCCACGATCCGATTTATCAAGGGGCGGGGGCGATGGGACAAGCTGGCATTCCGCAGCCAAAGCAGGGAGCTGTTACACACGCGCATGGAGGAATTCTTTTTATTGATGAAATTGGTGAGCTGCATCCTATTCAGATGAATAAACTGCTTAAAGTGCTTGAGGATCGAAAAGTGTTTTTCGAAAGCGCCTATTATAGTGAAGAAAACCCACAAATCCCGACTCATATTCACGACATTTTCCAAAATGGTCTTCCTGCCGATTTTCGTCTTGTCGGGGCAACGACGAGGACGCCAAATGAAATTCCTCCGGCCATTCGTTCTCGTTGCCTTGAAGTATTTTTCCGTGAGCTTGATCAAGAGGAAGTGGCGCTCATTGCTCGGAAGGCGGCGGAGAAGATTCACTTGAATGTTTCAGAAAACGGCATCCGCCTTTTGGCAACGCATGCGCGAAATGGTCGCGAAGCGGTTAATTTAATGCAAATTGCCGCAGGGATTGCTATTTCTGAAAAACGCGATACGATTCTCGATAAAGATATCGAATGGGTCATTCATTCGAGCCAGCTTTCGCCAAGGTATGAAAAGAAAATTCACGAAACCTCAACGGTCGGCTTCGTCAATGGTCTAGCCGTGTACGGGCCGAATACCGGGGCGTTGTTGGAGATTGAAGTGACCGCCCTGCCGACAAAAGAAAAGGGAACACTCAATATTACAGGGATTGTGGAAGAAGAAAGCATCGGCAGCGGAGAAAAATCGATTCGTCGAAAAAGTATGGCACGCGGCTCGATTGAAAACGTGATTACGGCATTAAGGGCGATGGGGGTCCCAGCCGATCGCTATGATATCCACGTAAATTTCCCAGGCGGTATTCCGGTTGATGGTCCATCCGCAGGAATTGCAATGGCAGTAGGCATTTATTCCGCCATTTATCGTCTGCCGGTAGATCCGACGATCGCCATGACGGGAGAAATTAGCATTCATGGCCATGTTAAGCCCGTGGGGGGAATTTTTCCGAAAGTAAAGGCGGCCAAACAAGCAGGAGCGAAAAAAGTGATCATTCCATTTGAAAACATGCAATCCATGCTCAATGAAATCAACGGTATTGAAATCATCCCTGTCCGCCGTTTAGAAAACGTCCTCTCTGTTTTATTCGGACAGGAAAGAGATGGCTCGATTCCAGCTGCTGCCGATCAATCTGAGACGAAGTTCGTGTAGTGAAATGACGGCTTTGGCGCGCTGTATGTTCGCTGCGTCAAAGTCGGCTTTTCTTTGTTGAAAGAAATTCGCCGCGAAAATCTGATCGATCTTATCACGGTTCATGATTCGGCATTCGATCCATGAGCGAATGGTCTCCCAACAAGAATCGATGCTCGTTCAAACGCAAAATTTGCTGCTTTCGGCGGTCGGACCGTCATATACGGAGGAATGTTGGCGCATCCAATGAGAGTTCTATCGTTACGTTGCTTAAATAAACAAGCGCAAGATCCACCCGGTTCTATATCGAGAAAGAATAGCGTTAGTCTATTATAGGGAAAGCGGAGCCTTGCACATGTAGCTCTGGATTATGCACCGATCGGACGCTTAAAACAATGAATCGTTTAGTCTGAAAAAGGTATGGCTCGAAGCTTGGTTACACGCTTGTGCGGTTTATCTGCGACGGTCGGAAGAATTTGTTTTCCTTTCTCCATAAAATCAAGTTGTTCCATCTTTGGGGTGCGCTTGTAGATAGGAGAAATAGGGAGCATGAATTTTATAGATGAATCCATGTACTTCTGATTTTACAAACATATGATGGTGCTATACAATAGACGAATAGAAAGTGAAGTGTGGAGGTGTTTGCCGTGGCGAAAAAGAAAGAGACCATCGTTCCCCTCCTTCCATTGCGGGGATTGCTCGTATTCCCGACGATGGTGTTGCATCTTGATGTCGGCCGAGAAAAGTCGGTTCAAGCGTTGGAAAAGGCAATGGTCGAGGATCATATCGTTTTGCTTACATCACAAAAGGATGTTTCGATTGATGAACCGAGTGTGGACGAGCTATATGAGATGGGAACGCTGGCGCGTGTGAAGCAGCTGTTAAAGCTTCCGAACGGAACGTTCAGAGTATTAGTGGAAGGGATTTGCCGGGCGAAAATCATAGCAACGGTTCATGAAGAGCCTTGCTTTATCGTCAAGGCCGAAAAATTTGTTGATCCCGAAGTGAAAGATTTAGAAGACGAAGCTCTTAAACGGACCATGCTTGAATATTTTGAGCAATACATAAATTTATCGAAAAAACTCTCTGCTGATATTTTTGCTTCTGTAGCTGACATTGATGAACCAGGGCGGATGGCTGATATTATTGCTTCACATTTGCCGCTGAAGCTTGAAGGAAAACAAGAAATCTTAGAAACAGTAGATATTAAGGAACGAGTTCATAAAATTATTCAAGTGCTTCACAACGAAAAAGAAGTGCTGCAGCTGGAGAAAAAAATTAGTATGCGTGTGAAGCAGTCGATGGAACGGACCCAAAAGGAATACTATTTGCGCGAGCAAATGAAGGCCATTCAAAAAGAGCTTGGCGAAAAGGAAGGAAAAACAGGAGAGGTTGAAACACTTAAAGAAAAAATCGAAGCGGCTGGAATGCCGGATCATGTAAAGGAAACAGCCTTAAAAGAGCTGGACCGTTATGAGAAGGTCCCGTCTACTTCAGCGGAAAGCTCGGTAATCCGCAACTATCTTGATTGGCTCCTTGCCCTTCCGTGGAAAAAACAAACGGAGGATATTCATAACATTAAGCGAGCGGAAGCGATTCTGCATGAAGAGCATTACGGGTTGGACAAGGTGAAAGAACGGGTGCTCGAATATTTATCTGTACAGCAATTGACCCAATCACTAAAAGGTCCGATTCTTTGTTTAGCTGGTCCGCCGGGAGTCGGAAAAACATCGCTTGCTCGTTCTATCGCTAAATCGCTGAACCGTCATTTTGTTCGCATCTCGTTAGGAGGAGTGCGCGATGAATCGGAAATTCGCGGACATCGCCGCACATACGTGGGAGCGATGCCGGGACGAATTATTCAAGGAATGAAAAAAGCGGGCACCATTAATCCCGTTTTTCTGCTTGATGAAATTGATAAAATGTCGAGTGACTTCCGCGGCGATCCATCAGCAGCGCTTCTGGAGGTCCTTGACCCAGAACAAAACCATACATTCAGCGACCACTATATTGAAGAGCCGTATGATTTATCAAAAGTCATGTTTATTGCAACAGCTAACAATCTTGCTACCATTCCGCAGCCGCTATTGGATCGTATGGAAATTATTACGATACCTGGTTATACAGAGGTTGAGAAGCTTCATATCGCGCGGCAGCATTTGCTTCCAAAGCAACTGAAGGAACATGGCTTGAAAAAAGCGAGCTTGCAAATGCGCGATGAAGCCATTTTACACATCATTCGCTATTATACGCGCGAAGCCGGCGTGCGCGAGCTAGAACGTCAGCTGGCCGCCATTTGCCGAAAAGCGGCCCGCTTCATTGTATCTGAAGAAAAGAAACGAGTAGTATTGACGGAAAAGAACCTTGAAGAGTTTTTAGGAAAGCGGAAGTATCGTTACGGCCAGGCGGAGCTGCAAGATCAAATTGGAGTAGCAACAGGGCTTGCCTATACGCCATTTGGCGGAGATACGTTATCCATTGAAGTTTCCGTCACTCCTGGAAAAGGAAAATTAGTGCTGACAGGAAAACTGGGTGACGTCATGAAAGAATCGGCGCAGGCCGCCTTCAGCTATATCCGTTCTCGTGCTGAAGAGCTTGGAGTCAGTCCGGATTTTCATGAGAAAAATGATATTCATATTCATGTTCCCGAAGGAGCGATTCCAAAAGACGGGCCTTCAGCGGGAATTACCATTGCCACGGCTTTGATTTCTGCTTTGACAGGACGGCCCGTCAGCCGTTTTGTCGGGATGACGGGTGAAATTACTTTGCGTGGCCGTGTGTTGCCGATCGGCGGATTAAAAGAGAAAACATTAAGCGCCCACCGCGCGGGATTGAAAACCATTATTTTGCCAAAAGAGAATGAAAAAGACTTAGAGGATATTCCAAATATCGTGAAAAAAGATTTGGAATTTATCCTTGTCTCTCACTTAGACGAAGTATTACAACATGCATTAGTAGGGGATAAGCTATGAAGGTAACAGCAGCTGAAATTACGATAAGCGCAGTCAAGCCGGAGCAATATCCGGCTGGCATGCTTCCAGAGTTTGCATTGGCAGGGCGTTCGAATGTTGGAAAATCGTCCTTTATCAATAAAATGATTAACCGTAAAAATTTGGCGCGTACTTCTTCGAAACCCGGAAAGACGCAGACGCTGAATTTCTATCTTATTAATGAAGCGTTTTATTTTGTCGATGTTCCAGGCTATGGATTTGCTAAAGTCTCAAAGCAGGAAAGGCAAGCTTGGGGAAAAATGATGGAAACGTACTTTACAACAAGAGAGCAGCTCAAAGCCGTGATATTAGTGATCGATTTGCGTCATCCACCAACGAAGGATGATGTGATGATGTACGAATTTTTAAAATATCATCAGCTCCCAACCATTGTGGTTGCGACGAAGGCCGATAAAGTGCCAAAAGGAAAATGGCCGAAGCACCAAAAAGTCGTTCGGGAAACATTAAAAATGGCGAAAGAGGATGAAGTGATTCTTTTCTCAGCAGAAACCGGGCAAGGAAAAGAAGAAGCGTGGTCCGCTTTATTGCGCAGAATGTAATGAAGTCCAAATACAAGAAGGTAGACGAAATCCTTTTACTTCGTCTACCTTCTTTTTTAAGCATCATCCATTCTTCCGGTTTTTTCGGTTCGAATCAGGGCGAAGACAGCTTCTTATGCCGGGTACCGCATGAATTATTTCTTTTTAACAAATAATATGTATAAACCAAAAAGAATCAGCAACAACGGCCAAAATCTCCAAATCGAAGAAATGCTTGTTTGAAAAAGGAGAAAAAAATCGCTAAACCGATCAGAAAACAGCATAAAACAAGCTAAAATAAAAAAAAGCAAGCTTTGGACAAATCCGGTTTTCATTTTTCGAGCACTGAGGAAAAAAGCCAGTGAAATAATCAAAAACAAGACGCCGATATGCTTCGGCCAGATTGGCAACAGCTGAGAAAGAAGAAAATGAAGACCAAAGCCTAATAGCACCGTACCGGGAAAGATGTGCTGATATTCACGGGCATAATATGCTTGTCCAAGCAAAGCCATTCCAAAAATAACAAGCAAAGCCGGCCAGCCTTGAAACACTTTTAAAAACGCAAGCTGCAACTGTCCTCCTAAAAAATAGATTCCTAAGCCAACCAGCACAATCCCGGAAAAAATTCCGTGTTTTTTCATCCGTCTCTCCTCATTTCTATATATGATGATGCAACTTGATGATGTTCACATCTGCAGCGATAGGGAGTTTAGGCCGTTTTCTACAGTCGGGTGGTTGAGCTACGCCGCTTCACAGAAGGATGAATGGAAGCTGAAAGCGGCATGGCTCCCACCTTCGTCACAAAGATGCGTGATAAAAAAGCAAGCCTGTGACCTTTTATAGATCGCGTTCGTTCCATCCTGAAGTTGTATAGTCTTAAAATCTGGAACATATCGTTCATCCCAAAGCAGAGCCCCATTTCCTCGACGGTAGGCGGTGAACAAGAGCTAAACAATATCCGCTCCTAGATCAATGAATTTGTTTAGAAACGATACTGTTCGGTCGTCCGACCGGTGCAATGAGCCCCTTACTGGCGCTTATGCTGTTTTTCGGCGCGCGTACGCTTTGGGTTGCGAAGCCGCCATTTTATTTGCGAGCGGCACTTATACAATAAACGTAGCTTGATGAATGCCGCTTTTTTTGTTAAGGTACATATGGGAGAAACATGATCTCGGATCAGTCAAACATCTGGTGTGATTCTGTATAAAAGTTTATCATAGACTTTCAAATTGTGTTCAAATTTTTTTTCGGTATCCTGTCCATATACATGCTATAATATATGGAGATGTCATGTACTTTCGTTGAGGGGGTATAGGAAAAGTGCATATTCTTGTCGTTGGCATAAATTATAAAACGGCCCCTGTAGAAATTCGTGAAAAGCTTGCATTTAGCGAATCGGAATTGGTTGAAGCGATGAAGCTTTTGCAGCAGCAAAAGGGCATTTTAGAAAACGTCATCATTTCGACGTGCAATCGCACAGAAATTTATGCTGTTGTCGACCAAGTGCATACTGGGCGCTATTATATAAAAACGTTTTTAGCAAACTGGTTTCAGCTTGAAAAGGAAATATTGACGCCATATTTGACGATTTTGGAGCATGAAGCGGCGATCGAGCATCTATTTCGTGTCGTCTGCGGCTTAGATTCGATGATTTTAGGCGAGACGCAAATACTGGGACAAGTGCGTGCTAGCTTTTTGCTTGCTCAAGAGGAACACACGATTGGCACGATTTTTAAACAGCTATTTAAGCAAGCCATTACGCTCGCCAAACGTGCCCATTCTGAGACAGAAATCGGTTCAAATGCCGTGTCTGTAAGCTATGCGGCCGTAGAATTAGCGAAAAAGATTTTTGGAGATTTATCGACTAAGCGCGTTCTGATTATTGGAGCCGGAAAAATGGGGGAACTGGCTCTGCAAAATCTTTATGGAAGCGGCGTGCAGCAAGTGACGGTTATTAACCGCACATTTGAAAAGGCCAAGCATTTAGCTGAGAAATTTTCAGGGAATGCGAAGCCGCTTTCTGAGCTGCAGTGCGCCTTGATTGATGCCGACATTTTAATCAGCTCCACAGGCGCAAAAGGTTATGTCATTACGAAGGAAGTGATGACGCATGTAGAAAGAATGCGGAAAGGCCGTCCGCTTTTTATGGTGGATATCGCTGTGCCGCGCGACTTGGATCCGGCGCTTTCGGAGCTTGACAGCGTCTTCTTGTACGATATTGATGATTTAGAGGGAATTGTTCAAGCGAATTTGGCGGAACGCAAAAAAGCAGCAGAACAAATTGAAATGATGATTGAAGCTGAATTGGTGGAATTTCAGCATTGGCTCCATACATTGGGCGTTGTGCCGGTGATTGCCGCGCTTCGCGAAAAAGCATTGGCCATTCAAGAGGAAACGATGCAAAGCATCGAACGGAAGCTGCCGCATTTGTCGGAGCGTGACCGGAAAGTGTTAAATAAGCATACGAAAAGCATTATCAATCAATTGTTGCGCGACCCGATTTTGCGTGCCAAGGAATTAGCGGCTGAACCGAACGCAGAAGAGGCGCTTCAGCTGTTTGCGAAAATTTTTAATATTGAAGATGCCTTGCAAGTGCCCAAACCATCTCGCGATCCTCGCGTAGATGCTGAACGCTCGGTTGTACCATCTCTACAGCCATAAGAGAGGAATTTTGCGAATGCTAGAGATGAATGTGACAAGGTTGTACGAAATGTCCGTACTTTTGTACGCATTATCTGTGTCTTTATATTTTATAGATTTTTTGCATCATAACCGGAAGGCAAACCGCACGGCCTTCTGGTTACTTTCTATTGTCTGGGTTTTTCAAACCGCCTTTTTCTTGCTGCGCATCGTCGAAACGAAGCGTTTTCCGATTTTGACGATGTCGGAAGGCCTTTATTTTTATGCGTGGGTGTTGATCACGCTGTCGCTTGTTATCAACCGTTTGCTGCGTGTGGATTTTATCGTGTTTTTTACAAACGTACTCGCCTTTTTTATGTTGGCGCTGCATACGTTTGCGCCTGCTCATTATCAATCGGAAGCGACGGCGGAAAAGCTTATTTCTGAATTGCTGATTATTCATATTACGATGGCCATTCTCGCTTATGTGGCGTTTTCTCTATCGTTTGTTTTTTCTGTTTTATACATGATTCAGTATCATTTATTAAAGCAGAAAAAATGGGGGAAACGCTTGTTGAGAATGACGGACTTAACCAAATTGGAGGAAATGTCCCATATTTTAAATTTAATCGGATTGCCCATGTTGCTTCTTGGACTTATTTTAGGGCTCATTTGGGCTTATATTAAAATTGAACATTTTCACTGGTATGATGCAAAAGTGCTTGGTTCATTTTTGGTGCTTGCAGTGTACAGCTTTTATTTTTACAAGAGAATTGTTCAAGGAATTCGCGGCAAAACGATCGCATTGTGGAATATCGGATCATTTTTCTTTTTACTGATCAACTTTTTCTTATTTGGTAGCTTATCGAAGTTCCATCTTTGGTATTCATAATGGAGGAAGAACATATGCGGAAAATTATTGTCGGTTCGCGCCGCAGCAAGCTTGCTTTAACGCAAACAAACTGGGTCATTTTACAGCTGAAGGAGCTTGGTGCGCCGTTCGAATTTGAAGTTAGGGAAATGGTAACAAAGGGCGATCAAATTTTACATGTGACGTTGTCCAAGGTTGGTGGAAAAGGACTATTTGTGAAAGAAATTGAACAAGCCATGCTGAATAAGGAGATTGATATGGCCGTTCATAGCATGAAAGATATGCCGGCTATCTTGCCGCATGGACTAACCATTGGCAGCGTTCCGAAGCGGGAAAATCCTCGCGATGTCATGATTAGCAAACAGCGGCTTTCATTTGCAGAGCTTCCAAGCGGAGCGGTGGTTGGAACGAGCAGTCTGCGCCGTTCTGCTCAACTGTTGGCAAGGCGCCCTGACATTCAAATAAAATGGATTCGCGGCAATATTGATACAAGGCTAGCCAAATTACAAACAGATGAATATGATGCCATCATTTTGGCTGCGGCAGGCCTTTTGCGGATGGGATGGGCTGAGGAGGTTGTGACGGAATATTTATCGACGGATATTTGCCTTCCGGCTGTCGGCCAAGGAGCGCTAGGGATTGAATGCCGTGAAGACGATGAAGAGCTGCTAGAATGGCTGCAAAAATTAAATGATCGTGAAACGGAACGCGCTGTTCTTGCAGAACGCGCCTTTTTGCGGGAAATGGAAGGAGGCTGCCAAGTTCCGATTGCCGGATACGGTTATGTGAACAAGCGAGATGAAGTCGTGTTTACAGGTCTTGTTGCTTCTCCTGATGGAAAAGAAGTCTATAAAGATATGGCTGTCGGAACCGACCCGGAGGAAGTAGGAAGAAAAACAGCCGAGGTGCTTGCGGAATTTGGAGCCAAAGCATTGATTGATCGGCTGAAAGAGGAGTTAGATCAATCATGAAAACACTTCCTTTGCAAGGGAAAAGCATCCTTGTCACAAGAGGGAAGGAGCAGGCAAATGAATTTTCAGCCAAGCTGAGAAAAGCGGGAGCTTGTCCGATAGAAATTCCGTTAATTTCTATTTCAGCTGTAACGGAACGGGAGCATGTAGAGAAATGTCTTAGCCGTTTATCAAGCTATCGTTGGCTTGTGTTTACAAGCGCAAACGGTGTCCGCTTTTTCTTTTCATTTATAACCGATAAGACGACGCTTCCTCATGTAGCGGTCGTTGGCACAAAAACGGCTCACGCTTTAGAAAAAAGGGGCATTCATCCCGATATCATACCAGATCGGTTTGTTGCCGAGGGACTGGCAGAGGCGATGAAAGCAGCGATTGAGCCCGGCGACCGAATCTTGCTTGTCAGAGGAAACCTGGCGCGACCGAATCTGAAGGAAGAGCTGGCCGAGCTTGGAGCGGAGGTTACCGATCTCGTTGTTTATGAAACACACCTTAATGAAAGCGGCAAGGAAGAACTGTTTCATTTATTGAGCAAGCGAGCGATAGATATTATGACCTTTACAAGCTCGTCAACGGTCCAAAGCTTCATGCAAATGGTTGAAGGGGAGAACTGGCAGGAATTAATCGAATCTTGCGTTATTGCCTGCATCGGGCCGATTACTAAGCATACGGCCGAACAATTCGGTTTGACGGTACATATTTGTCCTGATCAATATACAATTGATGATATGATAGAAGCGATGGAAAAATTTTTTATAAACCGTTGATTTATTGGAGGGAAAACGATGGACGCATTACAATTTCACCGCCACCGCCGTTTGCGGCAAACGGAGAATTTACGGGCGATGGTGCGGGAAACACATCTTCATGTAGAAGATTTCATTTATCCGGTTTTTGCGATCGAAGGAGAAAATGTAAAACAAGAAGTTCCATCAATGCCTGGAGTGTACCAATTTTCATTGGATCGCTTAAACGACGAAATTGCGGAAGCGGTAGAGCTCGGAATTAAATCTGTCATTATCTTCGGCATTCCGAACGAAAAAGATGAAGTAGGATCTCAAGCATATTGTGAGCATGGCATTGTGCAGAAGGCCATTCGCCAAGTAAAACAATCCTTTCCTGATCTTGTGGTAATTGCCGACACATGTTTGTGCGAATATACAAGCCACGGACATTGCGGCGTTGTCGAACAGGAGGAAGTATTGAACGACCCATCGCTTGAACTGCTTGTAAAAACAGCGGTGAGCCAAGCAAGTGCCGGGGCAGATATTATCGCGCCATCCAATATGATGGACGGCTTTGTGGCGGCCATTCGCCGTGGGCTGGATGAAGCGGGCTTTGCTCACGTGCCGATTATGTCTTATGCTGTGAAATATGCCTCTGCTTTTTATGGACCGTTTCGTGATGCCGCTAATAGCACACCGCAATTTGGAGACCGCAAGACCTATCAAATGGATCCAGCCAACAGACTTGAAGCGTTTCGCGAAGCTGAGTCCGATGTGGCTGAAGGCGCCGATTTTATTATGGTAAAACCGGCTCTTGCCTATTTAGATATTATCCGCGATATGAAAAACCGTTTTCACCTTCCGATTGTGGCATACAATGTGAGCGGGGAGTACGCGATGATCAAAGCTGCGGCGCAAAACGGTTGGGTGAACGAAAAACAAATTGTGCTGGAAATGCTGCTTGGCATGAAGCGGGCCGGCGCTGACTTAATTTTAACTTACTTCGCAAAAGATGTAGCCCGCTGGCTCAAAGAATAGGGGGCGAGGGAAGATGAGAAGCTACGAACGTTCAAAACGAGCCTATCAAGAAGCGGTGCAGCTGCTGCCCGGAGGGGTGAACAGCCCCGTTCGCGCCTTTCGATCCGTAAACATGGACCCAATTTTCATGGCGCACGGAAAAGGCTCCAAGATTTATGATATCGACGGAAACGAATATATTGACTATGTTTTGTCATGGGGACCGCTTATTCTCGGACATGCAAATGAACGGGTGGTCGAAGCGCTGAAAAAAGTAGCGGAAAACGGTACAAGTTTTGGCGCGCCAACATTAATGGAAAACGAGCTAGCAAAGCTTGTGATCGAGCGTGTGCCATCGATAGACATTGTGCGCATGGTCAATTCCGGAACAGAAGCGACGATGAGCGCGTTGCGTCTAGCTCGTGGTTACACAGGACGAAACAAAATTCTTAAATTTGAAGGCTGTTATCATGGGCATGGCGACTCGTTATTAATCAAAGCCGGATCAGGAGTAGCGACACTTGGTTTACCTGACAGCCCGGGCGTGCCGAAATCCGTCGCGCAAAATACCATCACGGTGCCTTATAATGATTTAGAAAGTGTCCAATATGCTTTCGAACAATTTGGTGAAGACATTGCTGCGATCATTGTTGAACCGGTTGCCGGAAATATGGGAGTCGTTCCGCCGCTGCCTGGGTTTTTACAAGGATTGCGGGACATTACGAATGAATACGGGGCATTGCTTATTTTTGATGAGGTAATGACAGGTTTTCGTGTTGACTATCACTGTGCCCAAGGCTATTTTGGCATTATTCCGGATTTAACCTGTCTTGGTAAAGTCATCGGCGGCGGTCTTCCGGTTGGCGCATATGGCGGCAAAGCGGAGATCATGGAACGTATTGCTCCGAGCGGTCCGATCTATCAGGCTGGTACGTTATCGGGCAATCCGCTTGCGATGACAGCTGGATATGAAACATTAATTCAGCTCACTCCAGAAACATATGAACAATTTAAGAAAAAAGCGGATCGTTTAGAGGAAGGATTGCGAAAAGCGGCAGAAGCGTATGATATTCCTCATGCGATCAATCGCGCTGGTTCCATGATCGGCTTCTTCTTTACAAATGAAAAAGTCGTGAATTATGAAAAAGCGAAAACCTCCGACCTTGAGATGTTTGCCGCTTATTACCGCGAAATGGCTGAGCAAGGCGTATTCCTGCCACCGTCTCAATTTGAGGGCATGTTCTTATCGACTGCGCATACGGATGAAGATATTGAAAAAACGATTGAAGCAGCGGAAAAAGCGTTTGTTAAGCTGAAGGAAAAACGATAATGGAGACAAATGGACTGTGTACTTTCGTTAGGCACAGTCCATTTTTTTATTCATATTCTTTTTTTCACGCTCATAAATTGATAATGTCATTATAAAAAAGTTTGGACGAAAGAAACGGAAGGAGGAGTACGTTTGGATCAATCATATTTGCGCTTTTCGCTTGAGGAAGCGATCTGGTTTAAAAAGGGACAGGAAGTCCAAGAGTTTCTCTCAGTGTCTTTAGATCCGGTCATTTCCGTTGATGAATACGAGCATTATATTACCATTCGCGGAGCGCTTGAACTTAGCGGAGAATATCGTATGGCAGATGATGAAGAGGGAGAAGATGTAGAATTATACGACTTTGGTACGCATCGGTTTATTCAGCACATTGAAACACGTGAAGATGGAATCACGGAGCTGTTTCATCGATTTCCTGTCGATATTACCATTCCGAAGAACCGGATTGTGAATTTGGAAGATGTTTATGTCACGATTGAATCATTTGATTATGATTTAGGGCAAGATGGCCGTCTCTCGTTAATGGCGGATATTTCGATAAGCGGAATCAGTGAAGACACGGATGATGAAGCCGAGGATGAAGATGGGGAACCATGGTTCGAGCCGTTTGAAACAGTGGCGCGCAAGGAACTTTATGATGAAGAATATGAAGATGAATATGGCCGCTTTGAATCCAGCATCCATGCGGAAAACGAAGAGAATCTCGAAAACCATGGATGGAGTAATGAAAATGCTGAACAAGACAACGAGCATTGGAATCCTATTTTCGACCAAGCTGAAGAAAATGAAGAGACAGAGCCGGAGTTTGAAAATCACGGTCCGTTGATCGCCAACAACGAAAACAATGAAGCGCCAGAGCATGAAACAAAAGTATCAATTGGAGCATCCAAGCATAAGGATCAGGAAAACCATCAAGCTGTCGAGGGCGAAGAAACAAAAAAACAGAGAAAAGAAAATGCTCTCTATTTAACACAGTTGTTTTCAAAGGATCAAGCAGAAGATTTTTCAAGACTAAAAATTTGCATTGTTCAGCAAGGCGATTCGATGGACAAGATTGCACAGCGTTACGATTTAAGCATCCAACAAATATTAAGGGCCAACCAGCTTGACTATGAAGCTGAGCTTCGTGAAGGACAGCTATTATATATCCCCGTGCCGGCCAATAGCCGCCCGTAAGCCTAAAAATCTCCCACTTTCACGTCTTATCACAGCGAAAAAGTGGGAGATTTCTTTTCGAATGCAAGGAAAGGGGGATTTTTTTGAATACGCGATTGGATGACCATGTCATTTTAAGACAATATCATTTGCAGCCTTCCCATATTGTGAATGATGGAAAGGTGAAAAAAATATATACAAATGAAGGGATTTTTGTGCTCAAGGAAATCAAAAGCCAAAAAAGCCTTCAGGCAGTGGAGCAAGCGTATCGGTTTTACGGACCGCATATCGTGCCCATTTACGCCGCGAGAAATGGGGCGCCATTTGTCGCAGAAGCCGGCCGCTATTATTATTTAATGCCGTGGATATCCGGCGAGGAAAAGCGTGAGGAGAACCGCTTTCTTTCGTTTTTTCGCGATCTTGCGTGGCTGCATCGCCAGACGCTGCAAGAGGTTCCAATCAATCAAGAAGAAGTGAAAAAATATTACGAGGCACAGAAGCAGGAATGGGAAAAGCAGCGCTCATTTTTGCAAGCTTATGCGGAGCAATGCGAGAAAGAGTGGTATATGTCCCCCTTTCAGCTGCACTTTTGTACGTATTTTCGTGAAACGATGCAGGCATACTGGTTTGCGGAGACGCAGCTCGAAACTTGGTATGAACGAATAAAAGAACAAAAAAAGTGGCGGATTTCTTTCATCCATGGAAAGCCGGCGTTATCTCATTATATTCCTAACCATCATCAGGAAAAACGGTATTTTTTAAGCTGGGAACGGGCGCGCTGGGCTTCGCCGCTTGCCGATGTATGGCTATCTTTACAAGACTACGTGCGGATCGCGCCGCCAATGGATGAAAGCTGGATTCAGGGATTCAGCGAATATGAAGGGCAATTGATGATTCAGGAGGAAGAGAGGGCTTTTTTTATGAGCCACGCCGCTCCTCCGTCTCACTTCTATCGATTGATTTCCCGATATGGAGAACAAAAGCAGAAAAAGAGCGAATACGATAGCGTTGTGCAGCTGCATCGGGAATATTGGAGAATGAAGCACATAGAATATATCATGATGCGGCTTGTCCAGATCAATGAAAAAAAGGGGGAAGAGCAAACCCTAAATCCACTCGAGCCGGAAAGCGATCGCCAGCAAGATGAAGATCGCCAATAAGATGACATCGAAGGTCGTTGGCAAGAAAATCGTTCGAACCGCCTGAAAAATCGTAATCGGAATAATGATTTGCACACAAACGATGCGAATTTGCCGAAGCCATGGCGGCCAAGAATATGGATTAAACCTTTTCATGGATGCTCCCTCCTTTCTATCAGCCATTACTATTACAGTATGAAACCAAACGTTTTTTGTCACCGGAAATCAAAGATAAGAATAAACCGATAAAAAGATGGAAAAGATGATTGACGATGAAATTGGTTTTTCGGTAGTATGTATAGTGAACAGATGAAAAGCGAAGACAGGGAAGAGTACAACGAATAACCCTTTCAGAGAGGGAAATCAATAGCTGCGAGATTTCCTAGGACGTTATCGTTGGAAGGTCGCCCTTGAGCTGCTTCTTTGAACAGCGCTTAGCTTAGTAAAAGAAGCCGGTTGCAGCCGTTAATGCCTGAGGTGCCTAAGCGTTTTTTGGTTTGCTTAGGAAAAAAGGTGGTACCGCGAAAGAGATCTCCTTTCGTCCTTTTCGGATGAAGGGAGTTTTTTATTTTGCAGAAACATCATTAGGAGGGATAAACAGATGGATACAAAAGAGTTGACGATGCCGACGAAGTACGATCATAAAGCGGTTGAAACGAATCGCTATCAATGGTGGCTTGAAGGCAAATTTTTTGAAGCGGCTGGCGGAGAAGACAAGCAGCCGTTTACCATCGTCATTCCGCCGCCGAACGTAACAGGAAAACTGCATTTAGGACATGCGTGGGATACGACGCTGCAAGACATTATCACACGCATTAAGCGAATGCAAGGCTATGATGTGTTATGGCTTCCGGGAATGGACCATGCAGGTATTGCGACGCAGGCAAAGGTGGAAGAAAAACTGCGCAATCAGGGACTTTCTCGTTACGATTTAGGGAGAGAAAAATTTGTGGAGGAAACATGGAAGTGGAAAGAGGAATATGCGAGCCATATTCGTGCGCAATGGGCAAAATTAGGCCTTGGGCTTGATTACACACGCGAGCGCTTTACCTTAGATGAAGGGTTATCAAAGGCGGTGCGTGAAGTATTTGTGTCCCTTTACCGAAAAGGGTTGATTTATCGCGGAGAATATATTATCAACTGGGATCCAGTGACAAAAACCGCTTTATCAGATATTGAAGTGATTTACAAAGACGTGCAAGGTGCGCTCTATCATATGCGCTATCCGCTCGCCGACGGCTCAGGATATATTGAGGTAGCGACAACGCGTCCAGAAACCATGCTTGGTGACACAGCAGTGGCCGTGCATCCAGAAGATGAACGCTATCAACATTTAATTGGCAAAACGGTGATTCTGCCGATTACCGGTCGGGAAATCCCGATTATTGGCGATGAATACGTCGATATGGAGTTTGGCTCTGGAGCTGTCAAAATTACTCCTGCACATGATCCGAACGACTTTGAAATCGGCAATCGCCATAATCTGCCGCGCATTCTCGTCATGAACGAAGACGGAACAATGAACGATCACGCTATGCAGTATAAAGGATTGGACCGTTTTGAATGCCGCAAGAAAATTGTCAAGGATCTCCAAGAGCAAGGCGTCTTATTTAAAATTGAAGAGCATTTGCATTCTGTGGGCCATAGCGAGCGCAGCGGAGCTGTTGTCGAGCCGTATTTATCAACACAATGGTTCGTGAACATGAAGCCGCTTGCTGAAGCCGCGATTGAATGGCAAAAAAGAGAGGACAAAGTCAACTTTGTGCCAGAGCGATTTGAGAAAACGTATTTACATTGGATGGAAAATATCCGCGATTGGTGTATTTCACGGCAATTATGGTGGGGACATCGCATCCCGGCTTGGTATCACAAAGAAACGGGTGACATCTATGTGGATCATGAACCGCCGGCAGATATTGAAAACTGGGAACAAGATCCAGATGTATTAGATACATGGTTCAGCTCGGCATTGTGGCCATTTTCAACAATGGGCTGGCCAAATAAAGAGTCAAGTGATTATCAGCGCTACTATCCAACGGATGTGCTTGTAACAGGCTACGACATCATTTTCTTCTGGGTATCGCGCATGATTTTCCAAGCTCTTGAATTTACCGGCACTCGTCCGTTTAAAGATGTATTGATCCATGGCTTGGTACGCGATGCTCAAGGACGAAAAATGAGTAAATCGCTCGGCAATGGCGTGGACCCGATGGACGTCATCGACCAATATGGCGCTGATTCGCTGCGTTATTTCTTAGCGACAGGCAGCTCGCCGGGCCAAGACCTACGCTTCAGCACGGAAAAGGTAGAAGCAACATGGAATTTTGCCAATAAAGTATGGAACGCTTCACGTTTCGCCCTGATGAATATGGGCGGTTTAACGTATGAAGAGATTGATTTGGACGGTGAAAAATCCGTTGCTGATAAATGGATTTTAACTCGTTTAAATGAAACGATTGAAACGGTTACAAAGCTTGTAGAAAAATATGAGTTCGGCGAAGTCGGACGCGTTCTTTATAACTTTATTTGGGACGATCTATGCGACTGGTACATTGAAATGGCGAAACTGCCCCTATATGGCGCTGATGAAGCGGCCAAAAAAACTACTCGTTCGGTGCTTGCCTATGTACTTGATCAAACGATGCGCCTGCTGCATCCATTTATGCCGTTCATTACCGAGGAAATTTGGCAGCATTTGCCTCATGAAGGCAAATCCATTACGGTCGCATCTTGGCCAAAGGTGCGTTCTGAATGGACAGATCGTGAAGCGGCCGAAGAAATGCGTCTGCTTGTTGATATAATCCGTGCCGTGCGCAATATTCGCGCGGAAGTGAATACTCCGTTAAGCAAGCCCATTAAACTGCATATTAAAGCAAAGGATGCTGCTATTCAAGCAACGCTTGAGCGAAACCGCGCTTACATTGAACGCTTCTGCAATCCTAGCGAGCTGGTGATTGGTACAGATATAGCTGCAGCTGAAAAAGCGATGACAGCGGTCGTTACCGGCGCAGAGCTCAGCTTGCCGCTTGAGGGCCTTATCAATATTGAAGAAGAATTAAAGCGTTTAGAAAAAGAACTTGAAAAGCTCGATAAAGAAGTAGAACGAGTTCAGAAGAAACTAAGCAACGAAGGCTTCATCAGCAAAGCGCCGGCGCATGTCATTGAGGAAGAACACAAAAAAGAACAAGACTACATGGAAAAACGCGATGCTGTGCGGGCGCGCATCGCTGAATTAAAAGGATAGACCACAAGTGTTGATGATGCATGCCCAGTCGGCAAGCGAATGGCTTGGCGAATATGGCAGAAAAGCTAGGAATTAAGCAATGTCAATAGGATTTTATTGGATCATCAACACATCTGAGGATAGACAATAGCTGAATCGGTCATATATGATGAAGACGGGTCCATGCGTAGGATTCCGTCTTCCTTTTGCTTGCCGCAAAAAATCCGTGAGGAGGAGAGAACATGATCCAAACATATGATGAGGCACTCAAATGGATTCATCAACGGTTACGCTTGGGAATTAAGCCAGGATTAAAGCGGATGGAATGGATGATGGACAAGCTTGGCCATCCAGAGCGCCGAGTAAAAGCTGTTCATATTGCAGGAACAAACGGAAAAGGGTCGACGCTTTGCTATTTACGACAAATTTTACAGGAAGCGGGCTATTCAGTCGGAACGTTCACGTCTCCTTATGTTGAACAATTCAACGAACGGATAAGTGTGAACGGTCAGCCGATTTCCAATGCGGAGCTGCTTCAGCTTGCGCAAACCATCGAGCCGCTTGCTGAAGAGTTAGGGAAAACGGAGCTTGGAGAGCCGACCGAATTTGAAATCATTACAGCCATGATGTTTTATTACTTTGGCAAAGTGAACATTCAAGATGTGGTTGTGATAGAAACAGGCCTTGGAGGGCGATTCGATTCCACGAATATCATTTATCCATTGCTATCGATTATTACAAACATCGGGTATGACCATATGCATATATTAGGGGAAACGCTTGAAGCAATCGCATTTGAAAAAGCGGGCATTATCAAGCCGGGAGTTCCCGTGATCACGGCTGTTGAGCAACCAGAGGCGCTTCAGGTTATAAAAGAGAGAGCAGCTGAGGCAAAAGCGAAGGCCTATATTCTTGACCGTGATTTTACCGCAGCAGACTTTGAGCCAATAGAGACAGGAGAGCAATTTTCCGTCGAAACGCCGTTTGCCCAATATCCTCTTTTAGCAACGACGATGTTTGGAGCGCACCAAGTGAAAAATGCGGCGCTTGCCGTCATGGCCGCTGATTATTTGCGGACCTATTATTCTTTTATTATTGAAGAATCTCATATTCGCAGTGGAATTGAACAGGCGCAATGGCTGGGGCGCTTTGAAAGGATTTCTAATGAACCGCTCATGATTATTGATGGAGCTCATAATGAGGAAGGGATTCAGAGCTTGATTGAAACGGTAAAAACACATTATGCGGATAAAGCTGTGCATATCTTGTTTGCCGCTTTAACAGATAAACCGCTCAACAAAATGATTCAGCCACTTGCGAATATGGCTGCTTCGATCACGTTCACATCGTTCGATTTTCCGCGGGCAGCGACGGCTAAACAGCTCGAGGAGCTATGCTCACATCCAAATAAAGCATGTACGGAGAATTGGCAAGAATGGCTGACTGAAAAACAAGAAAAATATACAGAACAAGATCTTTTTTTAATTACGGGATCGCTTTATTATATTTCAGAAGTACGAAAGTTTTTAAAAAATTAATATATTTATAGCTATGATTGCTGTTATAATAAAGAAAATGGGACTTTGGGAGGGGGGATTGCTGTGAAAAGGTCATTTTTGGTACTTTTGTCGGTGTTGCTGCTGCTTCCGTTTTTTCCGGCAAGCTTTGTAAAACATGCTGCCGCAAGCACCAATTCGTTTGAAGTGTTGGAGATTGTAAGTCAATTATCTTCTCCATCGCCTTTACAGCAGGAAATCGGCAGTCGCCAAGATATTAACATCACGACGATGACGATGAAGCGATTTGTGGCGCTGCGCGATGAACTGGATGGCAAATACGACGCGATTGTGATTTCAAAAGGAGATTATAGTCCTGCTTCCGTCAAGTCATCACCAGACTCCAGTTCTTCGCAGCGAGCCCGTGCCCATGATACGAGAGACGTGATGAACGATATAACCAATTTACGCGCGCAGCAAATCAAACAGTTTTATATTGATAAAGGGTTGCCCGTGTTTCTGCATCAAGACGTATTCAAATATACCGACAGTAAATTGTACCAACAGTTTAAGCAGTATCGAGCAAACACGGCCAGCAACGTGATTGTGTTCCAAAATCAAACCGGTCTCGCCAATTATTTAGCGAACCGGGCGGGCCGTCCGCGCGTCCAGGTGACAAGCGCCCCATCATCCACGCAAGTATTTAAAAAAGGAGACAGCATCACCTTTTCTTACCAGATTGTCAATTACCAACGCTTTTCAAATAAGCTGCTTACTGTTAATTTGTATATTGATTCTGATTTTAACGATCAATATACGAATGAAGAAATTGTGGCTTCTAAGGAAGTCAAGAGTCAGTCAGGCACGATTTCTTACACGTTTCCAGCCGGATTTTCCGGCGTGCGCTACTGGAAGCTGGAAGTCGTTGACGAGGCTACAGCACTGAAGGACTATGAAAAAGGATATGTCAAATTTCAGGATGTCGTCCCTAAAATTAACGTGCTGCAAATCCGCAGCGGAAATGATGCCAGCTCGCTTCTAAACAGCAAAAACATGAACCAGTCCTATTTAAAGCGGACGAATGAATATGAAATTTCGATCGATGTGACAACATTAAGCGACTTTCAAAAAAGCCGGCAATATGAACCGAATTACTCTCATGAAGTGATCAATGGCAAGTACGATATGATTATTTTCGGATTTGCCGATTGTTATAACGGCTGTAACAATCCCATCAACTTAAACGCGAATGCGGTCCAGTCTGTGAAGAATTTTATTGCGACAGGACAAAGTGTCATGTTTACTCATGATATTATGTTTGGAAAAAATAACGTTTGGGTGAATGAATTCGGACCCATTGTCGGCCAAATTCAGCCGCAAACGGATTTAGGAAACGGAGCGCCGAATACGTCGACAAGCACGAAAAGGGTGAACAGCGGCTTAATCACCGACTATCCGTTTCAGCTTGCTGACAACATTACAGTGGCCACGACGCACAATCAATATTATACGCTCGATCTCGAAGACAGCTCGGTCATTCCTTGGTATAACATCGTCGGGTCCAATCGCGATGTGTATGACAGCTGGAACCATTACTATACGTATTCGAAAGGAAATGTGACCTATTCGGGAACGGGGCATGTCGGCACATCGGCTGGCTTCCCAGACGATGAGCAAAAGCTGTTCGTCAATACAATGTATCGCGCCTTTTTCGGTTCCAATCATGCACCGCAGCTGACCGTGTTTACCCCACGGGAGACGGAGGAAATTCCGAGCAATCAAAAGATTGAGCTGTCTTATAAGGTGGAAGATTTGGATTTAACGGACCGCACGCTGGCCACAAAAGTATGGCTGAACGGAAACGAAGTATATTCGAACAGCCTTGTGCCAAACGGAACGACAGTCATTCAGTCGATTCCTCATCAAATGCCGAACGGTGGGAAAGCGACTATCAAAATTGAAGTAACAGACGCAAAAGGAGCCAAAGTGACGAAGGAGTTTCAAGTAACCATTCAAAGGGTGACCGCCAATCTTGAGGTGAGCCGCTCCATTACAGCGACGCTGACTCCTGTTGATCGCAGCGTGACAGTGGAGTATACGCTGAACCCAAAACAGCTTTCCTTAACGACTAACTCGCCGTTAACCGTCACCAATATTCAGTTTCAAGAAAAGCTGCCGGCTGGCGTGGAGGTGACCTCGCTTCCAAACGGCTTTACGAAACAAGGAAGCATCGATCAGGGGTATACGATTACAGGAAAATTGCCGGACATTTCGTATCAGCAGAATGGCTCGCTCTTTACAGCGCCTCAGCAGACCTTTGCCATTCAGCTAACGCCGACGAAAAAAGGGGAGTTTTCGCTGCAGCAAGCTACTTTATCGTATCAAGATTTGAATGGCCAGACAGCGAATTTGTCCTTTAATCCGCTGCGCTTTGTGTCTGATTATGAAATCACCAGTGTCTCACTTCCTGATACCGTCTTTATCAATCGCGGCGTACCGAAAAATTTAAACCTGCTTTTGAGCATTTCGCCGCAAAACGCTACCGTCGCATCGATAGAATGGAGCGAAGCTAGCAATGGATCGATCGTATCAGTGGACAAAATGGGAGTGCTTACCGCGATCAATAAAGGAAGTGCGGAAGTAACGGTGAAAGTGAAAGACGCATTTGGCAATGAACGAACGGCAAAAACAAAAGCGATCGTCCGCATTCCGGTCGATTCGATCGAGATGAGCGATTTTACGGTTAGGGTCGGAGAGACCATACCAATTCCGATCACCGTTACACCAGCGGATGCGAGGGAAAGCGTTGCGTATTCCATTGGCGATAATCGATATGCCGATCTCGATCAAATCAATGGGACGATAACCGGAAAAACAGAAGGAGTGACCACATTGACCGCGAAAGCCTTTGATGCGGACGATCAGCTGGTGGAGAAGACGGTCAATGTCACAGTTCGAGCCGTTCCGGTCGAGAGCGTCACTGTTTTTCCAGCGACGGCCTCCATCCATCTTCATGACAAGCTTTCTTTGAAGGTGACGATTTTGCCGGAAAACGCGACAAATAAGCAGGTTCAATGGAGATCATCCAATGCCAGCATTGCCACAGTGGATGAAAACGGAACAGTGGTTGGTGTGGGTACAGGAACAGCGGTGATTACGGCGACCGCCCACAATGGAGTTCAAGGAACCGCTGTCATTCATGTGGGAGTGCCCTTGACCGGAATTTCGCTTCCGTCAACGATAACGGTCGAAAAAGGAAAAACGTTCAGCGTGCGAGCTTATTTGGCGAAAATACCAGCCAATGCGACCACTTCAATTACAAGCTATGAATATCATGTAGAGGACAGTTATTATGCGGTCGTCGATGACAGCGGAGAAGTTACTGGCAAACGACTAGGACAGACGGTGCTTACCGTTCAAGTGACGGATGAAAACAGTAAGGTTTGGACGGCGACGACCACGATTCGCATCGTCGAGCACACGGATCATTCAAATGGCGGCGAAAATGGCTGGCTGTATTAGATAAGGATGTGAAGCAGCGTGAAAAAACTATGGATCATCATGCTCATAGCATTGTTATTAGGCGGCTGCTTTCCATCGAAGGAAGAAAAGCGGCAGCAATTGATTCAAGCGATTCAAAAGGGCGATATCCAAGCAGTCAGGCAATATATTGCCGAGGAAAAGGATGTCAATTTTAAGACAAAAAACGGATCCCCTCTCGATATCGCGATGCAGCAAAACAAGAAACAGGTGGCTCTTGAGCTTTTGCAGGCGGGGGCGAAGTCGGCTTACATGCCGCTTCCTCCGCTTAGTTTTGTGATTGTTGCGGCCTCTGCGCAAGGAGCTGAGCAAAACGGCGAGCTTGTCGAGAAGATGGCCAATCAGCGCACGGCAAAAGAGCGCGATCGCGATGGCAATACGCCGCTTCATTATGCCGCTGGCAGCGGCGAATTAGAATGGGTTCGGCTTCTTTATCAACAAGGAGCGGACGTCAATGCCGCCAATCAAAGCGGAACGACACCGTTAATGGTCGCCGCGCAAAGCGGACAGACGGAAATCGTTCAATTTTTACATGAGCACGGGGCGGACATTGACCATGCAGACAAAGAAGGGGAAACCGCTTTATTTCAAGCGGTGGCCGGAAATTACTTAGAAACGGTTCGCTATTTGCTAAAGGCACGGGCCGATGTCAATGCCCAAACGAAAATTGGCAAAACGGCGCTTATGATCGCAGCGGAGTACGGTTATGAACCGCTTGTATCCCTGCTTTTAGAGCACGGAGCCGATGTGCGCGTCAAAGATCAAACCGGAAACACCGCTTTATCGTTAGCCACCTATTGGCATCATGAGAAAATTATTCAGCAATTAAAGCGAAAAGGAGCTCAGTAACCGAGCTCCTTTTATTTAACTTCAAGCTGATCGGGAATAACGGCTAGTTTTTTCACAAGCGGCAGCCCTAAGCCGCGATGAATAAAGACATTCATATCGTGATGAATAACAAATCTTGCTTGTTCCGCTTGCAGGTTCTCTGGCAGCGAAGGTTGGGTGAAGTCGATATTACGGCCGGTGTCTGACGTAGAGCCGCGGTAGGCGTTAATAACAAGGCCATTCGCATCGGTATTAGGAATGAGAGAGGATGTTCCCCGCGCAAAGATCCCGCCTTGAATATGAATATAAGAGCCGACAGCATATAAAATCGCATTGGAGTCCGTATAGAAGTACCCTTTTAAATTGGGCTTTGTCAATGAAAATTCATTTTGAAACTCGTTAATGCGGGCGATTTCCAACTCGCCTTTGGTCAATAAGACGACTTCTTTATCATTGATTCCAGAAATGGTAGCATTATAAATCGAAGTGTTTCCCATAACATAAATCGTTGAATCGAAGGCGACCGCTCCGCGAACAGCCAAATTTCCTAAAATAATCAGATTTCCTTTTATGGTAAGCTCTGTGGCTCCGCTGTTTTCCAAATAAGCGTTCCCATTGATAATCAGCCATTGATTCTCCTTCAACTCCAGGGTACTAAGATCCAAATATTCAGAAGAATATCCGTCGAGTAAAATCGATAGATTGCTATTATTTACAGTATATGGAAGTTGTTGGATGTCATGAATAACGGTAAAGCGATTTTTTAATTCGCTTAATAGACGTGAAACTGGAAGCTGGATAAGCGATTGATATTGTGCCTGGGCAGTTAGATCCGGATCAAAGGCGTTAATGCCGGCGGCGCTTAATAGCTTATCTTTTAATGTAAAATCGAAGTCCACATCGATAAACTCCCCATCTTCTGTTTGGACGGATGGGCTTGTGTACTGGAACGGAAGGGAAGGATTAGCCGCAAAAAGCTCGCTTTTCGTAAATCCTGTTGAGGATGGCTGATAGCAGGCTGGCGCACTGTTTGACTGTTCGCACACATAGCGGTTTCCGTTGGCAAATAAAATGCTTGTTGGGCTCGTCGTTGGAAACGAAGTAAGCTGGCTGTACATTTGCGAGTTGTAAATATAATTGGCGACATTCGCCATATAAAAATCGCGTCCGGCATAAATGTTTCCGTCAATATAGGCTCCGCCATTTAATGTCACATCCTGCCGCGAACCGATCGCATATTTTAAAAAACTAGGCGTATTGGTGATAATGACCTGGCGCGATACCGTCCGCTTCCCTGCTGTTTTGGAAATGACGTATACTCGCGTAAATAGCTTGCTGCGATCAATTTCTTTCATTTCTGTCAGATCTTGAATGGATACTTTATACCGTCCGCTTACCTGGTGAATAAATCCAGCTTGGGCATTGCCTAAATCCATGTCAAGCTGTGCAGGGGTAGACAGTTGAAGATTTTCCACCTTTACTTTTATTTCGGCGATCGCTTCTTGAATGGACTTGGTCGCCTCATGAAGCGATTCGACATCCTCCACACGAATTTTCGTAAAGTTCGCTTGATACAAGCTGACAGATAGAATCGTCAAGCCAAGCATAAAAAAAATCGTGACAACGAGCATCGTGAGCACTAAGCTATAGCCTTTCTCGTTCATGGTTTCACTTCCTTATCAAAATCCAAATTCCGTTTTCAAGGTAAAGGGCTTGATGTAAAGCCTATCGCTAGGATCGGCGTGGTCATGATCCTGAACGGCAAGCATCAATGTGACAACACCGCTTCGGCAAATGCTTCCCTCTTCTTTCACACAGCTGTATGAAACGCGGGATTGGTTTGTAATAATGCGAAGCTGGTCGGAGCTGATTTTCGTGCCGTTTATAAACAGCGCATCATTTTTCAACTCAATATTCAATAAGGCTCCTTGGTCTGTTGTGTGATCCTCGACCCAACCAACCTCTGAATTAATATTTTTTTGTTTATTATTGACAAATACAAGCTGGCCGTTTACGGTGCTGCTCTCAATCGTATCAATGCCATCAGGAGAAAATTGGTAGAGCTGATTCATCATCATGGCCACGACATAGTCGGCTTCGCTGCGCAGCTCGTTTTCGATGCCGATCCGCTTATAGGCGTTGATTCCGCTTAGCAGCACACCATAAATCGAAGCAAGGATGAAAGAAGAGATCGCCACTGCAGCTAGCACTTCGACTAACGATAATCCCCTGCTGTTTTTAACGAATGGTTTCATTTGCCACCACTCCTTCAAGCCACTCCGACTGCTCCCAGCTGTCTCCCCAGCGGACAATGACAACGATTTTTAATAAATAGTTTTGGAGATTGGAATCGTCATTTTCAATGGTTTCCTCTTGAAGCTTTTGCCGCAATGAGGGGGGGAACTCAGGTGGCGGCGCTTTTTTTAAGGCCTCCCATTGGTTGCTGTCATTATAAGGCATAAGAAATACACGAATGCGTTGTTCATTATATTGAACATTATTAATCATCGGCTGCAGCAACGCGCGGCAAACTTGTTGATCTTCAAAGAGCGATAGTTGGCATTTGGATCCATCAATGGTCGCATATGGTTCATTTGTACTATTTTGTTCTTCTTGCACATATTGTTTAAGCGAAGAAAAATCAAGGTGCTCCATATATACTAGCACGCCGCGGGCGACGTTAATGGCTACCGTTTTATCTTGGTTGTATGCGGTATATTTCATCGCATGGGTAAAAAATAAAAAAATACCTGTGGCGGCTGCGGACAAAATGACAATGGATGCCAACACCTCAATTAAGGTGAATCCTTCCGAGTGACAGGGTGGAATGAATTTCTTTTTTCCCATTTGGCACACCCTTCTTTTAAAATATATAACTTTATTATACAATATGTTAGAGTAAAATATTGTTTTATTTTTAGGAAATTTGTCGTAGCTTGTACCGAGAAACGGGGTGAAACATTGAAGTCGGTTTTCTTTATATTGATTGCGTTTGTCGTGGCTGTTCCCTTGTTATTGATGCTCCCCATTGGTTTAAGCAGGAGCGGCAAAACAGCAGCGCTTGTCGTTTCTTTGTCGCTCGCGCTTTTGGCCGCCGCTGCTGCACCTATGTTTCCGTTCTGGCAGCTGTGCTTGCTGCTGTTGCTGCTTGCTTTAGCAGCGACCTATCTACTTGACCGGCGCTTTGGCCACCTTCTTTACGCCGTTGCGAAGGAAGAGGATGAAGACGAGTTATTTGCATTCGAGACGGAAAGAGAAAGGATGGCCAAAGCCCCAGCTGTCGATGAGAGAGAGAATGGGGAGAAAGAACTTTTGATGTCAACAGATCGTGAACAAGAATTTCCCGTTTGGCCGCCTGCTGATAGAGAAATAGAAGAGGGGCTGATAACGGGCAAAGAGACTGCAAGCAGCACAGAGGCGGAGCTGGATCATTGGCTGTTTGACGATGAGGAACCAAAAGAGGGACTTGAGGGGGAGGCAAATAAAAAAGAGAAATCGAGGGAAACAGCAAGTGAATTACCAGAGTGGCCATTGGGAAATGACCAAGTCGAGACTCGGCTGCCGATGGAATCAGAGCCGCTAGATTCATGGGCTTTGGCTGATCAGGAGGCAAGCACACACGAACAGGACGCTCGGCCTGTTTGGAAAGACGGAGAGCTGGAAGAATGGATGGGGGCAGCTGAACAGCCATCAAAGGAAACAGTGGAGAATGTGGAGCTAGATGATCGGGACGGAGGGCTGTTTCCCGATGAGGTAGAAGAAGAGCGAGCGTTTGGAGAAGGCGGGAAACTGGAAGAGGAAATATTTTTCGGTGAGGAAGCGGACAAAGAGAGAGCAACAGATTGGCTAAACCCGCTGGATACAACGTGGCAGGATGAATGGCTCGTTGCTGATCTCACAACAGTAGAAGACATGATCGAGGATGGGGGGCAACTGGGAAAACATCCAAGCACAGGCGATGCGTGGCTACACATGTCCCAAGATCAGCCGGAAGCGATCATGAACAATGAAACAGAGAGAGTGGCGGCGGAAAAAGAACCGCTTGACGATGAGTCGTTTTTACGAGAAAAAAGTTCAGATTTTGCAGGCGGCTGGTCTTCTGCTTCTTCTGAACAGCAAGGCTTGCAAGAGGAAGCGGAGCGGTCTTCACAAGACAAAGAAGAGCGAGCATTTGCTGAAGATTTCCCAATGATCCAAGAAGAATGGGGAGAAGCCCATCCGCATACAGAGCCGCTTGATCCAGCATCCCCAGAGGCATCGGATGCACGAAAGGTAAGCAGCCGCATCATCCAGACGTTGGCGGACGAATGGCTGCTCATTCGCCATCAGTTGAACAAGGATGAGTATGAACAGCAAATTTTGCAATGTCTGCAGCGGCCGCTCGCGGATCAAGAGTATTATTTGTTGGCGCGTCTGCTCGTGGAGCATTATTTGCAAGAAAAAGAATACGAGAAACTAGCCTCGTGGCTTGACCATTTGCGGGAGAGATTTTCCTCTTACCCGATTTTACTGGAAGAAATTCGCTTTTTTGCTCAGAAAATGAACGATTATAAATGAACAGGTGTGGTGAAGAGAAGAGATGAAAACTAGTGCTCAAATCATAGGACTGCCGATTATAAGCATTGCAGATGGAGGACAAATCGGAACGGTCAAATTGCTCATCATCAATCCTGAAAAAGGATCTGTCGACTTTTTAACGATTGAACAAGAGGATGTGGCGTTTGGCTTAAAGGCGATTCCGTTTAAAAAAATCGTCGGCATCGGCGAATTTGCAGTAACAGTAGAGGATGATCGCGCGGTGATTGATCTGGCGGAAATCCCGATTGCCAACCAGCTCGTCAACAAACAAATCCGAATTAAAAATACAAAGGCCATGACCAGAAAAGGAGAATTGCTTGGCGAGGTAACGGAATTTTTCATCAATGACGAAACGGGAGAAATTATGGGCATCCACTTGCAAACAGAGGGGCGTCAGGCGATTCTGTCTTCTGAATGGGTACTCACGTATGGAAAGGATATTTTAATTGTCAGCGAAACTGCTCCGGATTCTTTGCTTGATGATGCGGACATGCTGGCTGAAAAAATAGAAGCGCCGATCCATGAGGCAAACGAGGCCGAGGCGGAAACAGCCGCAATAGAAGAAATAAAGGAACAGAATGCGCTAAAAGCGCTGCGGGAAAAACAAATGGAGCTATTGCAGGGCAAGCGTGTGAAAAAGGATATTTTCGATCTTAATGGCCACATTTTAATCAAAGCCGGAACGATTTTAACCGCTGAGCATATTGTCAAGGCACAAACGGAAGGGCCAAGTGTGATGATCGATTTATCAATGAATGTGGATGCATAAGAAAAGGAGGCTTTCGATTGTGCGGCCATTAGCTGGGGTTAAGCTGTTTTTAGTCATCGGCGCTTGCACGGTCTATTTCATTAGTTTTGCACAAGCGGCTCCGTTTGTCTATTCATCCTATTTTGTCAAAGAAACGTTTGCTGCGAATACGATGGTTGGACCAGTGCTACTTGCCAATTTATCCAAAGAAGAGGCGGTTCAGCGAATCGCGGAGAAAGTGAATCAGTGGAGAGATTCTGCCAATATAAAAATCGCGTATCAAGAAAAGACAGAAACGATTCCTTTGTCATTATTTTCATTCCAAGTTGAAAAAAGCGTCGATCAAGCTGTGGACGGACAAGCGTCACCACTTATTGTACAAATGAACGGCGAGTCGCTTTCACCCTTTATTGAGAAACTTGTAGCCCCGGCCTTATTGTCTTCGCTCAATCGCAAACAATTGGAGAAAGATATCGCTGCTGTGGCCTCCCAACTGCCGGCTAATCCTCCGGCGATCGATCTGGCCCGCTATGTAGATTCTCAGAAAACGGCGGAAACTATGCAGGTGAGCGAAGCGGTGATAAGCGACTTAGGCAAGCAACGCGCGGAAATAACCGCATGGATTGCCGACCATCCAACCATCGAAGTGAAAGGGAAAAGTGTTTTTTCACTCACGGCTTATTTACAAAGAAGCCTATCTCCAGATGGAATGAGTCTTCTTGCTTCCGCTATTTATCAGGCGGTTTTGCCGACGAACTTTACCATTGTCGAGCGCCATACGAGCCGCAGCTTGCCAAACGGCATTCCGATTGGCTATGAAGCAAAAGTAGATAAAGAGAACCGTGACTTCTCCTTTTATAATCCGAATATCAATTCGTATACTTTGAAATTTCAGCAAACGGGCAGCGGCTTTCGCGTGACGCTGATGGGGCTTCCATTTGCTTATAAATATGTGATAAAAGTGGGGGACATCGAATATTTTGCACCGAAAACCATTGTGCAATATAGCTCGCGTTTCAAACCAAATGAACGTCAAATGAAACAGCAAGGCCAGCAAGGAATGCTTGTTAAAGTGAAAAAGGAAGTATATGACGAAACCAATCAATTGATCGAAGCAAAAGAGGTTTCCGAAGATTTTTATCCGCCAGTTTATGCCATTGAAGTCCGCGGGTTGGAGCTTGGAGATGATTTACCGCAAGATGCAGCCGATCAAGGGGCAAATGGCGCTCTACAAAGCGGACAGCAACAGCAGCCAGCAAACGAAAAGGAACAAGAACAAACGGAAAACAGCCAAAATCCAAGTGAACAAACTCCAAAAACGGCCGATGAGCAAAATGAGAACACGCCGTATGAAAAGTAGGGATGATGAGCATGAAAAAGCAAGAACGGAAGCGGCTAGGAGATTTATTAGTAGAAGCCGGGCTAATTACCCAAGCGCAGCTGGAGGAAGCGTTGAAGGAGAAGGCGCCTGGCCAGAAGCTGGGAGATGCGCTGCTGCAGCGCGGCTATATTACCGAACAGCAGCTCATCGAAGTGCTGGAATTCCAGCTTGGCATTCCGCATGTCAGTTTATATCGCTATCCGATTGATCCGAAGCTGACGAATCTCGTGGCGAAGGAGTTTGCGAAACGCCATATGGTCATGCCTCTTAAGATTGATGGGGATCGTCTGCTTGTGGCAATGGCTGATCCGATGGATTTTTTTGTGATTGATGATTTGCGGCTCTCAACAGGATTTCATATTGAAACCGCCATTGCCTCCAAGGACGATATTTTGCGAGCTGTCAATAAATATTATGATATGGATGAATCGATTGAAGATTTTTTGCAGCTGGCCTCCACTCAAGATGCAATGGAAGAGGAGCGAGCGGCTGAAGAAGATTCGCCGATTGTCCGGCTTGTGAATCAAATATTGCAGCTGGCCGTTGAGCAGCGGGCGAGCGATATTCATATCGATCCTCAAGAAACGAAAGTGCTAATCCGCTATCGGATTGATGGAGTGCTGCGCACCGACCGCGCGCTTCCTAAGCATATGCAGAGCGTCTTAACAGCGAGAATAAAAATATTGGCAAATATGGATATAACCGAGCATCGCGTTCCACAGGACGGACGGATTAAAATGAATATAGATTTTCACCCCGTTGATTTGCGTGTTTCAACGCTGCCGACCGTCTATGGCGAAAAAATGGTCATGCGCGTTCTTGATTTAGGCGCAGCGTTAAACGATATTCATAAGCTTGGATTTAATCGGCTGAATTTGCAGCGCTTTATTGAACTGATTGAACGGCCGACAGGCATCGTGTTAATTACAGGGCCGACAGGATCAGGAAAATCTTCGACTTTGTATGCGGCGTTAAATCGCTTAAACAATGAGGAGGTCAATATTATCACGATTGAGGACCCAGTTGAATATCAGCTTGAAGGGATCAATCAAATCCAAGTGAACCCGAATGTCGGGCTCACCTTTGCCAACGGACTGCGCTCCATTTTGCGCCAAGACCCAAACATCATTATGGTGGGCGAAATTCGCGACCGCGAAACGGCCGAAGTAGCGATTCGTGCTTCATTAACAGGACATCTCGTATTAAGCACCTTGCATACAAATGACGCGCTAAGTACCATCACTCGGCTTATCGATATGGGAATTGAACCGTTTCTTGTTGCGACATCGCTTGCGGGCGTGGTTTCGCAGCGGCTTGTCCGCCGCGTTTGCCGCGACTGCCAAGAGGAACAGGCGCCGACGAAGCGGGAAGTCGAGATTTTTGCGCGGCGCGGCATGAAAATCGAAAAATTAGTTCGCGGCCGCGGCTGTCCAACATGCAATATGACAGGCTATAAAGGAAGAATGGCCATTCATGAATTATTGGTCATGACCGATGACATGCGGCGGGTCATTTTAAATCATGAACCGTTATCCAAGCTGCGTGAGCTGGCGGTCAAAAATAAGATGATTTTTTTGATTGACGACGGTTTATTCAAAGTGAAGCAAGGATGGACGACACTGGAAGAAGTTCTGAAAGTAGCGATTTTAAGTTAAAGGTGAGAAGGATGAAGCAACGATTAGACCGTTTATTGCGGACGGCTTTTGAAGCGAAGGCCTCCGATGTTCATTTAACGGTGGGCGTTCCGCCCATTATACGCATAAATGGAGAGTTAAAGCGATACGGACAGGAAGCGCTGCGTCCCGAGGATACGGAAGGAATAGCGAAAGCGATCATTTCCGAAACATTATGGCCGCGGTTTGAAGAACAAGGGGAGTTGGATTTTTCTTATGGAATTCCCGGGGTTTCCCGCTTTCGCGTGAATGTATTTAAACAGCGCTCCTGTATTTCGCTGGCGATTCGCATCATTCCAACAAGAATTCCAACGATTGATGAATTAAAGCTTCCCGAGGTGCTCAAGCAGGTTGCCGCCAAGCCTCAAGGGCTCGTCCTGGTCACGGGACCGACCGGCAGCGGAAAATCGACAACGCTAGCGGCGATGATTGACTACATGAACAAAACGATGAGGAAGCACATTATTACGCTTGAAGATCCGATTGAATATTTGCATAAGCATGGCGGCTGCATTATTGACCAGCGCGAGGTCGGATTTGATACGAACAGTTTTGCCAACGGATTGCGCGCAGCGCTGCGCCAAGATCCGGATGTGATTTTAGTCGGCGAAATGCGCGATCTCGAAACGATCCACACGGCGATTACCGCAGCGGAAACGGGCCATCTTGTTCTCGGCACGCTTCATACGTCGAATGCTCCGGCGACGATTGACCGCATCATCGATGTCTTTCCGCCTGCGCAGCAGGCGCAAATCCGCATTCAGCTTGCGTCCGTTCTAGTGGCAGTAATTTCACAGCGTCTGTTTCCGAATGTGCAAAAAACGGGGCGGGTGGCTGTGACAGAAGTGCTGCTGAACAGCGCGGCGGTGGCGAATTTAATTCGCAATGAGAAGGTCCACCAAATCGTCAATGTGATGCAGACAAGCCGGGCATTAGGGATGCATACGCTCGCAGCGAGCATTAGAGAGCGGCTGCAGGCGGGAATGATTGCGAAGGAGGCCGCCGAGCCGTATTTGAGAGAGGAGCGGGGCGAATAACATGCCGCAATTTCAATATCAAGGCCGCGATATCAAAGGGAAGCGGCAAAGTGGAACCATTACGAGCCCGTCGAAGCGAGAGGCTGTGATGAAGCTTCGGCAAAAGGGCGTGAAGGTCGTTGAAATTCAAGAGGTGCCGGCGACGCTTTGGACAAAGGAAATCACCTTTGGCCAAAAAGTGAAGCTGCAGGATTTTTCCCTTTACTTGCGGCAATTTGCCACCCTGCTCAAAGCAGGGGTGTCGGTCGTCGATTCCACGAACATTTTGGCGAACCAAACAGACAGCAAATTATTAAAAAAAGCGCTCCTTGATGTGGAGGAAGAGCTGCGCGCCGGCAACCCGTTATCAGCGGCAACGGCCAAACATCCGCGCGTGTTTCCGCCGATGTTTGTCAATATGATGAGAGCGGGCGAAGCGGGCGGAAATATGGACGAGACCCTGGAACGGCTTGCCGATCATTTCGAAAAAATGCATCGGACGCGGCAAAAAATGATATCGGCTTTAGCCTATCCGATTGCGGTCGCCATCATCGCCCTAGCGGTTGTCATTTTTTTGCTGATCGGCGTTGTGCCGACATTTGTGCAAATGTTTGCCGATTTTCATGCCGAGCTGCCGGCGATCACCAAATTTGTGCTCAAAGCGAGCGAGGTCATGCAAGTGTATTGGTGGCTTGTCGCGCTTGCGCTTGTCGGAGTATATTTGCTTTTTTCCGCGCTAAACAAGCGAAAAACAAGCAAATATTATATCGATTATGTGCTGCTTCGGCTGCCGATTTTCGGGAAGCTCATGCAAAAGGCGGCGCTGGCGCGGATGACGCGCACGCTCAGCTCGCTGTTTTCAAGCTCTGTGCCCATTTTGCAGGCGCTGTCGATCGTGGAAAAGGTGATTGAAAACGAGGTCATTGCGAAGGTGGTCAAAGAAGCGCGCGATGCGTTGGAGCGTGGGCAATCGCTGACGGAACCGATGAAAAATCATTGGGCGTTTCCGCCGCTTGTGACCCAAATGATTGCGATCGGCGAACAAACCGGGGCTCTTGATGCCATGCTCAGCAAAGTCGCTGATTTTTACGAAGCGGAGGTCGATGTCGGGACCGACCGTCTCAAATCGCTGATTGAGCCGCTGATGATCGTTCTTTTGGCGGGTATCGTTGGAACGATTGTCACCTCCATTATCGTCCCAATGTATGATATTTTCAATCATATCCAGCAATAAACATAAGAATTTGTTTCCATTGAACTTATAAATCCTGTAAAATAGTAGATAGAAAGACTTATACATTGAAAGAAAGGGAGAGGTAAATATGTTAAAGCGGTGGTTAAAAAACGAGCGCGGGTTAACGCTTATCGAATTGCTGGCGGTCATCGTCATTTTAGGAATTATCGCAGCGATTGCGATTCCGACAATTGGAGCTATTATTGATAACTCAAAGAAAGACGCTCATATCGCCAATGCTGAACAAATTATCAACGCGGCTCGTTTGGCAAAAACGCAGGACACATCTGGCGATAATGAGTGGACATTACAAGATTTAGTTGACGGTGGCTTTTTAGAATCTATCCCAAAATCACCTGGAAATAAGGGGGAGTATGACCCTACTGGCTCAACTGTGACTTTTGTTCCAGCAACAACAGGTCAGAACGCATCTCCAGCTTACTACGAGATTAAACTGAAAGCAACAGGTACGGGTGCAAAGTATTATATTAGCACAGATAATAAAAATAAAATTGTTAGAGATGATGTTTCTTTAGATGCTACTAAAGAATAAAGATGAATGGCATTATGTATCTTATTATCGCTGTATACTCCCTCCTCCTCGGCTCTTTCTTTAACGTCGTCGGTCTTCGCGTGCCGGTGGGGGAATCGATTGTGAAGCCCCGTTCGCATTGTCCGAGCTGCCAGCGCACGCTGACGGCTTGGGAGCTGATTCCGGTCGTTTCTTATCTTGTGCAGATGGGAAGATGCCGCGGCTGCGGCGCGCGCATTTCGCCGCTTTATCTGCTGATGGAATGGCTGACCGCTTGTCTTTTTACGCTTTCACCGCTTGTTTTAGGATGGTCGGCCGAATTGTTGGTGAGCTGGACGCTCATTTCTCTGTTTATGATTATCATCGTTTCCGATCTTCGCTATATGATGATTCCTGATCGCGTTTTACTGGTGTTTGCCGTTCTTTTTCTTATCGAGCGCGCCCTGCTCCCGCTTTCGCCGTGGTGGGATTCGCTGGTTGGCGCGTTCACCGGCTTTGTTGTTCTGCTGCTTGTCGCCGTTGCCAGCCGTGGCGGGATGGGTGGCGGCGATATTAAGCTATTTGCTTTGATCGGCTTTGTTGTCGGATGGAAAATGGTGCTTTTGGCGTTTTTCATCTCAACGCTTTATGGGACGGTATTCGGTTTGATTGGAATGGCGCTCGGCAAAGTCCGCCGCGGCCAGCCGATGCCATTTGGCCCTTATATTGCGCTCGGAACGTTGACGGTTTATTTTTTTGGACACGAAATCGTGGAATGGTATAAGCAATTGATTTTCTTTTAAGTGATGAGGGGAACAGCATGGATATGTTAAAGCTTTTAAAATGGCGCCATAAAATCGCGAATATGATCATCAAGGATCATGTGATCCGCTACGTGGAAGCGAAGCCTTCCGATCCGTTTTCCATTCATAAATGGGGCGAACGCGAGCTTCCAAGCGGGCTGATTCAGGACGGAAAAATACAAGATGAGGAAACACTTGAAATGATTTTGGAAGAATGCGTGCAGGAATGGAAGCTGAAAAACCGCCGCATCCGCTTTGTTGTCCCCGATGCCGTTGCCGTCATTCGGCGCATTTTTCTGCCGCATGATTTGCAGGAGGATGAAATTCGTGGCTATTTATTTATGGAGCTTGGAGTGACGATTCATTTGCCGTTTGAGGATCCGGTGTTTGACTTCACGATTTTAGAGCATACGGATGAAAAGTGGACCATTTTATTGTTTGCCGCCCCTGAGGAGCTTGTGGCCCATTATGCCCGGCTTTTAGAAAAGGTCAAGCTTCGGCCGATTGCGGCGGATGTTTCGCCGCTGTGTGTTTACCGCTTGTTTTATGCGGCGGATCAGGTGAAGGAGAACGATCATTTGCTCATCGTGCAAATGGATGAAACCGCCGTGAATGTTAGCGCCTTTCACCGCCATATTCCGATTTTTATGCGCCAGCTGCTATTTGAGCCGCTTGAGGAAGCTGCGTCCGCTTCTCCAGTGCGTATAGAGGAAATGTTTCAGCCGTTTGAGGACGTATATAAAGAAATTGAACGTGTTATGAGCTTTTATCACTTTTCGATTCAGCAAGGAAAGGAACAAATTAACCGGCTGCTATTGACAGGGGATCATCGTTATTTACCGCAAATTTATCAGTCGATGCAGGAACGTTTTGATGTTCCTGTCGAGCAGCTGTCGCCATCGCTCGCGGCAGCCGTTGACTCGCGCTATCATTTGGCGTGGGGACTTGGATTAAAAGAGGGAACGAACTATGCTCATCGACGTTAATTTATTGCCAAAGAAAGAACCGAAAAATGCCGTATTTCTGATTGTGGCTATATTGCTGCTTGCGGTGCTCGCGGCGGCAGGCGCGTTTTTTTATTGGTCCGTGCAAAAAGCGGAGTCGGAAATGAATCAGCTTACGCAGGAATTAAAGCAAACGCGCGCTCTTGAAGCGGCCGAGCAGCAAAAGCTTGCTGATGCAGAACCGGTGCAAGAGGTGGAAGAATTGCAAAAGACGGTGGAGTGGGCAAAGCAATATCCATTGAAAACGGTCCTTCTTTTGCAAAATATGGCCAAGCTTTTGCCGGAGCGCGGGTTTCTCATGAATTTCTCCTATGCGGAGGACACAACCGTATCGATCACCGTGCAGTTCGATACGAGTGAAGATGCGGCTTATTATTTAAAGCGTTTGTCGGATGCGCCGTTTGTGGCAAACGTGCAACTCAAAAGCGTTGCGGCCTCCAATCAAGGAGACAATGGATCGGCAGACAGCAGTCCAGAGGAGGCTGCGGATGCAGCCGAAGGAAAGAAAATCGCGCCTCGCTATCTTGCGCAATATGAGCTGCGAATCAATAAAGAGGCTCTAAAAGACGAAAAGGAGAATCAACCATGATCGTCCGTTTTTCGAAGCGCCAGCTGCTAGTTTCGCTTTTGGCACTGGTGCTTGTCGGCACATCTGTCGTCCTGCTTTATTTTTACACGCTGAAGCCGCTTTACAGCCACCTCGAGGAGTTAAGAACGACGGTTGAAAATGAAAAGAAGCTGCTCGCTACGATGCAGACGCAAGCGGAGCAGCAACAGACGGACCGGACAGCCAGCGTGGTTGAAATGCAAAAAAAAGTGCCCGTCAAACCGCTCGTGGAGCAGCTGATCCTTGATTTAGAAAAAGCGGAGGTTCTGTCGGACAGTTTGATTTCCGGCATGTCTTTTAATGAAGAAGCGGATGTCAATGGGCAGCCACCAGCCGATAGCGCACAGGGGCAAGAAAATGGAACACAGGCCCGTACAAAGGAGCAATCGGCAGCTCAGAAAACGGATTCTGCTGCCCCTTCTTTGCCGCAAGGATTAAAAAAAGTAACGGCTCAGCTTACGGTGCAATCCCCGTCTTACTATCATTTGGAAAGGTTTTTACAAACGCTTGAGAAGCTTGACCGCATTGTTTCTGTTGAAACGCTATCTTTTTCGGGAAATCCAGAGCTGACATCGATTGACACACAGACCGAGCCGTTAACCTACTCATTGACGATCAGCGCTTTTTACCATCCTGGATTAGCGAAACTGCAAAAACAAACACCGCCGCTTGACGTTCCTTCCCCAAGCGGAAAGCGGAATCCATTGACTGAACTGCTGCCGGATGATGGCGATGAGGAACGATAAGCATTTGCGCCTGCTGCGGGCAAACCGGGGAATGACGTTAATAGAATTGCTGGCAGTGATCGTGATTTTAGGAATCATTGCGTCCATTGCCGTCATTGTCATGTTTCATATCATGGAGAAATCGCGGCAGCAGGCGTTCGTTTCGAACGCGTTTGCTCTTTATGAAGCCGCCCGTCTTCGTGTCAGCGCAGGAAATGTCGAATTTTTAGCGCCTGAAACTTCTGAAATACTGACGTATAAGCAACTTGTCGCAGACGGTGTGCTTGAGCCGGTTCGCGATCCGTTTACCGGCCGCGTGCTGTCAACAGACCATAATCCTTCCTATGTGCTCGTCCGAAAAAGCGCGGATGGCCATCTTCAGTACTCGGTTTGTTTAAAGGGGGAAACAAAGCAGCTTTGTTCTTACAGCGATACGCAAGAGGAAATACCGGTGAAGGAGCTGTCTGTCTCGCTCATTACCGATATTCGATAGAACGAAATTTGGCGAAAACCTTCGAGAACAAGACGACAAATGTCTTGTTCTTTTTTGTTTCCAGTATGATAAGATGGGCAAAGAATGGAAGAAACGGGGATGATAGAATCATGGACAAGCACGACAAAGAAATAAAAGTCAAGATCAATGGAAAAGAGCAGTCATTTATGATGGAAAAATCGACAAGCCTCCCATTGCCGGAAGCGGAGGTCAGTGCAACGAAGGAGGAATTCTCCATTTCTCCGATTGTCTCTTTCGCCGGCGAAAACAGCAAACCGAAACGGGCGGCATGGGGACGCTTCACTCATGGGCGCGCCAAATCAGCCATTTTGGCGATTTTATTAGCTGTCATCGTCGGGACAAGCTTTGGCTTGGTCGTTCTTTATGCCATTCCTAAACCAAAAGAAACCGCTTCGGTGGACGATAATGGCTCGGCTATTTCGCTAGAGCAAACACAATCTCAAGAAAAGACAGCCCCTTCTTCAACGGAACCGACGTCAACATCGTCAGCCTCATTGATCGTGAGCGTCATTCAGGCAGGGGTGTTTAGTGACGAAAAAGCGGCAAAGGCCTATGCTCAAAAGCTGCAATCTTCTAATCTCCCAGCTGTTTTAATTGGAAAAAATCCGACATCCGTATTCATTGGTGTGGGAAAAGACAAGCCGTCACTTAGCCTTCTGAATGACCTGTACAAGCAAAAGGGAGCCGATACGTATATCAAGTCGATGTCTGTTCAGCGAGTGAAACACTCCTCATGGCAATCATTTTATCAAGAGCTGGCGACGTTATCTGTGCAATTGCTAGAGAAAAAAGAAGCGAGTGATGGACAGTGGGAATCATTGCAAAAAAAATATAAACAGCTGCAAGCTTCAGATGCCTCCAGTGATCAAGTATGGAAGTCGATCGAGAATGCGTATTTGTCGTTAATCGCCTATCGCGAGAAAAAGGATGATGCTTTGTTATGGAAGACGCAGCAGCAACTGCTGGATCTATTAAAATGACAGAAAAGCGGACGGGTCAGCCTCTCCGCTTTTTTTGCTTGAAAATAGTTCTGCCATGATTGGCAGTCACTGTTCTATGAGCGAATAAAATAAAACAAAGACTTGCCTGGCTTCCGACTTTTCATACGAATAGGCGACAAATGTCGCCAGACCGCTTTGGCCGCCGATTTTCCAGGCGTCTTTTAGGCTGCGTTAATGATCGATGGAAGCTCCCCCATCTTTTTAAATAAAAAAATTGTGTCGAATTGTGAATTTTGGTACGATACAGGTGTATCTTCCGATTTGAAACGAAGAAAAAGGATGGGATGGTAGATGAAGCTGATACTTGCCTCAAGTTCTCCTCGGCGCAAACAACTGCTGAATATGGCGGGCCTCCATTTTGATATCCTCGCTAGCGAAATCGATGAGCACATCCAAGCCAACCAAACACCAGAAGAATTGGTTCAATCGCTTGCTTATCAAAAAGCGAAAGAAGTGCAGCGAAAGCATCGAGATGCCTATGTCATCGGTGCAGATACGATTGTCGTGCATGAAGGACAGGCGCTGGGCAAGCCAAAAACAAAGCAAGAAGCATTTGAGATGCTGAATCGGCTATCTGGGCAAACTCATGAAGTGTTTACAGGAGTAGCGATTCTTTCACCAGAAAAAGAAACGGTTTTTGCCGAGCGCACAGCCGTCATGTTTTGGGAGATGACAAAAGAAGAAATTTGGGAGTACATCGAAACAGGAGAGCCGATGGATAAAGCAGGTGCATACGGCATTCAAGGGAAGGGAGCTTTGTTTGTGAAACAGATCGTAGGAGATTATTTTTCTGTTGTTGGGCTTCCGCTTTCCCGAACGATTCGTGAGCTGAAAAAGCTTGACTGGAAACAAGAAGAAAGGAATGGTGAGTAAAAAGCAATGACGCTGATGATTCGTGACGTTCCAAAGGAGGCACGTCCGCGCGAACGCCTTCTATTTAACGGCCCGGAAAGCCTGTCTAATCAGGAGCTGCTGGCGCTCTTATTGCGTACCGGAACAAAGTCTGAATCGGTGCTTGAGCTTGCCCAACGGCTGCTCCATCGTTTTGAAGGGCTGCGTCTGCTGAAAGAGGCAACAATTGAAGAAATCACCAACATTAAAGGAATCGGCAAAGCAAAGGCGGTGCAAATTTTAGCCGCCATTGAATTGGGCCGCCGGATAGGACGGCTCAGCTACGATGAACGATATGTGATTCGTTCGCCGGAAGATGGGGCAAAATACCTCATGGATGATCTGCGCTTTTTATCACAAGAGCATTTTGTCGCCATTTACTTAAATACCAAAAACCAAGTGATCCATCGCAAAACCGTGTTTATCGGCAGTTTGAATGCCTCTATTGTCCATCCCCGCGAAGTGTTTAAAGAAGCGATCAAACGATCTGCCGCTTCTATTATCTGCGCCCATAATCATCCTTCAGGAGACCCAACTCCGAGCCGCGAAGATGTGGAAGTGACAAAACGCCTTGTCGAATGCGGCCGAATCATGGGAATCGAACTTTTAGACCACTTAATCATTGGCGATCAAAAGTTCATCAGTTTGAAAGAAAAAGGATATATGTAAGTAGTTCTCTTTTTTTGTCGAATGAGTTATAATAACAGTTATGAGTTTTTCCTCGCCATGCTGTACAAATTTGGAATGACGAATAAAATCGAAAAATGAGTATAAAAATTAGCATTTCGTTTCAGAAAGGAAGATACAAATTATGTTTGGATTAGGAACAAGAGATCTTGGAATCGACTTAGGAACAGCCAATACTCTTGTATATGTGAAAGGAAAAGGCATTGTTGTCAGAGAACCGTCAGTCGTTGCATTGCAAAAGGACACAAAGCAAATTGTGGCAGTCGGAAATGAAGCGAAAAACATGATCGGCCGGACTCCGGGCAACGTTGTCGCTTTGCGTCCAATGAAGGACGGAGTCATCGCTGATTATGAAACGACCGCGATTATGATGAAATACTACATTAACCAAGCAACCAAAAATAAAGGATTTTTTGCTGGAAAGCCTTATGTGATGGTATGTGTGCCCTATGGCATCACAGCTGTTGAGGAACGGGCGGTGATTGATGCCACGCGCCAAGCCGGGGCACGTGATGCGTACACCATTGAAGAGCCATTTGCCGCAGCGATCGGCGCCAATTTGCCGGTATGGGAGCCGACTGGAAGCATGGTCGTCGACATTGGCGGCGGTACAACAGAGGTTGCGGTCATTTCTCTCGGCGGGATCGTTACGAGCCAATCGATCCGAATTGCTGGAGACGAGATGGATGAGTCGATTATTCAATATATCCGCAAAACATACAATCTCATGATCGGGGAGCGGACGGCGGAAGCGATTAAAGTCGAAATAGGGTCCGCCGGAACCCCGGAAGGAATTGGCACGATGGAAATCCGTGGGCGCGATTTGCTAACAGGATTGCCAAAAACGATTGAAATTAGCGCGGAAGAAATTGCGGAAGCGCTACGCGACACGGTCTATGCCATTGTGGATTCGGTGAAAAATACATTGGAGAAAACGCCGCCGGAGCTGGCTGCTGATATTATGGACCGCGGAATTGTGCTGACAGGGGGCGGTGCCTTGCTGCGCAATCTTGACAAAGTCATCAGCAAGGAAACGGAGATGCCTGTGATTGTAGCGGAAAATCCGCTTGATTGTGTTGCGATCGGAACAGGAAAAGCGTTAGACCATATTCATCTATTTAAAAACAAAGCGAAAAGCCATCGCTAATTGCAAGAGGTGTAAATCATGCCACAATTCTTTTTAAACAAACGACTGATTTTATTGCTTGTCAGCATTATTTTTCTCGTGGCATTGATTGGTTTTTCCTTGAAAGACCGGAAAGAGTTGACATGGTCTGAGCAATTCGTAAAAGATACAACCGGTTTTGTCCAGCTTTTGTTCCATAAGCCCGCACAGCTCGTTGCGGGCTTCTTTGAGAATGTTCAAGACATCAAGAATACATACAAGGAAAACAAGATACTCAAAGAGCGGCTTGAAGAATATGTGATGCTGGAAGCAGAAGTTCAAACTTTAAAGAAGGAAAACGAGGAGCTTCGTGCGATCTTAAAGAAAAAAGAAAGCTTGCGTGATTTTGTTGCCATTCACGCGACCGTTATCGGGCGGAATCCTGAGCGCTGGCAGGAAACAATTATTATCAATAAGGGCGAGCAGCAAGGCGTGAAAAAGGATATGGCTGTCATTACGCCTGGAGGATTGATCGGAAAAGTCCAGCATGCTGCACAATTTACAGCTACCGTTCAACTTTTAAGCTCTATTGATCGGAAAAACTTTATTTCCGCTTACGTCCAAACGAAGAATGAAAGTGTGTTCGGCTTGATTGAAGGCTATGATGAAAAACGCAAGTCCTTGCTTTTAAAAGGATTAACGTTTGATGCGAAAATTGAGAAAAAGCAATTGGTCATGACATCAGGGCTTGGCGGCATTTTTCCAGAAGGTCTCCCGATCGGCGAAGTGGAAGAGGTCGTGCCGGACCAATACGGTTTAACCAAGATGGTGTATGTCAAACCGGCTGCAAACTTTTATGATATTGACGATGTCATTGTCGTCAAACGAAAAATAGACGCTGCGCAAGAAGAGGAGGAAGCAAAGTGAAAAAGCTGTTTCTTCCTTTTCTCGCCATTGTGATTTTTATGAGCGAAAGCATTTTAGTCGATTTATGGCCGAAAAATGCATGGTATCAAGATTATTTATTTGCTCCCCGTTTTCTGTTTGTTTTTATTTTATTGATTACCGTCTATGTCACGCGAACTTATGGAATGATTTATGGTTTTATTTTCGGACTGCTGTATGATGTTGTTTATACAGAAATCCTTGGAGTGTACGCGTTCGCGTTTACTTTAATGGCCTATGTGATGGAAAAAGCTATGAAAATCTTTCATAATCATCTAGCCGTTACTTGTTTTCTCAGTATGCTGGCCATTATGATGCTGGAATTTTATGTTTATGGTATTCAACTGCTAATTGGAGAAACCGATATGCCGATTGACCAATTTAATTCACACCGCCTTTTGCCAACGTTGCTGATCAATGTCATTTTTCTTTTTCTTTTTTCTTATCCGCTAAAGCAATGGCTGCTGAAATTTGGACGTGACGAGCGGGAAGAATGAAAAGGAAAATAGGCGGGGGTTGTAGAATTATTCGTTGAGGTGAACGTTGTGAATAGGCAAAAACAACCATATGTCACGATGAAGGGAACGAAAGATGGGCTGACGTTGCATCTCGATGATATGTGCTCCTATGATGATTTAATTGCGGAGTTGGATGAAAAGCTAATGATCAATGAGAATAAGGATTTTGACGGACCGCTCGTTTCTGTTCATCTTAAGCTTGGAAACCGTTATTTAACGCCGGAGCAGGAGGAAGAATTGCGCGCGCTTATCCGGGCGAAAAAGAATTTAGTCGTTGCTTCGATTGACAGCAATGTCATGACGAAGGAAGAAGCGATTGAATGGAAGCAGAAAACAGAAATCGTTTCTGTTGCCAAAATCGTCCGTTCCGGGCAAGTGCTTCATGTGCATGGCGATTTACTGCTAATAGGCGATGTCAATCCAGGGGGAACGGTTATTGCTGGAGGCAATATTTTTATTCTTGGAGCGTTAAGAGGCATTGCGCATGCGGGATGCTACGGCAATAAGGAGGCTGTGATTGCGGCGTCTGTGATGAAGCCGATGCAGCTGCGCATTAGCGATGTGATGAATCGCGCTCCGGATTATAAAGTCGACGAACAAAATGAAATGGAATGTGCCTACATTGACGACAATGACCAAATTGTTGTCGATCGCTTACAGCTACTTATGCATCTTCGACCGACTTTAACACGGTTAGAAAGGAGATTTTAGCAGTGGGAGAAGCTATCGTCATTACATCAGGAAAAGGCGGCGTTGGGAAAACAACGACAACCGCTAACTTGGGAACGGCCCTTGCGCTATTAGGAAAACGTGTCTGCCTTGTTGATACGGATATCGGGCTGCGCAATCTTGATGTTGTCATGGGTCTTGAAAACCGGATTATCTATGATTTAGTGGATGTTGTAGAAGGGCGCTGCACGGTGCAAAAAGCGCTTGTAAAGGATAAGCGGTTTGACGATAAGCTGTATTTGTTACCTGCGGCACAAACAAGCGATAAAACAGCAGTGGCGCCGGAGCAGATGAAGCAGCTTGTGGAAGAGCTTAAGCAAGATTATGATTATGTGCTGATCGATTGTCCGGCTGGTATTGAGCAGGGATTTAAAAATGCGGTGGCCGGAGCAGATGAAGCGATTGTGGTGACAACTCCAGAAGTATCATCCGTTCGCGATGCCGACCGCATCATCGGATTGCTGGAAAAAGAAGAGCATGTGAAGTCGCCGCGGCTTGTCATCAACCGCATTCGCGGCCATATGGTCAAAAGCGGCGATATGCTGGATATTGATGAAATTGTGATGCACCTATCCATCGATTTGCTCGGCATTATCGCCGATGATGAAAACGTCATCAAAGCGTCCAACAATGGGGAACCGATTGTTCTTGATCCAACCAGCAAGGCCTCGATTGCCTATCGAAATATTGCGCGCAGAATTCTTGGCGAATCTGTGCCGCTGCAATCGCTCGAATCAGAACAAAAAAGCATGTTTACACGAATCAAGCGTTTTTTTGGTGTTCGTTAAAGGGAAAGCTAGTTTGAAAGCTGAATCATTCAGCTTTTAAACTAGCTTTTTTAAGCATAACCCCATAGGTTGTCTCATACATTAGTTACAAACGATCATGTGGGGGAATGGTGATAACCGGATGAATAAGCGTGCAAAAGAGATTCAGAAGCGAATCGAAAAACGAAAGCGGCAGCGTTCGCTTCAGTATGACCGTTCTTATCAGCCGCTTGTAGATTTATCGGATGAGGAGCGATATGGGCAACCTGTCATTACATATGACCGCTATCCGACAGATGAGCCGCATCATCCGTTATTTAAAAAGGAAGTGTTTTTATTAAAAACATTTGTCGCTGCTTGTCTTGTGCTCATATCAGCGATTGCCTTTAAAAACCCTTCCGCAGCGTTTGAGCCTGTGCGCGCGGTCGTGAAGCAGACAATGGAGCATGAATTTCAATTCGCGGCGGTATCGAAGTGGTATGAGGAGAAATTTGGCGAGCCGTTTGCTTTATTTCCCGAGAAAAAGACAGAAACGGTGAAAAAAAGCGAGAAATCTTATGCGATTCCTGCTTCGGGGCGCGTTCTCGAAAATTTCGAAAAAAATGGACAAGGAATTATGGTTGAAACAAATGTCAACACTCCTGTAGAAGCAATGGATGACGGAATCGTAATATTTGCCGGCAATAAAGATAAAATTGGCAAAACGGTTATCGTCCAGCATGCGGATGGAAGTGAATCTTGGTACGGGAATTTAGGGAGCATTACGGTCAAGCTATATGATTTCATTGAAGCAGGCAAAGAAGTCGGAACGGCGATGAAGGATGGGAATCAAGCAAAAGGGGTTTTTTATTTTGCGATTAAGCAAGGGGATCAATTTATTGACCCGATTCAGGTGGTTCCCTTTGAATAAGTATCTGGCTTTGCTTATGAAAATCCACATTCATCCGCTGCTGTGGCTGATGGGAGGAATCGCCGTTATTACCGCACATTTTCAACAATTGCTTCTTTTATTTTGTATTGTATTGATTCATGAGCTTGGACACGCTGTCACGGCGCTTTTTTTTTTCTTGGCGCATTAAACAAATTTTATTGCTCCCTTTCGGAGGCGTTGCTGAGGTAGAAGAGCACGGGAATCGGCCGTTTCGCGAGGAGCTGCTTGTAACATTGGCTGGTCCGGCGCAACATATCTGGCTGTTAGGGGCTGGCTTTGTGTTATGGGAAGCAGGGATGATATCAGATGATACTTGGCAGCTATGGGCCCGCTACAATGTGACAATCTGTGCTGTTAATTTACTGCCTATCTGGCCGCTTGATGGCGGGAAGCTGCTGTTTCTCGCTTTAACCCGTTGCTTCCCCTTTGAAAAGGCACATAAGCAGATGGTGATTGGTTCATTGATCGCTCTTTTTTTATGGATCGCAGGCATTTTTTTCATTGCACCGTCCCAACTTGATCTATGGGTAATCGCGCTTTTTCTTTTCATTTCGCTTTGGAAGGAATGGAAGCAGCGGCGTTATGTGCTGATGCGTTTTTTATTGGAGCGCTATTATGGAAAAAAAGGCGATTATCAGAAGTGGCAGCCGATTAAAGTAGAGGAAACGGAGCCGGTGCAAAAAGTGCTGCAAAGATTTTACCGCTGTCAGAAGCATTCCATTATTGTGGTGAAAAATAAGAAAGAGCAAATCATTCTTGATGAAAGCGAAGTGCTGCACGCTTTTTTTGCCGAGCGGCAAACAAATGAAGCGATTGGCAACCTGCTCTATGTCTAAATGCGAAGACAGCCGCTTTTCTTTTGGATCCAAAAGAAAAGCGGCTGTTGCTGACGAATACCACTTATAGATGTCGCGAGACGCTGTACGGTTTTTGGATCGCTTTTATATATTGACATTCGTCATTTTCTTGTGGTACTATTCTCATGTTGTAGAAAATTTTGCGCGCATCAAAAGCGGCAAGATTTGGTGCAAAAGTCGTTTTGAAAGGCACCCATGCTACAACCGCTCAGCGCAGGTTGGAAGTGTTCGCATTGGCGAAACGCCTCGTGCTGGCGAGTCTGAGTCTATGTTAGGAGGTGCAACAATGTACGCAATTATTGAAACTGGCGGTAAACAAATTAAAGTTCAAGAAGGCCAAGAAATCTACATCGAAAAGCTTGATGTAGCGGAAGGCGAAACGGTTACTTTTGACAAAGTGTTGCTTGTAGGCGGTGAAACTGTAAAGGTTGGCAATCCTACAGTAGAAGGCGCAACGGTAACAGCTAAAGTTCAAAAGCATGGCCGCCAAAAGAAAATCATCGTGTTTAAGTACAAACCGAAAAAGAACTATCGTCGTAAACAAGGCCACCGTCAACCTTACACAAAAGTAGTGATCGAAAAAATTAACGCGTAAGGCGTCGACGATGATACACGTAGAAATTGAACGCACAGACGAAGGGAACATTAAGAGCTTTACGATGAGCGGCCACGCTCATTTCGCAAAGCGTGGACAAGATATCGTTTGTGCTGGGGCATCGGCGGTTTCCATCGGAGCGATCAACGCGATTGAAGCGTTGACGAAGATCAAGCCGCATATTACTCAAGGAGACAAAGGCGGATATCTTCGCTGCGAGCTTCCTGATATTGAGGATGTTCGCGTTGCTGCGAACGTACAGCTTCTCCTTGAAGCGATGCTCGTTTCATTACAAACGATTGAAAGAGATTACGGAAAGTATATCCGGGTTGTCGATAAACATAGGAGGTGAAACTCATGCTAAGACTTGACCTTCAATTTTTCGCATCGAAAAAAGGAGTAGGTTCAACGAAAAACGGTCGTGACTCCATCGCGAAGCGTCTTGGCGCGAAGCGTGCGGACGGCCAATTCGTAACAGGCGGTTCGATCCTTTACCGTCAACGCGGTACAAAAATTTATCCAGGCTTGAATGTTGGCCGCGGTGGCGACGATACACTTTATGCGAAAGTAGACGGCATCGTTCGTTTCGAGCGTTTGGGCCGTGATCGCAAAAAAGTGAGCGTATACCCAGTAACACAAGAAGCATAACAAACAAGGTTTGAAAACTCTAACCGCTTTTGGTTAGGGTTTTCTTTTTGCCCCGGTTTGAAACAGCCCGTCCAAAGCGATAAAGGTTATGCCAGGCGGGTTTATTGCCGTAAAAAAATCTCCTAGCCGATCGGCCTCTGCTTTTTATTTCGCCACTAGCTGTTTTATTTGCTATTTGGTATAATTTAACTAAAAATAAATGGGTAGGAGCGCCACCAATGAAGGAAAAATGGAGCATATTAGATGCGTTACGCCATTCCCGGCATGATTGGCTGAATAAAATCCAGTTGATTAAAGGGAATTTGGCATTGAATAAAATAGAGAGAGTCCATGAGATTATTGAAGAAATCGTTCGGGACATGCAGCATGAGACGAAACTCACAAATTTAGGGGCGAAGCAGTTTGCAGAACTATTAATGACTTATAATTGGGAAGCGAAGAAAATTTCCATATCGTATGAAGTGCTCGGGGACGGCTGTGATTTATCGGCACATGACAGCGAGCTTACCGAGTGGTGTCGAGCGTTTTTACAGGTGATGGAACAGCAAGCCGATATGAATCGTGAAAGCCATTTAGAGATTTCGATTGAAGCATTCGACGCGGAAGTGCGGTTGTTTTTTGACTACAGTGGCACAATAAGCGATGAGAACGCGTTTATGGAATGGCTCAACACTCATGAACGCGGAGCTTCCCTATGTTTAGAGCAATTTTCTATACATAAAGATGAAATGACCGTAGCGATTAAAATTGCACGTAAGCATCAAGGATAGATCGGAGGAAAGCAGCATGTTTGTCGATCAAGTAAAGATTTATGTGAAAGGCGGCGACGGAGGAAATGGAATGGTTGCATTTCGCCGCGAGAAATATGTACCAAAAGGCGGACCGGCCGGAGGAGACGGCGGCAAAGGCGGCGATGTTGTATTTGTGGTAGACGAAGGGCTCCGTACGCTTATGGATTTTCGTTATCAGCGCCATTTTAAAGCAGCCAAAGGTGAAAACGGGATGTCGAAGGGACAGCACGGAAAAAATGCGGAGGATTTAGTGGTCAAAGTGCCGCCGGGAACGGTTGTGATGGAGGCGGAAACGAAGCAAGTGCTTGCTGATTTAACAGAACACGGCCAACGTTTTGTCGTCGCGAAAGGCGGGCGCGGCGGGCGCGGGAATATGCGCTTTGCCACTCCTGCTAATCCGGCGCCAGAAATTGCCGAAAATGGCGAGCCGGGAGAAGAGCGCGATGTGATTCTTGAGCTGAAGCTGCTCGCTGATGTGGGACTCGTAGGATTTCCGAGCGTCGGAAAATCCACTTTGCTTTCAGTCGTCTCGGCTGCCAAACCGAAAATTGCCGATTATCATTTTACGACCCTCGTTCCGAATTTAGGGGTAGTTGAAACAGACGACGGCCGCAGTTTTGTGATGGCCGATCTACCGGGGCTGATTGAGGGGGCCCATCAAGGAGTCGGACTTGGCCACCAGTTTTTGCGCCATATTGAGCGAACCCGTGTTATTGTTCATGTCATTGATATGGCAGCGATAGAGGGCCGCAATCCGTATGAGGATTATGTTATTATTAATGAGGAGCTCAAGCAATATAATTTGCGGTTGACCGAACGGCCGCAAATCATTGTCGCCAATAAAATAGACATGCCGAATGCCGAAGAAAACTTGCAAGCTTTTAAAGAAAAGCTGCCAGAAGAGGTGCCGATTTTTCCAATTTCCGCGATTACACGGCAAGGATTGCGCGATTTATTATTTGCCATTGCCGATCTTTTAGAAACGACACCGGAATTTCCGCTTCATGAAACGGAAGAGCCAGCCGTCCAGCGCGTTGTTTATACATTGGAGAAGGAGGCGCCAGCATTTACGATTACGCGCGACAGTGATGGCACGTTTATCGTATCGGGAGAGAAAATCGAAAAGCTGTTTAAGATGACCGATTTTTCACGAGATGAATCTGTGCGTCGCTTTGCGCGGCAATTGCGTTCACTCGGAGTGGACGACGCTTTGCGCGAACGCGGGGCAAAAGATGGCGACATTGTGAAATTGCTCGATTACGAATTCGAATTTATCGATTAAAGAAGCGGAGGATGCAGTCCGTTGGATAAGTTAGATAAGAAATTTTATTTAGTGCGGGAAGATGTGCTGCCGGAAGCCATGCGAAAAGTATTGCAGGCAAAGGAGTTATTGGAACGGAAAAAAGTCGACTCGATAGCGGAAGCCGTCCAGCTGGTTGATGTGAGCCGCAGCGTATTTTACAAATACCGCGATGCGGTATTTCCATTTCAAGCTGTTGTGAAAGAAAGCATCGTTACATTGTTTTTCCATCTTGAAGATCGTTCGGGCACGCTATCCAAGCTGCTCAGTGTCGTTGCGGCGGCCGGCTGCAATGTGCTGACGATTCACCAGACGATTCCGCTGCAGGGCCGTGCCAACGTGACAATGTCAATTAGCACTAACGATATGAATGAGGACATCGAGAATTTATTGGCAAAATTGCGCCATCTCGAGTTTGTTGAAAAGGTGGAAATTGTCGGGTCAGGCGCTTATTAGAATCAGGGGAGAGGCGAATGATGAAAATTGGCTATTTAGGACCAAAAGCGACTTTTACGGATTTAGCGGTAACCACTCTATTTCCCGCTGCCGAAAAAATCGCATATGATACGATTCCGGAGTGCATTGATGCGGTCAGCAGCCAAGAAGTGGAGCTAGGAGTCGTTCCGCTTGAAAATACGATCGAAGGCTCGGTCAATTTGACGGTGGATTATTTGATTCATGAACAGCCGCTGCCGATTGTCGGGGAAATTATCGCGCCGATTCAGCAGCATTTAATGGTGCATCCCTATCATGCACATATGTGGAGTGACGTACAAGAAATTTACTCACATTCTCACGCGATTGCACAATGCCATAAATTTTTGCATCAAAATTTTAAAAAAGCAAAATATGTGTATATGACGTCAACGAGCGCTGCCGCTCAATTCGTCAGCCAAAATCCGCATCTTCCAATCGCGGCGATTGCCAATCGATTGGCCGCGGAAGAATATGGTTTAACCATCGTACGTGAAAATATTCACGACTACGATTATAATCATACAAGATTTATTGTCGTCCGTCGGCAGAATGAAGCGTTGCCACTGCAATCACCGCTGTATGCGGGCGATAAAACAACGCTGATGATCGCATTGCCGAAAGATCAAGCCGGCGCCCTGCACCAAGTGCTGTCCGCCTTTGCCTGGCGCCGTCTAAATTTAACGAAAATCGAATCGCGTCCAGCGAAAACGGGCTTAGGAAACTATTTTTTTATTATCGACATCGATCAAAAAATGGATGATATCCTCATCCCCGGAGCCATCGCTGAGCTTGAGGCGCTCGACTGCACGGTGCAAGTATTGGGAAGCTATCCCTACTATATCATTTAAGAATCCCCCCAGCTGCGTAAAATGCGGCTGGGGGTGTTTTATGTATTAGATGTTGCTTGACTATTAAGAGAATCTCTTATGAATATTTTCATCCTACATGGTGTTTAAAGGTAGAAAGAAGTATGTGACAGTAGATGTTTGTAAAATTACATTATTTGGATTATTCTAAATTTCTATATGGCGTTGCTATAATTTTATTGTCATCCGGATGATTAGAAAATGATGAAAGGAAGACAATAAGATGGCAAGGAAACGGGGATTTCGCTATAAGTGCTATATGGCTGTGATTCTTTCCTTTTGCTTAATTTTTAGTTCTATTGCTCCATCGTTTACTCAGGCTGCTCTTGGAAAGTCAGATCGAGTGATGACGAAAAAACAAAAGATTGAAGCTCAACTTGGTGATCTTCCTGACAAACGGCCAAAAACAAAATTGGAATTAGAAAGCAAGCGAACCAAGTACTCAACTCGATACTTGAATCCAGATGGAAGTTTTACAGAAGAGATATATCTACAACCTCAATTTTATCAAGATCCTCTTGATAAAAAATGGAAAAAAATTAATAACAATCTAAAAGCAAATAAAACAAACCAATTTGAAACTACAGCTAATGTCTTTAAAGCTGCATTTGCAGAACATTCTAACCAAGCTGAACTTGTTTCTATTGCAGAAAACGATAAAAAACTTTCACTTATTCCGATTAATGATAAAAATGTACAAGGAATTGTCAAAAATAATGAAATTACTTATAAGGGATTATTTGAACAAACAGATGTGCGATACCGTATTCAAGGAAATGCTGTCAAAGAAGATATTATTCTGAACAATAAGCCTTCCAATAATGCATTTACTTTTGAGATTAAATTAAAAGGATTGACTGCTGTTGCTAAAAAAGATGGCACCATCGTTTTTGAGGATGCCAAAGGGAACCCTCAATGGTATTTTGAAAAGCCATATATGTTTGATGCAAATAATAAGTATTCGGACCAAGTTGCTTTTCATTTGCGCCAGGAAAATGGTAAAACTTATGTAGATGTTATAGCGGATGAAAATTTTTTGCAGGATCCGGATACAACATACCCAGTAACGATTGATCCTACGATTAATGATTGGGATGTTTTACGTGATAATTTTATTGCAAGCAATTATCCTGACTCAATTTACTCGAGTAACACATACATGAATACAGGATACAGCAGTTATTTCGGCATGACTCGTGCTTTAGTGAGATTTTACCTTCCAAGTCTTCCAAGTGATAGCGTGATTTCCAATGCGACATTTAATGCATATCAAACAAATGCTGATGGTCAACAAGTGTCCATTGATTTATATCGGATCACAAGTAACTGGTCTTCTTCTGTTACTTGGAATAATCAACCTTCTGTTCGAAGTACAAAAGAATCAACAACAACAAACAATACAGCCAATGCGTACTGGAGTTGGGACATCACTCAGTTAGTTAAGGACTGGTACAATGGCATTCAGCCAAACTACGGATTGATGTTAAAACAACAAAACGAATCGTCTTCTCCCTATCGTGCATTCAATACGGTAAATAGCAGTGTTAATACTCCACGCATCACGATTAACTATTGGGTAGAGCCAATCGGCCAAGAATCTTTCTGGACGACCACTAAAGATGGGGTGAATCCAGCAAACGGAAACTTTGTTTTACAAACAACGGATCTTGCTATTTCTGGTCTGGGTGAAGATGTTGAAGTTACAAGAACATACAATAGTCGAAAGTCCGGAACAAATGGAATGTTTGGTTATGGTTGGATGTCTAATGTCGAAATGAACATTTGGGATGCAAGCAATGGCCCCATTACGTTTGTTGATGGAGATAATACTCGTCATATTTTTGGTGAAAAAGTGGGTGGGGGATACGAAGCTGCTGGTGGTGTCTATCTTGATCTAATCAAGAATGGAGACGGCACTTATACAGTAACAAAAACGGACGGTACAAAACTTTATTTCAATGCAAATGGAAAACTTTCTCGCATTGTTGATACAAACGGGAACACAACTACATTGAATTATAATGCAAACGGAAAATTAGCTTTAATTACAGATGCATCAGCAAGAACGACGACCATTTCCTATGGAACAAATGGATATGTATCAAGTATCACCGACCCGGCAAATAGAACCATCTCTTATGAGTATGATACTTTCGGTAACCTAACCAAAGTCAGGGATGCTCAAGGAAATGCGACCATTTTTACGTATGATTCAGATCATAATCTAACAAGTATTAAAAATGCTCGAAATATTATGACGACAATTGGCTATGATACATCGGACCGCGTAAAAAGTATTGAACGCCCTATTACGATTAACGGCACGCCTGCAACGAGTATTACCAATTATTCCTATGACAAAACCAATAGTGTTACGTCGGTTACAGATGGAGAAGGGAGACGGATAGATTATACGTACAACGCTAACGGCAATATTATTCAAATCACAGAAAATCCTTTAGATGCTCAAAACAAAGCTGTAACCACATTTGATTATGATAATAACAATAATTTAACCCGAGTGATAGAACCAAATGAAAATAAGGCAAACGGAACCGCAGCGTTCATTTATCAATATGACGAAAAAGGAAATATCGTTAGCGTTCAATTGCCGGAAAATCAGTCCGCACAATATACGTATGATTTACAAAACAATCTTATCAAAGAGCAGGATTTTAACAGCAACGTCAGCACCTTTGATTATGACCAAAATAATAATCAAACCGAAGCGATTGATCCTTATACGCAATCAGTTTCGCAACGATACGATAATGTGGGAAATTTGCAGTATTCGACGTATCCAATGTCATCAGCCGATAACTTGGTAAGTAACTCTAGCTTCGAATTGGATAATAATGCGGATAATTGGCCAGATAACTGGACAAAGGCGGTAGAATCAGGGAAAACCGCTACATTCAGTTGGACCGCAACAAGCAAATTTGGGAATAAAGGGATTAGTATTTCCAATTCAACTGGATGGGCAATTGTTAGTTCTGATAAGCAGCCGTATGATGGTGGAATTTATGTGGCAAGCGGTTATGTAAAAACATCGTCCATGTCTGCACAGGCCCTTATAAAAGTTGAATATTTTGATGCACAAGGAAACTGGTTAAATCAAAAAATTTCTTATGGGTTGGCAGGAACGAACGACTGGACCCGATTTCATGTTGTAGCGGATAATGCTCCATCGGGAACTCGGACGATTCGAGTATCTGTCGGTATAAACGCTGGTTCTGGAACTGCTTATTTCGATGGGATCCAACTAGAGAAAGGAACGGTTGTCAGCGCCTATAATCTTGTAGATAATTCAAGCTTTGAGCGAGATGTTAATAGTGATGGAATTCCTGACAGTTGGACAACAAGCGGCAACTTATCAGCAAATGATGGACTAGATACAACAGTTGCGAATATATATGTCGGAAGCAAGTCATTTAAAATCACGGGAGAGTCTGGGAAAAATAAATATATTAAACAACGAATCAATATTTCCGGCGACAGCAACACCAAACTTACGTTGTCTGGATGGTCCAAACAGGAAGGAGCCAATCCAAACGGCGGTTACTATAGCTTGCAAGTAGCGATCCACTATACGAATGGTACAACAGACTGGGACTACGCCAACGATTTCGATAAGATGAAGACCGATTGGCAGCATGTTGCCGCGGAAGTGAAGCCGAAACAGGCATTCGATTACATTGACGTGTATTATTACTATTATAATCAAACGGGCACAGCATGGTTTGATGCAATGCGTCTAGAAGTAGGAGCTTCTCTGACGTCGTACACGTATGATGCAAAGAAAAACTACGTCACCAAAGTCACCGATCCGGCAGGAAATACGGTTTCTTACACATACGATGCTATCGGAAACCAAACGAGCGTCACAGATGGAAAAGGAAAAACGACTTCTTACGAATATAACAACAATAACCAATTAACCAAAGTCACCGACCCAAACGGAAATGTGACTACCTATGGTTACGACGGTGTGGGAAATCGAACATCGGTCACTAATGCAAAGAATTATACAACCAACTATACGTATAATGAATGGAACCAAATCTCTAGTTTCAAGAACCCGTTAAATCAAACGACATCCTTTGCTTATGATAAAAACGGCAATCTTACAGGGGTTACGTATGCAACCGGGGATCGCGTATCCTATAGCTACAACGCGCTGAACCGACTCGTTGCCGTTGCTTACAACGGGACAACAAAATGGACGTTCAATTACGATGCCAATGGCAACGTGACGTCGGTGACGGATGCCAATGGAAATGCGACCACGTACACATACGATAAAAACAACCGTCTGACTCGCATCAGCAAAGGATCATCGAACGCCATTGCCTACGGTTATGACGATAATGGAAATGTTACATCGACATCCATTACGGCTGGTACAACGACTGATACGATCGGATACAGCTATAATCCATTGGACCAGTTAGTCGTCTTGTCAAGAAACAGCGCGAATTTAGCGAGATTTACGTACGATGAGCGCGGAAATATTTCGTCCATCATCCATGCCAATGGAACTTATACCGCTTATGAGTATAACGATGCCAATCAGCTAAAATCACTGAAAAACTTCGGTGCAAACGGAAATGTTTTAAACTACTTCCTCTACAATTACGATGCCAACGGCAATATTACGACTGTAGAAACAAAAGATGGCACGATTACGTATCAGTATGATGCATTGAATCAGCTGACAAAGGAAACACTAGCGGATGGAACAGCGATTACGTATGAATACGATGCGGTTGGCAACCGGACGAAGAAAATCGTCAACAATGGAACGACTACGACAACGACCACGTATACGTATGATGCTGCGGACCAATTAACAGCCGTTAACGGACAGGCATACACATATGACGTGAACGGGAATTTAACGAACAACGGCAACAAGACGTTTGTGTATGATAACGAAAACCGTCTCATTCAAGTAAAAAACGCATCCGGCGCTACGATCGCAACCTATACGTATGACCATCAAGGAAGACGCATCAGCAAAACAACATCAAGCGGTACGACTTACTATCACTACGATGGCGACTCGATTCGCTTGTTGTATGAAACAGATGCCAACAACAACATCGCAGCGGAATATACGTGGGACGCATTGGGCCGCCCGGTTACGATGACAAAAGGCGGAGTCACTTACTACTATCATTTGAACGGCCATGGAGATGTCGTGGCATTGACGGACGCAAGCGGAAATGTCGTCGCGCAATACCAATATGACGCATGGGGCAACATTCTGTCTAAAACCGGTGCGCTGGCAACAGCAAACCCATACCGTTATGCCGGGTATTATTACGATGAGGAAACCGGGTTATACTACCTAATGGCGCGGTATTATGATGCGAATATGGGGCGGTTTATTACAAGAGATACGTTCCATGGGTTTGAAAATGAGCCGCAAAGTTTGAATCAGTATGCGTATACTCAGAATAATCCGGTGATGTATATTGACTCAAGTGGGCATTTAAGAATAATAGGAGTGAACTTGGCAGGCTCAATTTTTAATTTTGCTATTGGTGCAGCCGTTGGTGGTGGTACTGGTGCAATCCAAGCCTTTATTATTAAAAAAGGAAAAGAGGCAGCGAAAAGGCTGTTTTATAAAACCGTAGTGTCCCGTCTACAAGCTTGGGGAGCAAATAAATTAGCTTGGATTGTAGGCTTTGCAGTGGGGGTTGCACTTGATTATTTAGATATAGGTACAATGATTGCAAAGGAAATTGACAAGCGGGATAAACATCCTAAAAACGGGTGGATTGATATTTAATGAAAAATTGGATGAAATCTATTACTTTATTTATATGGGGGACTCTTTTTCTATATCTAGTCAATTTCTTTGGTATACCTAAAAACATTTACTATTTTCTAATAGGTGTTCCTTTTGCTACCGGGATTGGTTTACTCATTATATTTCTTTTTGAAAAAAGTGATGATACAAACAAAAAATAATTATATTATTCGTGGCGCTGGTTGATCGTTGGGACGGATACCTGTCACTTGTCAAATAGCATGTAGAATCCCCCAGCCGCAAAAAATGCGGCTGGGGGTGTTTTATAGGATGAGTATCTGTCACTTGGTTTATTGGATAGAGCAGATGGCAATAGCAACATCGCAGCGGAATATACGTGGGACGCATTGGGCCGCCCGGTCACGATGACGAAAGGCGGAGTCACTTACTACTATCATGTAAACGGCCATGGAGATGTCGTCGCATTGACGGATGCAAGCGGAAATGTCGTCGCGCAATACCAATATGACGCATGGGGCAACATTCTGTCTAAAACCGGTGCGCTGGCAACAGCGAACCCATACCGTTATGCCGGGTATTATTACGATGAGGAAACCGGGTTATACTACCTAATGGCACGGTATTATGATGCGAATATGGGACGGTTTATTACAAGAGATACGTTCCATGGATCTGAAGGCGATAATCTTAGCTTAAATCTTTACACCTATTCCCAAAATAATCCTATAATATATGTTGATCCAAGTGGTCATGCTGCTGTGTCCACATGGGTGTCTTATACTAAATACAAAGGAAAACTGTATTACGATGGTGATGCGATTATAAAGCATAATGTGCCTATTGCTAGACAACATATGCTTAATTTAGTATGGTTTAAAAATATTGTTAATTATCATAAACCTTGGGATTATAAAAACAAGGCTAACAAATATAATTATTTGCTTGGCAAAAAAGTCTATACACCTGAACAATTTGGTAATATACATTATGGCGCAGTAGGAACTGCTGCAGGTTTTTCGCCGTTAACATTATTAGTTGGCGCAGGTATAGCTCAGATACGTAGTGGTAATGGTGGAAAATGGTACGCGTTTGGAGATGATCCCAAAGATCAAGCTATGATAAGATTAGGCATAGGATACTATACAAAAAATTTTGGAATATTCTAAGGTGATTGAATACGAAAAAATTCATCACCCCAAAGTTCCCTTGACAAACAATAAATGTTTAGATTGTCACGTATCATTATTTTAAAGATTATTCCTATTTTTGTATACAAGTCTCTATCATATGTCTACTAAAAAAACTAAAAGTTATTGTTCTGAATATTATGTAAGGAAAAGGGAAATTAATCTTTTTATGGTTTTGAAAATTCTTCATAAGTGTCGTTAATATTATAGAGGTTAACCATTGCAGTCATCTGTTAGAAGGACTCAACTGCAAACAGCCATTCTTCAGTAATCTATTGAAGAATGGCTGTTTTTGAAAGGTTCAAGGAAATTTTCTATATATGCCTTATTAAAGGGATAATTTTTACTTTCGTGAAATTTTATTGAATTAAATAAGCATATACTAAATTAATCAGTAGCATTCTAACTAATAGCATCTTCCATTTCTTGATTTATTATTGTTTATTGAACGTGTTGCAAAACGCATAATGGATGCATAAATGCACATAAAAAATCCACCACCTTGGAAATCATATACAGTGACCAAAACCAACTACCAAGGGGTGGACACGATCATGATTTCCAATTTAAACAATGAACATGCATGGCCTTATGAAATGGATCCGCTTTTAGCATCCTTATTTCGATAGATCGACTCGCTTTCGTTGCCGGAAACACCGTATGTGACAGGAAGGCCACCAGTATCGAAAAAATCGTGGTTGAAATGTTTCTTTTTGAAAACCTATTTTGCCATTGATTCCTTGCGAAAATTCGTACGCGTCCTACAGCGTTTTCGCTGTTTTCAACGGGCCTGCGGGCTTAGTAAGGTTCCTCATCTGTCTACTTTTTCTCGTGCGGCGAAGTGGTTTAGGGAACAAGGATTTCCCGTCTTTCATGCACAGGTACTTAAAGATCTAGAAGTACGGTATCCCAAATTGTGATGATCGACAGTACGACCCTTTGAAGCCGTCTTTACGATTCATAGGCAAAGTGAGGAGTGTCCACCCGATATCACTGGTTCAAAGGATATAAGCTCCATCTGTGCACTACTGCCGAGGGAATCAATTTTATTTCATGTGTTGCCAAGCGAATCGAAAGGAGGCGGCAGTGGCACCAGAATGGCTTGCTTCTTTGGAGCAATAGGATATCGAATGGGTATTTTGGGCGATGCCGCGTATGACAGCGAAAAGGTTCGTCAAACTGCAGAGCAGTCAGGAATCCTATTCATTTCCCCTATCAACCGCCGCAATAGCGAGGAGCGAAAAGATGCCCATGGCTGGGTTCTTCCTGTCTTTTTGAAAACGAGATTTGGCCAATGGCTGTTTGGGCTTCACCGCAGGATTGAACGGGTATTTAATGAGTTAAAAAGTGATGGGGTGGAACAGCTGCGATGGTATGGATTTTATCGATATGTTCTGCATGTGTTATGCTGTATCCTTATGCATAACTTCGAGTTTTTACTCTAGTTTTGCAACACCATCTTTTCATTAATGATATACAGATGATCTATGAAAAATATTTGTTTTTTACTATTCAAGCTAAGTGTAGGAATCGATTTAATGATTGAGAGGATGAGTAATATGAAAAAGAACCGATTATTATTTCTAGCATTCATAAGCAGCGCTTTAGTTATTTTTATGGAATTTACTCAATGGAAAATTATTGACATAGTAACAGAATTTTTAATGGTACCTATATGGATTTTTGTCTTTGTTCTTTTCGCCATTATTACTGTTAGAGCTATCATCCATCTTGTTAAAAATAGGGATTGGAAACCATTTGCAATCCAGTTTATGACTCTGTTGTTATGGATTTTCTTTCCTTTCACCCAGGTTGTATTAGATGTAGATTTTAAAGTAAATAAAGCTGAGAGGGAGGAGGTTGTTAGGATGGTTGAAAATGGGGAATTGAAGCCAAATCTCTTAAATGATCAGTCGTTCATTCGTTTACCAAAAGAAAATAAGCACCTCTCTAAAGGAGGAGAGATTATGATAGAAAAAAATAATGATGATTATACAATTTTTTTCTTTACTTTTCGAGGAATTTCGGATAATTTTTCAGGATTTGTGTATTCACCAAATGATCAAAGGCCTTCTAAGCATGATTTTAGTGGCGATTTTAAAGAAATAAAAAGGTTAGATAAAAATTGGTTTTGGGTAGGTTCTTATTAAAAGACCAGTGGGACGGGTGCTTGTCACTTGTCGAATGGGTTTGAAAATGAGCCGCAAAGTTTGAATCAGTATGCGTATACGAAAAATAATCCGGTAATGTATGTGGATCCAAATGGAAACTATGCATGGATTGTATTGTCGTTTCTAAGTGGAGGCGCAAATGCAACTTGGCAAATGGTTTGGGACTTTTATAAAAAATATAAATTTAATCGGAGTGCGTGGATAAATAAATTTGATTGGAAAAAATTCGGTAAGTTATTTGTTACGGGGGGTTTAATAGGTATATATGGTAGAGGAATAACTAGTTATATGACCAAGTCTCAAATAGCTAAAGCAGGTCAGTTTGCCTGGGATGTCACATATGCGGCAAAAGAATATATATTATTGCAAGTAGCAGGTGGAGACCCTATCACATGGTCTGGGCTAGTTGACGCTATTTGGAATAAGGCTAAAGGATATCTAGATTTTTTAAAGAAATTAAAGTAAGATATTTTAATTATATAAAGGAGCATTCCTGTAATGAGGAAATTTGAGGTTTGATAAAAAAAGTCCCCTTGGTATAGTACAGGGTGTCAATGCGCGTTGACCCCGAATTTCAATAAACCAAGGAGGACTCAAAATGAATTATACACAAAATCAAAAAAGCTCTCAAATTACACCATCAACTCTCATTATAGGTATTGATGTAGCTAAAGAAAAGCACATTGCCCGTTTTCAAGATGACCGAGGCTTAGAATTTGGCAAGAGATTGATCTTTGAAAATCGTATACACGGCTTTCAAACCTTATTAGATTGGGTTAATCATATTCAAAAAGAAAATCATAAGGACCACGTGATTGTTGGAATGGAGCCAACAGGTCATTATTGGCTAAATCTTGCCTACTTTCTTAAAAAGGATATGATGTAGTGCTAGTGAATCCCATACACGTCAAAAAAAGTAAAGAGCTTGATGACAATTCGCCTACAAAAAACGATACAAAAGATGCTCGTGTCATTGCACAGTTAATGAAAGATGGGCGATACTCCGTACCGAACCTATTAGAGGGCGTATACGCTGAACTAAGGGAAGGCGTCAAATTACGAGATCAGCTCATCAAACAGCTTATGATCATTGAAGGGAGGATTGAAAACGTCATTCAGCGCTTTTTCCTAGAGTTTTTCGATGTGTTTGGAGATTGGAAAGGTAAAGCAGCCTTTTATACCTTGCGCATGTTTCCATTTCCCTCTCATATTCAAAAGTTGTCACCAGAAGAAGTGCTGCAAAAATGGAAACCGTATGTACAGCGTGGGGGTGGGCTGAAACGAGCAACCCGACTCGTAGAAGTAGCGAAAAAGAGCGTTGGGATTGAGACAGGAATCCAGTTGGCAAAAAGAGAATTGGATTGCCTATTGGATCAATATGAGCTTTACAAGAAACAGTTAGCACAACTAGATGAAGAACTAGAAGGTGTTGTTGAAAGCATACCAAGTGCGAAACAAATGACCCATATCCGGGGACTTAGTCACCCTACCATTGCTTTGTTCTTTGCGGAAGTAGGAGATTTAACCAAGTACAATCATCCGCAACAATTAGTCAATCTGGCAGGGCTTTCTTTAAGAGAACACAGTTCAGGAAAGTATAAAGGGCAAACACGCATAACCAAAAGGGGGCGAAGACGTTTACGAAAAGCATTATACCTAGCCATTCGACCATTGGTTGCCCATAATCCTGTATTTAAAGACTTGCATCATTACTATACCAATCGGCCAGACAGGCCGTTAAAAAAACAACAGTCTCTAATTGCCTTGTATTGTAAATTATTACGTGTGTTATTTGCCATTGGTAAGAAACAGTGTGAGTTTGATGGATTAAAGTTATTAAAGGGATTCCCTCAAATAAAAGCATTACAGGCTGCGTAAAAGCTTTCAAATGACTTGTTATTCTGACAAACACCAATAGTGCAGAGTTGGAGTATATTTTTACCATTCGGGCATTAGACCCTGTAAAGGAGCATATCCAACCTCCCTCATGGATACGCAGGACGAAGGAATGTGTGGATCTTATAATCCAGTGATACATGGGAGGGTGAGCGACCATGAGAAGTGTGGAGACTTCTTGCACGGTCATACATGATATTACAGATATTGTAAATTTGTATTATAGGATGTACCTCACCATGTAAATATATTGAATGAATACAAGTAATATCCACTTATTTGGGATGAAGAAGCTATTATGTGTTAGCGAAATTCAAGGAAAACGCGAGAATTTTGAAGAAAATTAAAGTTTATAGAGGGAGTTGTTATGTTTATCTTATTTGCGGCAAGTATGGTGCTGTTATCGGGAATAGCTCTTCTTTACTGGACAATAAAGCACTTAAATAACGAGATTCATAAACAGAACGAGTATATAAATGATCCTACTCCAGAATCTTTTAATAAAGTTGTTATAATGTATTTTTTAAATATAATCCTAAGAATGTTGCCAGTAAAAATTATAAAAGGAATATTAGTCATATTTTCGATCGGTTTAATATTTTTATCAGCATTCTTTTTTTCTCTATTGTTTAATTAAGTAGTGTTTGAATATCGGGGACTAAACCTGTCACTTGTCAAATAGCATGTAGAATCCCCCAGCCGCAAAAAATGCGGCTGGGGGTGTTTTGTAAGGTGAGTATCTGTCACCTGGTTTATTGGATAGAGCAGATGGCAACAACAACATCGCAGCGGAATATACGTGGGATGCGTTGGGACGCCCGGTCACGATCGCGCAATACGAGTATGACGCATGGGGCAACATTCTGTCTAAAACCGGTGCGCTGGCAACAGCGAACCCATACCGTTATGCCGGGTATTATTACGATGAGGAAACCGGGCTATATTACCTGATGGCGCGTTATTATGATGCGAATTAACAGTGGGACGGGTGTCCGCCACTTGTCGAATTTAGTCTATAGAGATATTTTTTAAACTGTTGCTAGTTTTTTTATCTGTTTTAGGAACTGATGGCAATTCTTCTGCAAGAATTCTTAAAAATAAGTTAGATGTTTCTTTCAAGGATTGAGGCATTTTGTTTAAAATACTAGTGCCAATCTTGAGTTTTGCTTGAATAATTTTTCTAACAACCTGTTCATTCATAAGTTACTACCTCCAAATTGAATTTTTAATACGTCGTTCTCAAATTTGGCGCCGATAATGGCTAGAGGAGCTAATGTTCTTGGCAGCGTGATGTTTCGTTTTACAGCACCAGCACGAATAATGAGTTCGTCTCCCTTTTGATGGAGGGATAGCTCATGTTTATTGGCAAATGGAATATAGACAGAAAATGTATAGCGGTCACCATCTTTTTCGATTTGCTGTGTTCGTAAATTAAATTTGATAGATATAGGGTTGTCATCTTCTGCAAATATTGTTTCTCCCATTCGTTCTAGCATATTTACACCGACCAGTTCTTGCTCAAATAGTGGTGCATCGTATATTGGGAGGGGGGTAAAGCTGTCTTGAATCATTGTTTTGTATTTCCGTTGAATATCTTTCCATACTTGAAAATAAGGGTCAGCAATGCTGTCTGGAATGACACGGTTCACTATAATGGCATCCACGCTGTAATCGTATAAGTTCAAGTACGTAAAGCTGCGCTGAGCTTCCTTAACGACCATTTTTTCTGGATTGACAACAATCCGAACACTCGTAATATCACGGTTTGAAAGGATTTGTCGCATTTCATCAAGCTGCTCTAGCACATTTTCGAGCTCTTCCATAATATCGTCTGTTGGAAGTGGAATGCCAAGTAGAGGCTGCGCCACAGGACGAATCACTTTTAATGCTTTACGCTTCAGCGGGAATAGTTTCTCCATCCACCATCTGAGCATATCTGGAAAGCTGAGCATTGCCAGTGTTTCCCCTGTTGGCGCGCAATCTATAATGATGACATCAAATTGTTTTTCTTTATAATATTCTAAAATCTTTAAGAGGCTCATTAGATCTTCCATGCCAGGAAACATCGTTAATTCTTCTGTTGTAATATCACTTATTGAACGTGAAGTAAATAATAATGTGATGTACTTTTGGATTTTCCCCCAACCTTTTTCCATTTCATATGTTGTATTAATTTCCTGTGCCCATAAATTTTCCATCATTTGTGTTGGCTCGGAGGACAATGTAATACCGAAAGAATCTCCTAAGCTATGAGCTGGATCTGTGCTCATTACCAAAGTTTTGAATCCTTTTTTTGCGCTTTGTATAGCTGTTGCCGCAGAAATACTTGTTTTTCCTACGCCGCCTTTTCCAGTGTATAAAATAATTCTCATCATTAGTCCCCCTTAATGTTACGCATGTCAAATATTACGACTTTCGAAATAAATGATAGACAAAAAACCCGCAATGGGTTTTTATTCTATTGGGATATTTTGAATTCTTTTTATAGGATGTTCTTCTTGGGAATGAACTTGTTGATTATTGAGATGATGCATAATTTTTTGGAAGATGCGAAGTAAAAATGTTTTTTCTTCTTCGTCTAGTGCACTAATGACAATTGCGAAATAATGAGAGGTCTTTCTCTTGATTTCTTCTGCTAGATCCTTTCCTTTTTCTGTTAAGCGAATGACGACAACACGTCTATCTGTTTCAATTCGATAGCGTTCCATATATCCATTTTTTACAAGACGATTTACAATACCGGTTGCCGTGCTCATTGGAATATTTAAGAAGTCGGCAATCTGGCTCATAATGACTTCATCGTTGCGGCTCATCCAAAGTAAACAAAATATTTCTGTTTTAGAAAGAGATAAATCAATCTTTAACCATTCTTCTGGAGAAAGGAGTTTTCTAGCGTTGTTTAGTAACAGTTCAAGAAAATCTTCATATCGAATCAATTTATTCTACTCCCGTATATTTCTAATGTCGTAATATTTAATTCTATATTATGTGAAAGGTCTATGCTTGTCAACTTGGAATGGTGCCTGTCACTTATCGAACTTGTCTGAAATGCGCTCATCCAAGAGGTAATGAGGAATTCGGAAAAAACGGGAGTGATCGTTGGCGTCGAATCGGTCGTCCATTATGGGTTGAATCTCATCTATTTCCTAAAGGAAATAAGAGTCCCGTTGGGGGCAATCCGATGCGTGCAAAATGGTCCAAACAACTCGGACAATTTGACAGATGAAGAACGAGGCAAAAAAGCACTGGTGATCGCAAAACTGCTCAAAGACGGATGTTTAGCTATTCTCTCATTCTTCACCTAGAGTCCCCGGGAGAATTTCATCAGCCTCTGCTTAGTGAAGGAATGTCGGCACATGGATACCCAGAGACATGAGAGAACTCGTCCTCATCAGCCGCTCAGAGATCCAAAGTGAATTCTCCTTCCACTGGATTGGATATACAAAAATACTCAGTAAATGTGGAGCGCGTTTATGAACGGTTAGAGATTCTATATTACTTAACGCTTTTTTACAAAAAATATGGCAAGCAATATAGGAATGAGAGGATAAAACATCATAAACTTCCAAGCATTCTCTGCGCCCCTGAAATAATAAGCGACAGGCAAAAATAGTAAAGCACTAAATACAAAATGGATTCTCCTGTTTTTCATCAATCCCAACATAAGAAAGAAAACAGAAAACCCCATTAATAACCAAAATAATAACCCTATCCAAAAGAAATCCATTTTCTCCCTCCTTTTTTGAATTGTAACATAAATTTTGGGGAATGAGATCAGTGTTTATCACTTGTCGAATATGATGGAAAATCTCCCTAGCTGTGCAAAATGCGCCTAGAGGGGGAATCGGATGAGTACGTGGCTTGGTTTATGGGATGAAGCCGCTGTCCATAACAACATAAAAGAAGCAGCCACACAAGGATATTCTATAAATCAGTCAAGAAACTTTGAATGGTACGAGCCACAAAATAGATGTAGCATTCAACGATATTGAATAGGCGCTATACTATTGGATGGAAAACAAAATAATGGATAGGTTGATGTCTGATGAAAAAAATTAATCTTTCTTTTTATATGTTTATTTATTTGGAAAAGTATTTACAATTATTTAGATGGTCATTATTTAGAAACCTTACTTGGTATTAATCGACCTAGCCTTTTATATTATGTTGTTGTTTTTCCCGTAGGTTTGGGAAGCGAATTGCTGATCCTTTATTTTTTCATTAAACGTATGTTGGATCCTCGTGATAGAAAAAAATAATCGACTGCTTCACGAGTGTTACTGAGCCATGATTTTACTAAAAATATGGAATGATTGAGCTAGACGCCGAGCGGCAAGCGAATGGCTTGCCGACTGCGGCAGAAAAGCGAGGAAATCAAGCCATGTCAATGGGTTTTTATTGGATCATCAACACACCTGATACTGCATATATTTTCACGAAACATTTTGGAGCCATGGGGAAAAATGACGACTCGTTATTCATACAAGGAACTATTGGTTTTATCATCTTTCTTGATTAGAAATGGCGCTTTTTTGTCAGAAGCAATTTTCGCACATAGCTTATACAAATAATACATTCCGCGCAGTTGTTCCGTAATTAAGTGATCCATATATAAAAGGGAGTCTTTTGCGATTTTTTCTGCTTGGGCAATATTGTTATTGTCAAATTCAGCGATCATTTCTTTGACTGTATCGAGCGAGTAAACAGCTGCGCGTAGTGTGCGAATAATTAATAATTTACGGATATCGGCACGGCTATATTTTCTGTATCCGTTCTCCTCGTCCCGCTTTGGGATGATCATTCCTTCCTTTTCCCAATGCCTTAATGTGGAGCTGGGCACCCCCACCACTTTAGCCACTTCCCCGATGGTAAACCAACCTTGTTTTTTCTTTGGTAAAAATTCATCGCTGTCACTCGTTTTTAATGCTTTCAAAACTTGTTCAGCCCGTTGTTTTTCATCGTATACATTCGCTTGGGCTTCGTTGATGAGCCATAGAGCTTCCGTAATTTTGTTTTCATGTAAAAGGGGCATGATTTTTCTGATCAGTTCCATGCCAAATCCCGGATACATTGCGCGAATGCATTCGAAATAGGCGGCATGTGTTTCAGTATAGATTCTATAACCGTTTGCTTTCCTCTCTGGGGGAGGGACAAGCCCCCACGATTCATAATGCCGAAGAGCGCTTGTACTTATATTTAATTTGCGGGCGATGTCAATGGGACGAATCATTTGGGTCTCTCCTTTATACATAGATAGAAAGTTTATAAAAAAACATTAAACCATGGGTGACGGCTTTTTATAAAATAAATCCCGTTATTTTCATGATCAATTTATCAAACTTTAGGACTTGCATCAATGTTATATAATGGGGGTGAATTGCCTAAATTAAGGGAGGTATTGATGTGCACGACCATATTATGATAAAGGGTGCGAGAGAAAATAATTTAAAAAACATTTCTGTAAACATCCCCAAAAACAAGCTGGTAGTTTTGACAGGGCCGTCGGGTTCAGGAAAGTCCTCACTGGCGATGGAAACACTGAATCAGGAATGCCAAAGACAATATATGGAATCTTTAGGCATGACCGTTGATTTTATTAAAAAACCGAAAGTGGACTTCATGATTGGATTATCACCGTCCATTAGTATCAGCCAACAAATAACGAATCGAAACCCTCGCTCAACAGTAGGGACAGTGACCGGTATGTACACTTATTTGCGGTTGATCTATGAAAAACTTGGAGAACGCAAGTGTCCCACCTGCGAAACGCCCATATTACCAATGGTAGAAAATGAAGCTAATGTGGGGGAAACGTTACAATCCGTCTCTTGTCCTAATTGCTACAGACAGTTAGAAAAATTCACCATTTCCCATTTCTCTTTTAATACTCCTCAAGGTGCTTGTCCGACTTGTGATGGATTAGGGAAAGTAAATGACATTCAGGTCGATTTAGTGTTCGATGAAGAGGCCAGTTTAAAAGAACAGTGTGTGCGCATATGGAATAGCACTTACGGTGAATATCAGAAGCAAGTATTTAAAGCAGCTTGTGACTATTACGGAATTCCAATAGATGAATATCGGCCGTTAAAGCATTTTAGCGATGAACAAAGGGCCCTATTGTTTTATGGTGTCGAAAGCAAGGAATTTACAACTTATTTTCCTGATAAAAAGCCTCCTAAGACGGTGGCGGCGGGAAAATTTGAGGGAGTGCTTACCGGGATGAGAAGGAGATACAACGAAAAAGGCGGCAACTCAGGGGAAGCCCACCTTTTTTATTCACGACAATGTCCCGATTGTGAGGGAAAACGGTTGAAAAAAGAGAGCAGGGAAGTGGTCGTAGCGGGTGTCCCAATTACGGATCTTACCAATATTTCGCTTGAGGAGCTGTTATCGTGGGCCCAATCATTACAGAAAGCGTTATCTAGTGATAAACTGGAAATTGTTGAATCATTTCTGCAAAGTCTCATTGTCAAAATAGAGCGGGTGATCCATGTCGGCTTAGGGTACCTATCCCTTGACAGGCAAACCATCACTCTTTCCGGAGGGGAAGCGCAGCGCTTAAGACTGGCGACCGTCATTGGCTCGGCACTGACCGGTGTACTTTACATTTTAGATGAACCGACTGCGGGACTTCACCCAAGAGATACAAAAGGTCTCGTTCAAGTGATGAAACAGCTGAGAGACTTTGGGAACACGCTTCTGGTCATTGAGCATGATGTGGATGTCATGAAGGAAGCGGATTACATTATTGATATGGGGCCGAGTGCTGGACATCTTGGAGGAGCGGTAGTTGGAGAGGGAACTTTGCTTGAATTAATGGAGCAGGAATCATCGGTTACCGGCGCCTTTTTACGAAATCGATCAGAACGTAAATGTCAGCGAAGAAAAGGGACTGGCGAGTATTTGACCGTTTATCATGCGCACAAACATAATTTAAAAAATATTACCGTCTCTTTTCCATTAGGCTGCCTTGTTAGTGTGACCGGGGTTTCCGGGTCAGGCAAGTCGACGCTCGTTTTTGATGTTCTGGCGGAAGGGGAAAGCGGTGTTCATCAAGGGTGTGAAAAAATAATCGGTTTTGAAGCAATTGATAAAATGATTACCGTCGGCCAATCGCCGTTAAGCAGAATGAAACGTTCAAATATTGCCACATACACGGACGTATTTACACATATTCGCAACCTTTATGCGAATTTGCCGGAAGCCAAAAACAATCACCTAAGTGCAAAAGACTTCTCCTTTAATAGTCCAGGAGGCCGTTGTGAAAATTGCCAAGGAATGGGAATGGTTTCTTTAGTCATGCATTTTCTTCCGGAACAAGAAGTAGAGTGTCCAGTTTGTCGCGGGAAAAGATTTGAAGAAAAAGTGTTAAAAGCAAAGTATAAAGGATATTCGATTTCTGATATTCTCGACTTATCGATTGAAGAGAGCCTGCCAATATTCGAAGATCATCGAAAAATCTCATCGGTGATTCAATTATTATGTGAAATCGGTCTCGGTTATTTAAAATGGGGGCAATCGCTCACAACGTTGTCCGGGGGAGAAGGGCAGCGTTTGAAATTGGCAAAAGAATTAAAGAACCAAACTACTAATAGGACGCTTTTTTTATTGGACGAGCCGACCGTCGGGTTACATCCAGCCGATGTACACAAGCTGCTTGTTTTGCTCCATAAGCTCGTTGATGCGGGAAACACGGTCATCGTTGTGGAACACAATAGCGAAATCATTCGCTCCTCCGATTGGGTGATTGATCTAGGACCAGAAGGAGGGAATGATGGAGGAATGGTGATGGCTGAAGGGACACCTGAGGAAATTGCGAGTAATCCAAACTCTTATACAGGCAGATTTTTGATATAGCAGAGGTGCTTGTCACTTGTCGAAGAAATAAAGATCCTGTTCTGGTTGGTGTTAGGGAATGTTTCTCGCTCAGATAGGTGAGTGAGTTGGTAAGAAATGCGAACAGTGAGTGTTTTTTGACGGGAAATCAATCATAGCCAAAGTAAGCCAGTCATGTATATCGATGAAGAGGTTGGCTTTGCTCTCTTATTTTCAAATGCCTATCGCGAAGTCTTTCACCTCTTAACGGCATGGAGATGGGAGGTTCATATCCCGGTATATGAAGGGGAAGAAGAGCACGAATCTTTGGATTAAGAAGGAAGAAAAACAGGCCTTTCCTTCGTTTATGGTAGGAAAAGGCCTGTTTTTTAAAACGTATATTAATAGAGCGCACGGAAAAATCCATCAAGGAAGTGCTTAGCAATGACCCATTTAGATAATTGCTTCATCGTTTCCTTTTTTGGTGTTTTCACTTCAAGCGGGACGATGATGTCCATTCCGTGCTTCATCTGTTTCGTTGGATGGGACACAATCGTTTCATTTGGGCGAAGACCGCGTTCAATTTCTTGTTTCTTTCCATGTGAAATTCCAAGTGTTACCTTTCGTTTTTCGAGTTTGCCGCGATGAATCACATAGACAAATGACTTCGTTTTTTCATGCCACACCGCTTCGGCAGGAACAGTCATCGCTCCGTTTTTTTCTTTTGTCACGATTGTGATGTTGACGTGATATCCGAAAGGAAGGGATTTGGGCTGTTCGTTCAACTGCACGGTAAACGGATATTCGCTTTTTTCTTGAAAACTTGTTTCGGTGACTGGAAATTTGCCGATATCCATAATCGTGCCGGTAAAGGCTGCTTTTTCGTTTGGAACATGGACCACTGCTTTTTGTCCAACGGCGATTTCTCCGAATCGTTTCTCTTTCACTTTTCCACGGATAACTGCGGAAGGGGAAGCAATGGTGATCAGCGGTTTGGAAGGATGATCGCTGATTTCTTCGACCCAACCGGCTGTTTCACTTTTGACAACGAGTTCCTCTTTTTTCTCTGTTAGTTGGCTCTGTTCTGCCTCGTATTCCTGTATTTTTGATTCGAGCAATGCTTTTTTCTGCTCTGCTTCCCGCGCTTTTTCCTCCCATTGTACTTTCTCCAGACGATCTTCCGTAACCGAAGAGGCCAGCGTTGTATAATAATCAACATCTTCCGAAAGCTGCTCCATTTGTGTGCGAAGTTGTTCTTGTTTGCTTGCGATGCGCTGCAGCTCCCGGTCAATTTCTTCGTTGGCATAACGGATAAGCGGTGTGCCTGCTTGTACTTCTTGTCCGGGTGTGACAAGGATTTCAGCAATGGTGCCGAACTGTGGATGATCGTAAATGAATTTTCGTTCCGCTGGCGCCGTGATGCCGGTCGTGTCAACCGTCTCTTTTATATTGGTTTTGGTTGGTTTGCTCCGTTCGTTCACATAGACTGATTTTGGAATTTTGCTATGCTGATGAAACAAAAGATAAAAGTTTGCCCCTATAATACATAATGCGAGGACGATCAATATATATGGTCTCCAACGTTTCATCCGTTTCCCCTGCCTTTCATTACAATTCACTAAATAGAAAGTTTGTATAAGCTACTAATCATTATGCCGAAAAAGAGATAAACGGCGATCACAATCATCGCAACGCGTTGGACCGGCTTTTCCGTCAAGGAGCGAAGAGCGATGATTTGTATCGATATGGCCCAGATCGAAAAGACGGAAACGGTTCGCAAAAGAGACCATATAAAGGTGTGTTTCGTGATATAAGGTCCCCACACTCCAAGAGAAAAAGGAGAAAAGAGATTTTTTATCCCGAGAAATAGCTGAAATGGAAAGAGAATCATATCTTCAAGTAAGAAAATAGATAAAATTGCTAGTTGAATGGTGAATAGTTTTAGAAAATGAATATCAAAAAACAAATAAAAAATGATAGAAGAAATGAATAAAAAGAACAGCGGGACACATATCCCTCCTAAAACATGGCCCAATGCGAATAAAAGCTGAAGAAACGCAAATTGCTCACCTGTGTATTGGTCAAGATATTTAGTCAGTTCCTCTCCATCCATACCAAAATAACCACGAAGCAATGAAAGAATGACATGAAAAAATAAGAGAAGAAAGGCGACAATCGCCACATGTTTTAACCGTTCCGCTTCCCTAAGCTGGGCAAACGCAATTTTCGGCTGAAAAATTTCTTTAAGCGGATTGCTTTTATATACCATCAGTAAATCCCCCATATGTATCAAAGTAGACATAAGCCTATTGTAATATAAAGGTAAAGAATTTGTCATCTAAGGTATTATTTTCAATGGTTTCCTTATGAACATATTTAAAGTATAGATGGGAGAGGCTCGTGAAAAGCCTCCATTATCATTGTTCAATGAACGGGCTAGGATCATTGGAGGAAATTTTTTTATTTTTATCGCTTACTTTTGAAAAATTTAATAAACCCAAGTATAATACCAATAGCCAAAATGATAGTCCCGATTGTTAATGGAATCCATCTTAGCAGCAACGAAATGAAAGAATACGGCTCCTAAAAAATAAAGACTGGTGCTAGAAATAGCATGATATCAAGCGGGGCTTACCATTTTTGTGCCGTTTAAAGGCCGTAGCATTCAGTAACAACAGAATGAAACGGAATGACCAAAAAGAATAAGGCCCATCTTTGTCCATGAAAAAATGAAACATATATAAAAGTTTATTTGAGTATTATAGGTTGATATCGTTTAAAAGCTCTTGTGCAGCTGGAGTGAATCTTTCTTTTAGCGGTGCCATCCAATGAAGCGTGTCACCATTTTCTCGGCGTGACCGAGACAAGTCCGTGACTTGTCTCCGACCGTCGAAAACAGCAATTTCTGCTTGGGAATGGGGCATCTATGCCATCCTTTCGTAGGATAGAGATCTTTCGCAAACGGTGGATTCAGTGTCGAAATCATCATGGAACAAACCATAGAAAAGATCTAAAAAATGGGTTCCTTAAAATATCATCAAGAATGTTGGACAGAGCAAAAGGAGCTCATTCTTTATTGCGCGCTTATCGACCCCTCTGCTTATGGCGATTTGGGGGCTATGCGTTTTTTGGCGATGAAGGGGGTGCTTTTGCTTTAAGCGTGCCTTGGTGGGCCTATGCGTCTTTAGCATACGGCCGTTTTTATGGGCATTTGTAAGGAAGTGTTCTATAAAAATGAATAAGCAAAATAAAAGGTAAGGAGACTAAATCTATGAGCTTATGGGAACTACTTGTCGGACTTATTTTAGGTGCTGTGGAAGGCCTAACAGAATTTGCCCCTGTTTCTTCAACTGGCCATATGATTATTGTGGATGATATGTGGCTTCGCTCTCAAGATTTTTTAAATGAAAGAGTAGCGAATGCCTTTAAAGTTGTCATTCAGCTTGGTTCGATTCTGGCGGTGGTCGTTGTGTTCCGAAATCGATTTATTGAGCTATTAGGGTTGAAAAAAGGGACAAGCGACCGGCCGAACCGGCTTCGCTTAACCCATGTGATTGTTGGATTATTGCCTGCAGGAATTTTGGGTGTTTTATTTGAAGATTATATTGATGAACATTTATTTTCGACAAAGACGGTTTTGATTGGTCTGGTCATTGGGGCCCTATTAATGATTGCCGCGGATTTATTCGGTGGGCGCAAACAAACGGTTGAGACAGTGGATCAGATTACATATAAACAAGCCTTTTTCATTGGGCTAATTCAATGCTTATCGTTGTGGCCTGGATTTTCTCGTTCTGGCTCGACCATATCAGGCGGTGTGCTGCTTGGAATGAGCTACCGGGCGGCGGCCGATTTTACGTTTATTATGGCGGTTCCGATTATGGCAGGGGCGAGTTTTCTGTCTCTCGTAAGCAAATGGAAGTATTTCACCGTAGATGTGATACCATTTTTTATAGTAGGGTTTATTAGCGCTTTTATTTTCGCGTTAATTTCCATAAAGTTTTTCCTTCAATTAATTAATCGCATTCGGTTGATTCCTTTTGCCGTTTATCGAATCGCATTAGCGTGTTTGATCTATATTCTCTATTTTTAACAGATCGAATTGAGAAGCTTCCTACCTCTAAACAGAGTGTAGGGGGGGGAGAGGTGCTTTTTGTTTTAACACCGTTCTAAACAAGAACGGTGTTTTATTATGGGTGAAAGCTAGCCTGTTGTGGAGATGTCACTATAAACGATAAAATGAAAAATGGTTGTAGACAAAATCAAAATAGACTTTGCCTACAACCTGATTTCGCATTACGATTCAATTAAAAAACCAGCTTTTTGCAGCGCTTGGCAAGCGGCGTCAAGCTTGGCCAGCGAATCGGCTTCGAGCGTATGAAGATGCGTGCCGTCTGTGAGCTGAAGCAAGTAGGAGGAGTTGGTTTGTTTAATTTTTTGAATGAACTGATCCACTTCTTGACGACTGCTGACCATGACAGAAGCCGTTAAATCGCCGTAGACGGGGTGTTCAATTTTTACATCCTTTATGGTCACTCCATGATCGACAATTAAGTATAGCTCTTCTTTTGTTTGTTCCGGTGTATGGTAGCAGGCTATGGTGCGCGTATAAATTTGGTTAGGAGCCGGCGTTTTTAAGTAGAGATAGCCTTGGCTTGTGGCGATAATCGGTTCGTTACGCGCTTTAAGCAGCGAAATGTCTTGGACGATGACTTGACGGCTGACGTTCGCTTTTGCCGCTAGCTCCGCTCCGGTAAGCGGCAGTCCGCTTTCTTTGAGCCATTTTAAAATCAGCTCTCGCCGCTTCTCCCCTAAAATTTTCTTCTCGATTTTCATAGGCTCTACTCCTTTCGTTGTTGACAAATGGTTTCCAACACGGTTAAAAGACGGTTTATTTCGTTTAGTGTCGTCCACTTGCCAAATGAAATGCGGACGAATTGCTTCGCTTCATCTTCTTCCTTTCCAATTGCGATCATCGTCCGTGAAGGAGCTTGCTTTCCGACCTGACAAGCACTCCCTGTCGAAATGGCGATGCCGTAGCGGTTGCACTCAAGCATTGCATATTGCCCCTCCATTCCTTGTACTGAAAGACCGAGGATGTTTGGCAAGTGGGCGTCGGGATGTCCTTCAATGGCAACAGGCAGCCGCTTCTCATGAATTCGTGAAATTGTATACTGACGAAGGTGTTCAAGCCGCGCATGTTCATCGGCTAAATGTTCGCAGGCCTGCTGCGCAGCGGTGACAAATGACGCAATGCCTGGCACATTCACAGTTCCAGGGCGAAACCCAAATTCGTGTGTTGCCTGGAGGAAGCAAGAGGTCCATTTGATGCGCGGATCAATATAGACAGCCCCGACCCCTTTAGGGCCATAAATTTTATGCGAGGAGATAGATAAGCTGTCTATCCCCATTTTTTGTACATCCACTTGTATTTTACCAAAGGTTTGTACACAGTCGCTATGAAAGATGACCCCGTGTTTTCGCAAGCGTTTGGCGATCTCTTGAATCGGCTGAATGGTGCCGATTTCGGAGTTTGCATGCTGAATCGAAGCCAAAATTGTTTGCGGAGTGATGGCATTTTCCAACTCAGCCAGATCAATTTGGCCGAAGCGATCTACAGATAAATACGTGACTTCATAGCCTTCCGTTTCAAGCTGTTGAAATAAATGATATAACGATGCGTGCTCGGTTGCTGTTGTAATTAAATGATTTCCTTTATGGCGATGGGCCTCAATCATCGAACGGACGGCAAGAAGATTGGATTCTGTACCGCCGCTTGTAAAATAAAGACCTCTTTCATCGCCGCCGATCAATTCGGCAAGCTGCTGGCGGCAAATGTGCAGAAGCTGGGCTGCGTGGCTGCCGATATCATGTAAGCTACTTGAATTGCCGAAATATGATGAAGCCGCCTTTGTATAAGCGGTTAATGCTTCTTCGCTCATGGGTGTTGTCGCTGCATAATCAAGATAAATCATATAATCATTCCCTCACATTTGGAAAAATAAAAGTCTTGTCATCAGTTTAATTATGTGTCAATATAGGTGTCAAGACAGTAAATAATAACAGGGGGCTTTTGTATGCCACAAGCGGATGTGATTATTGTAGGCGGAGGCCTAGCATCGCTCGTAACGGCTTATCATTTGTTTGAGCATAAAAATGTGATAATTTTCACAAAAGCGAAAAAAGAAGAGAGTAATTCTTGGTTAGCGCAAGGAGGTATCGCTGCTGCTTTGTCTGGCCAAGATCATTGGCATTTTCACTATCAAGACACGATCATTGCTGGAGCAGATCATAATGATGAACGTGCTGTAGAAATTCTCGTTCAGGAAGGCCCGAAACGGCTTTTAGAGATGGTGGAAACCGGCTTGCAATTCGATACGGATCAAAACGGACATTTTCATTTTGGAAATGAAGGAGCCCATAGCCAGCGGAGAATTTTGCATGCAGGAGGCGATCAGACGGGAAAAGCGATGACCTCGTTTTTAATGGAAAAGCTATACGGCCATGTCACCATAGTGGAAGATGAGCGCGTCATTGATTTGCTTGTCGCTGACGGGCGCTGTATCGGTGTGCGCACGAAAACAGGTGCTTATTATGCGGATGCCGTTGTATTATCAACCGGCGGCTGTGGAAGGCTGTATTCTTTCTCCTCTAATGCTGAAACGGTGACTGGAGATGGTATTGCCTTAGCGTATCGGGCCGGTGCAGCTGTGACGGATATGGAATTTATTCAATTTCACCCCACGATGCTTTATGTGAATGGCAGGGCGGTCGGATTGATTTCTGAAGCTGTGCGGGGAGAAGGGGCGGTACTGGTCACAGAAGATGGGAAAAAATTGATGGAGTCCATCCATCCACAGCAAGATTTAGCGCCAAGAGACGTCGTAGCTCGGGCGATCCATGCCGAAACCGCCAAAGGCGGCCGTGTCTATCTCGACATTTCGATGATTAAAAATTTTGCGGAGCGATTTCCAACAATAGCGAAATTATGCGAGTCTCACGGTGTTGGTTTGCAGGATGGCCGGCTTCCTGTTGTACCAGGCGCTCATTTTTTAATGGGAGGAATCCAAGTTGATTTATCGGGACAAACATCGCTTGCGGGCTTGTATGCAGTCGGAGAAGTGGCTTGTACTGGAGTACATGGCGCTAACCGCTTGGCGAGCAATTCGCTGCTTGAGGGACTGGTGTTTGGCGCTCGTTTAGCTGAAGTGTTGAAGCAACGCGGGAGTGCAGAAAAGGGGCGACGCTTTCCGTTTGTCAAGCCGAATTCGGTTAAAAGCTTTACAGGCTCGTTGCCGGATAAGGGACAAATTCAAGAGATCATGATGCGATATGTAGGGATTGTGAGAGATGAACGAAGCTTAGCGACCGCAAGAAAGTGGCTGGAGCAATTTTCTATTCCGGAGCTTGTCAAGACCGACGTCACTTCATGGACAGAAGAAGAAATCACCGTTGCTTACATGCTCATTACTGGATGGCTGATCACTACCTCAGCGCTTAAGCGTACAGAAAGCCGCGGCGGCCATTACCGTTCGGATTACCCGACAGAGGCCATGCATTGGAAAAAGCGGCGGATTTTACGAACAAAAGAGGAATTTTTCGCGAGAATAGGAGGAACAGCATGAATATCATCAAGCTGCAACAAATGCTGCAACAGTTTTTTTTAGAAGATATTGGCGAACGTGATGTGACTAGCGAGACGATTTTTCCTCATCATCATTTAGCTTCTGGTTCATTTCTTGTTAAGGAAGCCGGTATTTTCTCTGGCGCTGACATTATGAAAACCGCGTACCACCTGCTGGACCCATCGATTAGCGTTACGCTATATAAGCGAGATGGCGAAAAAGTAGATAAAGGAGACGTCATTGCTTCGGTTTCCGGTCCCATTGCTCCGTTATTAACGGGCGAACGTGTCATTTTGAATTTGATTCAGAGAATGAGCGGCATCGCTACCATTACTCATCAGGCGGTGATGACGTTAAATAGCGAATATACGCGCATTTGCGATACGCGCAAAACAACTCCAGGACTTCGAATGCTGGAAAAATATGCGGTCACATGCGGCGGCGGATATAACCATCGCTTTGGTTTATACGATGCGGTGATGATAAAGGATAACCATATTGCCTTTTGCGGCTCTATTACAAAAGCGGTTCATACCGTGCGCCAGCAGCTTGGTCATATGGTTAAAATCGAAGTGGAGACGGAAACGAGGGAACAAGTAATAGAGGCCGTAAAGGCAGGAGCGGACGTCATTATGTTTGATAACCGGACACCAGAAGAAATTAGAGAGTTTGTTCAGCTTGTGCCTTCTGCTATTATTACAGAGGCTTCCGGCGGCATCACCCTTGAAAATCTTGCCGAGTATGGCGATACAGGCGTTGATTATATTTCGTTAGGCTTTTTAACTCATTCTGTGAAAGCGCTCGATATTAGTTTTAATATTGAAGGATAAAAGAGGAGGGAACGAAATATGAACGTATTGGAAATGATGCAAAAACAGGATCATATGCCAGAAGTGTATAAAACGCTTAACGCGGTTGAAATGGAGGAGCGTGTTCGGAAGATTAAGGAGAAAATGGGGGAGAAGCTATTTATCCCTGGACATCATTATCAAAAGGATGAAGTCATTCAGTTTGCGGATGCAACAGGGGATTCTTTACAGCTCGCACAGGTGGCCGCAAAAAATAAGCAAGCAGAATATATTGTTTTTTGCGGTGTTCATTTTATGGCGGAAACGGCGGATATCTTAACAGGAAACCACCAAAAAGTCATTTTGCCGGATATGCGCGCAGGCTGTTCGATGGCCGATATGGCGGATATGGCGCAAGTGGAACGAGCATGGCCGATTTTACAAGAACTGTTTGGCGATACGATTTTGCCGTTAACCTATGTGAACTCGACAGCAGCCATTAAAGCATTTGTAGGGCGAAACGGTGGAGCGACCGTGACTTCTTCGAATGCAGAAAAAATGGTCGCTTGGGCGCTTGGACAAAAAGAGCGGATCTTCTTTTTGCCGGATCAACATTTAGGCAGAAATACGGCATATAAACTTGGCATTGCGCTTAATGAAATGGCGGTTTGGAACCCGTTAACGGACTCGCTTGAGTACGAGGGAGAGATCAAGCGAATTAAAGTCATTCTTTGGAAAGGACATTGTTCCGTTCATGAAAATTTTCAAGTGAAGCATATCGACTACATTCGGAAAACAAAACCGGATATGAATATTATTGTCCATCCAGAGTGCAGCTGGGAAGTCGTACAAAAATCAGATTATGCCGGTTCTACTAAATATATTATTGAGATGATTGAAAAAGCTCCTTCTGGGAGCAAATGGGCGATTGGAACGGAAATGAATCTCGTCAACCGGTTAATTCAACAGCATCCTGATAAAGAAATTATTTCTTTGAACCCTTACATGTGTCCATGTTTAACGATGAATCGCATTGATTTGCCACATTTGCTATGGGCGTTGGAATCATTAGAGCAAGGAAATATCATCAATCCAATCACCGTGCCGGTCTCCATTGCCGAAGATGCCGTACAAGCATTAAAGAGAATGTTGGCGCTCGCTTAGACATAACAAGGTCTATATGCAGACCTTGTTATTTTTTTATCATAAATTCATTTTTTGCTTCATAAGTTATGTTGAAGGATGATGATGACAACGTGCCAATGAAATAGAATGATTATTGTTTGAGTGTAGGAGGGGGAACGGAGTGAAAATCCATATTGTGCAAAAAGGAGATACGCTTTGGAAAATCGCGCAAAAATACGGAGTTGATTTTGAGCAGTTAAAGCACTTAAATGGCCAATTAAGCAATCCGGATTTAATTATGCCGGGAATGAAAATTAAAATTCCGACTGCAGGGGTTCCGGTAAAAAAAGAAGCACCAAACAAAGAGTATCCAAAGAAGGAATATCCAAAAAAAGAGTATCCGAACAAAGAACATCCAAAAAAGGAATATCCGAAAAAAGAAGAGCCGGTTCAAGAGCATCCATTTTCCAACGCTAAACCGTTTGCTTCATTCAATTTTGAAGCTGAAATCGCTCCGAACGTGAACATTAATCCGCCTGCTCAAGAAATACCGATAAATGAAGTGCCGAAGCCCAAACCGACAGCACCAATTGAGAAAAAGCCAAAGGAAACTCCGAAAGCGCCGACGGCCAATATTCCGAAAGAACTACCAAAGCAGCCGTCTTATGAGCCACCTAAATCTAATATTGGCGTGAATCAAGCGGCAGAAAAGCATGATCACAAAACACCATTCCAAGCTAATCCATCGATTTCGCCGCAATCAAATGTGAATTATCCAAATCAAATACCTGGCCTGCCGCCGATTCCGCCAAAGCCGGACAACATTTTACCGAATATTATGAAGCCAGATACGGACATAGAGCCATCAGAGAATCAGGAGCATCCATCATACGATCAACATGATCAACCGCCGGAACTGCCGACCATTCCATATGTTCCGATTGCGCAGCCACAACAGCCGACCTACCAGATGCCAGCTTACTTGCCACCTCAAGAGCAAGGCTGCATTCCGGTTACTCCTGTCATGCCAGGTTATGGATTTTATTATCCGCAGGCTCCGGTAGCGCCGATGGCTGCGCCGTTCTCGCAGCCTGTCGCACCATTCTACGGGGAGAGCGGCTCGCATCCGTTTCCTGGAGTACAGGAAAGCATCGAATCGCATGAGTGGGGACCGCCAGCACCGCCGGCTTCATCAGCGAATATACAGCCAAATGCTTCCCCGAACCTTCAGCCTAATGTATCACCTAATGTATCGCCTAATATGAATATGCCGCCTAATGTTCAACCACCTGAAGAACCAATGATGGTATCTCCGCAGCAGATGTCAGGAGGATGTTACCCGGTTCCGATGATGCCTTGCTATGGTTGGCCTGTACAAACCTATCAACCAATGTACGGATCAACGGCTCCTGGCTATTATTCGCCGTATCCGCAACAGCAGCCGTCAAGCTTTTCACCATATCCAGCCGCGGCACCAGCTTATCCGTATGCACAAGGGCCGGGACAGCCATCTTATTACCAGTCGCCACAACCTGCCGCTTTCCCGCAAAATCCACAACAATTTTTTATGATGCCAGAATATGGGGAAAGCAGCGACTACGAAGAATAGACATATAGGAGACGGTGAGAGCCATCGTCTCTTTCTTTTGCTTCAAGCGGAATATGGGTTGTGCGTGGAGGAAGCGGCGGCTATTAAGCCACATGTACAAATAATTGATACAAATAAAGGAAAATGGATTGTGAAAAAATATCGCACCTTTTTTGAAGCGTCGCGGCAGCAGATGTTTATTCGTTTATTAAAACAGGCAGGCTTTCAAGCCGCTCCCTCTATTACTGGGGTGGTCGTTTCTGAAAATGCCTGTTGGACGCTGCAGGAGTATATTCCGCATTCCAATCCGTTTGTTTTTACAAGCGAGAAAGATCGAAACGAAGGCCTTTGCCTGCTTTATGAGTACCATATTTTTTCGCAGCGTTTGCTGCAGCAGCCGTTTGTTGCCACTATGCTGCCTTATTATCAGCTGTGTGAAAGATGGAAGCAAAGATATTTATCTTTTCTTCATGATTTGCCAGTATGGCAGCAAATCATGAGGCATGAGGAGCTTACTTTTATTTTGCAATGTGCCCAATATAGCTTAGAAAAAATTCCTTTATTCATTCCTTCTTTATTAGCAGAACCGATGACCATTATTCATGGCGATGTCGCTTCACACAATTTTTTGCGGGCTGAAAACGGAAGTGCCTATTTAATTGATTATGACTTAATAGCGGTCGCTCCAAGCGGCATCGATTATTTGCAATATGCCAATCGCATATTGCCATATATGCAATGGTCTTTTGCTTTATTGAAAAAATGTCCTATATTGGAAGCTTTTTTAGAAAAGCCATGGTTTTTAATGGCCTTGATTTTTCCAAGCGATATATTTCGCGAATGCCGATCATTGATGAAGAAGCGAAAGCCTTTCGCGATTCCATACTTTGAACATCGCAAACAGTTTGTGCAAAAAATCGCCAATATGATAAGATAACGTATATCTTATTTTTCGTGAAAGGAAGTTGAATCATGGAGGAGAAAATTGAAAAGTTAGTGGCCTGGCTTCGCGAACAAGTAAGCAAAGCTGGATTGAACGGGGCGATTGTCGGGATTAGCGGCGGAATTGATTCGGCTGTGGTGGCGCATCTTATTAAACGGGCTTTTCCGGACAACTCTTTAGGATTAATTATGCCGTGCAAGAGCAATCCAAAGGATCAAGAGGATGCATTAAAGGTCGTTGAAAGCTCGGGTATTCGCCACTTTGTGATTGATTTAACAGAGACGCATCAAACATTATTTGCAGAAATCGAAAAACAGCTTAAAGAAAAAGGAGAATGGAATGAGGAGGCGGCGCGTCTTGGCGATGCCAATACGCGAGCGCGTTTGCGGATGACAACGCTATATGCGGTCGCCAACAATTATGGTTATATCGTAGTTGGAACTGACAACGCGGCTGAATGGCACACAGGTTATTTTACCAAATATGGAGATGGCGGTGTCGATCTTGTTCCGCTTGTTCATTTTACAAAAGGCGAAGTTCGCGAAATGGCCCGAATTCTTGGTGTGCCTGAGGAAATTATTACAAAAGCGCCAAGTGCGGGTCTTTGGGAAGGCCAAACAGATGAAAATGAAATGGGAACAACTTATGAAATGATTGATAAATATTTAAAAGGGGAAGAAATTCCGGAAAAAGATCGGTCCATCATTGAGAAGCTACATCATCGTTCACATCATAAACGCCAGTTGGCCGCTGCGCCGCCAAAATTTTAATGTGTATGGGCCAACAAGCTTCTCGGTTTCTCTAACAAAATCCTCGTTTTGCTTTCAATAGCATAAGCCATATTCAAATGAGATGAACCAAATACCATGATTTCGCCTGCCTTTATGGATAGGTTGGTTGTTCAAAAGGAATTATACCGATATCAGAACTTGATTTTTACCGCTAACTAACAGCGATAAAATCCCCTCTTATTTGCCAAGCTAAAAATGGGTCAAGGTGCTTGACCCAAGGCAAATAAAGGGGGTTTTTCCGTTGAGAAAAACAATCGCGGCAATAGGCGTTTTTTGTTGTGTGAGCGGGCTTGCCGCATGCGCAAATTACGATGCGGAAGATCGGGCAACACGCTATCGAGATGAAACAAGACCGATCGGTTATTATTCAACGGATCGGACAAATACTCCATATACGTATGGCCGTTACGGAACAAATATTGAGAATGACGGAAATGCCTATATGATGGACAACCAAAATGGTCCAGTTGCGGATTTTTTCGGTACGGATGCGCTTCGTCGAGATCGTTACGATCGGTCGACTCCATCGCTGCCTCTAGAAGCGAATTTCGGCAAAGCAGACCAAAATTATCATGGTCACTTGCAAAATGATAAAACACATCCTTCTTATTACGACCATTATGACGGACGTTTTGCCGAGCAGGTAGCCAAAGAAGCGGCTAAAGTCAAAAATGTCAGCGATGCCCGGGCGCTTGTATATAAGGACCATGTATTAGTAGCCATTCAAACGGGAGGAAAAGATGCAAATCGTACGGAGCAAAATGTAGCGAAAGCGATCGCTCCATATACGAAAGGAAAGCATGTGCGCGTCGTTTCGAATCCAAGCATGTATCAGCGCGCTCGCGTCATTGACAATAACATACGTTACGGCCGCCCGTTTGAAGAAATTAATCGGGATTTAAAGACGATTTTTTATAAAGGGAAAATAATGGAAACTCCAACCAATACACGATAAATGCTGCAGGGAGATGCCGGCAAATGGCATCTCCTTTTTCTTTTCAAACGGTCTAGACCTCCTCACGAAAAAACGGTATCGTCCTCCAATTATGAAGTTAGCTGGTACAGTCGGGCTTTCATTAAGCGAATGTGCGATGGGAGCAAAGTGTGACATTGAATTATTAGAAACATCTGTTATTTTGTTGATTTATACACTCTTCAAGCTGCATCTATATCGCTTGGCAACTGTTTCATGCTTCCGCTATTTTTGGTATAGTAATATCGAAAATTTGATATGATGAGAGGAGAAATGGAAAGTGGCTGGACATTCCAAATGGAAAAATATCCAACGTCGAAAAAATGCACAGGATGCCAAACGCGGCAAACTGTTTATGAAATTGGCGAAGGAAATTTACGTTGCAGCCAAAACAGGTGGTGGCGATCCAAATGTCAACGCCGCGCTGCGTCTCGTCATTGAAAAAGCAAAAGCGGCGAATATGCCGAGCGATAATATTGAAAGGGCCATCAACAAAGCGGCAGGCAATCAGGAGCATGCCAACTATGAAGAAATTCGTTATGAAGGGTATGGTCCAGGTGGCGTGGCAGTCATGGTCGTTTGTCTGACGGATAATAAAAATCGCACAGCGGCAAATGTTCGCGCAGCATTTTCGAAAAACGGCGGAAATCTTGGAGAAACAGGATGCGTGTCCTATTTATTTGCAAGAAAAGGATGGCTTGTCATCGCTCGCGAAGGGTTAGAGATCGACGAGGATGAGCTGCTTCTCCAAGCGATTGAAGCAGGAGCGGAAGAAATGGAAACAATGGACGACTCATTTGAAATTTATACAGCACCTGAGCATTTTGAAGAGGTGAAAAACAAGCTTCAGGCGAATGGATTAACGTTTGTAAACGCTGAAATCACGATGATCCCGCAAACCTACACAACGCTGGAAGGCGATGACCTAACGAAAATGCTCAAGCTGATTGATATGCTTGAAGATGATGACGATGTTCAAGAAGTGTACCATAATTTAGGTGAAACGGCGATACCATAAAACGATCATATTTCCCGTTCTTTGCAAGAGAGAACGTGATTTCTCTGCAGAGAATGGGATTTTTTATGAGAGGATACAAAATGTTCATCAACATCATGACTCAGTGATAGAAAAAATAATGAAAACCCATGGTGTTAGGGGGAATTTATATGCAACGATCATCCATATCACTTTCTCCCGAAAGCTTTATCCCCATGTAAGTATGCAGATGACGCTCCACTTCTGACCGTGAGTTTTGGCGGACGATTGTATATAGTACGAGGAAGATAAATGAACCGATTTTATCTAGCACCACAGGTAAATCAAGAATGGTAAGGTGCTATTCCTTTTTTTGGGGTATTCAGATGGCCGATTTTTTACATACTTCATTTTGGGAAGGAACATAATATGTTCCATGGAGGGATCAGTATGAAGAAAAATGAAGTCCGCTTAACAAGCGCTGAAATTGCAAATATATGGAATACCTATATATATGATAGCATGATGGAAAGCGTTATCACGCATTTTAAGTTAACAACCGCCGATGAAGAAGTGGGCGTGCTTCTGGAAGAAGGATTGAAAGTTGTCCAAAATCATCTGCAAAGTCTAGAGGAGCTATTTAGCAAGGAAGGAATTGCTAAACCAGACGGGTTCCCGGTCGATAAGCATGTGAATCGTCAAGCGCCAAAGCTTTTTTCCGATACATTTTATTTAGAGTATCTTAACCAAATGAGCCAATTTAAAATCACTTCACATGCTACTTCCATTGTGATGGCTTCTCGGGATGATATCCATCAGCTATATAAACAATTTAGCGAAGATGCGACTCAATTAAATAAGCGTGTGCGTACCGTGATGAAAAATCAAGGTATATATATACGTCCTCCTTATATGGCTTACCCAAAACAAGTGGACTATGTTGAAAAGCAAAGCTTTCTTACTGGATGGCTTGGACGCAGACGACCGCTTTTGGCAGTTGAAGCAGCCTATTTAGTGATGAACTCCATTAACAATGAAATCGCGAAGGCTACGCTAATCGGATTTGCGCAAGTAGCGAGGGATCCTGAAATTCGCAGCTTCTTTTTAAGAGGACAAAAAGTATGCAGTGAGATCATGACCTCCATTTTTGAGGTGCTGCAGGAAGACAATATTCCAGCTTCGATGACATGGGACACAGTCGTCAATGAATCAACAGTTGCGCCATACTCAGAGCGATTAATGCTGTTTTTAGTCAATTCCTTATCAGGGCTCGGGGTTGGTATGTATGGACAGGCCATGGCGCTCTCATTGAGAAGAGATGTAGCGGCTCTCTACGCTTCTTTTATCGCGAAAGCGGGAGCCTATGCGGAGGATGGAGTGAATTTAATGATTGAGCGCGGATGGCTTGAACAACCGCCTCACTTCCTTGATCGCGAACGGCTTGTAGTGGAGTCGAAATAAAAACACTGATTTCTTGAGTGAGTGTCAGACCGTTGTTAAATGCTTTCATCCTGCGTCACTGGCCGCATTCGTCTGCTCATGAATTTCTTTTGTTCGATTTTTGTCTTTGTTCGGCTGCGTTTCTTGTCTGCCAAGCGTTTTCCACTCAGGCTGATGTGGAACACCATAAATAGAGGATGAGAATGGTTGTAGACAAATCTCATTTTTGACTTTGTCTACAACCGGACACTCACTTCTTGAGTGAGTGTTTTTTATGGATAAAATTTTCTTAAAAGGTGAAACTATAAATAGCTTTCATTATTTACCGAGAAAGAGGGGAAGACAATGAAGCTTTTGATGGCTTGCTTGGCTATCGCGATTTCATTTATAAGTTCCTCAGCTGCCTTCGCTAAAGCGCCGGCCACTCAAATGACGATTTTGTTAGAACGAATATACGTGGACGGAGAAGTGAGTGAAGAAATTAAACAAGAAACGATTACATCGATGAAGGATATATGGAAAAAGTATGAAGGCTGGCAGCTTGTCAATCTTGATGATGAACAAATTGTGTTCCAGAAAATGGTTCAAGATATTTCACCTTTGTCAAAAGCGAATGGATATTTTGGCTTAACAAAGGATGGAACTTTATCTATTTTTGAAGGCAAGCCAGGAAAATCATCACGCGTGATTCAATCGTTTTTCCAGCTCGATATAAAAAAGCTAGAAAGCCATCAACAAGAACGGCTGAAAAAAGGTATTCGCGTGATTTCGAAAGATCGTTATAAAGAGGTCATTGAAGCCTATCGGCCATTTGCCGTTACTCAGTAAAAGACTTATCCAGACGATAAGTCTTTTTGTTTTGCAAAAGAGGAATATACATTCGTTTTTTTATTATCATATGGTACAATGAGAAACAGTACGGATAAGGGAAGGGGAAAAACGTTGATTGAGTTTGTTCGCGGATACATTGAGTATGTTTGTCCAGAATATATTGTCATTGAAACGGCCGGAGTTGGCTATCAAATTTTCACGCCAAACCCATTTTCGTTTCGGCCCAGTCATGATACAATCGTGACGGTCTATACATATCAATATGTGCGCGAAGACCTCATGGCTCTTTATGGGTTTCGGACGCGCGAAGAACGAACGCTATTTGCGAAACTGCTTCAAGTTTCCGGCATTGGCCCGAAAGGAGGGCTTGCTATTTTAGCCTCAGGAGATGTACGTCAGCTCGTGCAGGCGATTGAAGAGGAAAACGAAGCCTTTTTGTGCAAATTTCCGACCATCGGCAAAAAAACAGCGCGACAAATGATTCTTGATTTAAAAGGGAAACTGCAGGGAGTCATTCTAGGAGCGACGAACGACTTATTTACAAGCTGGGAGGATGAAAAGCAGGAGAATGCCTTTGACGAGGCGCTTGAAGTGCTAAAGGCTCTCGGCTATGCAGATCGTGAAATTCAAAAGGTGGCGCCTGCTCTAAAAAAGGAACCGATGTCTACCGATCAATATGTGAAGCGAGCGCTGCAATTACTATTAAAATAGGAGGGAAGGACGATGGAAGAGCGTCTTGTTGCCAGCGATGCCTCCAGCGAGGATGTATCGCTTGAATACAGCCTCCGCCCGCAACGCTTGCAGGAATATATCGGACAAGAGAAAGTAAAAGAAAATTTACAAGTTTTTATTGAAGCGGCAAAGCTGCGTGGCGAAACGTTGGATCATGTGCTTTTATACGGACCGCCCGGACTTGGAAAAACAACGCTGGCCGCCATTATCGCAAACGAAATGGGGGGGAACTTGCGCACCACCACTGGACCGGCGGTCGAACGCCCCGGAGACCTGGCGGCGATCTTAACTTCTCTTCAACCTGGAGATGTATTATTTATCGATGAAATTCATCGCCTTCACCGCTCGATTGAAGAAGTGCTGTATCCAGCTATGGAGGATTACTGCCTAGATATCGTTATTGGCAAAGGACAAACGGCTCGTTCGGTGCGTATTGACTTGCCGCCATTCACGCTTGTGGGCGCAACGACACGAGCTGGTGCTCTTTCTGCACCGCTCCGGGATCGCTTTGGTGTGCTCAGTCGGCTGGAATATTATGAGCCGGAGCAGCTTGCGCAAATTATCAAACGAACAGCAGATATTCTGGAAGTTAGGATTGACGAGGCGGCTGCTGTTGAGATCGCGCGTTGTTCGCGCGGCACTCCGCGCATTGCCAATCGCTTGTTGCGCAGAGTCAGAGATTTTGCCCAAGTAAAAGGCAACGGAGTGATTACACATGCCTTATCAACAGAAGCGCTGGAGTTGCTGCAAGTTGACCGTTTAGGATTGGATCATATTGATCATAAATTATTAAGAGCGATGATGGAAAAATTTCGCGGAGGTCCTGTCGGTGTAGATACGCTTGCGGCCACCATTGGTGAAGAAGCGCAAACAATTGAAGATGTATATGAGCCGTATTTGCTGCAAATCGGCTTTTTGCAGCGGACTCCTCGCGGGCGCATCGTCACTCATCGCGCCTATGAGCATTTTGGAATGGAGGTGCCAAAATCATGAGCAGTCTTCCTAAAATGATCATGATGATCGGAGCCATTTTGATTGTTGTGGGGTTTCTGATGCAATTTATTAAGCTGGGCAGGCTTCCTGGCGATATTGTCATCCAAAAGGGGAATACAACATTTTACTTTCCAGTTGTGACTTCTATTATTTTAAGTGTAGTGCTTTCGCTTGTGTTTTATTTTATCGGTCGATTTCGTTAACAACAATAGAAATGGGTGAACGCGATGAAAATAGATTTATTTGATTTTCATTTACCGGAGGAATTAATTGCACAAACACCGCTTGCGAACCGAGAAGCATCGAGATTGCTTATGCTCAATAAAAATACAGGAGAAACGAAACATCATGAAACCTTTCGAGCGATTTTATCGTATTTGAATGAAGGGGATTGTCTCGTATTAAATGATACAAGAGTATTGCCGGCGCGCCTTTATGGAGAAAAATCAGATACGGGCGCAAAAATTGAAGTGCTTTTATTAAAGCAAGTGGAAGGAGACCGTTGGGAAACGCTCGTGAAGCCAGCGAAGCGCGTGAAAGAAGGAACAAGCATTTTATTTGGTGACGGCCGTTTAAAAGCAACGTGCAGACAGGAGTTGGAGCACGGAGGAAGAATACTGGAATTTGCTTATGACGGAGTATTTTATGAGGTGTTGGAATCCTTGGGGGAGATGCCGCTCCCTCCATATATTAAAGAACAGCTCGACGATCAGGAGCGGTATCAAACCGTGTATGCCCGTGAACGCGGTTCGGCAGCAGCGCCGACAGCAGGGCTTCATTTTACGGAGCAGCTGCTTGAGGATATTCGTCAAAAAGGAGTGCATCTAGCTTTTATTACCCTTCATGTCGGACTTGGTACCTTCCGTCCCGTCAATGTTGAGAATATCGAAGAACATGATATGCATGCAGAATTTTACCAGATGACAGAAGGGACAGCGCGATTGTTGAATGAGGTGAAAGAGAAGGGCGGGCGAATTATCGCAGTCGGAACCACATCAACACGTACGCTTGAAACGATCGCATCGCGCCATAATGGAACGTTTATTGCCGAGAGCGGATGGACGGATATCTTTATTTATCCAGGCTATCAGTTTCAAGCGATTGATGGAATGATTACGAATTTTCACTTGCCTAAATCAACATTAATCATGCTAGTTAGCGCCTTAGCAGGGCGTGAAAATGTTTTGCGTGCTTATAAAGAAGCGGTGGAGAAGCGTTATCGTTTCTTTAGCTTCGGTGATGCGATGCTGATTATTTAAGAAAGGAGCTATTGATTTGACCCCGATTCGTTATGAACTTATCAAAACATGCAAGCAAACAGGAGCACGTCTCGGAATCATTCATACGCCGCATGGCTCCTTTGAAACGCCGATGTTTATGCCAGTCGGCACATTAGCGACTGTCAAAACGCTATCGCCTGAGGAATTAAAAGAAATGGGTGCAGGCATTATTTTAAGCAACACCTATCATCTATGGCTTCGTCCAGGGCATGATATTGTGAAAGAAGCGGGCGGATTGCATTCGTTTATGAACTGGGATCGCGGCATTCTGACTGATTCTGGCGGCTTTCAAGTCTTCAGCCTGAGTGAATTTCGCAAAATTGAAGAGGAAGGCGTATATTTTCGCAATCATTTAAATGGAGACAAGCTGTTTCTTTCGCCGGAAAAAGCGATGGAAATCCAAAATGCGCTCGGCTCTGATATCATGATGGCGTTTGATGAATGCCCGCCGTATCCTGCGACATATGAATATATGAAAAAATCGGTTGAGCGGACAAGCCGCTGGGCGGAACGCTGTTTAAAAGCGCATGCCCGTCCAAATGAACAGGGGCTGTTTGGCATTGTTCAAGGCGGTGAATTTGAGGACTTACGCAGACAGAGCGCGCAGGATCTTGTGTCTCTCGATTTTCCGGGCTATGCGGTCGGCGGTTTGTCGGTAGGAGAACCAAAAGATGTCATGAATCGCGTGCTTGAGTTTACAACGCCGCTTTTACCAGCCAATAAACCTCGCTATTTAATGGGAGTTGGTTCGCCGGACTCGCTCATTGACGGCGCCATCCGCGGAATTGACATGTTTGATTGCGTCTTGCCGACTCGCATTGGACGAAATGGAACGGTGATGACAAGCGAAGGGCGCCTTGTCATCAAAAATGCGCAATACGCCCGTGATTTTACGCCGCTGGATCCGAACTGCGGCTGCTATACATGCCGCAACTATACGCGCGCCTATATTCGTCATCTTATCAAATGTGATGAAACGTTTGGTATTCGCTTGACTTCTTATCATAACGTTTACTTTTTGATAAAATTAATGGAGCAAGTGAGACAAGCGATACGTGAAGATCGGCTTGGCGATTTTCGCGAAGAATTTTTTGAACGCTACGGATTTAATAGACCGAATGCGAAAAACTTTTAGAAAGGGGTGAAATCTATGGCGACGCTTGTGAATCTTTTGCCGCTTCTTATCATGTTCGCGATTTTCTATTTCCTGCTGATTCGTCCGCAGCAAAAACGGCAGCGGGCTGTTCAGCAAATGCAAGCGAACTTGAAAAAAGGCGATAAAATTATTACGATCGGCGGTTTGCATGGCATCATCGATTCCATCGATGAGAATAAAGTCGTGATCCGCGCGGGAGACGGTTCTCGTCTTACATACGATCGCTCTGCTATTCGCGAGGTTGTGGCAGAGAACAACCAATAGAATAAAAAAGGCTGCTTGGCAAAAAGCAGCTTCAGGCTGTAGACAAAGTCCGTTTTGACTTTGTCTACAATCATTTTAACCGTTTCACATCAGACTCGCTTGAAATCGCTCTTCTCAAAATGAAATGGGTGGGGAAGGCTGTATATTAATCTGCGTGTCGATTGGATGACGACAAATTGACTCCCATGACTCCCCCAAGCATGGCCGCTAATAAAAAGCCGAGATGATAAATCCATTGCTTTGTTGAAAATGTTTGCTCAAGTCCTAAAAACTGAAAGAAAAAGACGAGGAGTGTAAACACTAAGCTGGTGGTTCCACCGATAAGCCATCCGCGTTCCTTGCCTTTGCCTCCTGCGACAAATCCACCGATAAATACGGATAGAACAGATGCAGCAAAAATAACCCATGTTAATGAGGATTCTTGGATATCGGTCCATTTCAAAAGAAGTGATAATAAAAAGCTAATGATCAACGCTAGTAAAAAAATGGTTAGAACTCCGTAGACAACACCTTTGCCAAACCTAGCCATCTCGTTCATTCCCTCCGTTTAAGCCATCTTTAGCAAGAGTATATTCAGGCCCGGACATGTTTAGAATCAAATGAAGTTAGTTTTTACGAAAAAAGCCGCGAACAAATGGGATGCGTACTAACTCTTCTCGTTTAACCAGCTTGAAAATGACTAAAAGAATGACGTATACCACTGTTGTAATGATAATGGCGGCGATGGTCCTCATACTTATTGGAAGTGAAGTCAGAGAATGATAAAAAGCAAGATGTCCAACAAAACCTGCTGCAAGCATGACGAAAAATGTGTGAATATATTCGAATATGTAAATGGAATAAGAAATGACCTTCATGATTGTTGCGAAATGGAGAAGCGTAACAAGCACCGTACCAATCGCGATAGACAGAGCTGCTCCCATAATCCCTAAATTTGGCTGAGTGGCTAGCGCAAAAATACAAGCCGTTTTTACAACAGAGCCGATTAAGCTATTCATCATAGCCGCTTTCGCTAAATCCAGCCCCTGTAAAACTGCCTGAAGAGGCCCTTGGCAGTAATAAAAAAGGAAAAATGGTGCCATTACTTTAATAAAAATGGCAGAATGGCTTGTGCCATACATCAGCTGCATAATGGGATCGGCAAATACATACAGGACCACAACGGCCAGGCCTCCTGTAATCATGGATAATCGCATGGCTTGCTGAACGCGCCGCTCGATGAGAAACATTTGCTGCTGTGCCGCCGCTTCGCTAATAGCTGGAACGAGAGAGGTTGATAGTGAGTAGGTAATAAACGATGGCAGCATGAGCAGAGGTAAAGCATATCCTGTTAATTCCCCATATTGCCTGGTCGCTAATGAGGCAGCAACTCCTGCAAGCGCTAAGCTGTGGGCTACCACAATCGGTTCAAAAAACCAGGCGATTGAGCCAATGAGACGGCTTCCTGTTGTTGGCAAAGCGATGCGCATTAAGCTCATAAAGGTTTCTTTTCCGGCTTTAGCATAATGGAAAAATTGCGGACGAATGTTGATTCTTTTTTTGCGTTTGAACATGTAAAACAAATAGATGAGCGACCCTAATTCGCCGATCACGGATGAAAGCATCGCTCCCGCCGCAGCATATTCGATTCCATATGGTAAGAAGATGCTCGTGCAAAAGGCAATTAAACTAATACGAATGATTTGTTCAAGCAACTGTGAATAGGCATATGGCTTCATTTGCTGTTTTCCTTGAAAATAACCGCGCAAAACGGAAGAAACAGCAACAATGGGAACAACAGGTGAAATCGCTAACAGCGGATAATAGGTGCGAGCATCTGTAAATAAGGTTGTCGATAAAAGCGGCGCAAGCAATACCATTGCCGGAAAAAAGATGGCGCTTAGCACACCTGTAGTGGCTAAAGAAACGACGAGAATTTTTTTTACTCTTCGCTGATCTCCTACTGCTTCCGCCTCCGCTACTAGCTTAGAAATAGCGACAGGCAAGCCCATTTGCGTAAGCGTTATGGCTAAGGCAAGCGTAGGCACGGCCATCATATATAAACCGACCCCTTCTTCACCAATGGCTCGGGCGATAACAATGCGATTGATAAATCCGAGCACTCGTGTGATAAGGCCGGCAACGATTAGAATAAGTGTGCCTTTCAAAAATTTAGACATCCTGTATTTCCCTCCCTTCTCAAATAAGACGATCTTTTATACAATTAACTATATGCAAGAGATGTGAACAAGCATGACAAGTATTGTGGGACAAAACGGGGAGCGATGGTCATGGCAAATGAAAAAGAAAAAATGGAAGAACTGCGTGAACAATTGATGCCGGCGGTGCAAAGCAAGTATGAAGAGTTTCGCTTGCTTGGCTACGATCACGTAACGATAGAACAAATTTGGGAGTGTTTAGTGAGAAAAAAGTGGAAAAAATATGATGACGAAAGAAGGCTATATGAGCGTGTAAATGATATTTTATCGCTTTCAATTGGAGAATATATGGCTTTCTTGACAGCTGAATCATATCGTGAGCAGCGGGCCACTAAAGGTGATGATCTCGAAGAGCTACTAAATGAATTATTATAGCTATGTAGAAAATTGACAGCATTTGCGAACTGATTCATAATTAGGAATGTTGAAGCATTTCGAGAGGCTATAGCGAGGTTTTCTGATGACATAAGGAGGATTTTTTATGGTAAAAAGAAGTCGCATTCTGGCGTTTTTCTTAGTGCTGATTATTTTAGCAGGCACGCTAGGAACAACGACGAAAGGGATTATACATAATATCAAGCTCGGGCTTGATTTGCAAGGCGGTTTTGAAGTTTTATATGAGGTAAAGCCGGCGAAAAAAGGGGATAAAATTGACAAAACGACACTGACAAGCACCGTCAGTGCACTGAACAAGCGAATTAATGTACTGGGAGTCAGTGAACCAAATATTCAAGTAGAAGGAAAAAACCGGATTCGCGTCCAGCTTGCCGGTGTGAAAGATCAAAATCAGGCGCGGCAAATTTTATCGACCCAAGCGAAGCTGACCTTTCGCGATGTGCATGACAACGTCTTAATGGATGGAAGCGACCTGGCTGAAGGAGGAGCCAAGCTTTCGTTCGATGAGCATGGCAAGCCGAGTGTCGCCATTAAACTCAAAGATGCCGACAAGTTTAAGCAGGTGACGGAAAAAGTCTATAAAATGGGCGCGCCAAACAATTTATTAGTTATTTGGCTTGATTTTAAGGATGGCGTTGATTCCTATGCGAAAGAGGCGGGAAAAGCAAAGCCGAAGTATATTTCAGCAGCGGCGGTAAACCAAGTATTCGATCAAACGGATGTATCGATTGTTGGAAATTTCACGGTGGATGAAGCAAGACAGCTGGCTGACTTATTAAATGCTGGCGCGTTGCCGGTTGAGCTGAAAGAAGTTTATTCCACATCGATCGGTGCACAATTTGGAGAAAACGCCCTTCAGAAAACTATTCTTGCCGGTATTATTGGCGTGGCGCTAATTTTCCTCTTTATGATCGCGTTTTATCGCTTGCCTGGTGTGATTGCGGTCATTACGTTATCCGCTTATATTTATTTAATTTTGCTGATTTTCGATTGGATGAATGGCGTTCTGACATTGCCGGGGATAGCGGCGCTTATTTTGGGTGTCGGGATGGCCGTCGATGCCAATATTATCACATATGAGCGGATTAAAGAGGAAATCAAACTTGGAAAATCGATTATGTCCGCGTTTCGCACAGGAAATAAAGGATCGTTTGCGACAATCTTAGATGCGAATATTACAACCATTATTGCCGGTGTTGTGCTGTTTGTGTATGGAACAAGCTCTGTCAAAGGGTTTGCGACCATGCTGATTATCAGTATTTTAGTCAGCTTTATCACGGCTGTTTACGGCACGCGTCTGCTCCTTGGTTTGCTTGTGAATAGTCGCGTTTTACAAAATAAGCCAGGATATTTTGGCGTGAAAAAATCGGAAATTCTCGATATTGCTCAAACGAACGAGCATACAGAGGTGCCGACAAAGTTTGATTGTTGGGATTTCGTCAAACATAGCAAAAAATTCTTTATCTTTTCCGGCGCGTTAACGGTTGTTGGGATTGTTGCGCTGTTGACGATGAAATTAAATCTTGGCATTGATTTTGCGAGCGGCACACGCGTGGAAATCATGAGCGATTCTAAATTAAACGTGCAGCAATTGGAGGATCAGTTCCAGAAATTAAACTTACAGCCAAAAGATATCGTTTTATCTGGAAAGAATGAAGAAGTTGGCGTTGCGCGCTTTATCGGCGTTTTAAACAAACATGAAATTTCTGAGCTCAAGCAGTATTTTAAGGAGCAATATGGATCGGAACCGAACGTCAGCACCGTATCGCCGACTGTAGGAAAAGAATTGGCGCGCAACGCGTTGATCGCTGTGCTGATTTCATCGCTTGGTATCATCATTTATGTGACGATCCGCTTTGAGATGTATATGGCGCTTGCGGCTATTGTCTCACTTTTACATGACGCTTTTATTATTGTGATGTTTTTCAGTTTCACGCAGCTAGAGGTCGATTTAACATTTATTGCCGCCGTTTTGACGATCATCGGCTACTCGATTAATGACACGATTGTGACATTTGACCGGATTCGCGACTTGATGAAAAAACGGAAAGTCAAAACGATTGAGGATTTGCAGCATGTAGTGAATCGAGCATTGCAACAGACGCTGACCCGTTCCATTAACACCGTTCTGACCGTGATTTTTACGGTTGTCGCATTATTGATGTTTGGAAGCGAGGCGATTCGCAACTTTAATCTAGCCTTGCTAGTTGGACTTGTTTCCGGCGTATATTCTTCTCTGTTTATTGCCGCACAGCTATGGGTGGTATGGAAAGGAAAGCAATTGAAAAAAGGAAAAACGAAAAAGCCGGATCATCAGGATGCAGAACCACAAGTATAACGGTATAAGAATAGAGTGGCGACCAAAAGCGCCGCTCTATTTTTTTGAAGAAGCGAAAAAATGGATAAACTAAAACGGCGTGATGTCTTGATGAAAGGAAGAGAATCGTGGAGAAAGAAGAACGCTTCAAACAGGCCGAGTTTGCCGCGATTATTGGGATTTTAGGAAATATTGTATTAGCCGCAGTGAAAGGTGCTGCCGGCATCATGGGAAACAGCAAGGCATTGCTAGCAGATGCTGTTCATTCTGCTTCTGATGTTGCTGGATCGCTTGCCGTTTGGGTTGGATTGCGCGCAGCCAAGCGTCCGCCCGATGAAGATCACCCGTATGGTCATGGCAAGGCAGAATCCATCGCTGCTATTATTGTAGCGGTATTGTTATTTATTGTTGGCGCCGAAATGGGGCGTTCATCGCTACAAGCCTTTTTTCAGCCGCTGCATCCGCCGAAATGGTTGGCCATTTACGTAGTTGTCCTTTCCATTGTGGTGAAAGAAGCCATGTTTCGCTACAAATATCGCTTAGGAAAAAAATTAAACAGTCAGGCGATTATCGTCAATGCATATGAGCACCGTTCCGATGTTTTTTCTTCCATTGCTGCGCTCATTGGCATTGGAGCGGCGATGGCAGGCCACTCATTGGGGATAAACAAGCTCGTCTACGCAGATCCTATCGCTGGATTATTTGTTTCTTTTCTCGTGTTAAAAATGGCCTGGGAGCTTGGCAAACAGTCGATTCACACTACATTAGACCATGTGCTTCACAAAGAAGATACCGTTCATCTTCGCCAAGCGGTACTCCAGTTTCCTGAAGTCAAGCAAATTCATGAATTGCATGCGCGCGAGCATGGCCATTACGTCATTATTGACCTGAAAATTGCCGTTGATCCCTTGCTTACTGTAGAAGAGGGGCATCGGATCGGCAAAGCCGTGAAAGAAAGATTGCTTCGCATGCCAAATATAGAAAATGTCATGGTGCATATTAATCCTTACCATCCCGAAAAATAGACGGCCCAGACTGTGAATAAATGTTTTCATCGCGCGCTGTTTGCCTCGTTCATCCCCTTATAAAACGGCTTGGCTGTATTCCTTATCCGCCAAGTACGGTTTGGGGAAGAAAAAATCGAAAGGGATGGATGGCAAAGCTCAAATGGACTTTCGCTATAATCTGACTAATATCACATTGCCCCTATTCTTCTCCTTTTGTATAATAGGAGAAGTTGAGGTGGGAGACATGTTAACGGCAAAAACTCGATGGGATGTGAAGCGTCCCGATAAAAATAAAGTGGATCAGTTAATGAAGGAGCTGGATATTTCTCCACTTGTGGCTTCGCTGCTTGTGAACCGTGGAATTGATACTGCACGAGCGGCGGCCGCCTTTTTATATCCAGAAAAACAACCGTTTCACGATCCTTTTTTGCTAGATGATATGCATCGAGCTATAGAAAGGATTCAGCAGGCGGTGCGAAATGAGGAGCATATTCTTGTATTCGGAGATTATGATGCTGACGGTGTAAGCAGCACAACCGTCATGATGAGTGCATTGTCTCAAATAGGCGCGAAAGCGGATTTTTACATACCCAATCGCTTTACTGAAGGATATGGACCAAATAAAAATGCTTTTTGTCTTGCCAAAGAAAAAGGCGTGTCTTTAATCATCACAGTGGACAATGGAATTGCTGCAGTCGAAGAAGTGGCGCTGGCAAATGAGCTAGGCATGGACGTTATTATTACCGATCATCATGAGCCGGGACCTACACTTCCTGAAGCATTGGCGATTATTCACCCGAAAAAGCCGGGCAGCACATACCCGTTTCGTGATTTAGCTGGGGTAGGCGTGGCTTTTAAGCTGGCGCATGCATTGCTTGGAGAAGTGCCAGAGCATTTGCTTGATATCGTGGCGATTGGAACCATTGCTGACCTTGTGCCGCTTACAGGTGAAAATCGTCTGCTTGCCGCAAAAGGAATCGAGCAATTGCGAGATACAAAGCGCATCGGGTTGCGTGCTCTATTGAAGCAATGCGGTACCAACTTGAGCCAAGTGAATGAGGAAACAGTCGGGTTTGCCATCGCTCCGCGAATTAATGCGGTCGGAAGACTTGGAGACGCCGCCCCTGCTGTTCGGCTGCTCATGACGGAGGATGAAGCAGAAGCGCACGAACTAGCGAAAAAAACGGAGATGCTGAATCGGGAGCGGCAAAAGCTAGTAAATGAAATGACGGAAGAAGCCGTTGTGATCATACAGGAGCAATTTCCTCCTGAGAAACAGCATGTGCTTGTTGTAGCAAAAGAAGGCTGGAATGTTGGAGTTATCGGGATCGTAGCCTCTCGGCTTGTCGAACAATTTTACCGGCCGACCATTGTTCTAAGTATCGATCCGGAAAAAGGGATTGCGAAAGGATCGGCGCGCAGCATTCAAGGATTTGATCTATTTGCCCATTTGTCAAAATGCCGCGATATTTTGCCCCATTTTGGCGGACATCCGATGGCGGCTGGAATGACCCTTTCACTTGAAGATGTCGATGAATTGCGGGAACGCCTTAATGCGTTTGCGAAGGAAGCATTGACCGAGGAAGATTTTATCCCGATCACTTCCATTGATGCAGCCTGCTCGATTGATGACATTACCTTAGGGGCATTAGAACAAATCGAAAAACTCTCCCCATTTGGGACAGAGAACCCGCGCCCTCTTATTTTAATTGAAGACGCATCCGTGCAAAGCATGCGGCGTATCGGCGCTGACCAATCACATATAAAAATCGTGTTTGAACAGGATGGGGCAACACTGGAATGTGTCGGATTTGGCTATGGATATTTGCATGATGAAATTGCTCCTAATGCAAAGGTTTCCATTGTTGGATCATTATCGGTAAATGAATGGAACCATCTTCGCAAACCGCAGCTGATGATTTGTGATGCCGCTGTGCGAGAATGGCAGCTGTTTGATATAAGAGGAATCCAGCATGTGCACTCTCTTTTTTCGCTGCTTCCCGCTGATCGGCGCCGGTTTATCGCATTTGGTCAAGAGACAATAGGAGCGCTTCGTCTGCAGTCTTATCGTGAAGAAATAGATGTCATTGAAGCGATAGAGGAAGCGAAGCGTCTTTCTTTGGATGGGAGCTATGTCGTTTTGCTTGACCTGCCGCCAACTTTAGAAATGATAAAAGTTTTATTAAGTTATAGTTTACCTGCGCGCATTTATGCGTTATTCTATCAAAGGGAGACTCATTTTTTCAGCACATTGCCGACGCGCGACCATTTTAAGTGGTTTTATGCGTTTTTGATGAAGCGAGGTACATTCCATCTCGAAAAATACGGCGATGAGCTGGCGCGCTCGCGCGGTTGGACGAAGGAAACGATTCGTTTTATGGTGCAAGTATTTTTAGAATTGCAGTTTGTGACGGTGGACAATGGGATCGTTTCGCTTGTTCCAAATCCCAAAAAGCGCGATTTAGCCGAATCTCCTACGTATCGTTTAAAACAGGCTCAGCTTGAGCTGGAAAATATGCTTTTATATTCATCGTATGAACAACTTAAGCGCACCTTTTCCGAAATAAAAGCGTTGCGGACATATGAGGAGGCAAAAATGTAATGGACTTAAAACAATATGTAACGATTGTACCGGATTTCCCGAAGCCAGGGATTATGTTTAAAGACATTACAACCATCATGGATAAAGGCGAAGTGTATAAATATGCGACAGATCAAATTGTGCAATATGCGCGGGAAAAAGAAATAGATCTTGTCGTTGGTCCAGAAGCGCGCGGCTTTATTATCGGCTGCCCTGTCGCTTATGCGCTCGGGGTTGGGTTTGCGCCCGTAAGGAAGGAAGGGAAGCTGCCGCGTGAGGTCGTTCGTGTCGAATACGGTTTAGAGTACGGAAAAGATGTATTGACTATGCATAAAGATGCCATTAAACCGGGACAGCGCGTGTTGATTACAGACGACCTATTAGCCACTGGTGGAACGATTGAAGCAACGATCAAACTGGTAGAGCAGCTTGGCGGTGTGGTCGCCGGCATTGCATTCTTAATTGAGCTTACGTATTTAGAAGGGCGCAACAAATTAGATGGTTATGATATTTTAACATTAATGCAATTCTAACCATCGACATTTTTCTTTTATTTCGCTAAAATGGTAAGAAGAGATGTTTGCAAGGGGGCACTCTAACGGGTGCTCTTTCTTATTAGTTTCTTTACATTTAAAAAAATTTTCATGATAATGGTATTAAATTATACACATAAGGTGATCTCATGGCCAATGAACAGGTGTTGACAGCGGAACAAGTCATCGAGCAGGCAAGCCGATATTTGTCGGAAATGGATGTTGAATTGATCAGAAAGGCATATGAATTTGCCAGAGAGTCCCATCGCGAGCAATATCGAAAATCAGGGGAGCCCTATATTATCCATCCTATTCAAGTAGCGGGAATTTTAGTAGATTTAAAAATGGACGCGATTACGATTGCTGCCGGCTTCTTGCATGATGTTGTCGAGGATACAGCTGCCACGAAGGAAGATTTAGAGCGAGAGTTTGGCGGCGAAGTAGCTATGCTTGTGGATGGTGTGACAAAGCTCGGCAAGATTAAATACAAATCCCAAGAAGAGCAGCAGGCTGAAAATCATCGAAAAATGTTTTTAGCAATGGCACAAGATATTCGTGTGATTTTGATTAAATTGGCAGATCGGCTCCATAACATGCGGACGTTGAAGCATTTGCCAATTGAAAAACAGCGAAGAATCGCCAACGAGACACTGGAAATTTTTGCGCCGCTTGCCCATCGCCTCGGAATTTCGAAAATCAAATGGGAGCTTGAGGATACGTCGCTTCGTTATTTAAATCCGCAGCAATATTACCGCATTGTGAATTTAATGAAGAAAAAGCGAGCCGAGCGCGAGCAATATTTGGAAGAGGTTATTCAAGAAGTGCGCGATCGGTTAAGCGAATTTTCGATCAAAGGTGAAATTTCCGGAAGGCCGAAGCATATTTACAGTATTTATCGAAAAATGGCGCTGCAAAATAAGCAATTTAATGAAATTTATGATTTGCTAGCGGTTCGCATCATTGTGAACAGCATAAAAGACTGCTATGCGGTGTTGGGCATTATTCATACATGCTGGAAGCCAATGCCAGGCCGTTTTAAAGATTATATTGCGATGCCAAAGACCAATATGTATCAATCTTTGCATACGACTGTCATTGGCCCAAAAGGGGAGCCTTTGGAAGTGCAAATTCGCACATTTGAAATGCATCAAATTGCCGAATTCGGAATTGCGGCACATTGGGCGTACAAAGAAGGAAAGATGGTCAAACCGAATTCTTTTGAAGAAAAGCTTTCCTGGTTTCGGGAAATTTTAGAATGGCAAAACGATGCAAGCAATGCCGAAGAATTTATGGAAACGCTAAAGATGGATTTATTTTCGGATACGGTGTTCGTCTTTACTCCGAAAGGCGACGTTATTGAGCTTCCAGCAGGTTCGGTGCCGATTGACTTCGCTTATCGGATTCATTCTGAAATCGGAAATAAAACGATCGGAGCGAAAGTGAATGGGAAAATGGTACCGTTGGATTATAAACTTAAGACAGGCGATATTGTCGAAATATTAACATCCAAGCATTCATACGGTCCGAGCCAAGATTGGCTAAAGCTTGCGCAAACTTCCCATGCCAAAAATAAAATTCGCCAATTCTTTAAAAAACAGCGACGCGAAGAGAATATTGAAAAAGGAAAAGAGCTTGTGGAAAAGGAAATTCGCGCTCTTGGCTTCGATGTGAAAGATATATTGACGGTTGAAAATGTCAAGAGAGTGGCGGAAAAGTTCAACTTCTCTAATGAAGAAGATATGTATGCGGCTGTTGGTTATCATGGGATTACCGCTGCGCAAATTGCTCATCGCTTAACAGATAAATGGCGGAAGCAGCGCGATTTGGAGGAGCAGCAAAAAAGATTGGCGGAGTCGGCGCAGGAGATGAAGACGCCGATTGGGAAAAAACGCGATTATGGTATTCAAGTGCAGGGAATCGATAATTTATTGATTCGTCTCTCACGTTGCTGTAATCCAGTTCCAGGCGACGAAATTATCGGATTTATTACAAGAGGACGCGGAGTCTCTGTTCACCGAACAGATTGTCCTAACGTAAAATCAAGCGAAGTAGAAGATCGGCTGATTTCGGTAGAATGGGAAAGCAATACGAAAACCAACCGCGAATATAACGTGGAAATTGAAATTTCCGGATTTGATCGACGTGGACTGCTCAATGAAGTATTGCAGGCCGTTAATGAAACGAAAACGGATATTTCCGCTGTTTCAGGAAGATCCGATCACCGCAATAAGATTGCTACCATTCATATGACGATTGCGATTCAAAACGTGAGCCATCTGCAAAAAATCGTAGAACGAATCAAGCAAATTCCAGATATTTATTCTGTGCAGCGAATTATGAACAATTAGAAAGGAACGCGGTCATGAGAGTAGTAGTACAAAGAGCCAAACATGCAAGTGTAACCGTCAATGGTGAAATAGTGGGCAGTATTGAATTTGGGCTTGTGCTCCTTGTCGGTGTGACCCATCAGGATACGGAGGAAGACGCGGCGTTTGTCGCTGATAAAATTGCCCATTTGCGCATCTTTGAGGATGAATCCGGCAAAATGAATCGGTCATTACTGGATGTCGGGGGCGCTATTTTATCCGTTTCCCAGTTTACATTGTATGGCGACTGTCGAAAAGGAAGACGACCCAATTTTATGGAAGCGGCCAAACCAGATCATGCGCTGCGAATTTATGAAGCATTCAACGAAGAATTAAGAAAAAAAGGGATTTTAGTGGAAACCGGACAATTTGGCGCTATGATGGATGTGGCATTGACAAATGATGGCCCGGTGACGCTTATTGTAGAAAGCAAAGAAAAAAGCGAGTAACTATATGGTTGCTCGCTTTTCTTTTATTATTCAACGGCACAAGTGTTGATGATCCATTATTTTACGTAAAAAATACAAAATCATTTGGTCAAATGCAAGCTTTCTGTCTCTTCCCCTGAACAACGAACGATTTGCCGGGAAATGAATGGGCTCGCTGGCGTTCTTGTTCGAGAAGGGCATGCTATAAGCCTGTCCAGCGGGCAAGCAAATCGCTTGCCCACTACGACAAAAAAGCGAGGAATCCAATATCGATATACCTAATTCAACATTTTGTTTTCCGCATAGCTTGCGATAGGAAAAGTTTTTTAAGTCACTTTTTTTAGGTTAAAGAGTTTGGGAAAATACGTGCGCCTTCCTCCTTTTATGGACATGGCGTTGCCCTTATTAATTGCTGAAATAGCGTTGAAGCCCGGCAACAATTGCTTTGGTGACTTGCTTTTGGTATGAATCAGAGGCAATGATGCTTGATTCCTGCGCATTGTTCAAATATCCCAGCTCAAACAGAACAGATGGCATGCTTGTTTCTCGAAGGACGTGAAAGTCGCCAAATCGAATGCCGCGATACGGGATTGGCAGGGATTGAGACAGAAAAGGATCAAACGATAAAGCGAGAGGATAGTCATTTAATGAATGGTAATAATAAATGGTCATTCCTCTTGCTGTTCCGTCTGGCGAGCTATCGTAATGAATGCTGACAAACGCATCGGCTTTATGCTGTTCAGCCATGCTTACGCGCTCGGCTAAGGACAAATAGGTGTCGTCCTTTCTAGTGAGAATAACGGTGGCTCCAGCCGCCTGCAATTGATTTTTTAGCATCTGTGCGGTTTTTAATGTCATCGTTTTTTCCATCATTCCACCGCTGCCAATTGTTCCGCTGTCTTTTCCGCCGTGACCGGGATCAATGACAATCGTTTTGTTTTTGATTGTCCCTGTGTTTCCAGCATTGCGGACAACTGCTACCACCCAATCCGCAATATATCCGCTCTTTTGATGAGACAGTTCAATTTTGTACCAGCTACCTTCTTTAGCGATCACGCGGTATTGTTGTCCACGTTTGGCTGTCCCTTGAATTTGCGATTGAAGCGAAGGTTTTGAACGAATATTCGTACCATCTTCTAACACTGTAATGTAGAGAGTTGCCGTCATTATGTATGTGCGATAGACCCAGCCAGTCATAGAGCCAGGTGATTCGATTTGGTACCAATCCGCAGTCTCGCCAATGATTCGCACCTGTTGGCCAAATGTGATTTTGCCAAGAATGGTGGCCTGTTGAGAAGGCTTTGTCCGCACGTTTAGCACATCAACGGCAACTGTTCCGGATTTCGATTGGATGGAAGTGGTTCCGGAGCCTGTAGCTGACGCGAGGTAGTCTGATGAGACCCACCCCGTAAGCGTTCCGTTTTTGATTCTTGTCCAATGACTGTTGGTGTCGAGCACTTCCACCGTTTGGCCTAGCTTTAAATAACCAATTATGCTTGCTTGGCTGCTAGGAGCAGAACGAACACGGAGACGGTCAACGGTCGCTTGCATGTTTTCATTCATATCTGCAACATATTGCCGTGAAACCCATCCGGTTTCCGTAGTGCTTAGTTTAAGCTGTACCCAATCATTTTTTTCTTGGGCCACTATGTAAATTTCTCCTTTATTCAGTTTCCTTTTTATTGGATAAGAAGTGCCTGGTCCTTCCCGAACATTGAGGTGCTCTGTTTTGGTGATCATCATTTTGGCTTCGGCGCCGTCAGAGGAAGGGAAGGACAAAAGAAACAGAGCGACCAGCAGAAAATAAGCCGCTTTTTTCACATGGCAGCCTCCTTTCAAAAGTGTGAGATGATAACAGTTCTACAAAAAGTAAAAAAACCCTTTTATTTTTTTTAAAAACGGGAAAGATAAGTAGTGCTATATTTGGCGAATCATCGGTCAGATTACGGTTGGCATTTGTTGGAACAGAATGGGCGCGGCCTCGCCTTCTGACCATGAGTTTTGACCGCTATCGTCCGTTCATCATATTGATACGGCACAAGAACTGTAAGTGAATCGATCGGATCTTCGCGCCGCGAGCAACTTACGAATGGGGCCTGTGCAAACCCGGGGTTGTTTTCGTTAAACATTTGCGTGACATATCGATGCAAATCGTAACATGTCAAGTTACTGTCTTGAAAAGAGAAAGGATGAAGCAGGTGAGAAGCAGCGCTAAAGGAGAATTTGCGCACCGCAAAGCAAGCGAGCTATTTCATGTAGACTTTCATGAATTTATGCGAAAGGAAGCCGATTATACCAATTATGAGTTAGCTTCAGAATTCGGTCTAACGTTGCGGGATGTGCGAAAATTGAAAAAACAGCTCTTTCGCTCATAAATCTTTTTCGTCTTCTTGACAAAATGATGATTCATTCGTAACATAAAAGATAAAAATTGCTGCAAAAAAGCCGATGATGGAGAAGAGTAGTTAAGAGTACACATGGCCAGAGAGGAAATGCCATAGGCTGAAAGCATTTCTCCGTGATGACTTAACGAAGGAACACTCCGTAGGTTTCTCTTTGAACGCGCATGCTAGTAGAAGGGAACGCGTACCGGGCGTTATCGGGATAAAGCGGAAGCGTTTGAGCTTCAATTAGGGTGGCACCACGGGAAAACGACTCTCGTCCCTATTATTTTAATAGGGAAGGGAGTTTTTTATTTTTACATAGAAAAAGTAGGAGGATGGAGCATGTCGTTTCAAATTCCGAGAGGAACGCAAGATATTTTGCCGGGCGAAGCTGAAAAGTGGCAATATATTGAGCAAATGGCACGGGATATTTGCCGACGTTACAACTATCAGGAAATTCGCACGCCGATCTTTGAACACACAGAATTGTTTTTAAGAAGTGTGGGAGACACAACAGATATCGTTCAAAAAGAAATGTATACATTTGAAGATCGAGGAGGGCGCAGCATTACGCTTCGGCCTGAAGGAACTGCGGCCGTTGTTCGTTCTTTTGTGGAAAACAAAATGTACGGGAACCCCAACCAACCTGTTAAATTGTATTATATGGGGCCTATGTTTCGTTATGAGCGGCCACAGGCAGGCAGATTTCGTCAGTTTGTGCAATTTGGCGTTGAAGCACTTGGAAGCAGCGATCCCGCTATTGACGCAGAAGTGATCGCGCTTGCGATGGAGCTATATCATTCATTAGGTTTGAAAAAGCTAAAGCTTGTGATGAATAGCTTAGGAGATGCTCCAAGCAGAAAAGCGCACCGTCAAGCGCTTATTGACCATTTTAAAGGACGGATCAGCGAGTTTTGTGAGGATTGTCAATCAAGACTTGAAAAAAATCCGATGCGCATTTTAGATTGCAAAAAAGACCGCGACCATGAATTAATGGAAACGGCACCGTCGATTCTTGATTATCTGAATGATGAATCGCGCCTTTATTTTGAAAAAGTGCAACTGTATTTAACGAAATTAGGGATTGCATTCGAAGTCGATCCACGGCTTGTTCGAGGGCTCGATTATTATAACCATACTGCCTTTGAAATCATGAGCGAAGCGGAGGGCTTCGGCGCGATTACGACGTTATGTGGCGGCGGCCGTTACAATGGATTAGTGCAGGAAATAGGCGGACCAGAAACGCCAGGAATCGGTTTTGCTTTAAGTATTGAACGTTTGCTCGCTGCCTTGGCTGCCGAGGGGATCACGTTGCCTGTAGCTCAAGGAATCGATTGCTTTATCGTAGCGTTAGGGGAAAAAGCGAAGGATGAATCGGTGATCCTTGTGAACAAGCTTCGTCAGTCGGGAATGAAGGTGGAAAGAGATTATCAAGATCGAAAAGTAAAAGCGCAGCTGAAGGCGGCGGATCGCCTTGAGTCCGCTTATGTTGCCATTCTTGGCGATGACGAGCTTGAAAAGCAAGTGATTGCCATTAAAAATATGGCGACAGGCGAGCAAACAGAGGTATCGCTTCATTCGTTTGTGCAATATATGAAAACAGCAGTTGAATCAAAGTAGGAGGGGACCATGATGTTTGGCAGGACGTATTACTGCGGAGAAATGACGGAACAAGCGGTGGGAGAAAAGGTCGTATTGAAAGGATGGGTGCAAAAGCGCCGCGATCTTGGCGGACTCATTTTTATTGATTTGCGTGATCGCACCGGTATTGTACAAATTGTTTTCAGCCCTGAAGTATCTGAGGAAGCGCTGCGTGTAGCTGAAGGGATTCGCAATGAATACGTATTGGACGTTGAAGGAACGGTTGTTCGTCGCGAAGAAAGCCAAGTCAACCCGAATTTGCAAACGGGGAAAATCGAAATTCATGTTCATCGTGTGACCGTTTTAAGCGAAGCGAAAACGCCACCGTTTATCATTTCTGACGAAACGGAAGTTGCCGAAGACGTACGGCTGAAATATCGCTATTTGGATTTGCGCCGTCCGGTTATGTTTCAAACGTTTAAAATGCGTCATCAAGTGGCAAAAGCGATTCGAGATTTTCTTGATGAAGAAGGATTTCTTGAGGTGGAGACCCCGATTTTAACCAAAAGCACTCCGGAGGGGGCCCGCGACTATTTAGTTCCAAGCCGTGTCCATCCAGGAGAATTTTACGCGCTGCCGCAATCGCCGCAAATTTTTAAACAATTGCTAATGGTTGGCGGATTTGAGCGCTACTATCAGATTGCACGCTGTTTCCGTGATGAAGATTTGCGGGCGGATCGTCAACCGGAGTTTACCCAAGTGGATATTGAAACCTCGTTTATGAGCCAAGAGGAGATTATGTCCATGATTGAGCGCATGATGGCGCGAGTCATGAAAACGGCAAAAGGAATCGAGCTATCGCTCCCATTTCCGCGCATGTCGTATAACGAAGCGATGAGCCGATATGGTTCTGACAAGCCGGATACGCGCTTTGGCATGGAGCTTGTCGATTTGTCGGAGCAAGTACGAGACTGTGGCTTTAAGGTGTTTTCAAGTGCAGTTGCGAATGGAGGACAAGTAAAAGCGATAAATGTGAAGGGAGCGGCTCAGCAATATTCACGCAAAGATATGGATGCATTGACCGAATTTGTCGCTCGTTATGGAGCGAAAGGGCTGGCATGGCTTAAAGTGGAAGAAGGCGGATTAAAAGGTCCGATTGCGAAGTTTTTCATAGAGGAAGAGCAAAAAGGAATCATTCAAGCATTAGAAGCGGAGACGGAAGATTTATTGCTGTTTGTCGCTGATTCCAAAGTGGTGGTCGCTGATGCTCTCGGTGCATTGCGTCTGAAGCTTGGAAAAGAGCTGCAGCTGATTGATGAAACCAAATTCCAGTTTCTCTGGGTCACAGATTGGCCGCTTTTGGAGTATGATGAAGAAGAAGGGCGCTATTATGCGGCGCATCATCCGTTTACAATGCCGGTGCGCGAAGATTTGCCTCATTTGGATACAGATCCGGGAAGCGTGCGTGCCCAAGCTTATGACCTTGTATTAAACGGCTATGAATTAGGTGGTGGCTCGCTGCGCATTTTTGAACGCGATGTACAGGAAAAAATGTTTCAAGTGCTTGGATTTACAGAAGAAGAAGCCCGTGAGCAGTTTGGCTTCTTGCTTGAGGCATTTGAGTATGGAACGCCGCCGCACGGAGGAATCGCTTTGGGATTAGACCGCCTTGTGATGCTGTTGGCAGGACGTACGAATTTGCGTGATACTATTGCCTTTCCAAAAACGGCTAGTGCAAGCTGCTTGTTAACAGAAGCGCCGAGCCATGTAAGCGATAAGCAATTAGAAGAATTGCATTTAACTGTGGATGTAGAAAAAATCAAAAATTTCAGTTAATTCCCTTCTTGAAAAGGCGAAAAAAATATGATATGATGCTTTCAAACCTAACAGTCCTGATGTGTTCGTCGTATAACCTATTGTTTTGACCGAACAATATGTTATACGGGAGTCCGCAGTTTTCAAGCGGCGTACATGCCTCAAACCGAGAGGACGTGCAAACCTTGAAACAGGACACCCACCTGCGTGGAGCGGGATCAAAACGAAGGCATCGACGGCACGATTGGGACTTGAGGCGATAAGTTGAAAAGCTTGTAAATCCAATAAAGATGAGTCATTTGTGCCAAATCGGACACATGTCGGGAGCCGGGCAAAAAGGAAGTGTTCGGACTTGGCCAAATGAAAGGCAATGAATCCCCTATGTAAAGAGAATCCTTTACATAGGGGATTTTTTATCCATTCGTGGTGTTAGATCAAATCCATTCCCTGACGGTCCTCACGCTATATACATAGGATCAATAAGCAGGATCTGGAAAAGCTTACGGTCAAAGGCAAGCTCTCCACTTTCTTCGATGATCGAAACGTCTCTCGCTTTTTTTCTGAATTTCTAAACGGTTCATTCTATCGTTTTCCAAACAGATGGAAGTTCAACTAATGGATCATCGAAAAATAAAATCCGATTGAAATACTGAACTTTATTGTGTAGGATAATATCGATGCAAAAATGATGAAAAATTCATGGAGGGTATCAATGCTACATCAATTTTCACGTAACGAATTAGCGATCGGCAAGGATGGACTAGAAACGTTAAAAAAGGCGACTGTAGCCATATTAGGAATTGGCGGCGTCGGTTCTTTTGCCGCTGAAGCACTGGCACGTTCGGGGGTCGGTCGGCTCGTCTTGGTAGACAAGGACGATGTGGACATTACGAATATCAATCGACAAATTCACGCTCTTCTTTCCACAGTAGGTCGTCCGAAAGTGGATCTAATGAAAGAGCGTATTGCGGATATTAACCCTGAATGTGAAGTTATCGCACTCAAAATGTTTTATACTGAAGAGACGTACGAGCAATTTTTCAGCTATGGGCTCGATTTTGTCATTGATGCTTCTGATACGATCACGTATAAAATTCATTTAATGAAAGAATGCTTGAAGCGCAATGTGCGGATTATCTCAAGCATGGGAGCGGCCAATAAAATGGACCCAACTCGTTTTCGTATTGCCGATATTTCGAAAACCCATACAGATCCCATTGCCAAAGTGATTCGGACTAAGCTGCGAAAAGAAGGAATCCGCAAGGGAATCCCTGTTGTTTTTTCTGATGAAAAACCGATTATTATTCGCGAAGATGTCCGCAAAAGGGTCGGCAACGATCAATCGGCGATTCGCAAAGCGCAAATGCCGCCATCATCGAATGCGTTTGTCCCTTCCGTAGCGGGGCTGATTATGGCTTCATATGTTGTGCGCGAGCTGCTAGAAGGAATCAAAATTTATCGCGTCGGTGAAGAATGAGCAAAGCAGGGCTTGCCTATGAAGGCAGCCCTGCTTTTTACGTTTATGCTGACAAAAGCATCGGAAAGGCTAATTTCTAAAAAGCGATGGAATAAGAGGATGAACGTCGCTGACATGATTGACGCGGATGGCCGTTTCGGTCGAACGATTTTTCAGCCGTCAAGCCAAAAAGGAAGAAAAGAGGGCTTGTAAAGCTTTCCCTTTTTAGCCATTCAAATTCGCTTTTTGGTCATGTTATAATAAAAATAATTAGGATAGATAAGGCGAGGAAGGAGAGCGCATTGAATAAAAAAGAAACCATTATTCGGGCAGCTATGAAGCTATTTGCACAAAAGGGATATCACGCAACGTCGATGCAGGAAATTGCTGAACAAAGCGGAATGGCGAAAGGTTCGCTTTATAATTATTTCAAATCGAAGGAAGAAATCGCGGTATCGATTTTTCGTTACCACTATGAAATTTTGTTTCGCAAAATATTTGAAGTCAGCCAAGACAAAAATCTATCGGCAAGAGAAAGATTTGAAAAGCAGCTTTGTATTCAAATCGAAGAGTTCATTCGCCATAAAGAATTAGTGCGAATGCATATGGGGGAGCAGGCGGTGAAGGTGAATGATGAGGTTCATCAACTTGCTTTCCGCATTCGTGCTCGAATATTAAATTGGTATCGCCAAGCTATTATTGACATATATGGAGAGCCGGTTCGCCGCTTTTCGCTTGATTGCGCTGCCATCTTAAACGGCATGCTGAAGGAGTATATGTTTTATGTGGCGGTTGAGCAAAAAGAATTGCAGCGTTCCCATTTTGTTCCTTTCGTGCTTCGACGCCTTGATGCGATTGTCAAAAGTCTGACGGAGGAGGAAAAGCCGCTGCTAAACGATCAAATGATGGAAGATTATCTCTGTCTCGGACTATCAACTAAAGAGGAAGCGAGGCAGCAAATTGTCGCCTACATTCAGCAAATGATGGATATGCTTAAGGACACGAGAATGAATGAAAGCGGCATCATCGACTCCCTTGAGACGTTAGAGCAAGAGTTTACCCAAGAGGATGACGTCCGAAAATTTATGGTTGAAGCCATTTTGCTTTATTTAGAACGCTTTTCGCTGCCATTGTGGAAGGAATTGAACGAAGCGATTGCCCGCTATTTTGCATAAAGTTCTCTGCTTTTGGAGCAGAGAGCTTTCTATTTTCAAAGGAACGAAGGAGGAAGCGAAAGATGCTTTTTTCACAAGAGCCCCTGTCGATCCGCATGAGGCCAAGAACGATTGATGAAGTGGTGGGACAGCAGCATATCATCGGTCCGCATACCGCTTTATATAAAATGATTCAAAACGGCTATGTGCCTTCCATGCTTTTATATGGAGAACCAGGAGTTGGGAAGACATCGCTCGCTTATGCGATTGCTGGAACTGTCGAGCGGGAATTTTTTGCATTAAATGCAACGACATCGGGAAAAAAAGAAATGGAAGAAGTGGTCGCGGTTGCAAAAATGTCGGGAAACGTTATTCTATTTATTGATGAAATTCACCGCTTTAATAAAGCACAACAAGATTATTTGCTGCCTAATATAGAAAACGGGTTGATCACATTGATTGGGGCCACGACAGAAAACCCGTTTCATGAAGTGAATCCGGCTATTCGCAGCCGCTGTGGACAAATTAAGCAGCTAAAGCGATTAACAGTTGAAGAGGTCACGGTTTTGCTACAACGAGCGCTGCACGATGACAAAAGGGGATTTGGCACTTTACCGATTGAAATGGACGACCGTTTGCTGCAACGCATTGCTGTTGGAACAAACGGCGATGCCCGTTCTGCATTAAATGCATTAGAAGTGGTTGTGTATGCTTCGCCAAAAAGCGGAGACCGCATTGTCGTCGATGAACAAACTGTCTCACAGTGCATAGAAAACAAAGGATTTTTCCATGACAAAAAAGGGGACGTCTATTATTCGTTATTGTCTGCATTCCAAAAAAGCATCCGAGGAAGCGATGTCGACGCGGCGCTTTATTATTTGGCGAGATTATTGGAAGGCGGCGACTTATCCGCTATTTGCCGGCGTTTGCTGGTGATTGCCTATGAAGATGTCGGCTTGGCCAATCCGCTGATGGGCATCAAGGTGAATGCGGCCATCCAAGCTGTGGAACGGCTGGGGCTTCCTGAAGCGAGGATTCCGCTGTCAGTTGTGACAATTGAATTATGTCTCTCGGCGAAATCCAATTCAGCATACAAAGCGATTGACCAAGCGATCCGTGATATCGAGCAAGGAAAGCTGGGAGAGATTCCTGCTCATCTAAAGGATGCGCATTATAAAGGAGCTAGCGTTCTTGGCCATGGAATAGGGTATCAATATCCGCACGACCATCCAAATGGATGGGTAGCCCAGCAATATTTGCCAAGCGAGCTGGAAGGAACGCAATATTATGTGCCGAAAGAAAACGGCGATGAGAAGCATTATGCGAAAGTGTATGAGCGTCTCTGTTCATTAAAAAGCAAGCACAATGAAGTAAGATGAAAAGTATGGTATAATGATTTCCGATTTATTGATTAAAAAAGTGGGGCGTGAATATGAAAGAGTCGATTGTTCGCTGGACCGTTTATTTTCTTGGTTTATTGGTCATGTCGTTTGGGATTGTTTTAACCATTAAGGCGGACATGGGAAGCGCTCCATGGGATGTGCTTCATATCGGTCTATATCGTCAGCTTGGCTTGACGATTGGTACATGGTCTATTATTGTGGGGATTATTGTTTTGGCGGCTTCCTCGCTTCTTTCGAAACAATGGCCCCAAATAGGGGCTTTTCTTAATATGCTGCTTGTGGGCCTGATGATCGATATGTATATGATGATCCCAGCACTGCAAACTCCCCATACATTTATCGGGAAAATGGCGATGCTCTTTGGCGGAATCATCATAACAGGCTATGGAATGGGACTTTATATTTCGGCGAAGATGGGAGCTGGACCGCGCGATAGCTTAATGCTCGTATTGATGGAGAAAACCGGATGGAGAGTGGAGTACATCCGCATTGCTATGGAAGTGTTTGTTTTGTTGGTCGGCTGGATACTGGGAGGACCTGTATCGATTGGCACGCTGGTTTTTAGTGTTACGATCGGCAAGGTCATTGGCATCGCCCTGCCGCAATGTCAGCAATGGACGGCGCGGATGGCAGTGGCGAAAACGGGAATGAATGGTTTAAGTCGTTAGGAGGAATAGGATGAAAATTTCAACAAAAGGTCGCTACGGTTTAACAATGATGATTGAGTTGGCAAAAAAATATGGAGATCGCCCGATTTCGCTCAGATCGATTGCAAAAACGCATAATTTGTCTGAGCATTATTTAGAGCAACTCGTTTCGCCGCTTAGAAATGCAGGGCTTGTAAAAAGCATCCGCGGAGCGTATGGCGGCTATGTGTTGGCCGATCATCCGGCGAAAATTACGGCGGGAGATGTGATTCGGGTGCTTGAAGGGCCCATCAGCCCTGTAGAAGAATTGGAAGAAGAAGAGCCGGCTAAGCGTGAGTTGTGGATTCGCATTCGTGATGCTGTACAGGAAGTATTAGATAGCACAACACTTGAAGATTTGGCGAAATATAGCAATGGGGATCAAGAATCCTACATGTTTTATATTTAAGCAGTGAGAAAGGAGAATTTTGGTTGGAACGTATTTATCTTGACCATGCGGCGACATCTCCCGTTCATCCTGCCGTCGCTGAGCGAATGCTGCCGTTTATGACAGAATGCTTCGGCAACCCGTCGAGCATTCATTTTTTCGGCAGGCAAAGCCGGCTTGCGTTGGATGAAGCGCGTGAAACAGTAGCAAAAAGCCTTGGCGCAAAACCTTCGGAAGTGATTTTTACAAGCGGTGGAACAGAGGCGGATAATTTGGCGCTCGTAGGAGTGGCCTTAGCGAACCGAGAAAAGGGAACCCATATTATTACTTCATCTGTCGAGCATCACGCTGTTTTGCACACGTGTCATTATCTTGAAAAACAAGGGTTTGAGATTACTTATCTTCCAGTTGACGAATATGGAAAAATTTCATTGACAGATCTGAAAAAAGCGCTCCGCAACGATACCATCCTCGTCTCAATCATGTTCGGCAATAATGAGACCGGAGTGTTGCAGCCTATTCAACAGATCGGGGAAATGCTGAAAGACCATCCGGCTTTTTTCCATACGGATGCTGTCCAAGCATATGGGCTGATCCCCATCGATGTGAATCAACTTCATATTGATTTGTTGTCTGTTTCCGCACATAAAATTAATGGGCCGAAAGGTGTTGGCTTTTTATACGCTAAAGAAACCGTTAAGCTAATGCCTCGTTTATACGGGGGCGAGCAAGAGCGAAAACGGCGGGCAGGAACGGAAAACGTCGCCGGAATTGTCGGGATGGCAAAAGCCGTTGAAATTGCGCAGCAAACGATGAGCGAAAAAGCAGAGAAGTACCGTTCGTTTAGAAAGAAAATGCTCGCTATTTTTGCGCAAGCGGGGATTTCATACGCTGTCAACGGTGATGACCAGGAGGCGCTACCGCATGTATTGAATGTCACGTTTCCGGGAACGAACGTAGAATCGCTGCTTGTGAATCTTGATTTAGCGGGAATCGCCGTATCGAGCGGCTCAGCATGTACAGCGGGTTCCATTGATCCATCGCATGTTCTTGTGGCGATGTTTGGCAAGGATTCTGACCGCATCCGCTCCTCGATCCGTTTTAGCTTTGGGCTTGGAAATACGGAAGAACAAATTGAAAAGGCAGCGTATGAAACCGTAAAAATTGTTCAAAGACTTGTAAGCAAATAGAGGAGGAGAGAGATGAACAAAGCACCAAAAGACACGCGCGTCGTTGTTGGCATGTCCGGAGGGGTGGACTCATCGGTGGCTGCCCTTCTTTTAAAACAGCAGGGATATGATGTGATCGGGGTTTTTATGAAAAATTGGGACGACACAGATGAAAACGGGGTGTGTACGGCAACGGAAGACTATGAAGATGTGATGCGTGTCTGCAATCAGATTGGCATTCCTTATTATGCGGTAAACTTTGAAAAACAGTATTGGGAGAAGGTATTTACGTATTTTCTTGATGAGTATAAAGCAGGGCGCACGCCAAATCCGGATGTGATGTGCAACAAAGAAATTAAATTCAAAGCGTTTTTAGAGCATGCGATGTCGCTTGGCGCCGACTATTTGGCGACAGGGCATTACGCGCGTGTTGCCTATCGCGATGGCGAATATAAAATGCTGCGCGGGGTTGATCAAAACAAGGATCAAACCTATTTCTTAAATCAGCTGGGACAAGCCCAATTATCGAAAGTCATGTTCCCGCTTGGAGAGCTTGAAAAAGCGCAGGTGCGTCAAATCGCCAAAGAAGCAGGACTGGCGACAGCAGGGAAAAAGGATAGCACAGGCATTTGTTTTATTGGTGAACGGAATTTTAAAGAATTTTTAAGTAACTACTTGCCAGCTCAGCCAGGAACTATGCAAACACTTGCTGGCGAAATAAAGGGCAAGCACGACGGAATCATGTATTATACGATTGGACAGCGTCATGGTCTCGGCATTGGCGGGAATGGCGAGCCATGGTTTGTTGTTGGAAAAAATGTGAAAGAAAATATTTTGTATGTTGCGCAAGGATTTGAGAATGAGCTGCTATATTCTGATTCAATCATCGCCACGAATGTCAGCTGGGTATCGGATCGAGTGCCGGCTGAACCGTTAAAATGTACGGCCAAATTCCGTTATCGTCAACCGGATAACGGCGTTGCGGTTCATGTCATCGACGACCGGACGGTGCGCGTTGTATTTGACCGTCCCGTTCGTGCTGTTACGCCGGGGCAAGCTGTCGTGTTTTATGATGGAGAAGAATGTCTTGGCGGCGGGACCATTGATGAAATTTTCCGCAATGGAGAAAAGCTTTGGTATGTGGGATAGCTTTGCAAAAACCTCAGCTCTTGGCGGAGTTGGGGTTTTTCCATTAAGATAAATGCAAAAGGGAGAGTTGGAAACGATGGAGAATCAAAATGCATTAGGCATTCAGCACATGCAGCAAGGGCGCTATGAGGAAGCAGTGAAATGCTTTCATGAAGCTATTGAAGCCAATCCAAACGATCCAATCGGCTACATTAATTTTGGAAATGTACTAGCGGCCGTGGGGGAAGAAGAGAAAGCGATCCGTTTTTTTAAAAAAGCGCTTGAGCTTGATCCAGAAGCGGCCACTGCTTACTATGGGCTTGGCTCTCTTTACTATAATCGCCAGCAATTTGTTTTGGCAAAGGACATGTTTGAACAGGCGGTGCAAAAAGGGATGGAGGACGGCGATGTATTTTTTATGCTCGGGATGTCGCTCTTGCTTTTAGAGCAGCCGCGTCTGGCTTTGCCGTATTTGCAACGCGCCTCCGAATTGAACGAAAACGATGCAGAAGCGCTTTTTCAGCTTGGCTTGTGCTTAGCGCAGCTTGAACTTGTGGATGAAGCGATGAACTGCTTCGAGAGAACCGTCGCTTTAGATGAAGGGCATGCCGATGCCTATTATAATTTAGGAGTGGCTTATGCTTATAAAGATGATGCACAGCAGGCACTTCATATGTTTAACAAAGCGCTTGCCATACAGCCAGATCATTTGCTTGCAGGACATGGGAAAAAATTGATGGAAAAAGCGCTGGAAAAATAAAAAAAGGCAGGGATTCCAATTGCAGCGGCAAGAATCATGGGCGTTAGGGGAAAAATCGTTTATTAAAGGGACGCATATCGTCACTATTTTTCATAACGAAAGCAACCTTTATTCCGTGGTCCGCATTCACGTTGAAGAAACGAATGAAGGGTATGACGAGCAAGAGGTTGTTGTAACTGGATATTTCCCGCGTATGAACGAACATGATGTTTATGTGTTTTACGGCGCTTTTAAAGATCACCCAAGATTTGGACGGCAATATGTAGCCGAGTATTTTCGAAAAGAAATGCCGCAAACAAAGGAAGGGTTGATCTATTATTTATCGAGCGATTTGTTTAAGGGGATCGGAAAGAAAACAGCGGAACAAATTGTGGAAGCGCTCGGGGACCAAGCGATTTCAGTGATACTAGCAGATCCGGAAGCGCTCGCGAAAGTGCCTAAGCTTCCGAAAAGCAAAGCGAAAGAGCTATACGAAACGTTAAAGGAGCACCAAGGCCTTGAACAAATTATGATTGCTCTTTCTCAGTTCGGCTTTGGTCCGCAGCTGTCAATGAAAATTTACCAAGTATATAAAGAAGCTGCACTTGATGTCATTCAAAAAAATCCGTATCAGCTTGTCGAGGATGTAGAAGGGATTGGGTTTCGGCGAGCCGATGAGTTAGGCCAGCAGCTCGGCCTTTCCGGCAGCCATCCAGATCGTGTCCGAGCCGCCTGTTTATATGTCATCGAAAGCGATTGTTTGCAAGAGGGACATGTATATGTGACAAAAGAACAGTTGCTTTTTAAAGCTAAGCAGCTGCTTGAATCGAAAAGAGGAGAGGACATTCCTCCTGACATGATTGAGCGTGAACTGCTTGATCTAGCCAAAGAGGGAAAAGTCATTCATGAAGATGGCCGCTTTTATATTCCGACTCTTTACTTTGCGGAAAAAGGAATCATCACCAATATAAAGCGCCTGCTTGAACAAAAGGTAACAGGATTTCCAGAAGCGGAATTTTTGCTGGCGCTCGGCCGGTTGGAGGAGCGGTTGGATGTACAATATGGCCCGTTGCAAAAGGACGCGATTCAACAAGCGATTTCTTCCCCTCTGTTTATTTTGACAGGCGGGCCGGGAACGGGAAAAACAACGGTGATAAAAGGGATTGTGGAGATTTTTGCCGACCTCCACGGCGTTTCGCTTGACCCGAAGGATTATCATAAAGAAAATCCTTTTCCGATTTTGCTTGCTGCGCCAACAGGGAGAGCCGCAAAACGAATGAGCGAAGCGACAGGATTACCAGCGATGACGATCCATCGTTTACTTGGTTATAATGCTGCAGAAGGATTTACTCATCATGAAGATGAACCGATTGAAGGAAACTTGCTCATTGTCGATGAAATGTCCATGGTGGACACATGGCTAGCTAACCAATTGCTGAAGTCTCTTCCAACTGGTATGCAAGTCATTTTGGTCGGTGATGAGGATCAATTGCCGTCAGTCGGACCGGGGCAAGTATTAAAGGATTTGTTAAAAACGTCGCGAATTCCTACTATTCGCTTGACCGAAGTATATCGTCAAGCAGAAGGATCCTCCATCATTGAATTGGCCCATTGTATGAAAAAAGGGGAGCTTCCTGCTGATCTAAGCTCTCCGAAAACAGACCGTTCCTTTATTCGCTGTAAAGCTGAACAAGTGGTTGATGTCGTGAGGCAAATTGCTGATAATGCGTGGAAAAAAGGGTATTCGGTAAAAGATATTCAAGTGCTCGCCCCAATGTATCGCGGTCCTGCCGGCATCGATCGTCTCAACCGAACGCTTCAAGAGCTGTTTAATCCGAAATCGCCACAAAAGCGCGAGCTGTCCAGCGGCGAAACGGTTTATCGCGTTGGCGATAAGGTGCTGCAGCTTGTCAATCAACCCGATCAAAATGTGTTTAATGGCGATATTGGTGAAATTGTCGCCATCTTTTACGCGAAAGAGAATACGGAACAGCAGGACTTGGTTGTCGTATCCTTTGATGGAAACGAAGTGACTTATACAAGACAGGATTTAACACAAATTACCCACGCTTATTGCTGTTCGATTCATAAGGCGCAGGGCAGTGAATTTCCGATTGTGATTTTGCCGGTGGTGAAAAGCTATTATCGAATGCTACAGCGGAATTTGTTATATACAGCGGTGACAAGAAGCAAAAAATTTTTAATTTTATGCGGTGAGGAGGAAGCGTTTCGCATCGGAACGGCACGCTGTGATGACGGGGTGAGGCAAACGACATTAGCGGAAAAAATTCAACAGCTGTTTGAGCCTGCTGATGAAACGGAGCTGCCGTTGGATGATGCGGGGATCGGGATGGAAAACGTTTCACCGTATGACTTTATGATAGAAGAAACAAAATAAAACCATAAGGCACGCATCAAGCGCTCTTCCTTAGCCATGTATATTTTTACAGCTGCTTGTCTAACATAACAGGTAAATGATGATGTGAAGAGGAGCGTGCCTTTTTGTGTTGAAATGTCCAAATTGCCAAAGTAAGGATTTGGGAAAAATAGGTGTGAATCAATATTATTGCTGGAACTGTTTTATTGAATTAAGCATCAATAAAGGGATGATTCATACTCATCAAGTCGAAGAAGACGGAACGCTCAGCTCGCTTGATGATTTATTCAGCGATGAAGAACGAACGCTTTCGTCTTAAGGGAAGCGAGGAGGAATGACCATGAATCGTACAATGAAATCGCTCGCTGCTATTGGTTTGGGCGTTGCAGCTTACCAGCTTGTTCAACGCAATGGTGGTATGAATATGCGGAAAATGAAGAAGATGGGAAAGAAAATGATGCGTTCATTTATGTAACAAAGAGGGGGGAGCCTTTATAAAGGCTTCCCTTTTTTGATGTATAATCTCCTCTCCATCTTTTCAAACTATGGGAACAGGAGGGGTATTCGTGCAAAATGAGCAAATGCGCTTTTTCATTCGTCTTACCAAAATGCTGTTAGTCGTTATACTTCTATATTTTATTATGAGATTGAGGGATTTCTGGCTGCCTGTTTTACGGCTCATTGTTACGGTATTAACTCCGTTTATCATTGCGGCTTTTATCGCTTATTTGCTTCATCCGCTTGTCGAGTATATTCATAAAAGAGGAATTCCGAGAGCCCTAGCTATTTTAATGATTTATATCGTGTTTTTTGGAGGGGTGGGCTATGGCGCATACAAAGGGATTCCTGTGCTGCTTGATCAGCTGCAGGAATTGACCAAAAGCTTACCGATGCTGGCGGATACGTATCATGGATGGACGACGAAAATCCATGACCAAACAGCGAAATGGCCCAAAGAAATGCACAAACGCGTGGAAACCTCTATTCTTGAAGTGGAGGCCTTGCTTGGACTTTGGTTGACAAAGGCGGTTACGAGCGTTAAAAGCATCTTAAATTCAGCGATGGTCTTTTTACTTGTACCATTTATCGCCTTTTATATGTTAAAAGATATGGATGAAATGAAGCAAGCGGTTTGGAGACTAACACCGAAAAAGTGGCGAAAAGAAGGAATCGAGTTTCTAAAAGATGTAGATGAGTCTTTAGGAAACTATATCCGCGGCCAGTTATTTGTTTGCACTTTAATTGGCGGAGTGGCTGCGCTTTCACTTTGGATTGCCGGCATGAATTATCCGCTTTTATTGGGGCTCATTATTGGCGCAACGAATGTCATTCCTTATTTTGGCCCGATTATTGGAGCGATACCGGCGGCCCTTTTGGCTGCGACGATTTCAGCAAAAATGATGATGATTGTGATGGGGATTATTTTTTTATTGCAATTTCTCGAAGGAAATGTTTTGTCGCCGCTGATTGTTGGAAAAAGCCTGCATATGCATCCCTTAATTATTATGCTCTCTTTGTTTTTAGGCGGGGAGCTTGCTGGAATTGTGGGAATGATTATTGCTGTTCCTTTTGTGGCGGTTTTAAAGGTGGCTGTTTTACATGCGCGCGAGCGTTTTAGTACACATTGACAAACGAAAGCCGCTTGTCTATAATCTTTGAATGAAAAGGTATACATGTATACATACAAGGCGATGAAGGATCGAGTATGTTACAGTCCATCTTAACGCGCCCGTGCGCACAGAGAGGAATTTCCGCGGCTGAAAGAAATTCCAGATGAAGGGTAACAGAACGCTAATCCCGAGCGCAGGAAAAACCTGACGGAGCAGCCACGTTACGGCTTATCGAGGTGATGGACGTCTTGTCCATAAGCAGGGTGGTACCGCGAGCGTAACTCTCGTCCCTGAGCAAGGGATGGGAGTTTATTTTTTATACCATAAATATGACTAAAGGAGGCACGAAAGATGAAAAAGCTTACATCAGCACAAATTAGGCAAATGTTTTTAGACTTTTTTAAAGAAAAAGGACATTCGGTAGAACCAAGCGCGTCTTTAATTCCGATTGACGATCCGTCGCTCCTATGGATCAACAGCGGAGTCGCGACATTAAAAAAATATTTTGATGGGCGCGTAATTCCAGATAACCCGCGCATTTGTAATGCCCAAAAATCCATTCGTACAAACGATATCGAAAATGTCGGCAAAACGGCGCGCCACCATACGTTTTTTGAAATGCTCGGAAATTTCTCGATCGGCGATTATTTTAAGCGTGAAGCGATCCATTGGGCTTGGGAGTTTTTAACAAGCAAAAGATGGATTGGTTTTGATCCTGACCGCTTATCTGTTACGATTCATCCGGAGGATGATGAAGCGTTTGAAATTTGGCATGAAGAAATTGGGTTGCCGAAAGAACGGATCATTCGTTTGGAAGGGAATTTCTGGGATATTGGAGAAGGCCCGAGCGGACCGAATACTGAAATCTTTTATGACCGCGGGGAGCAATTCGGTAATGATCCAAATGATCCAGAATTATATCCGGGGGGCGAAAATGAGCGTTATTTAGAAGTATGGAATCTTGTTTTTTCTCAATTTAACCATAATCCAGATGGCACTTATACGCCGCTGCCAAAGAAAAATATTGATACAGGCATGGGTTTGGAGCGCATGTGCTCTATCATACAAGATGTGCCTACTAACTTTGATACCGATTTATTTATGCCAATTATTCAAGCAACGGAACAAATTTCCGGCGAAACATACCGCGTGGATGCGGAAAAAGATGTCGCGTTTAAAGTGATCGCTGACCATATTCGGACGGTGACGTTTGCGATTGGCGATGGCGCTTTGCCGTCCAATGAAGGACGCGGTTATGTATTGCGTCGCCTGCTTCGCCGAGCGGTGCGGTATGCGAAAAAACTGAATATCAACCGTCCGTTTATGTATGAATTAGTGCCGACAGTCGGTGAAATTATGGTTGACTACTATCCGGAAGTGAAAGCAAAAACGGAGTTTATTCAAAAAGTGATTAAAAATGAGGAAGAGCGTTTCCATGAGACGCTTCATGAAGGATTAGCCATTTTGTCAAGCGTTATCCAAAAAGAAAAAGCAAATGGCAGCCGCACTATTTCTGGAACAGATGTGTTCCGCCTTTACGACACATATGGATTCCCAGTTGAATTGACAGAAGAATATGCCGCCGAAGAAGGAATGACGATTGATCATGCCGGCTTTGAACAAGAAATGGAGCGTCAACGCGAGCGGGCTCGCGCGGCGCGCCAAGATGTCGATTCGATGCAAGTGCAGGACAGCTTACTTGGCGCCCTCAAAGTAGAGAGCCGATTTGTTGGCTATGACGAGCTCCATACTTCTTCTTCTATTGCTGTTATCGTGAAGAATGGCGAGCTTGTTGAGGAAATAAAAGAAGGAGAAGAAGCGCAAATTATACTTGATGTGACGCCATTTTATGCAGAAAGCGGCGGTCAAATCGCCGATCAAGGCTTTATCGAAGGAGAAGCGGCGAAAGCTTATGTAAAAGACGTGCAAAAAGCGCCAAATGGTCAGCATTTGCATCATGTGGTGGTCGAAAAGGGAACACTGAAGAAAGGCGAAACTTATCAGGCCTACCTGCTTGAAGAAAAACGCAACCGTATTGTCAAAAACCATACAGCCACCCATTTGCTGCACCAAGCGCTGAAAGATGTCCTTGGTACGCACGTCAATCAGGCGGGATCGCTGGTCACTCCAGAACGTTTGCGTTTCGACTTCTCGCATTTTGGACAAGTGAAACAAGAAGAGCTAGAGAAAATTGAAGCGATTGTTAATGAGCAAATTTGGCGCAGCCTTCCTGTTCAGATTGATTATAAGCCGCTTGAAGAAGCGAAAGCGATGGGAGCAATGGCGCTCTTTGGTGAAAAATATGGCGACATTGTCCGCGTTGTTCAGGTGGGGGACTACAGCTTAGAGCTTTGCGGCGGCTGCCATGTAACGAACACGGCAGCGATCGGTCTTTTTAAAATTGTGTCCGAATCGGGCATTGGGGCTGGCACGCGCCGGATTGAAGCGGTCACGGGAGAAGCCGCCTACCGTTTTATGAATGATCAGCTTGCTTTATTACAGGAAGCAGCGCAGCAATTAAAAGCGAATCCAAAAGATGTAGTCGGAAGAATTGAAGCATTAATGAATGAAATCCGCCAGCTACAGCGTGAAAATGAATCGTTAGCTGCGCGCCTCAGCAATATGGAAGCCGCTCATCTGGCCGATCGAGTACAAGAAGTAAACGGCATTCAAGTTTTAGCAAGCAAAGTCCATGCGGCAGATATGACTAGCTTGCGCACAATGGTGGATGAACTGAAACAAAAACTTGGTTCAGCTGTGATCGTCCTTGCTTCCGTACAAGGCGAGAAGGTAAACCTCATTGCGGGCGTAACCAAAGATTTAGTTGAAAAAGGCTATCATGCAGGCAAACTGATTAAAGAAGTGGCTGTTCGTTGTGGAGGCAGCGGGGGAGGCCGCGCCGACATGGCTCAAGCGGGAGGAAAAGACCCGCAAAAAATAGGAGAAGCCTTGCAATTTGTCGAAGAATGGGTAAAATCCATTTTATAATTTCACTCTAATGGTGTACAATGGATGTAAGGTATGGCGATGCCAGTGTGAATGGAGAGCGAGGTGCATAACGGTGAGCTCATTTGATCAAACGATGCGGTTCAATTTTTCGGAAGAGCCGCCAGAAACGAATATTCGCGAAGTATTATTGACAGTATATGAGGCTCTTCAAGAAAAAGGGTATAATCCGATCAATCAAATTGTCGGCTATTTGCTATCTGGCGACCCAGCTTACATCCCTCGTCATAAAGATGCTCGTACGCTTATTCGGAAAATTGAACGGGATGAATTAATTGAAGAATTGGTGAAATTCTATTTACAGAGTCGTTGAAAGGATTGATTTATGCGCATATTAGGATTAGATTTAGGGACAAAAACGCTCGGGGTGGCCGTGAGCGATGAATTCGGTTGGACCGCTCAAGGAGTAGAAACCATTCCGATTGATGAGGAAAAAAAGCAATTTGGCTTGGAGCGGCTTCGTGAAATTATGGAAGAATATCAGGTGGAAACAATTGTGCTCGGTTTTCCTAAAAATATGAACGGCACAGTTGGCCCACGCGGTGAAGCGAGCCAGCGTTTTGCGGAATGGCTGAAACGCCAATTTTCCTTGCCCGTTATTTTATGGGACGAGCGTCTGTCGACAACAGCGGCAGAACGTATGTTGATCGCTGCGGATGTAAGCCGAAAAAAACGGCGCCAAGTGATCGATAAAATGGCAGCCGTCATCATTCTGCAGTCGTATCTTGACAGTAAACGATAATTGGAGGAAATAACATGGAACATGGTGATAAGCAGATTACAGTCGTAGACGAAAACGGAAACGAGCAGCTATGCGAGGTATTATTCACATTTGAATCTGAGGACTTTGGAAAGTCGTACGTTTTTTATTATCCTATTGGGGTTGAGTACGAGGACGAGGAAGAAACAGAGATTCACGTTTCCGCTTTTATTTCAGGAGAAGGCGAGAAGGAAGGAGAACTTCAGCCGATCGAAACGGAAGAAGAATGGGATATGATCGAAGAAGTATGGAATACATTTTGTGCGGATCAGGAAGAAGACGAGGAATAAATTCCTAAGGCGGCCGGGTAAGGCCGTCTTTTTTTGTAGAAAAAAATAAGAGATAGAAGAAAAAAGCAGAAATTTGTAGTATAATATCTCGAGAATGAAGGGAGGGATTATATGGACCATAATGGATTTGCTTCAAAGGATATCCAAACAGTAAGAAAAGTGGTCTTTATGATTAGCGCGCTTGTTTGCGTATTGTTGCTGACAACCGTTATAGGCGGTTATGTATATATTCGATCTGCACTTCAGCCTGTCGATCCAGAGGATAAAAAAACCGTTCAAGTCTCGATTCCCATTGGCTCTTCTGTAAGCGATATTGCTGCAATCCTTGAAAAAAAGGGGATCATCAAAAGCGCGGCTGTATTTCGCTACTATGTCAAATTTAAAAATCATGCTGATTTTCAGGCAGGAAACTATCAATTGACTCGCTCGATGACGTTAGAAGAAATCATTTCCTCACTAAAAACAGGAAAAGTGATGAGGGAAATGAAGCTGAAAATCACGATTCCGGAAGGAAAACAGTTAACGCAAATCGCGACGATTATCGCTCAAAAAACAGGGTATAAGCAGGAACAGGTCATGAATCAGCTTAATGACCGTGCTTACATTCAAGAGCTGATCAAAAAATATCCGATGGTTCTGTCGCCAGATATCTTAAACAAAAATATTCGTTATCCGCTTGAAGGATATTTATTTCCAGCGACTTATTCCTTCCCGAAAAAAAAACCGCCGCTACCTGCTATTATCGAGCCAATGATCGCCAAAACGGCAGAAGTGCTTGCAAAATATGAAGAAAAGAAAACCGAGAAAGGATTTACGACCCATCGGCTATTGACAATGGCTTCACTCATTGAGGCAGAAGCAACGGAAAAGGCTGACCGTCAAAAAATTGCGAGCGTATTTTATAACCGTCTGCGCATCGGAATGCCGCTGCAAACCGACCCAACGGTGCTTTACGCACTAGGAAAGCATAAAGAACGCGTTTATTATGAAGATTTAAAGGTCAATTCTCCTTATAACACTTACATCCATCAAGGATTGCCGCCAGGCCCGATCGCAAATGCGGGAGAGATGTCGATTGAGGCGGCTTTGGAGCCGGCAGAAACCGGATATTTCTATTTTCTTGCTACTCCAGCCGGCGAAGTCATTTTTACGAGCACATTGGCTGAGCATAATCGCGAAAAGGCAAAGTATATTGGAAAAGAATAAATATTTCGCATTTCTGCCCGTTTTATGATAGTATATATAAAGTTATGGGTATGATCCTATATATTTCGTTCATAAGAGTCTAATGTGGACTCTTATTTTTACGAGGAGGAGCACGTTTGTTATCGCATGACATCATTCGCTATTTGCAAGATCTTATGCCAAAACGCGAAACAGTAATCCAAGAAATGGAAGATTATGCCCAAGAGCATCGTGTGCCCATTATGGATGCTGTCGGGATCGAAGTGGTGTTGCACGTTTTGCGTCTTATTCAGCCAATGCGCATTTTAGAAATCGGAACAGCGATTGGCTATTCGGCTATTCGGATGGCGCTGGCGCTGCCGAATGCGACGATCGTTACGGTCGAACGCGATCAAGAGCGGTATGAAAACGCGCTTTTTTATATAGAGCGAACCAAAACAGCTCATCAGATTCATGCGCTGTTTGGCGATGCGCTTGAAGTATCCAGCGAAGTAGAAAAATATGCCCCATTTGATGCCATTTTTATCGATGCAGCAAAAGGGCAGTATCAGCGGTTTTTTGAAATGTACGAGCCGTTTTTGGCTCCCCGTGGCGTTATCATTACCGATAATGTCCTTTTTAAAGGGCTTGTGGCGGCAGGAGATGGGATTGAAAATAAGCGAATTCGTTCGCTTGTGAAGAAAATTCGCCAATATAATCAGTGGCTGATGCAAAATGAAGCTTATGATACCGTCATTTTGCCGGTCGGCGACGGCATTGCCATATCGAGAAAAAGAGGTGAGAAACAGTGAAAAAACCAGAATTGCTTGTAACACCGACAGACGTTTCCCATATCCATGCTTTGGCGCAGGCAGGAGCGGATGCCGTTATAGTTGGCGAACAACGCTATGGTTTGCGCTTAGCTGGAGAGTTTAAGCGCGCTGAAATGGCGGAAGCGGTGGAAGTGGCCCGCCAGCATGGGATTCGCGTGTATGCGGCGATGAATGCGATTTTTCATAATGAGAAAATAGACGAACTAGGTGAGTATATTCGTTTTTTAGCTGATAGCGGCGTGGATGCTATCGTATTTGGAGATCCTGCTGTATTAATGACTGTACGTGAAGTAGCTCCGCATATGAGGCTTCATTGGAATACGGAAACAACGGCAACCAATTGGTATACATGCAACTACTGGGGGCGAAAGGGCGCGAAACGCGCGGTTTTAGCACGTGAATTAAATATGGATGCCATTATGGAGATTAAAGAACATGCAGAAGTGGAGATTGAAGTGCAAGTGCATGGAATGACATGTATGTTTCAATCAAAGCGGTCGCTCATCGGCAACTATTTTGAATATCAAGGAAAAATGATGGAAGTTGAAAAGCAAAAGTATGAAAAAGGAATGTTTCTGCATGACAAAGAGCGTGGTAACAAATATCCGATTTTTGAGGATGAAAACGGGACGCACATTATGAGCCCGAATGATATTTGCATTATTGACGAGCTTGAGGAAATGGTGGATGCGGGAATCGATAGCTTTAAAATTGACGGTGTGCTTCATGAATCGGACTATATTACGAAGGTGACAGCGATCTATCGCCGTGCCATTGATTTATGTGCGGGGAACCGCGAGCAGTATGAAGTGGAAAAAATGCAGCTGTTGGAGGAAATTGAAGCGATTCAGCCAAAGCATCGTCCTTTAGATACAGGATTCTTTTTTAAAGAAACGATTTATTAAATGCAACATAAAGGAGGGAGCGGTATGTTGAAAAATGATCAAATTTCGCAAATCGTGAATGGAAAGCGTGTGATTGTGAAAAAGCCTGAGCTGCTTGCTCCTGCCGGTAACCTAGAAAAATTAAAAGTAGCTGTCCATTATGGAGCGGATGCTGTCTTTATCGGCGGCCAAGAATATGGGCTTCGTTCCAACGCCGACAATTTTACGCTTGAAGAAATGGCAGAAGGAGTCCAATTTGCCAATAAATATGGTGCCAAAATTTATGTGACGACAAACATTTATGCTCATAACGAAAATATCCCTGGACTTGAGGAGTATTTACAGGGGCTTGAGGAAGCGGGTGTGCATGGCATTATCGTGGCGGATCCTCTGATCATTGAAACGGCTCGCCGGGTAGCGCCAAAGCTAGAGGTGCATTTAAGCACCCAGCAATCTTTGGCTAACTGGAAAGCGGTGCAATTTTGGAAGGAAGAAGGACTGGAGCGCGTCGTGCTGGCCCGTGAAACAAGTGCGGAGGAAATTCGTGAAATTAAAGAGAAGGTGGATATTGAAATAGAAACCTTCATCCATGGGGCGATGTGTATCGCCTACTCAGGGCGATGTGTCTTGAGTAACCATATGACGGCTCGCGATTCCAACCGCGGCGGCTGTTGTCAATCATGCCGCTGGGATTATGATTTGTACAAGCTCGACGGCAGCCAGGAAATCGCTTTATTTGATGAAAATGATGATCCGTTTGCCATGAGCCCGAAAGATTTAAATCTTATTCAATCTATTCCAAAAATGATCGAATTGGGCATTGATAGCTTAAAAATTGAGGGACGGATGAAGTCGATTCATTATGTGGCCACCGTTGTCAGCGTCTATCGCAAAGTGATCGATGCCTATTGTGCCGATCCAGACCATTTTGTGATTCAAAAGGAATGGCTCGATGAGCTTGATAAATGTGCCAACCGTGATACAGCACCTGCCTTTTTTGAAGGGGTGCCGGGATATAAAGAACAGATGTTTGGGGTGCACAGCAAAAAAACAACCTACGATTTTGCTGGTTTTGTGTTGGACTATGACCGCGATACGAAAATGGTGACTTTACAGCAACGCAATTTCTTTAAACCTGGCGATGTTGTTGAATTTTTTGGTCCGGAAATCGATAACTTTACCCAAGTGGTGGGCACGATCTGGGATGAAGATGGAAACGAGATCGATGCAGCGCGCCATCCTTTACAAATCGTAAAATTTAAAGTAGAAAAAGATGTCTTCCCGTACAACATGATGAGAAAGGAGCGCTAAGATGGGGAAGAAGCCGGTGGTGATCGGAGTCGCAGGCGGCTCCGGTTCGGGGAAAACGAGTGTTGTCAGAGCCATTTATGAGCATTTTCAAGGGCATTCGATTTTAATGCTTGAGCAGGATTATTACTACAAAGATCAAAGCCATCTTCCATTTGAAGAGCGTCTAAAAACAAACTATGATCACCCTTTAGCTTTTGATAATGATTTATTAATTGAGCATTTGCATAAGCTGCTCAGCTATGAGCCGATCGAAAAGCCGGTTTACGATTACACGCTGCATACAAGAGCGGATGAAGTCATTTATGTCGAACCGAAAGATGTGATTATTTTAGAAGGAATTCTCGTATTAGAAGATGAGAGATTGCGCAACTTAATGGATATTAAAGTATATGTAGACACAGATGCCGATATTCGGATTATTCGCCGGCTGCAGCGCGATATTAACGAGCGCGGCCGAACATTGGAATCCGTGATTGACCAGTATGTTTCAGTCGTTCGTCCTATGCACAACCAATTTGTTGAACCGACGAAGCGGTATGCCGATATTATTATTCCGGAAGGCGGTCACAATCACGTAGCGATCGATTTGATGGTTACAAAAATTCAAACAATTCTTGAACAAAAGTCTTTTTTGTAATAACATAGCATAGATAACATATGAAGGATGAACGTTTCTTACCGTTCGCGGACATTTGGCTTAAGGGATATGCATATTCATAAAGCCTTATTTGTACGAACGCGCTTTGCCGTTCGTACCTTTTATATACATAAATATTTAAGGAGGTAAGGGGATATGTCAAATGAAAAACAATATCCAATGACGAAAGCAGGGAAGGAGAAGCTTGAACAGGAGCTTGAATATTTAAAAACGGTCAAGCGCAAGGAAGTCGTTGAACGCATCAAAATCGCACGCGGATTTGGCGATCTTTCCGAAAACTCCGAGTACGATGCGGCAAAAGATGAACAGGCCTTTGTAGAATCACGTATCCAAACATTAGAAAACATGATTCGCAATGCGCAAATTATCGAAGAAGACACTGAAAATCCAGATATCGTATCTCTTGGAAAATCTGTGACTTTTGTTGAGCTACCTGATGGTGAAGAAGAAACATATACGATTGTCGGAAGCGCTGAAGCGGATCCGTTTGAAGGAAGAATTTCCAATGATTCACCAATTGCTAAATCGCTAATCGGGAAAAAAGTAGGCGATGAAGTCAGCGTACAAACACCTGGCGGCGAGATGCTTGTCAAAATCGTAGCTGTACAGTAATAGAAAAGGTTTTAAAATCTTACACCTCGTCAACAATGAAGACGAGGTGTTTTTTATGAGCAAAAAACGGATGATCATCATGAGTGCACTTATACAACTTGGCATTTTTTTATTAATTGGCCGTCTTGTCCAAATTCAACTAGTGAGCACGGAATCATTTTCAAAAAATCATGTGAATTTAATTGAGGAAAGCGTGGCTCAGCGAACACAAGAAATGGTCATTAGCGATGGGCGCGGAACGTTTGTGGATCGCAGCGGTCAGCCGCTTGCAGAACAATCTGTTCCTTCCCTTATCTTGTTTCCTTTTTTAAAGAAAATGGATTGGCCAGTGGAAAAGGTGGCGGACATTTTACACGTTTCCGCAAGCTCCATTCGTTTACAGCTACAAGATGCGAAAGAACCGTTTGTGCTTTTAGCGGAAGACAGACCGCTTTCATTAACAAAGAACGAAATAAAAAAAATTAACCAGCTCCACATTCCTGGTGTCCTGGCCATTAATAAACAATATCCATTGGAGCATCCGTATGCTGAACATCTGCTCGGTTTTACACGAGAGGATCCGCAACTGCTGCGAGAGCGTTATCGTGACCGGAACCTTTCGCCGCACACAAAAATCGGGATTCATGGATTAGAAAAGGCATTTGATGAATTTTTGCTGCCTGAGGGAGAAACAAAGCTGTTATACCATGTCGATGCAGAAGGCGGGCCGTTATTTGGCATTGATGTGAAATATAACGATCCGGGAAATCCTTTTTATCCGATTACGGTTCAGACAACACTCGATCGCGACTTGCAGCGAATAATGGAGAAGGTATTAGAGGAGCACCAATTGAAAAAAGGTGGAGCTGTGCTGCTGGATGTAGAGACAAATAGCGTCTTGGGGATGGCCAGCCGACCAGCGATGGATCCGCGCGATCCATATAAAAATAATGCCGCGGAAAATCAAATGCTTCTCCCGCAAATTCCTGGCTCGGTCTTTAAAACGGTGATCGCTGCTGCTGCTATCGATAAAGGGGTGGCTACTAACAAACGAGCATTTGATTGCAGTCGAAAAATTGACGGCGCTACCCCTGATACGGAGCATTCTTATGGCGTGCTGCCTTTCGATGAAAGTTTTGCTGTCAGCTGCAACAACGCTTTTGCTACTTTAGGAAAAGAGCTTGTCAAGCAAGACCCTAACGTCATTGAACAATATGCGCAAATGCTTGGTTTGTATCCGCTTGTCGGCTGGGAGGGAGATGTATATCATTTTAAAAATTTCCGCCAGCTTCCTGAAGAAAAAAGCGGGACGATTTGGTATGACAAAAGCGACAAGTCCGTTCCTCTAGCCATAGCGCAAACGTCGATTGGACAGAAAAATGTCCGTGTTTCTCCGCTTGCTATCGCTAACATGATGGCCACGATTGCTAGGGGAGGAGAAGCAGAACAGGTAAGAGCCGTCGAGAAGATGCTCTATAAAAATGGAACCACCTTCTTTTCGTTTCATAAGCAGCCGTTTTCGAATGAAGGATCACTGTTGCGGTCGACAGTGACGAAATTGCAGGAGCTGCTTCGCAAGGTCGTTACCGATGAGCGCGGCACAGGCCGGAGATTTCAAACGCTTCCCTATGCGGTAGCAGGCAAATCGGGAACGGCGCAAACGGAAAAAAAGGCGGCAAATGGAGAAGCGCTGATTAATAAATGGTTTGCGGGCTATTTTCCAGCAGAAGCGCCTAAATATGTGCTGGTTGTTGTTGATCTTGACAGTCCGAACTCACAAGCTGTGACAAATGATGTATTTTATGATATTGTCAAGAGAATATATGAGTTTGATACGAAACAACATTCATAGGACGGAAATCCGAAATCATCAAGAAATCGTTTATGAGGATGAAGCAAAATGTTACAATAAAAACGATCGTAAGGACGCAGGGAGGGATAGGATTGGCAAAAGAAAAAGAAATGAATTCGCGTTTTGAACAGCGTGCCAAACGCCGAAAGATCAATCGCGTGTTAAATATCGCTCTTGTGTGCGTGTTAATGCTGATTATCTTTTTTAGCTGGCAGCTGCTTTTCTCGCACGATGATAAGGACAGCGCACAGCCAGCGACAAAAGAAAAAGTCATAAAGAAAAAAGAAGAGGAAGATGAAAAGGTGGAAGTAGAAATAGGCGATACAAAAACAACACAAGAGAAGGACGGTGAAACAGCTGATGAAGAGGAACAGCCATCCGAAGAAGAACAACCATCACAGGAAGTAATTGAAACAGCTGGCGATCCTTCTTCTGGAGTGTTGAAGGAAATTATTAATCCATCGTGGCAGCCAATTGGGACGACGCAAACAGAGCCGCATGTCACTCAATTTGACGAGAATTCAGTCGATTGGAAGGAAATGCTGGATGCTGTCAGCTATGCCACTGGAGTGTCGCCAGCAGATATGATTGTGTGGTTTATTGGCAACAATGGTCCGAATAAAGCGGTGGCTACCATTTCTCCTAAGGACAAAAGCGCCAAATATCGCGTGTATATTGAATGGGTGGAAAATCAAGGATGGAAACCGACGAAAATGCAGCAGCTAAAAAATTAAACGGATTTCTCCATAAGCGAGAAATCCGTTTATTTTTTGGCTTTGAAATGAACAACGGCGCTGTAAAACCGTTGTCCGTTTGCTGAGACGTGCATTTGATGGGAAACATGATGAACCTCGAGCAAAAGCGCTTTATTATGCTCGATTTGTTCATTGATTTTTTTCTCTAAGGTGGCTAAATCTGCGGCTTCAAAGCATTCGACTTTATCTTGGATCAAGTCAAGCGAAATGTTCAATGGCTATCCCTCCTTCTTAATTTATACAAATAGGCAATTGCGCTTATGATTGCTTGGAAAAGCTCTATTTTTCGGTGATCGGACGCAAGTGAACGTGCCGTCGTCACGCTAAAGTGCGTGACAGAGAAGCAAATGACGAGTCCAATTCATTGGTTTGGAAGCAGCACAATATAATTCGGTCACCCGACCGTCGGAATCAAACAATCGCCTAACCGAAGCAACGAAAATAATGGACCTGCCCAATTCTCTATATACACATGTAGTGTAGCATATTTTCATTGAACAAATGAAAAAAATATGATAGATTGAGAACAGCATAGCAGTTAATTCATAGTATACTTATATGAATTATAAAAATTTTGGAGTGTGACATCGATGGGTAGAGAATTCCTTGATTTATTTGAAACGTGGGCACAGTCATATGATGAATCTGTTCATGGACATGACGAGCAATATCGAGATGTATTTGCTGAATATGATACGATTTTAAATACAGTTGTTGGAAAATCAGGAAATGTTGTGTTGGAGTTTGGCGTCGGCACAGGAAATTTAACGCAAAAATTGCTTCGCAGCGGCAAAACGGTTTATGGTATTGAACCTTCGGAGCCGATGCGCCAAAAGGCGTTTGAAAAGCTGGGCGATACGGTCACGATTCAGGACGGCGATTTTTTAAGCTTTCCATTGCCGAATGAACCGATTGATACGATTGTCAGCACATATGCTTTCCATCACCTGACAGATGAAGAAAAAGAACAAGCGATTAGCCAGTATGGAAAGATGCTGAACAAAGGTGGTAAAATAGTGTTTGCGGATACAGCTTTCGTCGATCGCGAGGCTTTCGAGCAAATGGTCATCGAAGCAAAGGAAAAAGGGTTTCATGATTTGGCTGAAGATTTAAAGCGCGAATACTATCCGACATTGCCGGTGCTTGAGAGCATGTTTACGAAGCACGGATTCTCTGTATCTTTTGTACCGATGAACCGTTTTGTTTGGTTGATGGAGGCTACGAAACAATAGGTGAAAGAGGTTGAAGGGATGAAGGTAGCAATTATTGGAGCGATGGAAGAAGAAGTCGCCATTTTAAGAGAAAAAATGGACAACCGTCAAGATACGGTTGCTGCCAATTGCGAATTTTACACAGGAACATTAAACGGTGTTGATGTTATTTTATTAAAATCAGGAATCGGCAAGGTCAATGCGGCCATGTCAACGACGATTTTGCTTGAACGTTTTCGGCCGGATTATGTGATTAATACAGGCTCCGCAGGCGGATTTTCCGCTTCGCTCAATGTGGGGGATATTGTCATTTCCAGCGAGGTTGTTCATCATGATGTTGATGTGACGGTATTCGGCTATGAATATGGGCAGGTACCTGGTATGCCTGCACGCTATGCGGCGGATGCTAAACTTGTTGCTATCGCGGAAGCAAGTGCTGAGCGCATTCAAGGAATCCAAGTGGTCAAAGGCTTGATTGCGACAGGCGACTCATTTATGAACGATCCGGAACGAGTAGCATTTGTGCGCGAGAAGCTAACAGATTTGCATGCAGTGGAGATGGAAGGGGCAGCCATTGCGCAAGTATGCTTCCAATTTGGCGTCCCGTTCGTTGTGATTCGCGCCCTTTCTGACATTGCTGGTAAAGAATCAAACGTGTCATTTGAGCAATTTTTGCACAAAGCAGCGCTCCATTCTTCCGAGCTTGTTCAAATGATGGTGGATGAATTAAAACATTCATAGGAAGGAGAGGGAATGCTCTCTCCTTTTTTCATGATGAAGAAAGAGGTGACAGCATGAAAGTAGCCAAAAGTGTTCACGAATTAGTCGGAAATACTCCGATTGTGGAAATTACCCGATTCCCTCTGCCAAAAGGCGTGCGTTTGTTTGCTAAACTGGAATATTTGAATCCGGGTGGAAGCGTAAAAGATCGCCTTGGCCAAGAATTGCTGCAGGATGCGTTTGAAAGCGGCAAGCTAAAAGAAGGTGGAACCATTATTGAGCCTACGGCTGGCAATACAGGGATCGGATTAGCGTTGGCGGCCATTGGCAAAAACGTCAATGTGATTTTTTGTGTGCCGGAAAAATTCAGCGTGGAAAAACAGCAGCTCATGCGGGCGCTTGGCGCAACAGTTGTTCATACACCGATGAGCGATGGAATGCAGGGAGCGATTAAAAAGGCGAAAGAACTGCTAGCAGAAATTCCAAATTCATATTGCCCACAGCAATTTGCCAATCCAGCGAATCCAAGAACGTATTACAAAACGCTCGGTCCAGAGCTTTGGGAGCAGCTTGATGGAAACATTGATATTTTTGTAGCTGGTGCGGGAACAGGTGGAACATTCATGGGAACGGCGCAATTTTTGAAGGAAAAAAATGCGGGCATCAAAACCGTCATTGTTGAACCAGAAGGCTCCATTTTAAATGGAGGAGAGCCGGGGCCGCATAAAACGGAAGGGATCGGTATGGAGTTTCTTCCAGAATATATGGATGAGAGCTACTTTGATGCCATTCATACGATCACGGATGAAGATGCTTTCCGACGCGTGCAGGAATTAGCAGCAAAAGAAGGTTTGCTCGTTGGCAGCTCTTCAGGCGCCGCTTTCCACGCCGCTATGCTTGAGGCTCTTCAGGCGCCGCCTGGGACCCATATTGTCGTGATTTTTCCAGATAGCAGCGAACGGTATTTAAGCAAAAAAATTTACGAAGGTGGGATATAACAATGAGACGGAAAACGAAGCTTATTCATGGCGGAATTGCTGGCGATCCGCATACGGGAGCCGTATCAGTGCCGATTTATCAAGTGAGTACGTATAAGCAAGAGGGCGTCGGCGGACATAAAGGCTATGAATATTCCCGCACAGGAAACCCAACACGCCATGCTCTAGAAGAGCTTATAAAAGACCTTGAGGAAGGCTATGCAGGCTTTGCCTTCAGTTCAGGCATGGCGGCGATTACAGCGGTCATGATGCTGTTTAATAGCGGCGATCATGTCATTTTAACGGATGATGTGTATGGCGGTACGTACCGTGTCATGACAAAAGTGCTCCACCGCCTTGGCATTGAATCGACATTTGTGGATACAAGCGATTTAACGAACATTGAAAAACAGCTGCGTCCGAACACAAAAGCCATCTACATCGAAACACCAACCAACCCGTTATTAAAAATTACGGATTTGAAAGAGGCGGCCGCCATCGCCAAACGGCACGGATTGCTGACGATTGTCGATAACACCTTCAGCACTCCATATTGGCAAACACCGATTGCGCTTGGTGCGGATATCGTCGTTCATAGCGCAACGAAATATTTGGGCGGTCACAGTGATGTGGTCGCAGGGCTTGTTGTTGTAAATTCGGAGCCGTTAGCTACAGATTTGCATTTTATTCAAAATTCAACTGGCGGCATTCTCGGCCCGCAGGATTCATGGCTGTTAATGCGCGGTATAAAAACGCTCGGTATCCGCATGGAAGAGCACGAGCAAAATACGCGTAAAATTGTTGAGTTTTTAGCAGGACATCCAGCAGTGAAAAACATCTACTATCCAGGACTTGAAACGCATCCGAATCATGAAATTGCGAAAAAGCAAATGCGCGGCTTTGGCGGCATGGTATCGTTTGATGTGGGAAGCGCTGAAAAAGCGGATCAGTTATTAAACCGCGTTCAATATTTTACCCTTGCGGAAAGCCTTGGAGCTGTAGAAAGCTTGATTTCGCTTCCAGCAAAAATGACACATGCTTCCATTCCACAAAAGCGGCGTGAAGAGCTTGGCATTACTGATGGACTTGTCCGTATTTCGGTTGGTCTTGAGGATGTGGAAGACTTGCTAGAGGATTTAACACAAGCATTGGCATAAATTACATCGCCTTCTTTTCGCCTTCCTATGGTACAGTGAAAAGAGAAGCACGGATCAGGGAGGGAAGCGGAATTGCGTCAACGGGAACGAAAGCAGCTTCGCGCGAAGGCGAATGATTATAAAATGTACAGTCTCGTTTTGTTGGCGATCGGCGCGCTGTTTTATCTCGGTGTGATTTTACCTGGTGCGCTCGAAGCCGGCAAAAAGCCATTGATCCTTATTGCGATCGCGGCTTTTTTGGCCGCTTCGATCTATTTTCTGCGCCGTTCAGCCGCATGCAGGCGAATGCTTGAAGATGAGGACGAAATGTCTCTATAGAAAGCCGATCCTTCACAAAGGAAGGATCGGCTTTCTTTCATGGTTTTATAGGCCGGATTACTTACAATTAATATGATGGCTATTTAACAAGGACTTATGGACTATAGACATCTTGATTGCCTCTAGAACGAATTTCGCAAATTGTTCAAAAACCGGCTGAGTTCCCTGCGTTTCATCGATGTAAAATAAAAATAAACAACCGTTAAGGGAGGAAAAAGGGATGTTCGCCATGGTGATGGGGATTGTTATTACAGCGTCAATTGCGCTCATTATTAGCGCAGAAGTCAGCGTAGAAGCGGAGTGAAGTAGAAGAAAGCGGCCTTCTTGAATAAGAGGCCGCTTTTCATGTAAGAGGTTAGTTCTATCTAGCAGAAAGCAAACAGAACTTAGTCATTGAAAAAATTAGTTTATGTTAAATAATGGAATTGTTGCGATTTAGACATATCATTATTTAAAAGCTACATGAATTTGAGGTTTACATATAAAATTAGGTTTTATTCTTACATGATGTCGAACGTTTGTTATGGTCGTCTATCTAAAAAGGAGAGGCTGAAAAGATAAAATTTTTATTGTTGTATCAAGATTGCTCATTTTTTTAGAAAAAATATATATTCAGAAACACCCCGAACAGTATGCCCTTTTTTATGATACGCCGCCTGTGCTTCAGGGCAATGAGGTGAACATAGATCGATAAAAAACAGAGTATTTCGACAAATAATGACAACATTTTTTGCTGGAGTGATTTAGAATAGTACATATGTATTAAGGGGAGGTGTGTCATGAGAATTTTATGTACGTTTAAAACCGACAAAATACCTATTAATTATCGGATGACCATTGTATCCATCATGAAAGAAGCATTAAAAGCATCAGACGAGTCCTATTATCAAAAATTGTATCGACAAGGAAAACGGACAAAACCATTTGTTTTTTCGGTTTTTCTCAAAAACTTTGAATATGAACATGATGAAATCAGATTAGATGAATTAACGATTATACTTAGTTCTCCAGACTATGAGTTTTTATTGAATGTGTATAACGGTTTACAAAAAAACAAGGAATTCTTATACAAACATTATCAATTGTCAAGGAAAAAAATGAGCATCGTAAAAGAAAAACAAGTGGGTGGTTCTAAAGTTGTCTTCCGTACTCTTTCCCCTATTTTAGTCGAAGATGAACAAGGATTGCCGGTTTCACCTAATGACCCTAGCTATGAAAAGCATATCAATCATTTGGCCAATTTGATTTTATTTGAATATCGGGGAGTTGGATTATTTACGCCTCTTTTGATTCGACCGCTTAAATTTAGAAAGATGGTTGTTAAAGAGTCAAATCGGGAGTTTGAGCGTAAATTTGGGCATCAGTCCTATTTGTATTTCACTGCGTACCATGGTTTTTTTGAGATCACAGGACATCCTAATGATTTGCAATTGCTGTATCAGCTCGGTTTATCCAAACGCCGCAACCAAGGATTTGGCATGCTGGAAGTGGAGGAGGTGAAAGGATGAAAGTTGAACTGAGGATGGGCGAGTGGATGATCAATATGGGGCTTGTCGGTCTCTACCGCGTCTTTGAGTACGGACAAAAGCAAGGGATCATCCATGATGAATACAAAAGCAGCATTGTCGTCCAACCGTGGGGAATCGAACTTGATACGAAGGTATTGCCGCAGTTGCCGCGGGCGTATTTTTTGTATTTGTTGGATGAGTACAGCGTTGCGAGACGTGAAAGTGAGAAGCTCGACACATACATGGAACAAGCGAAAAAAGAGGAGCAATTTAAAAACGCTGTATCTTCCATCAAAAAAACGATGGAAATAGGAAAGAAAGTGCTAAAATATTATCCTAACAAAGAACTAGAACATATCTTGGAAAAAATGAAGCAAATAAAAAAATATGAACAGTTTGAGATCTTAACAGACTGTGTTCGTTCTTTTAAGGAAGTGCTTCATGAAACGGAAGTGAATGAGAAGCTGACTTTTAATTATTTTAAAGCTGCCATTCTTCAGGCGTTTTTTGGTCAAGTTTCATTTTTAAATGTATCTAAAAACAATTTAAATTTAGAAGAGCATATTGAAGAATTTCAAAAAAGCTACATAGTTCCTGTTGTTTGTGATTTAGGTTTGGAGCAAGTATTGAAACAAGCGACTTCTTCGGAAGAAGTGCACGCTTTTTTAGATCAACATAAAGACTATAAAGTGTTCAAACAGTGGAAACGGGGGTGGAAAAAGAAAGATATTGCCCAAATTCGTGAAGACGTTAAAACGAAGTTGAATCACTGTCTTTTCTTTCATGAACATATCGCTTTTTACAATTTTGAAGAAATGGTATTCTCTCCGATCGGCGTGGCCAAAGATAACGCGTTTAACTTTAGCTGGCACTTTCAAGATGATCAACCTAAACCACTTTCTTCTTTAGCCAAAATGGTTCTTTTCTTTGCGCCGATCGGCGTGGCTGTGTATTTCAAAACTGAAGGCGTGAATGGACAAACACAACCGCGCTTATATGCGGGATTTGTGCAAACAGACGCTACGTTTTCTGAGATTTTACAAAAAAATAATCATTTTAAACAGTTAAAGAAGCAAAAAGAACCATTCAATAAAATTGTCAGCCAACTGATCCAAGGTATCCAAAAAGAATCGGATTACGTCGTTGAACATCTGTTTTTCCTAGAGTTTTTCTCTGAATATAGCAGTAAAAAAACGCATTTACATTACTATCATTTGCCTATGTACTTAGCCCATTACTTTAAAAGATATGCCAACAAGCTTGATTATATTAAGCCATACGATTATCGCGAACATTTTGTTCAACACGTTTTGCGCGGCGCCGATCCGATTTATGTGATTTACCACTATTTGCGCGATTGCATCAAAAGTGGAAAAAGCATGATCGGTCCATACATTGCTGTGCGGGAACGAAATCGAATTATGCAGTTTAAAAAAGGAGTGAAAGATATGACCGCTGCTGATAAAAGGGTAAGCGCCTTGTTTCATCAAGGGAGGGAGATTCGCAAAGCGATGATTCAATCAAGCGGATCGGATAAAAAAGTGACAAGCATTGCCTATCGTCTGTTAAATGCTGCAAAAGCAGGAAATAAAAAAAGTTTTATGGATACGTTGTTTCGCGTTTATATGTCAGTCGACCGCCCAATCGCACCGATTTTTTTAAATGCGCTCCATGAACGCGACTTAGATTTTGCGACGGTTGCCAACGCTTTTATCTCAGGATTATTAGCAGATCAATATAAAGAAGAACAAGAGGAGGTACAAGCATGAAAAAAGCATTGACGATGACGGTGATTTTTCAAGCGAATTCTCTTAACTACGGTGAAGGAATTGCGAACATTTCAGAGTTGAAAAAGTTTCATCGCGGCAATGGCGAAGTCCATACTTACGCATCGCGCCAAAGCATCCGCTACGATATTGTTCGCCTCGGGAATGAATGGTTTGGATGGAACTTAAACACAGTCGACAAAGCGAGCGGAGTTGTTCAATTTAAAAAAGAGGCGACAATTGAAGATTCGGTAGAAATGGATTTATTCGGGTATTTAAAAACGGATAAAAATTCACAAAAACGCCCGGCTGTTGTGCGGTTAAGCCATGCGATTTCGCTTGAGCCGTACAAAAGCGATTTAGAGTTTTTAAACAATATGGGGCTTGCCAGCCGCATTGGTCAAGACGCTAACCTTGCAAACATTGAGCAGCACCACAGCTTTTACACCTATACACTCACCATTGATTTAAGTCGAGTTGGTGTCGACGGTGAAATCGAACTTCCAAATGAGGAAAAAGCGAGACGTATTCAACAGCTCTTTGAAATTTTAAAAGGGTTGAATCGAAACATTCGCGGCCGTCAAGAAAATTTATCTCCACTTTTTGTCATCGGTGGTATGTACGAGGTAGCCAACCCGTTTTTCCTTGGCCGAGTCGAAGTGGGCGCCACGTCGAATGGATGGGAAGTAAAGACAAAACAAATTCGTGACATCATGGAACAAACGTTTGTGGGGCAGGCGATTGGTGAGGATACGCGTATGGGTGTATTGAGCGGCATGTTTGCCAATGAAGGCGAGCTTTACGATGAATTTGCAGGCAAAGTGACGCCGATTGAGCCGTTTTTCCAATACATGTCCGCAAAAATCCAAGAGTATTACGGTGTGTGAGTATGAAAGCGTTGCGTCTAAAACTTTTTCAAGAAACTGCCTGCTATAAAAAGCCGTTTGCTTCTAAAGTAGCGGAAACATATCCGTTACCGCCGTATTCGACAGTCAAGGGAATGCTTCACGCGCTTGTTCAAGCTGAACAGTTTATTCCAATGCGTTTAAGCGTTCAAGGAACGTATGAAGCGAAACTACTTGATTATCAGCGCTACTATTTTTTTAAAAAGAAAGAGTTGTCAAGCTTTCCGCTTATATTAGACGGATTGGCCCGCATTGATTTTTCTTACGATAAAGATGAGATTACAACGATGCCGATGTACACGCATCTCCTATACCATGTCCATTTAGTGGTTCACGTTGCCGCTGACCAGCATATTTTGGAACGAATCATGGAAGGAATCGAAGGAAGCGACCATCACTACAGTCTTGGACGATGGGAAGATTTAGTCCGGGTTGATGAATACAAGCTCGTCGATGTAGAGGAGCTGGAGGACGAGCAAGATTTGCGGTATAACGCCTATATTCCAAGAAGCATGCTCGATCCGGAAACGAAAAATATTCCGTATCAATTAAATTGGAAATATGAAATTGTCAATGGGATTCGCCAATGGGAAAAAATCGATGTTGGTTACGTGCTGAAAGGAATGGTTGCTCCTGAAAGAGCGTTCATTGATGAAGACGGGGAGTTAGTATTTTATCACATATAGGGAGGATGAGCCCGTGATTTTCTATGCTAAATCTGAGACAAAAGAGACGATTCGTAAGCATACGGATCGTCTTCTTGATAATTTGCATTTGTTGAAGAACAGCTATGGGCATAAGCTCATTCGCATGAATGAACGAATGTGGCGACTGCTGGAGCTAGGTGTTCAATATCATGATGTAGGCAAGGCAAACACTCCGTTTATAAATCAAATGCGCCGACTGATTGATAAAGTTGTCATTGAAACCGATTTTGAAACAAACGTACCTCACAACTATTTGTCAGTGGGGCTCATCCCATTACGGCAATTGGGGCTGACAACAGAAGAAGAACGATTGCTCATTCATATGGTCGGGTATCACCATGAGCGCGATCAGCTCCCGGATAAAGAAATGATTCGCGATGTATTAGAAAACGATATAAAACAAAAGCTTCCGCAAATCGCTGAGCATATGGGCTTGCCGCTTGCTGAAAAATTTTCCTACCGTTTCGTCGATCGGTTATTAAATCGATACACTCCTCATGACGGCGAAGAATTTTGGAAATACGTGATGTTAAAAGGGCTGTTGCACCGTTTAGATCATGCGTCATCCGCAGGCATTAAAGTTGAGAAAGATGTAGAAAAGTCGATTGGGGTATATGTCAATCGCTACATGGAACAAAAGGGATTCCGCAAAAACGATTTACAGCAATTTACCGAGAAGAATGGCGATAAAAATGTGATAGTTGTCGCGCAAACTGGAATGGGCAAAACGGAATCCGCGCTTTTATGGATTGGCGACGATAAAGCGTTTTTCACGTTGCCGCTTCGAGTTAGCATTAATGCGATTTATGACCGAATCAAACAGAAAATGGGCTACGATGCGGTTGGACTCCTTCATTCGACGAGCATGCATTACTTATCGGAAAAAGGAGAAGAAAATTGGGAAGCGATTAAACAGCACTCTGAGCAATTCGCAATGAAATTGTTGCTAACGACAATTGATCAAATTTTAAAATTCCCGTTTTATTACAAAGGATTTGAAAAAGAATTGGCGACGATGGCCAACGCCAAAGTCGTCATTGATGAAATTCAAGCATACGATCCAAAAATCGCGGCGATGTTGATTAAAGCTTTGGAAATGATTCATCAAATCGGCGGCAAATTTATGATGATGACGGCCACTTTGCCAACATTGTATATGGATGAGTTGGAGAGAAGAAACGTGATTCGTGATAACGACATCGCGGTCGGACAATTTTTCGATTTAAGCATCAATCGCCACTGCATTTACCTTCATAAGAAAGAAATAAAAGAGGCCGTCGCTGACATGCTCGATTTAGGGAAAACGTCGCAAGTGCTTGTCATTGTAAATACCGTTCGAAAAGCCATAGAATTGTATGACTGTTTGTTGGACAATGACCACAACGTTCCCGTTTATTTGCTTCATTCGCAATTCACCCAAGAAGATCGACAACTTTTAGAACAAACGATTAAAAACTTTAATGAAAAAGGAGAAAAAGGAATTTGGATTACCACGCAGCTTGTCGAGGCGAGCATTGATATCGATTTTGATTATTTGTTTACGGAAATGTCGACGTTGGACAGCTTGTTTCAGCGTTTGGGGCGTTGTTATCGAAGACGTCAGTTAGATCACGAACAATGCAATGTGCACATTTTTACCGAAAATCTTTCCGGCATTCCGAAAGTGTACCATGAGCATCTTGTTAACGAAAGCATTCGCTTGCTGAAGCCATTCAATGGGCAAATGCTTGATGAAAAGTCGAAAATGGAGATGGTTCAACAGTTATACGATCGAAAGCGGTTAGCAGGAACCGCGTTTTTACAAGAATTCGAAGATGCCTTGGCGATGTTCGACAATCTTGATCCATATGGATTAAATCGGCGCGAAGCCCAACAAAAGCTTAGAGACATTGAAACGATTCAAGTCATTTCTCGTCCTATTTATGACAAAATGTTTGATCTATTTGAGCAATATCAAAAAGAAAAAGAGTGGAACAAACGTTTTACATTAAGAATGGAAATCGAGAAAAAAAGTGTGAGTGTTCGGCGATATGTGGCAAAAAAATATATATCTGAACGTCTGCCGAAGCCGTTCGATCATCTATATATCATAGAAGTGGAATACGAATTTGACCGCCAACACTTAAGAGGAAAGGGAATTTTGTTGGATAAGCACTTGTCTAACATTCATTAAGAAAGGGGGATAGCAATGGTCAGCGGTGTGCAAATACAATATTACAAAGTGTGCAAGCGAAAATTATGGCTATTTTCGAAAGGAATTGCAATGGAAAATGAGCATGAGCGAGTAATGGAAGGAAAAATTTTACACGAACGAGCGTATCCGCGTTTGGAAGAACGCGAAATTTTAGTGGACGGCACATTTAAGCTTGATGTGTTGGACGGCGAGTACATTCGTGAAATTAAAATTTCTAGCAAAATGTCGGAGGCTGACCGCTTTCAAATGCTGTATTACTTATATGAACTGAAAAAGCGCGGGATTGAGAAAAAAGGACTGATCAGCTATACAAAAGAACGAAAAATGGAAGAAGTTGTGTTGACGCCAAAAGACGAACAAGCCATTGAAAAAGCGCTCAAGGAAATTTATGCGATTGTGCACCAGCCGTCGCCACCGCCGCTCAAGAAACTCCCTTATTGTACAAAGTGCGCCTATTATGAATTTTGTTTTGCTATAGAAGGTGATGATTAAATGTTGCGCGATCACTATATTTTTTCGAATGGAAGATTAAAAAGAAAAGATAACACACTATATTTTTTTGATGAAGCGGACAATCGCAAAAGCCTCGCGGTACATCAGACAGATAATTTGTACGTGTTTGGGGAAGTTGATTTCAATTCCTCGCTTTTCAATTTGCTGAACCAGCATGATGTGCATTTGCACGTGTTTAATTATTATGGCTTTTATGCCGGAACGTTTTGTCCGCGAAATAAAAAAGCATCAGGTTTTACTGTCGTCCAGCAAAGCGCTCACTATCTTGATGATGAAAAACGTTTACATCTTGCCAAAAGTTTTCTGCACAGTGCCATTCATCATATGTTGCGAAACATCCGCAGACATAAGGAGAAAACGGAGGAATATATAAGGAATATTGAACACGAAGCAACGAAGATGGTGTCCGCTGCTTCGATTCAGGAAGTGCTGGGCATTGAGGGACGAATTCGCCAACACTACTATCAATCGTTCAACGCGATTTTAAAACAAGATTTTATTTTTGAGAAGCGGACGAAACAGCCGCCGCAAGATCCGCTTAACGCGCTGATTTCGTTTGGCAATTCGCTTTGCTATACAGCGATTTTATCAGAAATTTATAAAACACAATTAGACCCGACGATCAGCTTTTTGCATGAACCGTCTACGAAACGTTTTTCATTATGTCTAGATTTAGCTGAGATTTTTAAGCCGCTTATTGTTGATGCGGTGATTGTTTCATCGATTAACAACCGTGTCATTGCGCAAAAGCATTTCGACTTTCTTGAAGGAATGGTTTTGCTGAATGACGAAGGAAAGAAAAAATTTATTAAAGAATGGGATGCTAAACTGTCGACAACGGTGCAGCATCGCAAGCTGAAGCGAAAGGTAAGTTACCGCTATTTGATCCGACTTGAATGCTATAAACTGATTAAACATTTTATTGGGGACGAGCCATATAAACCGTTAAAAGCGTGGTGGTAAAATGTTTGTGATTATTACGTATGATGTGGGGGAGAAACGGGTAAACAAAGTATGCAAAAAACTTAGGGAATACTTAACATGGACGCAAAATTCCGTGTTTGAAGGCGAAATTTCTAAAAGCTTACTTTTGAAATGTTTAAACGAAATCGATCAAATAATTGATGAAGATGAGGATTCGATTTATATTTACGAAGTGGCTAATCCGAGAAATGTGAAGAAGAAAGTATTCGGACAGGAAAAAAACTTTGAAGAGCTCTTTTTATAGTGCGCTTTTGCCAACTTGCCGTAAACCGCTGTTTTTGAAAAGTGTGTGGGAAGGCTTGATAAATCAATAAAAAGCCGCTATTTTTGATGTGAACGCCCAACATAACTACCACCTTACTGCAAAAAACAGATATCGTATGTGTATCAACCCTAGCGATAAATGTTGATACATCAATGGATTGCTTCTTCTATAAAACAGGGGTTTTATCTGAACTTAGTGGGATATAAAGAATGTTTGACTCCGCTTTAGTTCGTGGGGCTATCGCTGTTTTATCTGAACTTAGTGGGATATAAAGTTCGTCAATGGTTTCACATACATGTATTTCATCATTGTTTTATCTGAACTTAGTGGGATATAAAGATTAGAAACATTTATCAGCTAGTGGTAACACATTAGCGTTTTATCTGAACTTAGTGGGATATAAAGATGGACTAACCCTCAAGCTAACGTAGTCGGTGCTCAAAGTTTTATCTGAACTTAGTGGGATATAAAGAAGTACCTTCATTTCTTACACGTTTGAAACCTATCTGTTTTATCTGAACTTAGTGGGATATAAAGTGGAAAGACAAATAAAAAAGACTTGTCAATATGACAGTTTTATCTGAACTTAGTGGGATATAAAGAGAAATGAATATAGCGAATGTGTTAGACTGTTAGGGTTTTATCTGAACTTAGTGGGATATAAAGTAGAGAGGTTATGAGCAATACGATTAGATTGAATTACGTTTTATCTGAACTTAGTGGGATATAAAGGATAATTTCATCTTGCATCATTTATTCCTCCCTAAGTTTTATCTGAACTTAGTGGGATATAAAGTCTAGTATATTTGCTTCGTCAGGTGGTACAGTATATGTTTTATCTGAACTTAGTGGGATATAAAGCGAACCTATCAAGCGAGTGACTTTGCGGATTATTTCGGTTTTATCTGAACTTAGTGGGATATAAAGGTTAGTTTAGCGGAATTTAAAAAGAGATTCCCGATTTGTTTTATCTGAACTTAGTGGGATATAAAGGGATTACATGGTCATGCATATTTGGTGCCGCGTTGGAGTTTTATCTGAACTTAGTGGGATATAAAGAAGCTTTCAAACGATGGGTCACACACGAGGTTCTTCCGTTTTATCTGAACTTAGTGGGATATAAAGGTTCTATTTTGACGGTATTGGAGATGAGAAAAAATGGTTTTATCTGAACTTAGTGGGATATAAAGGAGATAGCCTCCTTATAGCAGATCAAGAGGGCGTGTTTTATCTGAACTTAGTGGGATATAAAGTCCTCATATAAAGGAAACACGTAGCAACCATCACTAGTTTTATCTGAACTTAGTGGGATATAAAGCCGCAAGAGACGGCTGATTAAGACCGCGCTTGATCGTTTTATCTGAACTTAGTGGGATATAAAGCTTGGAGCTTGAATTTCTAGCAACTCTGTAATTTGGTTTTATCTGAACTTAGTGGGATATAAAGAAGCTAAAAGTAAGTTGGAACGCAAAAGGTGGTATCTGTTTTATCTGAACTTAGTGGGATATAAAGTCAACGACATCTTAACGATGCTTGGAAAAGAACCGGTTTTATCTGAACTTAGTGGGATATAAAGGTTTTTTAAAGATGGCCAGCAACAACCCGGAACGAAGTTTTATCTGAACTTAGTGGGATATAAAGAGAGCATGGAAGAACGGGCAGCACAGGAGTTTGACCGTTTTATCTGAACTTAGTGGGATATAAAGAGCTTTGCGCAGCTTGGCCAAGCATTGGCAGAACTAGTTTTATCTGAACTTAGTGGGATATAAAGGAGGATAACATTAAAACGAAGGGGCCGACTTACAGTTTTATCTGAACTTAGTGGGATATAAAGTTGAATTTTATTATCAAAAAAGATGGAAACACATAGTTTTATCTGAACTTAGTGGGATATAAAGACATTGGAAAATATGACATCAATACAGGAAAGCATTGTTTTATCTGAACTTAGTGGGATATAAAGGGACAAGGTTTTGATGGGGTGGAAAAACTGGTTCCGTTTTATCTGAACTTAGTGGGATATAAAGATGAAAAACGACAGAAAACACTGGGTAGTGATGTTGTTTTATCTGAACTTAGTGGGATATAAAGTCGTTCTATGTGTACAACGGATCAATACGATTACTGTTTTATCTGAACTTAGTGGGATATAAAGAATGAAAAACGACAGAAAACACTGGGTAGTGATGTTCGTTTTATCTGAACTTAGTGGGATATAAAGTTGGGAAAGTAGGTGTTATCCGTGGCAGTGAAACCGGTTTTATCTGAACTTAGTGGGATATAAAGAGGATACAGCCCCGATCATATATACGAGACTGGCATGTTTTATCTGAACTTAGTGGGATATAAAGAAATGGGCTTTTTTATTTTGCTCGAAAGGGGTTTAACGTTTTATCTGAACTTAGTGGGATATAAAGTTTAAATAACATCGTGGCAGAACATATAGATTCTCGTTTTATCTGAACTTAGTGGGATATAAAGTTGTGGTTTGTTTATAAGCAAAAAGAAGATTATTAAGTTTTATCTGAACTTAGTGGGATATAAAGTTTTATTCCTTATTATAGGTCATCCAAATCGTTGGAGTTTTATCTGAACTTAGTGGGATATAAAGTTGTACAGAAATCGCTCAAAACATGAGTGCTTCTTGTTTTATCTGAACTTAGTGGGATATAAAGCTGGAATCTTGAAGTTTTTCTTCTCCTCGATGTAGATACGTTTTATCTGAACTTAGTGGGATATAAAGAGTAGATTTTCTACTAGGCTATTTTGATAGAGTGGGTTTTATCTGAACTTAGTGGGATATAAAGCAAGTACTACAACGCATCAAGTACTGAGCCTTCTCGTTTTATCTGAACTTAGTGGGATATAAAGTGTATATGAACCTACTTCTTGCGGTGAAAGTAACGCTAGTTTTATCTGAACTTAGTGGGATATAAAGGTGTATGACGTTCCATCTTCATCTGTACCGCCGATAGTTTTATCTGAACTTAGTGGGATATAAAGCTGTTGAAGATGCTAGCAAAACACCTGCAGCAGAGGGTTTTATCTGAACTTAGTGGGATATAAAGAGAATATTATGAGGACTTGGTTGAATTCATCGGTGACGTTTTATCTGAACTTAGTGGGATATAAAGAGGGGGAATGACTACCCATCGACCCTCTTCCGGAACAGTTTTATCTGAACTTAGTGGGATATAAAGCCGCTTGATACTGAATTGGTCGGAGACGGCGAAGCACCGTTTTATCTGAACTTAGTGGGATATAAAGAAACAACGATGAAGAGCAAGGGGACTTTGAGAAAGGTTTTATCTGAACTTAGTGGGATATAAAGCCACAAAACGAACCAAGCAACGCACAAGGGTTGCAAGTTTTATCTGAACTTAGTGGGATATAAAGAAGTTAGGCATTTTGAAATTAGAAATCGAGTTCTTGTTTTATCTGAACTTAGTGGGATATAAAGTCGTCAAACGACTGTCGACAATATTGCTTCACATAGTTTTATCTGAACTTAGTGGGATATAAAGACAATTTGGAGTGCACGCTTACTTCAAAACTTGCAAAGTTTTATCTGAACTTAGTGGGATATAAAGAAACACGAACATCCTTCGAGACATCGACATGAAAAGAGTTTTATCTGAACTTAGTGGGATATAAAGATTTAGTTGTAGTACGTTCTCCTAAAGAGATTTTTAGTTTTATCTGAACTTAGTGGGATATAAAGCGACATGCAGGACATTCAACGTCAAAATGTCTTTCGTTTTATCTGAACTTAGTGGGATATAAAGTCGTCAAGATTATGCATATTTTGCTTAACACGCACTGTTTTATCTGAACTTAGTGGGATATAAAGAAAGATGTCAAGGGAATTGTTAAAATTAAGGGCATCGTTTTATCTGAACTTAGTGGGATATAAAGATTTTTCTTACATTGATGAGAACTTCAACTATATCGTTTTATCTGAACTTAGTGGGATATAAAGATTTTTCTTACATTGATGAGAACTTCAACTATATCGTTTTATCTGAACTTAGTGGGATATAAAGAGGCAGAAAACGAATCACGTTCAAAAATGGCTCGCGTTTTATCTGAACTTAGTGGGATATAAAGCCGTAGCCGCTTCGGATCAGGAGTTATTTCATTCGCCGCGTTTTATCTGAACTTAGTGGGATATAAAGTTTGAACACGCAGCATCAGCAGCATATACTTGAATCGGTTTTATCTGAACTTAGTGGGATATAAAGTCGGAACTTGTTGCAGCAGCAACAGATGTCGCGCCAAGTTTTATCTGAACTTAGTGGGATATAAAGATGGCAATGTGCCTTCTTCATATATGAGACTTAGTTGTTTTATCTGAACTTAGTGGGATATAAAGCCTCCCCCGCCCTTTTCATATTTATTAACATGAATGTTTTATCTGAACTTAGTGGGATATAAAGTTTTCTGATGAAGCAATGAATGCTACAAAGTCTGACTGTTTTATCTGAACTTAGTGGGATATAAAGTTAAAATAATGCGGGTTCTGCGCCAATTTCGTTTTACGGTTTTATCTGAACTTAGTGGGATATAAAGGCAGGTTGACACTCTGATCGAACTTCAGTCTTATTCGTTTTATCTGAACTTAGTGGGATATAAAGATAAGATAGCGAAAGAGTTAGGGCTCAAAATTGAGGGTTTTATCTGAACTTAGTAGATATTTTACACTTGACCACTTTGTGTCAATATTTTCACAACTTTATCGTTTTATCTGAACTTAGTGGATATTTTACTATTAATTCCCAAAAAATAAGAGGAGCATTTTTAGAAGAAGGGATGACTTAAGATTTTCACCTTTCCTTCCTAAGACGATATTACTGTTTTTGACAAATCTTTTTGTTTAGGTTTTCATTTTAAATGATTTGTATGATTTGGAATTTTAAAAAAATACTTTAATTTTCTCATCAGCATGATCATATTCTTTTTTTGTTTTTGTAAAAAAACCTATAGATAGACAGTTCTAAGAACATCACACACCAATGATCTTTTATTGTCTATCTATAGGGAAGATGAACATACTAAAATATTTCTCTATCTCCGCTTCTCTTTTTCATTTCGATAAAATTCGTGGAACATTTTCATTAATGCTCGCTTTTCGATGCGGGAGACGTAGCTTCTGGAAATGCCGAGCTCCTTGGCGATTTCGCGCTGGGTTTTTTCCTTTTGCAAATCCAGTCCAAAACGGCTGATAATCACTTCTTTTTCCCGTTCATCCAGCACATCAATGTATTTTTTGACTTGCTCGATTTCCATGTTTAAATGAATCTCGTCGGCGACATCCTCCCCTTCAGATTTCAGCACATCGATAAGGCTGATTTCATTTCCATCGCGATCCTGTCCGATGGGTTCATGAAGAGATACATCCTTTTTTGTTTTTTTCAAAGAACGAAGGTGCATAAGAATCTCATTTTCAATACATCTTGCTGCGTAGGTTGCCAGCTTGGTTCCTTTTCCTTGGGAGTAGCTTTCAATGGCTTTGATTAAGCCGATGGTGCCGATCGAGATTAAATCCTCTGCGTCCTCTCCTGTATTCTCAAATTTTTTGACAATGTGAGCGACAAGCCGCAAATTATGCTCAATAAGCAGGTTTCGCGCTTCTTTATCGCCTTCTGCCATTCTCTGTAAATATTTTTCCTCTTCTTGAGCGCTTAGTGGTTGGGGAAATGCGTTGTTTTTAATATATGAGACTAGAAACATTAACTCTTTGATAAGGAATGCCAATGCGGAAAAAATGCCAGACATGTCTTCACCCCACCCTTTTCGTTTTAGGCATGTGCCTATTTTATATGTATGAACAGGGAAGATTGTCTGTGTTTGGACATTTCAAAAAAAGAAAGGTAATAATTTACATTATTATACGAATATTCTTGACATACTAAAACGAACATATTAGAATAACTTTTGTTGCTTTATGTCTGAAAGGGGGATCGTACATGAAAAAAATCGGATTAGCATGGCAAATTTTAATCGGCTTAATCCTTGGAATTGTTGTCGGAGCGATTTTTTATGGAAATCCAGCAGTAGCCACGTATTTGCAACCGATAGGAGATATATTCCTCCGTTTAATTAAAATGATTGTGATTCCAATTGTTGTTGCAAGTCTCATAGTGGGGGTTGCTAATGTCGGTGATATAAAAAAGCTTGGAAGATTGGGCGGAAAAACAATTATTTATTTTGAAATTATTACAACAATAGCAATCGTTGTGGGCTTATTAGTCGCTAACGTGTTCCATCCAGGGACCGGCATTAATATGAAATCGCTTGAAAAGACTGATATTCAATCGTATGTTGATACGACGAATGAAGTGCAGCACCATTCCATGATTGAAACCGTTGTGAACATTGTCCCTAAAAACATCTTTGAATCACTCTCAACAGGAAACATGCTCCCGATTATCTTCTTTTCTGTTATGTTTGGTTTGGGTGTTGCTGCGATCGGGGAAAAAGGAAAAGTGGTATTGCAGTTTTTCCAAGGTGTCTCCGAAGCGATGTTTTATGTCACAAACCAAATTATGAAATTTGCTCCATTCGGTGTATTTGCTTTGATTGGTGTAACGGTTTCGAAGTTTGGGGTACAATCGCTTATTCCGCTAAGTAAGCTAGTTATCACAGTGTATGGAACGATGCTTTTCTTTGTGATCGTCGTTCTTGGAGCAGTTGCTCGATTAGTTGGAGTGCGGATTTGGCACTTCATTAAAATTTTAAAAGATGAGTTAATCCTTGCTTACAGTACATCCAGTTCAGAAACAGTACTGCCGAAAGTGATGGAGAAGATGGAAAAATTCGGCTGTCCGAAAGCGATTACATCTTTTGTCATTCCGACAGGCTATTCGTTTAACCTTGATGGATCTACGCTATATCAAGCATTAGCCGCTATTTTTATCGCACAGCTATATGGTATTGATCTGTCGATTTCGCAGCAAATTTCACTACTGCTCGTGCTTATGATCACATCAAAGGGAATTGCAGGAGTGCCTGGCGTGTCGTTTGTTGTTTTGCTGGCGACTTTAGGAACGGTGAACATTCCGATTGAAGGACTGGCCTTTATCGCTGGAATCGACCGAATTTTAGATATGGCACGCACAGTGGTAAACGTAATCGGAAACTCACTGGCTGCTGTTGTTATGTCTAAATGGGAAGGACAGTACAATGAACAGAAAGCAGTAAAATATATAGAGGAAATCACGCAGAAAAGTGCGTAATGATATCGCGGCTATCTCATTTATGGGATAGCCGTTTTTTATCGGTCCCGTTATTTTTATTTTTTTCTGTCCAAACGTATAGTATAATCTTGATTTGAGTGAATATGGTTTTAATGAGGAGCTTGGCTCGTGAAGTAGGAGGAAGAACGATGCACGAATTGATCCAAAACATTCTAATGTTTTTAATCGATTTAGGCTACATAGGAATCGCGCTGGCATTGATGATTGAAATCATCCCAAGCGAAATTGTTTTGGCATACGCCGGGTACTTAGTATCGCGTGGAGAAGTATCGTTCACTGGAGCGGTTATTGCAGGAACGATCGGTGGGACCATCGCACAGCTGTTCCTTTATTGGATGGGGCTTTATGGAGGGCGCCCGTTTTTGGATAAATACGGAAAATATTTGTTGATTAAGAAAAAACATCTTGATTTATCTGAAGAATGGTTTAAAAAATACGGTTCAGGGGTTATTTTCACAGCTCGGTTTATTCCGGTTGTCCGCCATGCTATTTCCATTCCGGCAGGGATTGCGAAAATGCCATGGACGAGGTTTACTTTGTATACGACGTGTGCCATTATCCCGTGGTCTATTTTCTTTATTTTTCTTGGGGAACGTCTCGGAAGTAAATGGCAGGAAATCGATGAGTTCGCTCAGCCGTATTTACGGCCAATTATCATTATCGCTATTGTAATCACTGTTTTATATGTAGCCTTTCATCTTTATCGTCGTCGGAAAAACAGATAAAGATGTGCTAAATGCTTACGCTCGCTTTTCTTTGATTTTGTTTGCGAAGCAGCAGGCTTCTTTTTGCCGATTGAAGCAGAGCGATATCAACAAACATCCGCATTTGCCATCTTTGAAGCATTTTGCTCATGTCCCTTTTCCATGTTTGATAAAAGGGAATCGTTTGAATGGATGTATTGTTGCTATGAATATTAATGGGGAAGCAATGACTCCATTAAAACAAAAAATCTCTAGTATGGCTTTTCACGGGAAGGTTGTCCCAACCACAAACGGCTTCACTAATTTATCAATGCATCGGAAGCGCCGCTGTATCGCGCGAGCGCGCGAAAAAGATAAGCGATTTGTGCGTCCAGCGGCTTTCAAAGATGCCTTTCACTTCAATAAAGAATCTGTTCCAAGCTGAACGGAACCGAATGTGATTCTGTTATGAAAAGCGGAAAAGGGGGATAACATGAGCAAGCTAGAGGCGTTTATTCTAGGGATTATCCAAGGATTAACGGAGTTCTTGCCCATTAGCAGTACGGGTCATTTATATTTAGGAAGACATCTGTTTGGATTGGATGAAGCGGGGCTGTTTCTTGATACGATGCTGCACATTGGAACGTTGTTTGCTGTTTTTGCTATCTATAAGAAAGAATTGCTTTATATGATTCGCAGGCCGTTTAGCAAGCTGACTTTTCTGTTGATTGTCGGCACGATCCCGGCCGTAGTCATCGGACTGCTGCTTCAAGATTATTTTGAAGAGATCTCAAAAACAGGTGTAACCATCGGTTGGGAATTTCTCATTACAGGCGTATTTTTATGGTTTGCGGATGGCATCAAAAACGGCTATAAACGAATGGAAAATCTCTCATATACGGATGCGTTTGTCATTGGAATGTTTCAAGCCGCTGCTATTTTTCCAGCGATTTCTCGTTCCGGTCTTACGATTGTTGGAGGGTTAATGCGGAAATTAGATCGGGAAACCGCAGCTTATTTCTCCTTCCTCTTATCGATTCCAGCAATTGCGGGAGCGATCGTCTTACAATTCGTGGATGTATTCGCAGGCAAAGCGGAAAACATTTCTGCTGGCGCATTGTTTATGGGCACACTCTCTTCTGCTATATTTGGCTATATTGCTGTGAGGTGGATGATTCAATATTTACAGAGACACTCGCTAAAAGCATTTGCCGTATATGTATCGATTCTCGGTTTACTTGTTCTCTCTCTTCAGATGACAGGAGTTTTTTAAAGCGGTCCGTAGCTTGTGGCCGTTTTTTTATTGATTATACAGAATGAATCGGCTATATTTAACATAGCGTTGACTCGAAAAGAAACAGAGATGGGATGAATAAGGGACGATGATAAAAAAATGGCTTGTAGTGATTGTGATTATTGCAGTTGGTTGTTTTTTAATTCCTTATAGCTTGCCGCTTATTTTAGCATTTATTACCGCGCTGTTGCTGGAGCCGGCCATTCAGAAGTTAATCAAAGGCGTTCGGTTAAAACGAATTCATGCGGTAACGATTGTGTTTTCCCTGTTTGTGCTAGTGATCGGTTTTCTTTCTTATTTTATTGTGGCCATTTTGGTTCAGCAAACGATGATGTTTTCACAAAAACTGCCATTTCTTTTGTCAGAGATGACCAATGTGGTGAATCAGCTTATTCGACAATGGCAATCTTACTCAAGCTCTATTCCGAAGGAGATTATCGTTTCACTTGAAAATAGCGTAGAAACTGTTAAGAATTTATTGTTGTCGTTTGCAACCAATTTCACTCAGTCGATGATTCGCTATATTACGATGATTCCGGAATTTATTATTCACTTTCTTGTCTATCTCGTAGCTCTTTTTCTCATTAGCCTAGACTGGCCGCAGTTAAAGAAAGGGCTTGAAAACCATTTATCCGACCGCACAAAGCAGCGTCTAACCATTATCGTCACGCAACTCAGCCGCGCAGGCATCGGCTTTATTAAAGCACAATTTTTGTTAAGCCTTATTACCTTTCTGTTAGCCTTAGGAGGCTTGCTCATATTAAGAGTCGATTACCCGATTCTTTTTTCGCTTTTAATCGTGATTGTTGATATTTTGCCGATTTTAGGAACAGGGTCGGTGCTTGTACCATGGGGGATTTTCAACATTATGAACGGCCATAGCGGGACAGGAATTGGATTAATTGTTTTGTTTGTGCTGATTACTGTTATTCGCCGAACAATCGAACCAAAAATTTTCTCTTCTAACTTGGGAATCAGCTCCCTGGCTGCGTTAATAAGCGTATATTTAGGCTTCCGCTTACTGGGGGTGGCGGGGCTGTTCATTGGCCCAGCGCTTGTCATTATTATCGAAGCCATGATTAAAGCAGGAGTGATTAAATTTACATTTAAAATTTAAAAAGGCTGACATCTTGTCAGCCTTTTTCATATATTTCCTGAACTCTGGGAAAGAATTCAGGAATGGGAAGTCTAGTTGGCTGTTGTGTTTGGCGCAATTAAAATCTCGACGCGTCGGTTTTTCATGCGCCCCTCTGGAGTACCATTAGATGCCACCGGTTTAAACTCGCCATAGCCTTTGGCGCTGAATAAGCGGGGATCGAGCTGTTTGTTTTCTAATAGCAGCTTCATAAAGTTGACAGCCCTCATGACGCTTAGCTCCCAGTTGGATGAAAAGTTGGCGTTGCGGATCGGCACATTGTCTGTATGGCCGCTAACGATAATGTTGCGCGGCGGATTCATGACAAGCAGCCGAGAAATTTCTGAAGCGATTTGTCGGTCTTGCGGCCTTACTTCAGCGCTTCCAGAGTCAAATAAAACATCGTTTAAAATGGTGACCAACAATCCTTCTTCCGTTAGCGTTGTTTTTAGTTCACCTTGCAAATGCTGCTGTTCGATATATTGATTAATTTTTGCTTGAATTTGCTGCAGCTCTTTCTGTTCATTTTTCGCTTGTTGATTTTTCGTTAGTTTTTCCTTATCTGGCAGCGATGTTTGGGGATTGTCCTGCTCTACAGGGCTTGGGAAATCCAAGACTCCTGCTCCGCCCGATAAAGCGCTGCTGAAGGAGCGGGCGATCTCTTGGAATTTTTTTTGATCGATCTGGCTGCTTGCGAATAAAACGATAAAAAGCGCAAGCAGTAATGTCAAAAGATCGGCATAAGGAATCAGCCATGATTCATTAATATGGTCATCATGCTGCGACTTCTTTTTTTTACTCATCTTTTGCCTCTCCCTGCTCCATTAATTTTTTTCGTTCTTTTTCTGGGAGGTAGGACGCTAATTTTTGTTCGATTGAGCGAGGCGCCTGTCCTTCTAAAATGGACAACACTCCTTCAATCATGACTTGTCTGACTTTTACCTCTTCCTTCGATTTTTGTTTTAGCTTGTTAGCGAATGGATGCCATAATACATATCCGGTAAAAATCCCTAATAGTGTCGCAACGAATGCGGCACTGATAGCGTGTCCGAGCTCGGTTACATTGTCCATATTTCCCAAAGCTGCGATCAATCCGACCACTGCCCCCAATACTCCAAGCGTCGGAGCATATGTACCTGCTTGGGTAAAAATAGCGGCATTCGCTTGATGACGTTCCTCCATAGCCGCAATTTCTTCAGACATGACATCGCGAATAAAGTCTTGCGTTTGCCCGTCAATCGCAAGGCTGAGTCCGTTACGTAAAAACGGATCATCGATTTCGGCGACTTTTGCTTCGAGTGCCAGTAATCCTTCACGGCGTGCGATATTCGCCCATTCAACAAACAAAGGGATCAACTCTTCAATAGTTGGAATCTTTTGTTCCTTAAAAATGACGCCAAACAGCTTAGGAAGCCGTTTAATGTCACGCATAGGGAAAGCAATTGTCACAGCAGCTGCCGTCCCGACAATGATAATGAGAAAAGCAGCTGGATTCAGCAAAACGCTTGGGCTGACTCCTTTAAAATACATTCCGAACCCTACCGCAATAATACCAAGAATAATGCCGATAATTGTCGTTTTATCCAAAATAACCCCTCCATTACTTGCTCAAAATGCTATGATGATTGCTTCGTCTTTGCTCGACACATATGATGTATTCAAATTTATCATATAATTAATGCAATAGCTTGAAAAGAGAATTTAGTATGAAACTTAAAAAATATGTAAGATCATGTTGAAAAATGATGATAAAAGCAGTCGGTTTTTTTACAAAAGATGTAAATGACAGAAAGTATCCGAATGCTTCTGTGAAGCGGTTCGCTGGTTGACATGGGAACGGCAAAAGTTTAAATAGCGGGAAAGGGAGAACCTGTCTCTGGATTTCAAAAAAAAAGCTGCCCAAGGAGATTGGGCAGCAAATTTACATTTTTTTGAGCTTAAAGGTTCCAACCATGAGAAAAGATAAAATCATGATTAGGAAAATAAAAAATTGTGGTGGGAAATAGTGGATCGTTAAATAACTCAAGGTGAGAAGCACACCAGCTGCTGTGATAGGCAAGCCGGAAAAATAGCCGTTATTTTCGGTAATATTAAATCGCGCCAAACGAAATGCCCCGCAGCCGATATATAAAATCGTAAAAAACGCGCCAGGCGCTCCAAAATCGTGCAATAAACTTTGGTAAATCAATAGTGCAGGAGCCACTCCAAATGATATAATATCACTCATTGAGTCCAACTGTTTGCCGAGCTCAGATTCAATATGAAGCTTCCGAGCTACCGTTCCGTCAAAGCGGTCAGCGAGTGCTGCCAAAAAAATGAGCAACAGGCTGGCATTTAATTGTCCTTTCATCGTGAATATAACGGATAAGCCTCCCAAGGCAAGATTCGTTAATGTTAATATGTTAGCGGTGTGTGTTTTTAGTTTCTTTAGCGTGTGATCCAGATAATCCGATAAAAACATTTCTCCTCACTCCTTTTCAACTATGGAACGGAACGACAAATATACACTTCCCATTATAATCATTTTATTTATAATATGGGAAGTAGTAAAACATGATTTTACATAAAATTGGAGGGAATCTGGTTGTTAAAATGGTTATATCGCTTCATGATTGAATTAACAAATCATGCAGTTTCTTCAAAATTCATTGCTTTTTTTACCAAATCACGGTTAAGTGCTTGGTTAATACCATCCTATGCAAAAATATATCGAATTAATCAAGAGGAGATGGAAAAAAGCTTAAATCACTACAAAACGCTTCAACAATTATTTATTCGCAAGCTAAAAGAAGGAGCAAGACCGATTGATGAAGCGGAAGACAGCATCATTAGCCCGGTGGATGCGGTTATTGAAGATATTGGAATCATCAGTGAACAAAAAGATATCACTGTGAAAGGAAAGCAGTATTCAATTCCAGAAATGCTGGGAAGTGATGCTCTAGCTGAAAAATATTTAAACGGACTCTTTGTTATTTTATATTTGAGCCCAAGTCATTATCATCGAATTCATAGCCCAATATCTGGTGTTGTAACTCGCCAATGGTCACTTGGCGCAAAATCCTATCCTGTGAATCGGCTTGGTCTAAAATATGGAAGGCGACCGCTATCGAAAAACTACCGAATGATTACAGAGGTGAACTCAGATGGTAAGCATGTGGCCATTGTGAAGGTAGGGGCTATGTTTGTCAATAGCATAGAGCTTACTCATCCTCACGATCAATTGATTAAAGGACAAGAAATGGCCTATTTCTCATTTGGTTCGACCGTTGTTTTATTATTTGAAAAAGATAGCGTGGAGATCGATTCGCGAATGACGGTCCCGATGGCCATTAAAGTAGGAGAACGAATCGGATTTTGGAAATAAAAATAAAAAAAGAGCCTGATGGCTCCGTTATTATGATGAAAGCTTGATTTTATGTCCTAATGAGCGTCGGAGAATTTCTCTTTCAATCATTTCAATAAACTCAGGGCTTAGCTTAAGCTCCTTCGCTTTATAATACGATTCGATAAGCAAATCGTCCGGTAAACGCTTCATGGTGAGAAACCTCCTTTAACAATGGTATAAAAGTAACAACCAATACATATAATGGTAAGTTATCTTTCCTATACTTTACCACGATTATGCATAGAGAACAATCGTTCTATTATCCACAACAAACAGTGGATAATATGTGGAAAAGTTGTTTATAAACATTAAAAAGCATCATAGATGGCTTGTGAATGATGTGAGTAAACTTATCCACAACTTGAAGATATGAAGAATTTTGTCGAAAAATTTTTTAGGTTTGTATATATTTGTCAAAGTTTGTTTTGAAACTGGCACAAAAATTATGTATGATGAGGGAAGCTGGAAGAGAAACGAAAGGTGTGGGAAAATGCTTCAATATTTTTTGCCGAATGAATATGTCAAAAGTGTTCTTGACATCACTCCAGATGAATTAAAGCAAAAAGGAATCAAAGGAATTATCACCGATCTCGACAACACGCTGGTGGAATGGGATCGCCCGGCTGCGACGCCACAGCTTATCAAATGGTTTGCGGAAATGAAAAAACACGGCATTCAGATTGTGATCGTGTCTAATAATAATGAAAATAGAGTGAGAGCGTTCGCAGCTCCTCTTGAGATCCCTTTTATTTTTGCAGCGCGGAAACCTATGGTTCGAGCGTTTCGCCAAGCTTTGCGGGAAATGAATTTGAAAAAGGAGGAAGCGGTTGTCATCGGCGATCAATTGTTGACTGACATACTGGGTGGAAACCGGCTTGGCATGCATACGATTTTAGTGGTACCTGTAGCGCAAACCGATGGATTTTGGACGAGATTTAATCGAAAAATCGAACGAAAGCTGTTAGAGATGATGAAACGAAAAGGAATGGTTTATTGGGAGGAATGAGAAGATGATTCGTTGTATTGGTTGCGGAGTGCTGATTCAGACAGAAGATCAAAATAAAATAGGCTATGCCCCTCCTGCCGCTTTGGAAAAGGAAGAGGTCATTTGCCAGCGTTGTTTTCGACTCAAGCATTATAATGAAATTCAAGATGTCTCTTTGACAGATGATGATTTTTTGAAAATTTTGCATGGAATTGGCCAATCGAATGCATTAGTTGTAAAAATTGTTGATATTTTTGATTTTAACGGCAGCTGGTTGCCAGGGCTGCATCGTTTTGTTGGACGCAATAATCCGATTTTGCTTGTCGGCAACAAAGTAGACTTGCTTCCGAAATCTGTTAAATACAATAAGCTTGTGCAATGGATGAAAGCATCTGCAAAGGAACTAGGGCTTCAGCCGCTAGATGTGTGCTTAATCAGCGCTGCGAAAGGAATCGGCATCAAGAAAGTGATGGAAGCGATAGAGAAGCATCGTTCCGGCAAAGACGTATACGTAGTCGGCTGTACCAATGTGGGCAAATCGACATTTATTAATCGCCTGATTAAAGAGGCGACAGGTAAAGGAAGTGTCATTACAACCTCATATTTTCCAGGCACAACGCTAGACTTGATCGAGATACCGCTTGATGATGGGGCCATGCTTTATGATACTCCTGGGATTATGAATCAGCACCAAATGGCGCACTATGTTGATAAAAAAGACTTAAAAAAGATTACTCCGAAGCGGGAAATTCATCCAAAGGTGTACCAAGTCAACGAACAGCAGACCCTATTTTTTGGGGGACTGGCTCGGCTTGATTATGTAAAAGGAGGACGGCGCTCGTTTGTATGTTATTTTTCCAATGAATTACTGATTCATCGAACAAAAATAGAAAAGGCCGATGAGCTTTATGAGAAACAAAAAGGGGATTTGCTGCAGCCGCCGCGAAAAAGCTATGCAGAGGAGTTTCCTTCTTTAGTTGCCCACTCGTTTACCATTAAAGAGCCAAAAACGGATATTGTTTTTTCTGGACTAGGCTGGGTGACGTGCAACGAGCCGGGAGCTCATGTCGTCGCACATGTGCCAAAAGGTGTGAACGTGCTGCTTAGGAAATCGCTGATTTAATTTCGTTGTTTTAGGGGGAGAAGAAAATGAAACAACTTTATGGAGTGATTGGTTGCCCTGTGCATCATTCATTGTCGCCGCTAATGCACAATGGCGTTTTTCAGCAATTGGGAATAGAGGCTTATTACCATGCCTTTCATGTTGAAAAAGATCAGCTTCCAGCGGCTATCCAAGGTCTAAAAGCGCTCGGTATTGCAGGAGCAAACGTCACGATTCCGCACAAAACAGCGGTTATGCCGCTGCTTGATGAAATTGATGAGATGGCCCAGCGCATTGGGGCTGTCAATACGATTGTTAATGAAAACGGACGGTTAATCGGCTATAATACAGATGGCCCTGGCTTTGTGCGAGCTCTTTGTGAAGAAACAAAGACCGTCATTAAAGGAAAACGGATTTTGCTCGTTGGAGCAGGGGGAGCGGCCAGAGGCATTTATTTTGCATTAGCTAGTGAACAGGCGGCACGAATTGATATTTGCAACCGGACAAGAAGTACCGCTACGCAACTCATCGAGGAAGCAGATGTCTCAATTGACTCATCTGTTTATTCAATCGAGGAAGCGGAAAAACATCTTGATGAATATGAGATCATCATTAATACGACTCCTGTCGGCCTTTATCCGAACGTTGAAGCGATGCCGCTATCGCTTGATCGCTTAAAAGCCGATACGGTTGTAAGTGACATTATTTACAATCCATTGGAAACAAAGTGGCTGCAAGAGGCGCGACAGAAACGTGCCATTGTGCAAAATGGGGTTGGGATGTTTATTTATCAAGGAGCGTTGGCATTTGAAAAATGGACGGGAATCTTTCCTGATGTCAAACGCATGAAACAAATCGTGATTCAACAGCTAGGAGGAAGCGTATGTTAACAGGTAAGCAAAAACGGTTTTTACGTGCAAAGGCCCATCATTTAAAGCCGATTTTTCAAGTGGGAAAAGGTGGAGTCGGCGAAAATATGATCAAACAAATCATCGATGCGTTAGAAGCGCGTGAGCTTATTAAAGTAAGTGTGCTGCAAAACTGCGAGGAGGATAAAGACACAGTAGCGACGCAACTGGCCAATGGAGCAGGAGCAGACATTGTACAAACGATAGGCAATACCATTGTGCTTTATAAAGAATCAAAAGAAAACAAACAAATCATTTTGCCTCGCTGAAAATACCCAGCTCACTAAGGAGAGGGGAAAATGAGTAAAATTGGAATTTTTGGAGGAACTTTTGATCCGCCGCATAATGGACATTTGCTAATGGCGAATGAAGTGTTGCAGGCATTAGATCTATCAGAAATTTGGTTTATGCCCAATCGGATTCCTCCACATAAGCATTATGAACAAATAACAGATAGCGCCGATCGACTTCATATGCTTGAGCTAGCCATTAGCGATCATCCACAATTTAAAATTGAAACGATCGAATTGCAAAGGGAAGGCCCATCCTATACGTATGATACTATCTGTCAACTCAAGGAACTGTATCCTAAGCATCAATTTTATTTTATTATCGGGGCGGACATGGTAGAATATTTGCCGAATTGGTATCGGATCCATGAGCTGGCTCATCTGGTGACATTTGTTGGGGTCGGACGTCCGGGCTTTTCGCTTCGCACATCCTATCCATTAATCGAGGTAGAGAGTCCGGAATTCGCTGTTTCTTCTTCGCTTATTCGCGAACGTGTGAGGGAAGGAAAAAGTATTCGATACTTAGTGCCAGAGCGCGTCAGATTGTATATTGAGGGGAAGGGATTATATGAATCGTCATGAAGCGTTGGAGATTGTAAAAAAACAGTTGACTGAACATCGCTATGAGCACACGATCGGCGTAATGGAAACCGCGATTGAACTAGCCCGGCGTTATGGAGAAGATGAAAAGAAAGCTGAATTGGCTGCGATTTTTCACGATTATGCGAAGTTTCGTCCAAAAGAGGAAATGAAACAAATCATTTTAGAGCAAAATATGCCCAAAGATTTACTTTCGTATCATTCTGAGCTTTGGCATGCGCCAGTTGGTGCTTATTTAGTGCGAACAGAAGTAGGGATTGAGGATGAGGAAATTTTAAACGCGATTCGCTATCATACATCTGGCCGTGCGGAAATGACCTTGCTTGATAAAATTGTTTATGTGGCAGATTATATTGAACCTGGCCGCATTTTTTCAGGAGTCGATGAGGTGCGCGAGCTGGCGCGGAAGGATTTGGATCAGGCGCTGATCCGGGCTTTACAAAATACGATTCAATTTCTGCTGAAAAAAAATCAACCGATTTATCCCGATACCATTTATACGTATAATGCGCTCATAATCAACAAGAAGGGGGAATGAAAAAATGACGGAACGCGATATTTTACGAATGGCCATTCAAGCGGCTGATGAGAAAAAAGCTGAAAATATTATTGCTTTAAATATGAAAGGAAATTCTCTTGTCGCGGATTATTTTATGATCTGCCACGGGAACTCCGAAAAGCAGGTACAGGCGATTGCGCGGGAAATTAAAGAAAAAGCGGAAGAACATCAAATTCCAGTGAAACGCTTAGAAGGCTTTGATGAAGCTAAATGGGTGCTGGTGGATTTAGGCGATGTCGTTGCTCATGTGTTTCATAAAGAAGATCGCCTATACTACAATTTAGAACGGCTTTGGGGAGATGCTCCATTTGAGGACGTAGCGAGTGATTTGGCGCGATGACATATGAATCGTTTGCTTATTGGTATGATGAGTTAATGAAGGAAGCGCCATATGATAAATGGAAGGAATTTGTCAATAAAAAAGTTGAACAATATGGGCGCAAAGGCACAAAAAGGCTGCTTGATGTTGGATGTGGAACAGGAGAGTTGGCGGTTCGTCTAGCTCAATCTGGCTTTTCTGTGACCGGTGTAGATCAATCAGAAAACATGCTCGCCATTGCACAAACAAAAGCGGAGCAGCATCATGTGCATATCGAGTTTTTTGAGCAGGATATGAGGGATTTAAATGGATTTTCTCCTTTTGATGCCGTGCTGATTTTTTGCGATTCCCTTAATTATCTGCCAACAGAGCAGGATGTTCAGCAAACCTTCCGCCGTATCTATGAGCTTTTGCATAAAGATGGCTTGCTATTATTTGACGTTCATTCTATTTATAAAATGGATCATATTTTTCAAGATGCGGTTTTTGCAAGCAATGATGAATCGATCAGCTATATATGGCTGTGTAATGCCCTAGACACTCCTCATACAGTGGTTCATGAGCTTACGTTTTTTGTCCAAGAAGAGGATGGACGTTACGAACGATATGATGAAGATCATATTCAGCGGACATTCCCAGCGTTTCAATATGAGCAATGGTTGAAGGAAGCGGGCTTTACTGTAATGGAGATCAGTGCTGATTTTACGGATCGCCCTCTCCATGATGCGGCGGAACGGCTTTTCTTTGTTGCTAAAAAATAAGCTGTCCACGGTAGAGTGGACAGCTTTTTAGTTATGACGGCTGATATTCGCAGTGCTGTTGTCTCTATGGAAGGAGGCTGATTAGGTGAGAGAACAGTATCTCTGCTTGAAATAGGAGAATTGAGAAAGCAGTTTCATCCGGAAGCTTATGATTGTGAATGATGTATTATTTTATTTTGTTTAAATGGGATTAAGGTATGCTGACGTACAGGATACAGCGCTGGGTATCACGCTTTATGGACAAATTTTTACTCAAGAATCGGTACGCTTGTCATGTTTCAGAAGGAATTTTTTGATCTTTGGCGAATTTTAATTTTGAAACTGCTGTTTAATTTTCTCAATCTCTTGATTGAATTTCGCATGTGTTCTTTCAAATACATGCTCAAACAATTCACCTAATTCCGCTTCAAGTACAGACAGCCCCTCTCCGGTAATTCCTCCTTTTACGTGTACTTTCTCCTGCAGAGTTGGAAGAGTGTACACATTCTTTTTTAGCAATTCTCCTAGCCCGATAATCATTTCGCTCGTTAAAATAGTCGCCATTTCTCTGGAAATATTCGTTTTCTCAACAGCGGCATGAATAAATCGCTGCAGTAAATAGCTGAAAAAGGCAGGACCACAGCTCGCAAGATCGGAAGCAATCCGCGTAATATCTTGTTCAATCACGCAAGGTGTAGAAATTTTTTGAAATAATTCCTTTATATATGTTTGATAATGAGACGAACAGCGATGCCCAAATGTAATAAGCGATGCTCCAGAGAGTGCGCGATTCGTAATGCTTGGAATGACCCGAACCACATGGCAAGGGACAATGGATTCGAGCTGCTGGACGGTAATAGGGCTAGTAATAGAAATGAGACAATGATCTTTTGTCCAATAAGGAGACAGCTGTTTTAAAAGGGGGTGAATATCTAATGGTTTGACACATAGTAATATCACGGTCGCACGTCTGATCACATCCTCTGGAGATGCTGCCACTTCGACCTCTGCGTGTTCCTTCTGGATGTCCAATGCTTTTTGAAGCGTGCGATTAGTCAGAATCAGCTCATTTGGGTTGACCGCTTTCGCTTCTAAAAAAGCCTCAATTAAAATTCTCCCCATATTTCCTGTGCCTATCACTCCGATTTTCACGGCTTCTCCCCCCTTCTCTGTTTATTTGGCCGATATCTGTCCTCTCAACGATATGTATGAACAAAGAGACGTTTTTATGCATCATTTTCGAAAGGGTGATGAACAATGAAATGGCTTGCGGCCAAAGAAAAAAAGCAGCGGTATATGCTCGCGCTGGCGGCTATGGCGATTGCTGCAGCATTTTTTTATCAGCAATCTCATCAAGAGAAGAGTGTTTCTCATGCACTTCCGCTGCCTTCTGAAGAACCGGAGCAAAAAGAACAAAAGGAACAAGATAGCAAGCAGCAGGATCAACCGGAAACCATTGTGGTTGACGTGAAAGGAGCGGTTGTCCATCCCGGGGTATATGAAATGCTGGAAAACGCGCGGGTAAATGATGTCATCGCTAGAGCGGGGGGATTGACAACAGAAGCAGACCAAACAAAAATCAATTTAGCTGCTAAAGCATATGACGAAATGATGATTTATGTACCTTCTAAAGGGGAAACGAGCATGCCGATATCCCCGCCTGAAGAGAAGGAGGAGAACAAGGTTGATATTAACCATGCTACTCAAGAGGAGATAGAGCAGCTAAAGGGAATCGGTCCGGCTAAAGCGGCCGCTATTATTGCTTATCGCGAGGAAAACGGTCCCTTTAAAAAAGCTGAAGATTTATTGAATGTATCAGGAATCGGTGAAAAATCTCTGGAAAGCTTAAAAGCACAAATTGTGATTCGCTAGCAAAATTGACGGTTTTTTCTTCACTCGCTAAACTAGTCTTATATGTTTATGGTTAGGGGAGAGTCAAGAAATGGAAAGGATTACTTGGGATGAGTATTTTATGGCGCAAAGCCATTTATTGGCATTGCGCAGCACATGCACACGCTTGGCGGTCGGAGCGACGATTGTGCGTGATAAACGAATTATTGCTGGAGGATATAATGGATCGATTGCTGGAGGGGCACATTGTATTGATGAAGGATGCTATGTGATTGATAATCATTGCGTCCGTACGATCCATGCAGAGATGAACGCCATTATTCAATGCGCCAAGTTTGGCGTGCCAACAGAAGGCGCTGAAATCTATGTGACGCATTTTCCTTGCCTTCATTGTTGCAAGGCGATTATTCAGAGCGGTATTCGTGCAGTCTATTATGCGACTGACTATAAAAATCATCCGTATGCACTTGAGCTTTTTCAGCAGGCAGACTTAATTGTAAAGCATGTTCCTTTTAATAAGGAGATCCTGTCTCTTTTATAAAAGCAACTGCGCTCTTCTGCCGTCTGATTTTTGCGGCGGCAGAAGGCAAGAAAAAGGAGATTTTGGATAATGAGAGGAAATGGTGTGTATGTAGCGATAGCAGCTATATGGGGAATCACAGCTGGCTATCAGCGATTATATGGGCTTCATTTCGTGATGGCGGTTTATTTGCTGTTTTTGCTAAGATATAAGCGTGATTTGCTTTCTGCATGTTTACTTGCGGCGGCCCTTTTTTATCTCTATATGATTTGGACAGAGACTCATAATCAAACCATTCTTTCGAAAAATAAAACCCATTTTTCGCTGCGCTTGATAGAGCCTCCTGTCATTGATGGCGATCAGCTGAAGGTAAAGGGAAGGACGAAGGAAAAGGAAAAGGTGCAGCTTTTGTATAAAATCAATCGTGAACGCGATAAAAAAGAGCTTTTCCAACTTCGCATGGGAATGGTTTGCCGATTTGAAGGAAGATTGGAAGCTCCTGAACCCGCACGGAATTTTTTCGCTTTTGATTATCGAAAGTATTTGCGCTCCCAACAAATTCATTGGATTGTAAAACCCTCTTCCTTTTCTGTCGCTGCTTGTAAACAGACACGGCTTCATCCTGTTGAAGTGCTTCGATCGATCAGAGAAAAAGGAATGGATGAAATTAATGAGCATTTTCCTCCTGCGGTGATTGGCATTGTGCAAGCGTTAATCTTTGGCGAACGAGAAGAAATGGATGAAGATCTGCTTGAAGGGTATCAAAAGCTAGGGCTAGTGCATCTTTTGGTAATTTCTGGATCGCATGTCACTTTGCTTGTCAGCGGCTGCTTTTATCTATGCATTCGCTTTATAACAAGAGAAGCCGCCGCGTTGCTCCTCATTCTTCTTCTTCCTTTGTACATGATCCTGACAGGCGCTTCGCCATCCGTCGTCCGCGCTTCCGTTATGGCTATGATGTTATTATGGAGCCGTTATCGGAAGTTCAACATTCCTCTTTGTGATATCCTCAGCCTTACATGCATCGTGATGGTGCTGATTCAACCATACGATTTGTTCCAGCCGGGATTTCAACTATCCTTTATTGTTTCCTTCGCGCTTATTTTATCCATGGATTGGATTGAGCAATACCGTTCATTCATGATGCGGCTTTTTGCTGCAACGTTGGTTGCACAAATCAGCTCCCTTCCGTTTTTGTTATACCATTTTTTTGAGTTTTCGCTGTTAAGCATTCCGTTGAATATGATTTTTGTTCCGCTTTATTCGTTTATAATTTTGCCGCTCTCCATCATCGCTCTTGTTGCACATTATGTTGTGGAGCCGTTGAGCTTGCCTTTTATCTATCTCCTTGAACATGTACTTGATTTTGCTAATCGCTTTGTTCAGCTTTTCGCTTCTGATCGTTCGCTTGCATTTGTTTTAGGACGGCCGTCCATGCTGCTGCTTTTATGTTATGGAATGGCGATTGTATGGGCCTTTACGCAAATGGAGCAGAAAAAATATCGCGCTTTTGGGTATGTAGTGATAGTAATTGCCTTTCATGCCGCTTTTCCATATATGAACCGCTATGGTGAGGTCGTCTTTTTGGATGTGGGGCAAGGCGACTGTATTTATATTGAATTGCCATACAGAAAGGGAGTATATCTTATTGATACGGGAGGAACGGTTCTTTTACCAAAGCAGTCATGGCAAAAGCGGAGGAGCGAGTGGCGTGTAGGCGCAAAGCTAGTTGTACCGTTTTTAAAAGCCAAAGGAATTCGCCAATTGGATCAACTCATCATTACGCATGGAGATGCCGATCATATGGGAGCGGCACCTGAAGTGATAAGAAGCATACGGGTGAAGGAGCTGGTGATTGGCAACGAAAGCCGTGCGTATTCACCATGGCAGACTGCGCTTATGGCTGGTATGAAGGATCGAAAAATGAAGATTAAAAAAGTGGAAAAAGGAGATGATTGGAAGGTAGGAGAAGCATCATTTTATGTACTGAATCCACCAAGAACGGCTCTCCCTTCTAATGATAACGATCGTTCCGTTGTATTATACGCGAAATTGGGGGGATTATCATGGCTGTTTACAGGAGACTTGGAAGCTGAAGGAGAAGGACGGCTCATTCGTGATTTTCCTCACCTTCAGGTTGATGTATTAAAAATCGGGCATCATGGAAGTGCCACATCGACCTCCGAGCCCTTTCTAAAGATGATAAAACCTCAGATTGCCATTATTTCGGTTGGCAAGAACAACCGTTACCATCATCCTCATCATGATGTAATCGCTCGGCTTAAAAAGCATGGGGTTCGAATTTTGCGAACGGATGAGCATGGAGCGATTCGCTATCGCTATACGAAAAAAGCTGGAACCTTTACTTTTATGCTGCCATAATATAGTATCACCAGCATGAGCGGCACCTTTCGCTTTAGTCCAGTTTGGCCGCATTACAACGCCATGATAAGGTTATATGAATGGTTGCAGATGAGATGGACTGCAAGCAGCAGCCAATGCGTTAGGGGATAACAGAACTCGACATTTTTTTGGCATGCCGCATACAAAAAAAGAGACTGCTCTAAAAAGCAATCTCTTTTCCATCATGAACCAAAAAATTTTACTAATGTGGCGATAATGAACATAGTAGCGAAGAAGCCGAACGAAACGATGAATCCGACGCCGGAATCAACTGCATCATTGCGTTTGCTTTGTACATTTTTTTCAAATTCGTTCATGATTTACCCCTCCTCGTGCAATCATTTTTAGTATACGTCAAAAGAAAAAAAAAATCTATACAACAATTGATCATTTCCTTTGCTGACAACAGTTGACACAAATAGTTTAAGGGGCACGGGATAATATAAAAATACCCGTTGATAAATAAGATCCTAGGACTTATTTATCAACGTTTATATAAATGGGAATCGGCTTACATCGTTTGCCGGTTCCCTTGTAAAAACCAAGAAAACAGTGTATCTTTTCATCATGGATGGTTTTAAAAAAGAATGGAGAAGAGAAATATGACTGTGAACTTTTTGGGAAAAATGACAAAGCAAACTCTGTCGCCTCTTTATTTATTATACGGAACGGAAACATTTTTATTAAATGAAGCATATGAACGAATTGTACGTACAGCTTTACGAGAAGAGGAGCAGGATTTTCATTTATCGGTGTATGATTGTGAAGAAACACCGATCGAAACAGCAATTGAGGAAACGGAAACCCTGCCCTTTTTTGGGGAAAAGAAGGTTGTTGTGATCAAAAATCCGTATTTCCTCACTTCTGACAAGGGAAAGGAGAAAATAGAGCATAATTTAAAAAAGCTTGAGCAATACATAGCTTCTCCTTCTCCTTTTACGATTGTCGTTTTTCTTGGTTCATATGAAAAATTGGATGAAAGAAAAAAAATCACGAAGCAGTTAATGAATGAAGCGAAGGTTTTTGTCGCCTCCTCACTTAATGAAAAAGAATTGCGGCAATGGATGGAAGAACGGGCACATGCGAATGAAGTCGCCATTACAGAAGAAGCAAAGAAAACCTTACTGCAGCTGGCGGGGACGAACTTGATGTCGCTTGCTAATGAACTCGATAAGCTTTCACTGTTTGTTGGCCATCAAGGAACAATTGATGGTGAAACCGTGACGATGCTTGTTTCGCGGACACTTGAACAAAATGTTTTTGTATTGGTGGAAAAGGTCGTTCAACGCAAAGTGAGAGAAGCATTGCAAGTATTTGGTGATTTAATGGAACATAATGAAGAACCTATTAAAATTGTTGCGTTGCTAGCGGCCCAGTTTCGGCTTTTGTATCAAGTTAAATGGCTTAATGCCAAAGGATACGGCCAGCAGCATATTGCTTCGTCGCTAAAGGTCCATCCGTTTCGCGTTAAGCTGGCTATGGCACAATCGGGATTATTTTCGGAACAGGAATTGCTCGATATCATTCACGATTTGGCTGAAGCGGATTATCAAATGAAAACAGGGGTGCTTGATAAACGCTTGCTTATTGAATTGCTGCTAGTCAAATGGAGCAAAGCGAATGAGACAAATGAACAGTCTTTTGTCCGGTGAACTCCTCCCATCCCCACTTCGTTCAGAGATGGGGGTGTCAGCTTGGAGGATTTTTGGATGAGAATCATAAAAAACGGAAAGGCTTGTGCGCGTATTTTCTTCATTTCCAGCTAAAGACAATTTTATAAAAATCAAAAAAGAAAACGACCTCAAAAAGGTCGTTTATTTGTTGTTACGCTGTGATGCTGTTTAATTTTTTCGCTAGACGGGATTTTTGGCGGCTTGCTGCATTTTTATGAATTAATCCTTTGCTTGCCGCTTTGTCTAATTTTTTAGAAGCAAGGACAAATGCTTCTTGTGCTTTTTCCACTTCTTTTGCTTCTACAAGCGCTTCAAATTTTTTAATCGCTGTGCGCATGGCTGATTTCATCGCAGCGTTGTGAGCACGGCGTTTCTCGCTTGTTTTCGCACGCTTAATTGCTGATTTAATATTTGCCAATGTCTTTCACCTCCGTAATGCTGTCCATATACGTGATTCTTTTGTCATGTTGATCGATATAGACATATCAAGAACAAATGATATTCTATCAAACACATTTCAATTATGCAAGACTATTCAAGCAAAAATACTTTACTTATTAAAGAATGAAATAAGAAGAAAGCGGCGACAATAAATAAAAACGATCGTTTTTGAGAAGGAGGAGCATCGATGAATCAACCATTAGATCTTAGCGTGTATTCCGTGCGGACAGATTTGGCTGTTGAAGCTCACGAAATGGCCATTGAAGAGCGATTGCAGCAAAAAAAAGAGACTTCCTCTCCGATTGAAGGAGTCACGATTCATGATCGTGAAATAGACGGAATTAAGCTATCATATGTTGAAGTAACCGAGGAAGGAGCGCAGTCCATTGGCAAGAAGCCAGGAACCTATATCACGCTGGAGGCTCAAGGGATTCGGGAACAGGATACAGAACTGCAAAAAAAGGTAGAGGAAGTGTTTGCGAAAGAGTTCCATGCTTTTTTGCAGAAGCTGAATATTCCAAAAGAAGCAAGCTGTCTTGTTGTGGGGCTTGGAAATGATAATGTTACTCCAGATGCGCTCGGTCCGTTGGCGGTAGAGAATTTATTAATTACAAGGCATTTGTTTCAGCTTCAACCGGAAAGCGTGCAAGAAGGCTTTCGTCCTGTAAGCGCGCTTGCTCCCGGAGTAATGGGAACAACAGGAATTGAAACGAGCGACATTATTGACGGTGTCGTTGAAAAAACAAAACCGGATTTTATTGTTGTCATTGATGCACTAGCGGCTCGTTCAATTGAACGAGTAAATGCGACGATTCAAATTTCAGATGCTGGCATTCATCCCGGATCAGGAGTGGGAAATAAACGCAAGGAATTAAGTAAAGAAACTTTAGGGATTCCTGTCATCGCTATCGGTGTGCCGACGGTTGTCGATGCTGTGTCGATTACAAGCGATACCATTGACTTTCTTTTAAAGCATTTTGGCAAAGAAATGCGTGAAGGGAATCGTCCCTCTAGTGCTCTTGCTCCAGCTGGATGGATGTTTGGAAGAAGAAAAAAATTAACCGAAGAGGATCTGCCTACACAAGCACAGCGCTCGACGTTTCTTGGCATGGTTGGAACCCTGAGCGATACAGAAAAAAGAACGCTTATTCATGAAGTGTTGGCCCCGCTCGGACATAATTTGATGGTGACGCCGAAAGAAGTCGATATGTTTATCGGGGACATGGCCCATTTGCTAGCGAGCGGCTTAAACGCAGCGCTGCATGGCCAGATTGATCAAGGAAATACAGGGATGTATACGCGCTAATCATAAAAAAGATGTTCTATCTTTTTAAGCTTGACCATACTGTTAAATTAGTAGACAAGCTTAGAAAGGGTGAGAACATGAAAAGGTTTCGCTCTCGGCAAATGGTCGTCACCATTCAAGGGACAAGCATTAAAAAAGTTGTGACTTTAGCCGTTTTAGGCTGGATGATGATGTTTACGGTTGTCGGGGTCATGACATCGTTAAAACCTGAATATCGAATTACCTCTTCTTCTGTTAATAGTGTGACAAATCATTTTCCTGAGGAAACGTTCATTCATTTATTTAGTTTTGAAAACCATTATTTTTTACAAAGCTTGCCGAAAGAGCGACAGAACATTAGTTATTCATCTATTTTGCTGCGTATGATTACGAGCATTAATCCAGATGATCCCCGCAGTCTGCTTGGCAGCGAATTGCCTGGCTTTGCTCTATATGATAGTAAGATTGTGGTGGCAGGAGAAGGAACGGACTATACAAACATGCCTTACGAATCGGCACCGCCGCTTGAAGTGATGCTGGCTGAACGCGAGGCATCCATCGAAAATTTAGAAAAAGCGGATCAAGATCAAGATAAACAGCCAGTGCCTCCGCCAACGAAAACGACTGGCGGACGGAAAGTCGTTTATATTTACAGCACCCATACGTATGAATCGTATTTGCCAGCGCTCAAAGGGGCAAATGATCCAGATCAGGCCTTTCATCGTACGGTCAATGTAACGAAAGTCGGACAAAAATTGCAGGAGGAACTTGAGAAACGAGGGATTGGAGCGGTGGAAAGCACCGTTGATGTTCAACAAAAATTATCAGAAAAAGGAATGGACTATGCGCAATCATATGACATGTCAAGACAGGTTGTTATGCAGGCGATGGGCCAAAACCGTGATTTACAATACTTGATTGATATTCACCGCGATGCCCAAAGACGAAAATTTACAACTGCGACTATTAACGGAGTTAGCTATGCGCGTGTTGCGTTCATTGTTGGCGGAGAAAATGCAAACTATGAAAAGAATTTACAACTAGCAACACAGCTTCATCAGCTTTTACAAAAAAAATATCCGGGATTAAGTCGGGGGGTCATCGAGAAGAAAGGAAGAGGAACAAATGGAAAATTCAACCAAGATTTATCAAATAATGCGTTACTCATAGAGTTTGGCGGGGTAGACAATACGTTTGATGAACTTTTCCGATCCGCAGCTGCTGTTGCCGATGTGTTTAGTGAGCATTATTGGCAGGCAGAAAAAGTGCAGGCTCCAGCCTCTGATCCGCCGCAAAAGCAGTAAGGAGGAAGCAAAATGGCAAAATTCACCCTTCAATTTTTGACGGCTGTTATCCTTCTTTTCTTTGGTGTCTTGCTTGGCATGCAGCAGGCGAATCAAGGGATGATCAAAATGAAGGGCTACAATGATCCGTCTTTTCAGACCGTGTTCCATGTTGCAAAAGATAAAAACGGCGAAATGGAAGCAATGGTTATGGGAAATAGAGTAAGTATCGAAAATATTAGTGAGAAGAAAGAGAAGCTTGAACAGATGAAAATGTTCAATCTGTTTTCGGAGCTTGGAAAGCATTTGGCGGAAGGAGTTCGTTCTGTTATTCAATCCCTTCTTTCTTTTGTAGGACAGCTGATCGAATAAAGTCGGGCACAGGCTCGACTTTTTTCTTATCCTTTTTTAAGGGTTCGGGCGTTGCCTAGCTTCAATTGCCGTCGGCTCGAATCGCTTCACTCCGCATTGTGACGGTGACAATCTTCTTGGAGGGCGCTTTGCGCTTTTCTTATTTCTCTCATTGAATCTTAACCGTTGTGTTGCTATAATCAAAGCTAGTGTAGTTTCGGGTAACAGTAGGAGTGAAAAAGATGAATCGTGAACAAAGACTGGAAAGAAGAGAAAAAATCCGCAACTTTTCTATTATCGCTCATATTGACCATGGAAAATCGACGCTTGCAGATCGCATCCTTGAAAAAACGGGGGCGCTTTCGCAGCGAGAAATGAAAGAGCAAATGCTAGATTCTATGGAGCTAGAGCGGGAGCGCGGCATTACGATTAAGTTGAATGCTGTTCAGTTAAAGTACAAAGCAAATAATGGAGAGGAATACATTTTTCATCTTATTGACACGCCAGGGCATGTCGATTTTACCTATGAAGTGTCGCGCAGTTTAGCGGCATGCGAGGGGGCTATTCTTGTTGTTGATGCGGCGCAAGGAATTGAAGCGCAAACGCTGGCAAATGTCTATTTGGCGCTGGATAATAATTTAGAGATTTTGCCGGTTATCAATAAAATCGATTTGCCAAGCGCTGAGCCAGAGCGCGTTCGCCAAGAAATTGAAGATGTAATTGGCTTGGATGCTTCTGAAGCCGTGCTTGCTTCCGCTAAGGCCGGCATCGGCATTGAAGAGATTTTGGAGCAAATCGTCGACAAAATTCCGGCGCCGGCTGGTGATCCTGATGCGCCATTAAAAGCGTTGATCTTCGATTCGCTGTATGATCCATACCGCGGTGTAGTGGCCTATATTCGCATTGTGGAAGGAACGGTTAAGCCGGGACAAAAAATCAAGATGATGGCGACTGGAAAAGAGTTTGAGGTAGTTGAAGTAGGGGTGTTTACGCCAAAAGCGAAATTGGTTGATGAGCTAACCGTGGGCGATGTTGGCTTTTTGACCGCTTCCATTAAAAACGTAAGCGATACGCGTGTAGGTGATACCATTACAGATGCCAAAAATCCTGCGGCCGAACCGCTTCCGGGATATCGTCGCTTAAATCCGATGGTGTTTTGCGGAATGTATCCAATTGATACAGCCAAGTACAATGATTTGCGTGAGGCATTGGAAAAATTGCAGCTTAACGATGCCGCGCTACAATTTGAGCCCGAAACATCGCAGGCGCTCGGTTTTGGTTTTCGCTGCGGCTTTTTAGGGCTGCTACACATGGAGATTATTCAGGAACGCATTGAGCGCGAGTTTAATATCGATTTAATTACGACAGCGCCAAGCGTAGTGTATAAAGTATACTTGACCGATGGTGAGGAGGTTCAAGTGGATAATCCATCCAACATGCCAGATCCACAAAAAATTGACCGGGTGGAAGAACCTTACGTCAAAGCGACGGTCATGGTGCCAAACGATTTTGTTGGAGCGGTAATGGAACTATGTCAAAGCAAGCGCGGCATCTTTGTCGATATGCAATATATGGATGAAAAAAGGGTTATGCTTATTTATGAAATTCCGCTTTCAGAAATTGTCTATGATTTCTTTGATATTTTAAAGTCAAGCACGAAAGGATACGCATCGTTTGATTATGAGCTCATCGGCTATAAGCCTTCAAAGCTTGTGAAGATGGATATTTTATTAAATGGGGAGAAAGTCGATGCCCTTTCCTTTATCGTTCATCGCGACTCAGCCTATGAGCGCGGAAAAGTCATTGTTGAGAAACTGAAAGATTTGATTCCGCGCCAGCAGTTTGAAGTTCCTGTGCAAGCAGCGATCGGCAATAAAATTATTGCCCGCTCGACGATCAAAGCATTGCGGAAAAACGTGCTAGCTAAATGCTATGGCGGTGACGTATCGCGGAAACGCAAGCTTCTTGAAAAGCAAAAGGAAGGAAAGAAGCGAATGAAGCAGGTCGGATCTGTCGAAGTTCCACAAGAAGCGTTTATGGCTGTGCTCAAAATGGATGATAAAAAATAATGCCATACGAGGCTGTCTCATGATGAGATGGCCTTGTTTGTTATGAAAAAGGAGCGATGAACATTGATTCAAGCCGCTTATTTGCATATTCCGTTCTGTTCGCAAATTTGCTATTACTGTGATTTCAATAAAGTATTCTTTAAAGGACAGCCGGTGAACGAGTATTTGCAGGCGATAGAAACCGAAATGGAACAAACAGTGGTTCGATATCCTACACAAAAACTTGATACCATCTTTGTAGGTGGGGGGACGCCGACCGTGCTGGAAATGGATCAGCTTGACTTTTTTCTCAATGCCATTCATAAGCGCCTTCCTTTTACTGCGGGCGAAGTGGAATTTACCTTCGAGGCGAATCCGAACGAGTTGTCGCGGGAAAAACTGCAGCTGTTAAAAGACGCAGGAGTCAATCGCCTAAGCTTTGGCGTACAGACGTTTGATCATGAATTGTTAAAAAAAATTGGACGAACTCATCGGCGAGATGATGTGTTTCAAATCATTGGAATCGCTCAAGATATCGGCTTTGCAAACATTAGCGTTGATCTGATGTACGGTTTGCCGGGACAGACGCTTCCACAGCTGCGCGATTCTTTGAATATGGCGTTTGCACTCAACATTCAGCATATTTCTGCTTATTCGCTCATCGTTGAACCGAAAACGGTGTTTTACAATTTAATGAGAAAAGGAAAGCTATCTTTGCCAAGTCAAGAAGAAGAAGCAAATATGTACGAGGTCATTATGGAAGAAATGGAGAAGAACGGCTATAAGCAGTACGAAATTAGCAATTATACCCGGCCGGGATTTGAAAGCCATCATAACCTTACGTATTGGAGTAATGAAGAATATTACGGATTTGGTGCAGGGGCGCACAGTTATGTAGCCGGCATGAGAAACGCGAATGCCGGACCGATCAAAAAATATATTGATTTAGTTGAAAAAACGGGAGAAGCGTATATTGAACGCCATGTGGTAACCGAGCAAGAGCAGAAAGAAGAAGAAATGTTTTTAGGTCTCCGCAAAATAGAAGGCATTTCCAAACAGCGGTTTATGGAAAAATTTCATTGTCCAGTCCATGAGGTATTCCATGAACCGATTGAGCAAGAAAAGCAGAAAGGGCTATTGGAGGAAACGGAAACTCATATTCGTCTTACTCACCAAGGAAAACTGCTTGGAAATGAAGTGTTTCAGGCATTTATTGGAGTAATCTAAAGTTGACAGATGTGCGGGGATTTGGTACTTTAATAATAGATTTAGCACTCAATATGTTTGAGTGCTAACAGAGGTGATGATCGTTGTTAACTGATCGCCAGTTATTGATTTTGCAAGTGATTATTGACGATTTTATTCGTTACGGCCAGCCTGTCGGTTCGCGGACGCTTTCGAAGAAGGAGAAAATTACCTTCAGTTCAGCAACGATCCGAAACGAAATGGCTGATTTGGAGGAATTGGGATACATTGAAAAAACGCATATTTCATCAGGCCGGGTACCGTCGGAAAAAGGCTATCGTTATTACGTCGATCATCTATTGTCACCACAGCATCTTACAACGGAGGATATGAGGAAGATTAGATCGATTTTTGCAGAACGAATTTATGAGCTAGAGAAACTCGTTCAAAAATCGGCGCAGATTTTATCGGATTTGACAAGCTATACATCTATCGTTCTCGGTCCGGCTGTGAAAGATAATAAGCTGAAAAGAATTCAAATCATTCCTTTAAATAAAGAAACGGCGGTAGCCATTTTTGTCACGGACAAAGGCCATGTAGAAAACCGCGTGATTACGATTCCGGCTTCCGTGAATGCTTCTGATTTAGAAAAAATGGTCAATATTTTGAATGAGCGATTGATTGGTTCTTCTATTATGGAATTGAAGGATAAGATTTATAAAGAGGTTGCCAACGTCCTGCGTGCCCACATTTATAATTATGACAGCATGTTAAAAACCATTGCGGATATGATTGAGCTGCCGCGGGAAGAAAAGCTGTTTTTAGCGGGAAGAGCTAATATGCTCAGCCAGCCAGAGTTCAATGATATTCAAAAAGTTCATTCTTTAATGAAAATCATTGAACAAGAAAAAGAGTTTTATCGACTGCTGCGTCGAAGCAGCAAAAAGGGAATTCAAGTGACAATTGGCCATGAGAACCAATTGAGCGGCATGGAAAATTGCAGCTTAATTACAGCGACCTACTCGATCGGAGAGGAGCAGCTGGGAACGATTGCAATTCTGGGGCCGACGAGAATGGAATATTCGCGTGTCATTACCATTTTGAATCAAGTGGCTTCTGACTTAACAAAGGCGTTGACAGATTGGTATCAAAATGGGTAGCATTGGTCATATTGGATAATGGATGGATGGTGTGAAGCACCCCATCCTTTCCTTGTGAATAACTTTTTGATTATACATATATTGGACTTATTTGTTCACTTAAGGGAGGTGAAGCCGATGGAAAACGAACAAAAAGAAATGCTTCAAACAGAAGAGGAAGTTACATATGAACAGCCGCAAGAAGAAGTGAATGAGTCATTGACAGAAGATAAATCAATTACTGATGACGAACAAGATCAACTGACAGCGGCAAACGAGCAAATCGCTGAACTTCAGCAAAAGTTGCAGGAATTAGAAAATCGTTATCTTCGCCTGCATGCAGATTTTGATAATTTCCGCCGCCGTACAAGACTTGAATTTGAGGCAGCGGAAAAATATCGCGCACAAAATTTAGTGACAGATCTTTTACCGGTGTTAGATAATTTCGAGCGCGCTTTAAAAATCCAGACAGAAGACGAAACAGCCAAATCCATTTTGCAAGGGATGGAAATGGTATATCGCTCTTTGATTGATGCATTGAAAAAAGAAGGCGTTGAAGTCATCGAATCAATTGGAAAACCGTTTGATCCTCATCTGCATCAAGCCGTGATGCAGGCAGAAGATAGCGGATATGAGCCAAACACGGTCGTTGAAGAATTTCAAAAAGGATATAAATTAAAAGATCGTGTCATTCGTCCAGCAATGGTGAAAGTGAGTCAATAATGTCATAGGAGGGTGATACGGATGAGCAAAATCATTGGTATTGATTTAGGAACAACAAACTCTTGTGTAGCTGTATTAGAGGGCGGCGAGCCAAAAGTGATTCCAAATCCAGAAGGAAACCGAACCACTCCGTCAGTTGTGGCATTTAAAAACGGAGAACGGCAAGTGGGGGAAGTAGCGAAGCGCCAAGCGATTACGAACCCAAATACGATCATCTCGATCAAACGCCATATGGGTACCGATTATAAGGTGGAGGTTGAAGGAAAACAATATACTCCACAAGAAATTTCAGCTATTATTTTACAATATTTAAAATCGTATGCGGAAGCCTATTTAGGCGAGCCTGTTACAAGAGCGGTCATTACGGTTCCAGCTTATTTTAATGATGCACAGCGCCAAGCAACAAAAGATGCCGGACGCATTGCCGGATTGGAAGTTGAACGTATCATTAACGAGCCGACAGCGGCAGCGCTCGCTTATGGACTTGATAAAATGGAGGAAGATCAAACGATTCTCGTATATGACTTAGGTGGCGGGACGTTTGACGTCTCGATTTTGGAGCTTGGCGATGGCGTGTTTGAGGTAAAAGCGACAGCTGGGGACAACCATCTTGGCGGCGACGATTTCGACCAAGTCATTATCGATTATTTAGTTGAACAATTTAAAAAGGAACATGGCGTTGATTTAGGAAAAGATAAAATGGCATTGCAGCGCTTAAAGGATGCTGCTGAAAAAGCGAAAAAAGATCTTTCTGGCGTTACGCAAACCCAAATTTCATTGCCGTTTATCAGCGCGAATGAAACAGGACCGCTTCACTTAGAAATGACATTAACGCGCGCAAAGTTTGAAGAGCTATCTGCCCATCTTGTGGAACGGACAATGGGACCGGTGCGCCAAGCATTGAAAGATGCAGACTTGACACCATCCGATATCGACAAAGTGATTCTTGTCGGGGGTTCGACGCGCATTCCTGCTGTGCAAGAAGCAATCAAAAAGGAAATTGGAAAAGAGCCGCATAAAGGTGTCAACCCAGACGAAGTGGTCGCGATTGGAGCTGCTATTCAAGGCGGTGTGATCGCTGGGGATGTCAAGGATGTTGTACTGCTTGACGTGACTCCACTTTCTTTAGGAATCGAGACGATGGGCGGCGTATTTACGAAATTAATTGAACGCAATACGACGATCCCGACAAGCAAATCGCAAATTTTCTCAACGGCGGCGGACAATCAAACGGCGGTTGATATTCACGTTCTGCAAGGAGAACGCCCAATGGCGGCCGATAACAAAACGTTAGGCCGCTTCCAGCTAACCGACATTCCACCAGCTCCGCGCGGTGTGCCACAAATCGAGGTCACATTCGATATTGACGCCAACGGTATTGTCCATGTGCGTGCAAAAGATTTAGGAACAAACAAAGAACAATCCATTACGATTAAATCATCTTCTGGCCTTTCCGAAGAAGAAATTCAACGAATGGTGAAAGAAGCGGAAGAAAACGCAGAAGCGGACAGAAAACGCAAAGAAGAAGTGGATCTTCGCAACGAAGCGGATCATTTAGTATTTACAACAGAAAAAACACTCAAAGAGCTTGAAGGAAAAGTGGACGAAGCTGAAGTGAAAAAAGCGCAGGAGGCTAAAGAAGAATTAAAAGCTGCTTTAGAGAAAAAAGATATCGAAGAAATTCGCACAAAGAAAAATGCGCTGCAAGAAATCGTTCAGCAATTGTCCATTAAGCTATACGAGCAAGCCGCTCAACAGGCGCAAGCTCAAGGGCAAACAAATGCAGACGGCGCTGCGAAAAAAAATGACGATGTAGTTGATGCGGAATTTGAAGAAGTAAAAGAAGATAAGTAAAAACGGGAAAAAGTCAAAGTCAGGCCTGCCTTGGCTTTGACTTTTTTTCTAGAAAAAAAGCAACGATAGGAAAAATAACATCTATTGCATATATAAAGAAATGGATGGTACAATTAGCTTTATGTGAGTGAATCGGGAGTGGATGATGATGACAAAGCGAGATTACTATGAGGTTCTCGGGGTAAGCAAAACAGCGACAAAAGATGAAATAAAAAAAGCATACCGAAAACTTTCAAAACAATATCATCCAGATATTAATAAGTCACCAGATGCAGCTGAAAAATTTAAAGAAATCAAAGAAGCTTATGAAGTATTGAGCGATGATCAAAAGCGTGCCCATTACGATCAATTTGGTCATACGGATCCTAATCAAGGCTTTGGCGGCTTTAGAAGCGATGATTTTGATTTTGGCGGCTTTAGCGGTTTTGGTGGTTTTGAGGATATTTTCAGCTCCTTTTTTGGTGGAGGAAGACGGCGTGATCCGAACGCTCCGCGGGCTGGTGCTGATTTACAATATACGATGACACTGACATTTGAAGAAGCAGTGTTTGGAAAAGAAACGGATATTGAAATCCCTCGCGAAGAAACGTGTGATACGTGTCATGGATCAGGAGCAAAGCCGGGAACGAAAAAGGAAACATGTTCACATTGTGGCGGAACGGGACAAATCAGCATAGAGCAGGCAACGCCGTTTGGACGCATTGTGAATCGCAGAGCATGTCATTATTGCGGAGGCACAGGACAATTTATTAAGGAAAAATGTGCGACTTGCGGCGGTAGCGGTCGGGTGAAAAAGCGGAAAAAAATTCATGTGAAAATTCCAGCAGGTATTGACGACGGACAGCAGTTGCGCGTAGCTGGACAAGGAGAACCAGGCATAAACGGAGGTCCAGCGGGCGATTTATATATCGTGTTTCGTGTAGAGCCGCATGAATTTTTTGAACGCCATGATGATGACATTTATTGTGAAATTCCGCTGACATTTGCACAGGCAGCTCTTGGTGATGAAATTGAAGTTCCGACGCTTCACGGAAAAGTAAAATTGAAAATTCCAGCAGGCACACAAACAGGTACAAAATTTCGCTTAAAAGGAAAAGGTGTGCCCAATGTGCGCGGATATGGTCAAGGGGACCAGCATGTGATTGTGCGCATTGTGACGCCAACTAAATTAACGGAAAAGCAGAAGCAGCTGCTGCGCGAATTTGATGAATTGGGAGACCAAAGCATGCACCAAGGACCGCAAGATAGCTTTTTTGAGAAAGTAAAAAAAGCGTTTAAAGGGGAATAAACACATTTATGAAATGGTCAGAAATCAGCATTCATACGACACAAGAAGCAGTTGAGGCGATTTCGAATATTTTGCACGAAGCAGGTGCTGGGGGAGTTGTCATTGAAGACCCTTTTGATTTAACAAAAGAACGTGATACCACATTTGGCGAAATTTATGAGCTAAATCCCGATGATTATCCGGATGAAGGAGTCATCATTAAAGCTTATTTGCCAGTCAATAGTTTTTTAGGAGAAACAGTTGAGGAAATTAAACAAGCGATCAATAATTTAATGCTCTATAATATTGATATAGGAAAAAATAAAATTACGATCAGCGAAGTGAACGAAGAAGAATGGGCGACAGCGTGGAAAAAATATTATAACCCAGTAAAAATTTCTGAAAAATTTACGATCGTGCCAACATGGGAGGACTATGAACCGGTTTCCACTGATGAGTTTATTATTGAGCTAGATCCTGGAATGGCTTTTGGCACAGGCACACATCCGACCACAGTCATGTGTATTCAAGCGCTAGAAAAATGTGTGAAACCAAGTGATACCGTCATTGATGTTGGGACTGGATCAGGGATTTTGAGTATTGCGGCAGCGATGCTTGGAGCCGCTTCTGTTCAAGCGCTTGATTTAGATCCAGTGGCCGTAGACAGCGCCAAGCTAAATGTGAAATTAAATAAAGTTCAAGATATCGTATCGGTCACCCAAGGGAATTTGCTGGATAATGTAAAGGAGCCGGCCGATATTATTGTGGCCAATCTTCTAGCAGAAATCATTATGCGTTTTACAGATGATGCGTACCATCTGGTAAAAGAAAACGGATATTTTATTACATCTGGAATTATTCAAGCGAAAAAACACGAGGTAAAAGAAAAGTTGATTGAATCTGGATTTGTTATTGAAGAAACACTGGCGATGGAAGATTGGATCGCATTAATTGCAAGAAAAGCATGAAAAGAAGGTGGCGGTTTGCAACGGTATTTTGTCTCAAAGGATCAAATTCATCATGACCAAATTGTCATGACTGGGGACGATTATCACCATATGGTACGCGTCATGCGCATGAGGGAGGGAGATGCGGTTATTTGCTGTAACGAAAACGGCAAAGCCGCTTTATGTGAGATTGTACGAATTTCCAGTGAGAATATGATGCTTCGCATTATAAAATGGATAGAGGAACAAACAGAGCTTCCAATACGGATTTACATTGCTCATGGGCTGCCAAAGGGAGATAAATTTGAATTGGTCATTCAAAAAGGAACAGAGCTTGGTGCTTTTGCATTTATCCCCTTTTTGGCGGCTCGCTCTGTTGTTAAATGGGAAGCGAAAAAAGCGGATAAAAAGCTGGAAAGATGGAGGAAAATTGCAAAAGAAGCAGCTGAGCAAGCGCATCGCACGCGCATTCCTGATATCTACCAGCCGATGTCTATGGAGCCGTTTATTGAATTTGCCCGAACGCTGGACTATCGTATGGTTGCTTATGAAGAAGAAGCAAAGCAAGGAGAAGCAGCAGCTTTGCGAAAAGTTTTGCGACAGATGAAGCCGGGCCAGTCGATGCTCGTTTTATTTGGGCCGGAAGGCGGTTTGGCGGAGCATGAAATCACGAAGCTTCAGGAAAACGGTTTTTTCACATGCGGCCTCGGACCGCGGATTTTGCGGACGGAAACAGCCCCGCTTTATGTATTAGCGGCTGCATCATATGAATGGGAATTAAGGTGAGGTGAGAATAATGTCAACAGTGGCTTTTCATACGTTAGGTTGCAAAGTAAATCATTATGAAACAGAAGCGATTTGGCAGTTATTTAAACAAGCGGGCTATGAACGAAAAGACTTTGAAACTCATGCAGATGTGTACGTGATAAATACATGCACAGTGACGAATACGGGCGATAAAAAAAGTCGTCAAGTTATTCGGCGTGCCATCCGGCAAAATCCTGATGCGGTTATTTGTGTCACAGGCTGTTATGCGCAAACCTCTCCAGCTGAAGTTATGGCGATTCCTGGGGTTGATATCGTAATCGGAACGCAGGATCGCGCCAAGATCCTTGAATATATTGAACAATTTAAGCAAGAGCGCCAGCCGATTAACGGGGTTCGAAACATTATGAAGACCCGCGTATATGAAGAAATGGACGTTCCTGCCTTTACGGATCGGACGCGAGCTTCTTTGAAAATTCAAGAAGGCTGCAATAATTTTTGCACGTTTTGCATTATTCCGTGGGCGCGCGGCCTCATGCGTTCACGCGATCCGAAAGAAGTCATTCGCCAAGCGCAACAGCTTGTTGATGCCGGCTATAAAGAAATCGTACTAACAGGCATTCATACAGGCGGCTATGGAGAAGATATGAAGGATTATAATTTTGCTGCGCTGCTTCGCGATATGGATGAACAGGTAGTCGGCTTAAAGCGGCTTCGCATTTCATCCATTGAAGCAAGTCAAATCACCGATGAAGTCATTGAAGTTCTCAAGCGTTCCGATAAAATTGTCCGCCATTTGCACATTCCGCTTCAATCTGGGTCCAACAGCGTATTAAAGCGGATGCGCCGCAAGTATACGACTCAATTTTTTGCTGAGCGGCTTGTTCAATTGCGGGAAGCACTGCCTGGGCTGGCGGTCACATCGGATATTATTGTCGGATTTCCTGGTGAGACGGAAGAAGAATTTATGGAAACGTATGAATTTATCCGTGACCATCAGTTTTCGGAACTTCATGTATTTCCATATTCGAAGCGTACAGGAACACCTGCGGCGCGCATGCTAGACCAAGTCGATGAAGAGGTGAAAAACGAGCGCGTTCATCGCCTCATCGCTCTTTCTGACCAATTGGCGAAGGAATATGCTTCGCAGTTCGAAGGACAAGTGCTTGAAGTCATTCCAGAAGAGCCATATAAAGAAGAGCCGGACAGTGGCTTATACGTTGGATATACCGATAATTACTTAAAAGTAAAATTTCCAGCCACTGAAGAAATGGTCGGTCAGCTTGTAAAAGTGAAAATTACGAAAGCGGGCTATCCATATAATGAAGGAGAATTCGTCCGCGTAGTATCTGATCAGATAACGGAAAAAATGAAATTAAGCTCGTAAAACCCAGCGATTAGCTGGGTTTTTTGCTTCTGTCAGAATGGATATCTTGTCTCCAGCTTCAAACGCCAGCGGCTTGAGTCGCTCCGCATCGCACTGCAGCGGCGACACGTGGAGCCTCATCGCTGAACTACTCGTGCAGGGTCAAGCTTGATTCGAGCTCTCGTCGGCGGCGCTTGGGCGTTCATCGCCGCTCGGTGGGAGCTTTTTTTAACCTCATCCATCGAGAAGTTTCCCGCCTCTTAACGGAGTGGAAGTGAGAGAGGTTCATTGAACAAATTTTGCTTGTCGGCTAGTTTTTGCGGTTGAAAAATGGTATGATGATAGAGGTCAGACTTCTCTATTTCAACAGAAAGGAGCGGCATTCATATGGCAAATCAATTGGCAAAAATGATTGACCATACACTGCTGAAAGCGAATACAACAAAGGAACAAATTGTTCAATTATGTGAAGAGGCGAAACAATACGGCTTTGCTTCTGTTTGTGTAAATCCAACATGGGTAGCGGCTGCAGCTGAGCTGCTAAAAGGCACTGATGTGAAAGTTTGCACAGTCATTGGTTTTCCTCTTGGAGCCAATACTCCGGAAACAAAAGCATTCGAAACGAAAGATGCGATCGCTAATGGCGCCACAGAGATCGATATGGTTATGAATATTGGTGCTTTAAAGGACGGAGCGGACGAGCTTGTGGAAGGTGATATCCGCGCTGTCGTCGAAGCGGCTAAAGGAAAAGCCCTTGTGAAAGTCATTATTGAAACATGCTTGCTAACGGAAGAGGAAAAAGTGCGCGCCTGCCGCTTAGCCGTACAAGCAGGGGCTGATTATGTCAAAACATCTACAGGCTTCTCTACCGGTGGTGCTACGATTGAAGATATCGCATTAATGCGCCAAACGGTAGGACCGGATATGGGTGTGAAAGCGTCTGGCGGCGTCCGCGATCTTCAAGGAGCCGAAGCGATGGTGAAAGCGGGAGCGACGCGCATCGGTACAAGCTCTGGTGTTGCGATCGTTCAAGGAAAAACGGCGCTTACTGATTATTAATATGCAAGTTATTTTTTATGGATGAAGGTAATACACGCTTCAATGAAGCGAGTGAATGGCAGAGCGGCGACTGAGCAAAGAACATTGAATAAAACGCTGACATGCGCCAGCTGGACGTCAGGTTTGGCAGCTAAGCTGCCGGCAAAGGAAGCTAAAGGATGAATGAGAAAAAAGAAAATACCTACTCCAGCAATGTTCAGCCATAAATGCGTATAAGCTGTAAGCTTTGCTTCCTGGCTTGTACCAATGCTGGCTAAAAGGGCCGTTACGCATGTTCCGATATTGGCGCCAAGTAAAATCGCAATACCGGCCGGCAATGTGAGCAAATGCTCATGAAGAAAGCCCATCGTAATACCGATCGTCGCTGCGCTTGACTGAATAATCGACGCGAGGAGCATGCCGACAGCAATTCCTAATAGATTAGAGCGATCGGTCTTTTTTAGCCACTCGTAGACAACGGGGTAAGAAGCAAGCGGCTTTGCAAGATCGCCAAATCCTTTCATGGCAAAAAATAAGCAGGCAAGCCCAATCAAGATCATACCGATACTGTAGCTGATGCGATGCCGAAGAAAAAAGACAAAAAAAGCTCCGGTCAGCAGCATGGGAATAGCACTTGCTCCCAGATCAAGCGTAATAATTTCCGTTGTGATGGTAGAGCCTATGTTGCTGCCTAAAATAATGCCGATCGATTGGCGAAATGTTAAATAGCCGGTTGTTACAAGGCCTACGGTGATGATCATCATCGCCGAACTGCTTTGCAGAAGAGCGGTAAGCGCTGTTCCTGTGAGAAATCCTTGAAAGGGTGTTTTCGTAAAATGCAGCAGCCATTTCTTCAGGCGATGGCCAGAAAGAGCGTAGAGACCTGCTTTCAGCATAAACATTCCAAGCAAAAAAATGCTAATATAAACGCTAAATAAGATCAATAATGACAACATGTCCTTCTCTCCTTTCATCACCATTGTATGGACAAGAAGGAGAGACGATGACTGCTTTTTTAGTTGACCTCTTTTATCGGATATATTATAATTGACAGGTACATGTTTAGTAATACAAATGCAAGTGGCGTTGTTCGGAGGGAGGGAAGTAAGATGTCAAAAACAATCGTTCGTAAAAACGAATCGCTTGAAGATGCTCTTCGTCGCTTCAAACGTGCTGTTTCAAAAACAGGTACGTTACAAGAAGCAAGAAAGCGTGAATTCTATGAGAAGCCAAGCGTAAGACGCAAGAAAAAGTCTGAAGCGGCTAGAAAGCGCAAGCATTAAAAGAGGGTGTATTTATGGGTCTTCTTGAACGTTTAAACGATGATATGAAGCAAGCGATGAAAAACAAAGAAAAAGAAAAACTCTCCGTCATTCGGATGGTCAAAGCATCGTTGCAGAACGAAGCGATCAAGCTTGGAAAGGGCCAATTATCTGAAGATGAAGAGCTGACTGTACTTTCTCGCGAATTAAAACAACGTAAAGACTCCCTCCAAGAGTTCGAAAACGCTGGTCGTTCAGACCTTGCTGATAAAACAAAAGAAGAAATTCGCATACTTGAGCTATATATGCCTAAGCAGCTTACAGAAGAAGAGCTAACAGCCATTATTAAAGAAACGATTGCCGAGGTTGGAGCTTCTTCAAAAGCTGATATGGGAAAAGTGATGGGAGCAATCATGCCGAAAGTAAAAGGAAAGGCGGACGGCTCTCTCGTTAATAAACTTGTTCAGCAGCACTTAGCGTAACAAGAAATAAATGATTGACATTACCAATCCCCTACAGATCAAGATGAAGGACCGTTTCGTTCTTCAGCGTCGATCTGTAGGGGATTGTTTTTTATGTCAGAATTTGTCTCTTGTTTTTTGAAAGAAATCAGGTGCTGTCTAACTTCAAGCTGCATCGGCTCAAGTCGCCCCACGCTGCTGCGGCGACATGTGGAGTTTCGACTCGCACAGGATCAAGCTTGATTCGAGCTCTCCTCGGCGGGCGCTTTTCTTATGATAAAAAGCCTGAAGGTAGGGAACAGCAAACCTTCCTTCTCTTACTGACATGTATCGATGTTACCTAAAAATGCAGCATGTCATGTAGGGGAGCGTTGATGCGAAAAATAGGGGTTGATACATAATGTAAACGGTCTTGGCTTATGCCAAGGCTTCTTTTTTTATGTCAGATGTGCTACATACCTATTTTTTTTCATATGTATGAGATGAAAGGGGGTTCTTTTCGATGATGAAAAAGTGGCGCCAGCAAGTGAGAAATTGGTTGACAAACCAGTTAGAACTGCCTGCTGATCTAGTGATGGACCTTCCCCGTATTACCATGATTGGACACATACATATTTATATCGAAAACCATCGCGGATTATTAACATTTAGTGATAAAGAATTGCGCTTGCTTTTAAAGCAAGGACAGCTTCTTGTTCGCGGCGAGCAATTTGTTATCAAGACGATTCTACCTGAGGAAATTTTATTAGAAGGAAAAATTCATCATGTCATTTATTTAGATGAATAGCATTGGGGAGGAAAAAAATGAAGAACAAGTGGATGAATTTTTTATCAGGAAGCGTAAAGGTTAAAGTTCAGGGAAAAGGAATCGAACGGTTTGTAAATAAATGCTTGCGAAATGGCATTCATATTTGGAATGTTAAAAAGCAGGATGAACACACAGCAACTTTTTTTATCTTTCTAAAAGACGTTCCAGCTATGCGAGTAATGGTGCGAAAAAGCGATTGTAAACTATTTTTTATCGGAAAAAGCGGTCTGCCCTTTTTGGGGAAAAAAATGCTCAGAAATACTGGATTTCTCATCGGAATCTTTTTATTTTTTGCGCTTGTTTTTTTGCTTTCTAACATGGTCTGGAATGTTCGGATCGAAGGGGCTAAGCCGGAAACAGAATACCGCATTTTGAAGGAACTCAAGCAAATGGGGGTTGAAAAAGGAGCTTTTCAATTTCTGTTAGATCCTCCTGAAGTAATTCAACAGAAGCTGACCGATCGCATTGAAACCATTACATGGGTCGGGGTTGAATTAAAGGGGACGACCTTTTACTTTCAAGTGGTAGAAAAAAAGAAGCCGAAGGAACCGGAAGCGGTGGGGGTACGCCATTTAGTGGCGAAAAAGAAAGCCGTCATCACTCATATGTTTGTCGAAGAGGGACAACCGCTTGTTGCTGTTCATGATTATGTGAATAAAGGACAAGTTTTAGTGTCAGGAATTATTGGAAAAGAGGGGAAAACGAAGCTTGTGCCGGCTCGTGGAAAAATTTTTGGAGAAACATGGTACAAGTCTACAGTTGTCTTGCCGTTTGATTCCGTGTTTCAAGTATACACAGGAAAGTATATGGAAAAGCATTATATAGCGATTGGTTCTTTTTCACTTCCGGTTTGGGGGTTTAAAAAACCGCCATTTAGCCATTATAAAACCGAAAACCAAAAAAGGGCCCTGCAGTTCTGGCGATGGAAGCTGCCGATTTATTACGAGCGGGTGATTTATCGGGAAAACGAGGAGGTTAAGCGGAGCTATACATGGAATGAAGCGCTGCAGAAAGCAAAAGAAATGGCGCGAAATGAGCTGGAGGGCAAACTAGAAACAGATGCTTCCATTGTAGGTGAAAAGATTTTGCATGCAACCAAAGAGAATGGTAAAGTAAAAGTAGAGATTCATTACCAAGTAGTTGAAAATATTGCGATACCACAACCTATTGTTCAAGGAGATTAAGGGATGTCAGAGGAGTTTGTGACGATTAGCCAGCAATTAGAAAATGCCAATGAGGCGATTGCCCTTTTTGGCATTCATGATGTTCATTTAAAACGAATTGAGCAGGAGCTGGGCGTTTCGATTGTGACGCGGGGAGATGCCGTGCACGTTTCAGGAAACAGCGAAAGCGTTCGGCTCGTTGATGAGGTGCTGCGCCATCTGCTCATCGTGATTCGCAAGGGAGTCACGATTAGCGAACGCGATGTGATGTATGCGATTCAAATGGCGAAAAGCAACACGCTAGAGTATTTCATTGAGTTATATGAGGAAGAGATTACGAAAAACGCTAAAGGAAAGCCGGTTCGCGTCAAAACATTAGGACAGCGCCAATATGTAGCGGCGATTAAAAAGCATGATCTTGTATTTGGCATCGGCCCGGCGGGAACAGGAAAAACCTATTTGGCAGTCGTTATGGCTGTTCATGCACTTAAAAATGGATACATCAAGAGAATTATTTTAACTCGTCCAGCAGTCGAGGCGGGAGAAAATTTAGGCTTTTTGCCAGGAGATTTGAAAGAAAAGGTGGATCCGTATTTACGTCCGCTTTATGATGCTCTTCATGATATATTGGGTACTGATCATACACAGCGTCTCATCGAGCGAGGGACGATTGAAATTGCACCGCTTGCTTATATGAGAGGGCGCACGCTTGAGGATGCATTTGTGATCTTGGATGAAGCGCAAAATACAACGCCATCGCAAATGAAAATGTTTTTAACAAGGCTTGGATTTGGCTCGAAAATGGTTATTACAGGCGATATTTCTCAGATTGACTTGCCTAGGGGCGTTCAATCTGGGTTGGCTGCAGCCAAGGATATTTTATCATCTGTTAGCGGCATTTCATTTGTCTTTTTGGAGCAGGCTGATGTTGTTCGCCATCCGCTTGTCGGAAAAATTATTGAAGCGTATGATCAAGCGGGCGTATAAGAATAGGGAAGGCTTCTTTTCAGCCAATAGATAGAAATTTATCATGGAGCTGCATTTATGGTATGATGAAAAAACGAGGGGTTTACGGGCGAAGGGCGTAAATCAGCAACTATTTGTGCTGCAAGCATAAAGGCAGTCGAAATTCGTTGGTTAGGCCGCGATTCTTTAAATGAAAATAATATTTGACAAACGCGGTCTTCGTGATTTAAACATTATTATAGCCCGGTCATGCGACAGACCCATTAACATGATGGGTCTCTTTTTATCGAAGGGGCATCAACGAGAAGAGAAGGAAAAGGTGAAGAAAAAATGGCACTACATATTGATTGGTTAGACGAAACAAATGAAGTAACTGATGAGCAGATGGAGGTCATTTCCAAATTATTGAATTATGCGGCTGACGTTGAACAGATTCCAGATGAGGCGGAGGTTAGCATTTCTTTTGTCGATAATGAACAAATCCGGATGATTAATCGTGAGTATCGCGGGAAGGATCAACCTACCGACGTGATTTCGTTTGCACTTGAAGAGATGGGGGAAGGAGAAACGGAAATCATTGGATTAGATGCACCGCCGGTATTAGGAGATATTATTATTTCCGTTCCGAAAGCACAAGAGCAAGCGAAAGAATACGGCCATTCCTTTATGAGAGAATTAGGATTTTTAGCTGTGCATGGCTTTTTACATTTGTTAGGATATGACCATGAAACAGAGGAAGACGAAAAGGAAATGTTTGCTAAGCAAGAGCAAATTCTGGAACAATACGGGTTGAAACGATAAACGATGAAGCAGTGGCGTCAGCGATGGAAACGGTTTCGAAATGCGTGGTCAGGAATGGTGGCAGCAGTAAGGGAAGAGGTGCATATGAAAATTCACCTTATGCTTGCTGCTATCGCCATTGTTTTCGCTATTGTTTTTCATTTTACGAAATGGGAATGGCTTATATTGCTGTTGACAATTGGCGCGGTGATCAGTTTAGAAATGGTGAACACGGCGATTGAACGGACGGTCGATTTAGTAACAAAAGACTTTCATCCGCTTGCCAAAGCAGCCAAAGACATAGCGGCCGGCGCTGTTTTGCTTGGTGCGATCATGGCGGTTATGATAGGAGCCATCCTTTTTCTGCCACATTTGTATAATTGGGTATTGAAATGAGAAAATTCGAATTTTTCTGTTATATATACATGAATAGAGATGAAAAATTTCTTGATTTCCTGTAAAATAAAAAGGAGGAGTTTTTCCTCGAAAAGAAAGGAAGAGCATCATTGCATACACAGGAATTGATCACTGAAGCTAAAAAAGCGAGAGAGTATGCTTATGTACCGTACTCCAAGTTTAAAGTAGGCGCTGCTTTATTAACTAAAAACGGCAAAGTCTACCGCGGCTGCAATATCGAAAATGCCGCTTATAGCGTGTGCAACTGCGCAGAACGGACAGCGTTGTTTAAAGCGTATTCTGAAGGAGACACCGATTATGCGGCATTAGCGGTGATTGCTGACAGCTCCCGTCCGGTCCCGCCTTGTGGAGCGTGTCGTCAAGTGATTGCTGAATTATGTCCGCCAGATATGAAAATCATTTTGACCAATTTAAAAGGAGACATTCGAGAATTAACAGTAAAAGAATTATTGCCAGGAGCATTTTCAGCGGAGGATTTGCATGAATAAGGAACAGTATAAATCAGGATTTGTTTCCATTATCGGTAGACCAAATGTAGGAAAATCAACGTTTTTAAACCGTGTCATTGGTCAAAAAATCGCCATTATGAGCGATAAACCGCAAACGACACGCAATAAGATCCAAGGCGTATACACAACGGAAAGCACACAGATCATTTTTATTGATACGCCTGGAATCCACAAGCCAAAGCATAAGCTGGGCGATTTTATGATGAAGGTGGCGCAAAACGCTTTAAAAGAAGTCGACTTAATTTTGTTTATGGTAAATGCTGAAGAAGGATTCGGCCGCGGCGATGCTTTCATCATAGAGCGGCTGAAGGAAGTAAAAACGCCGGTGTTTTTAGTCGTTAACAAAATCGACCAAGTGCATCCGGACGAATTGCTACCTCTTATTGAGCATTATCAGTCACAATATCCGTTCGCAGAGATTGTGCCGATTTCAGCGCTACAAGGAAACAATGTCGAAACGCTAATCGAGCAAATAAAAAAATATTTACCGGAAGGTCCGCAATATTACCCTGCTGATCAAATAACGGATCATCCCGAGCGTTTTATTATCGCTGAATTAATTCGGGAAAAAGCTCTTCATTTAACACGCGAGGAAGTTCCTCATTCCATTGCAGTCGTCATTGATTCAATTGAACGCCCAGAAGATCATCACACCATTTATGTTAGCGCGATGATTATTGTTGAACGTGACTCACAAAAGGGCATCATTATCGGAAAGCAAGGGCGAATGCTAAAAGAAATTGGGCAACGAGCCCGTCAAGACATTGAAGCGCTGTTAGGTTCTAAAGTGTTTTTGGAGCTTTGGGTTAAGGTCCAAAAGGATTGGCGAAATAAATTATCTCAATTGCGCGATTTCGGATTTAGAGAGGACGAATATTAACAAATTTTGTGTAACATAAATTGATTGTAGGGAAGCCAAGCTATAAATAGCTTATTGAACGTGTAAGCGCTGCTTGCACGCAACCTTTATAAAGCGATCCTACAGGCGGAAAGGTGTGGTTCGATGCTAGAATTTACGTGGAAGCTGTTTAGCCAAACGGGGAATATCGACACATATCTCCTTTTCAAAGAGCTTGAGAGGGAGCATCAGCCAAATGGCGATGAACAAGAAATCGAGTTTACGGAAATGGACCAGCCGATTTTCTAAGCTGCTTTTTCCAGCTTGGTGGTGATCATATTGTTTGAAAAATGCGAAGCAATTGTGCTTCGAACGATTGATTACGGGGAAACTCATAAAATTGTTACCTTGCTGACGAGAGAATGGGGAAAGGTGGCTGTTATGGCTCGAGGAGCGAAAAAGCCAAACAGTCGCCTTTCTTCTGTGACGCACTTATTTACTTATGGACATTATTTAATTCAAAAGAGTCGCGGAGTAGGAAGCCTGCATCAAGGTGAAATCATTGATGCACTGAGAGGGATTCGCGAAGATATTTTTGCAACAGCTTATGCTTCTTATGTCGTCGAGCTAACAGATAAAATTATGGAAGAGCGGCGCCCCAATCCTTATTTATTTGAGCTGCTTCTTCAGACATTAAAATATATGAATGACGGACTCGATTTAGAAATTCTTACATATATTTACGAGATGAAAATGCTGCGGGTGATCGGATTGCCTCCATCGTTAGACGGATGCGCGGTTTGCGGGCGAAGCAAGGGGAGGTTCTCCTTCTCCATAAAGGAAGGGGGATTTCTTTGCGATCAATGCGAGGAAAAGGATCCGTACCGCTTTTCTCTTTCTTCGGCAGCGGTTAGGCTGTTGCGGCTTTTTTACCATCTTGATCTGTCAAGGTTGGGCAAAATTTCGGTTAAGAAGGAAACGAAAAACGAATTACACCACGTTATTTCCGCCTATTATGACGAATATTCCGGACTTTCGCTAAAAACGAAACGATTTTTAGAACAAATCGAGCAGCTAAAATCTCGGCTGCAATAATAAAGGGCTGTCACGAAGCTGAGGCAGCCCTGTTTTTATATGGAAGCGGTCTGTCGATGGCGTCTTTGCTTGAGGGAAATCAGGAGCAACGATGCACGTATTTTTAGAACAAAGCGAATTTTCTTGATTTCCTTTCGTAAAATGAATCATTACGTTATAATAGGTTCGTATGAGTACAGCCTTTTTTAGTTTTTGGTAAGGTGGTGAGTGAAAATCGAACTGAATAAACGCCAAGAACAAATTTTACAAATCGTCAAAGACCATGGACCGATTACCGGGGAAAACATCGCAGAAAAATTAAATTTAACAAGAGCGACGCTGCGTCCCGACTTGGCGATTTTAACAATGGCTGGCTATTTGGAAGCAAGACCGAGAGTCGGCTATTTTTATACAGGAAAAACAGGAACACAGCTTTTAGCGGATCGAATAAAAAAAATGAAAGTCAGTGACTTTCAATCGATTCCTGTCGTAGTCAATGAAAATGTCAGCGTATATGACGCCATTGTGGCGATGTTTCTTGAGGATGTCGGGACATTGTTTGTCGTGGATGAAGAATCTTTATTAGTGGGTGTCTTGTCGCGCAAAGATTTATTGCGAGCGAGCATTGGCAAGCAGGAGCTGACTTCGATTCCGGTTAACATCATTATGACAAGAATGCCAAACATCAATGTCTGTTATAAAGATGATCTGTTGATTGATGTGGCTGAGCGGCTCATTGAAAAACAAATTGATGCCATGCCGGTCGTAAAAAAAACAGACAAGGGATATGAGGTGATTGGACGAATCACCAAAACAAATATTACAAAAGCTTTTGTTGCGCTAGCAAAAGATGATTTGCTTTAAGGAGGATGAAGATGAATCAACGCGTTGTATACGTGGTTTCTGATTCAGGCGGAGAAACCGCTGAATTGGTCGTCAAAGCGGCCGCAAGCCAATTTAATAGCGCTGCTATTCAACTAAAGCGCGTTCCTTATGTAGAAGATGTCTCCACGTTGAAGGAAGTGGTTGCGCTAGCCAAAATGAATCATGCGATTATTGCTTTTACGCTTGTCGTGCCGCAAATGCGCCAGTTTTTAATTGAAGAGGCTGAACGTGAAGGTGTGGAGCTATATGATATTATTGGTCCGCTTATGGAGAAAATGAGCCATTTATTCAATATGACTCCTCGCTATGAACCAGGGCAGGTTCGCGTATTAGATGAAGATTATTTTAAAAAGATCGAAGCGATTGAATTTGCTGTAAAATATGATGACGGGCGGGATCCGCGCGGCATTTTGCGTGCTGATATTGTGTTGATCGGGGTGTCACGCACTTCTAAGACGCCGCTGTCACAGTATTTGGCTCATAAACGCTTAAAAGTCGCCAATGTGCCCATTGTGCCGGAAGTCGAGCCACCAGAAGAATTGTTTAAAGTATCTCGAGAGAAGTGCTTCGGCTTAAAAATCAGCCCTGAAAAGCTGAATTCCATTCGTCGGGAGCGGCTCAGAGCCCTAGGGCTTGACGATAAAGCGATCTATGCGAATATGGAACGCATTAAGGAGGAGCTTAATTATTTTGAGCAAGTAATTCAGCAAATCGGCTGCGATGTCATTGATGTGACGAACAAAGCGATCGAAGAGACCGCGAATATTATCATGAAAAAACGGAAGCTATAAGGGGAAGCCTCATGATTTTCATTGCTATCCATGCAATGTTATCAATGGCTTCTTTTTTTGTTTGTTTCGGTCTTCGACTTTTCAGCGATCATTCGTGATATTTTTGAATTGCCTTTTAGCTGGAAAATGCATGATTTTGCAGCATCTATCGTTTTGTTCATGGTGCCAGATAATGTTGTCTTAGTGTTAGGTAAAGAAATGGAAGCGCATATAGCCGTTCCAAAAATAGAATCCTTTTTTCGAGGATCGGAGATAAGCCAAGGTCGTTGAACTCCATAGTTGTGCATGGGTTAACATGTCGAGCTCCGTCTATGGTTGGACATAACGCTCGACTAGCATCATAGGCATTCTTTTATTTTTTTCTGGCGCATTCGTATTGATTGTATTATAATAAAAAATTGTGATAAAAATAAACCGTGCTACGTTTAGAGCAGAGATAGAACGAGTAAACTATTGATAGCTTATTGTCAAGAGGAAGATGTCGACAAAATTCGTTTATGTTCATGGGAGGAGAAGAAGGATTTTTGAAGATGGTGTAGAATGTAAAAAAGGCGACGGGCGACATATGACTGTTTTTGTCGATGCAGACGCTTGTCCTGTAAAAGATGAAATTTTCTCTCTTGCTCGTCAATATAATGTACAAAGTGTTTTTGTATCTTCATATAACCATTTTTCACATGTGGCGGAAATGGAGTGGGTATATGTAGATACGGAAAGAGAAGCTGTTGATTTGTATATTGTTAATCATGCGCAAAAGGGGGATGTTGTGATTACGCACGATATCGGATTGGCAAGCTTATTAGTCAATCGGGACATTTGTGTGATGTCTCCTCAAGGAAAAATGTATAGCGAAGATGGGATAGGACATGTGCTCTATATTCGCTATCTTCATGCAAAACAACGGAGACAAGGTGTGCGTATGAAAGGAATGAAACGTTTCTCTGACGAAGAGCGGCAGACCTTTCGAAAAAGTTTCGAAAAAATTTTGTCGAAATCCGCAGGAAATAAGGCATAGGACGAGAATAATAAAATTACGGAGTTGTTCGTATGGGATACCGCATTCCCGAAGAAATGATTGAAGAAATCCGGCGATCAGTCGATATTGTTGATGTGATCAGCGATTACGTTCAGCTGAAAAAACAAGGACGTAACTATTTTGGACTATGTCCGTTTCATGGAGAGAAAACGCCGTCTTTTTCGGTTTCACCCGAAAAGCAAATTTTCCATTGCTTTGGTTGTGGAGCGGGCGGGAACGTGTTCTCGTTCCTAATGGACATAGAAGGCCTTTCGTTTACCGATGCAGCCGCAAGGCTGGCAGCGAGGGCCAATATAGATTTGGCGCCTCTCCCTCTTGATCATCAGCATAAAAGGTCAGCTGAAGCAAGCGATGCCAAAAAAATGATAGAGGCGCATGAACTTTTAAAGAAATTTTATCATCATTTGCTCATAAATACAAAAGAGGGGCAACATGCACTTGATTATTTACAGGAGCGAGGCATGACCCGCGAAGTAATCGAGCAATTCGAAATCGGCTATTCGCCTCATTCTTGGGATTTTGCTGTGAAATTTTTAAAAAGCCGTGGGTTTCCGCTTGACCTGATGGAAAAAGCCGGACTCGTGATTCGAAAGGAAAACGGAGAATATTTTGATCGTTTTCGCAATCGTGTGATGTTTCCAATCCATAATCATCACGGAGAAGCGGTCGCGTTTTCCGGACGCATTTTAGGAGAAGGACAGCCGAAGTATCTAAACAGCCCAGAGACCTCGATCTTTCATAAGGGTAAGATTTTATATAATTTTCATCAAGCTCGGCTGCATATTCGAAAGCTGCAGCAGGCTGTTTTATTCGAGGGGTTTGCTGATGTTATTTCAGCATTTAAAGCGGGAGTTTCAAATGCTATTGCGACGATGGGCACAGCGTTAACTGACGAGCAAGCGCGCATTCTCAGACGCAACGTGGAGTCGATCGTCATTTGCTATGATGGTGATACAGCAGGGGTGGAAGCCACTCTTCGGGCAGCGGAGCTTTTAGAAAAAGCAGGATGCTACGTAAGAATCGCCGCTGTTCCTGATGGCCTTGATCCAGATGAATATATTAGAACATACGGCCTAGAGCGATTTCGGCATAATGTGCTTGAAGCGAGCGGCACATTGATGGCTTTTAAAATGGCCTATTTGCGTAAAGGAAAAAATCTGCAAAATGAAAGCGAGCAAATTCGCTATATTGAAGAGGCGCTAAAGGAAATCGCCCAGTTATCGAATCCCGTCGAGTTAGATTATTATCTGCGGCAGCTGGCAGATGAATTTTCTCTCTCCTTGTCAGCTTTGCAGCAGCAGCTGGAGCGCTACAAAAAAACGAGAACAGCCGCTTCTTCAAATAGTAGGCAGTCGACTGCGGCTCCGCAACTACCTTCGAAGAAACTTTTTCCAGCATTTCATAACGCTGAGAGGTTGTTGCTTGCTCACATGCTTCGAAACCGAGATGTGGCCTTTACTGTGCAGCAGACGATTCAAGGCGATTTCAACATTGAGGAGCATCGGGCAATTGCCGCTTACATTTATGCGTTTTATGAAGAAGGAAACGAACCTGATGTCAGCGCGCTAGTTGCGCGAATACCCGATGGATTAAAACCGCTTGTGACGGAGCTATCAATGATGCTTATCAATGAAAACCTTTCATCACAAGAATTAAATGATTACATGAAACATGTGTTGAATTACCCAAAATGGTTAAACCTAAAGCAAAAAGAGCAAGAAAAAATCGAAGCGGAGCGCCAGAAGGATTTTCTGAGAGCTGCACGCATCGCTAAAGAAATTCTCGAAATGAAAAAGTTGTTATCTAGTTCATAATGTCGTCTGAAAGTTTTAGAAGGAGGGGACGAAATGGCTGAAAAATCAGCTCGTTCAAAACAAGTCGACTCTGATGTAACTCTGGAACAAGTAAAAGAACAGTTACTGGAATTAGGAAAAAAACGCGGTGTATTAACATATGAAGAAATTGCCGAGCGCTTATCTGGTTTCGATCTCGATTCAGATCAAATGGATGAATACTATGAGTATTTAACGGAGCAGGGTGTGGATATTATTAGCGAATCGGATTTAGACGATGATCCAGATCTCGATGACCTTGTAAAAGAGGAGGAATTTGATCTAAATGATTTAACGGTTCCTCCCGGCGTAAAAATTAATGATCCTGTCCGCATGTATTTAAAAGAAATTGGCCGCGTTCCGCTGCTTTCTGCCGAAGAAGAAATCGAGCTGGCCAAGCGCATTGAGCAGGGAGATGAAGAAGCGAAACGGCGGTTAACGGAAGCTAACTTGCGCCTTGTTGTCAGCATTGCCAAACGGTATGTCGGACGTGGCATGCTGTTTCTGGATTTAATTCAAGAAGGGAACATGGGTCTAATTAAAGCTGTTGAGAAGTTCGATTATCGAAAAGGCTATAAATTTAGTACGTATGCCACATGGTGGATCCGTCAAGCGATTACTCGGGCTATCGCTGATCAGGCTCGGACGATCCGCATCCCTGTGCATATGGTGGAAACGATCAACAAGCTGATTCGCGTGCAGCGCCAGCTTCTTCAGGATCTTGGCCGCGAGCCATCTCCAGAAGAAATCGCAGAGGAAATGGATTTGACGCCAGAGAAAGTCCGCGAAATTCTGAAGATTGCCCAAGAGCCTGTATCGCTTGAAACGCCGATCGGTGAAGAGGACGATTCACATCTAGGAGACTTCATCGAAGATCAGGATGCAACCTCCCCTTCCGAACATGCGGCATATGAGTTATTAAAAGAGCAGCTTGAAGATGTCCTTGATACGCTTACTGATCGTGAAGAAAATGTGCTCCGTCTTCGCTTTGGCTTAGATGATGGGCGCACTCGTACGCTTGAAGAAGTAGGAAAAGTGTTCGGCGTTACGAGAGAGCGTATTCGACAAATTGAAGCGAAAGCGCTCCGGAAGTTGCGTCATCCAAGCCGTAGCAAGCGTTTGAAAGACTTTTTAGAGTAATGTCTGCGCTGAAAAAATGGCTCTCAACAACATCGCATGAATCCATATGCAGAGCGTTGTGTGAAAAAAGAAGGAGATCCTTCTTTTTTCACGGGCTCTTGCCCGCGTCTACAAAATAAAGGTTGAGACCAATAGTTTACTTCTGCCGCAAGAGAAGTAAACTATTTTTATTTCCAACCAGGAAGGTCGATCAGCATGGATGAAAAACGACGCGAAATCATTGTAAGAGAAATTGAATATTGGAAGCGCTCACGCCTTCTTCCAGAGCAATATTGCGATTATTTGCTAGCGCTTTATACAGAAGGAGACCGCTCCTCGGCTCAGACGGCTGTGAGGAGGGCAGGCGCTTGGCTTCACATTTTCTTTATATTGTTAATTTGTCTTTTGTTGCCAATAAGTGTTCTTGCCATTTATTTTACTGAATTGTCGTTTGTTTTGCAAATGCTCCTTTTATCCTTTTTTATTCTTCTTTGCTTTATTGGAATATGGAAATGGAGAAAAGAAGCGAGGCTCGTGCATCTGCCGCTCATTATCGGCGCTTTTTTGGTCTTTTTGGCTTCTGTTCATTTGAGTGATTATTATTTTCCCAAAAACAAGCCGATCTCCGCTTTGGTGATTTTTTTAAATTGCGCATTGTGGATTGTTTTTGGCCTTCGCATGCGGCTGCTTTATTTTGCGATCTCAGGGGTGTTCGGCATTGCATTGCTCATTGGTTCCTTTTTTGTGTAATGTCGCTCTTTTTCGACGATTTTCAGCGAGAAAGTGATTTAGGGCTTTTCCTTCTTCCAGATTTACAGTAAAATAAAATTGTTTGTAGCGGTTACATTTTCAGGATAGTCTATACATAAGGGAGGTTAAACTGATGAATCGAAACCCGTTAATCCCATTTGTTATTATCATGGTATTTGGGATTGGTCTAATGATTGCTCTTTCATTTAAAGGGCTTGGCGACGCTAAAGAGATGGCAAAAGAGAAAGAGGGCGGAGCTAAAACAGAACAAACAACAGCTGCAAAACCAGAAGACTTTTATAAACAAACATGTAGCGGCTGTCATGGCGTGAATTACGAAGGTGGCGTCGGTCCGTCATTAAAAGGTGTTGGAAAACGTCTCTCAGTAGACGAAATCAAGCATGTCCTTGAAAACGGTCGCGGCAATATGCCTGCAGGACTTGTACCGCCAGAAAAAGCTGACGAGATGGCCAAATGGCTTTCAAAATTGCAATAATAGCCAAAGTCCCTTTACCTTGGGTGAAGGGATTTTTTGTTTATGATACAATAAAGGCGATCATGTCGCAGTGCGGAAAGGGAGATACAATGAATGAGTTAAAACTGTCAAAGCGGCTAGAAACCGTTGTTTCATTTATACCGAAAAAATCGAAACTGGCTGATATAGGATCTGACCATGCCTATTTGCCATGCTATGCGTATTTGCATGGCTATATTACGAAGGCTGTTGCCGGGGAAGTGGCTGACGGACCGTTCCGCTCGGCACAAAAGCAGGTCGAAAAAACAGGACTTAGCCAAGTTATTTTTGTGAGAAAAGGAGACGGTCTGGCTGTAATCGAGCCGGATGAAGTGGATTGTGTGACGGTTGCTGGGATGGGCGGAACGTTGATTGCTCATATTCTAGAGAATGGCAAGGAGAAATTATCAGGGGTTCAGCGGTTGATTTTACAGCCGAATGTCGGAGCACATGTTGTGAGAAACTGGCTGATTTCCCATGGATGGGAGCTTGTGGCGGAACGGATTTTGGAGGAGGACGGACAAATTTATGAGGTTCTTGTCGCCGAGCAAGGAAACGGTTTAAAGCCTTATAACCATGACCATATAGAGGCTGAATTGCTTCTTGGCCCGTTTTTACTGAAAGAGAGGAATGACATCTTTTTAAAAAAATGGCGAAGTGAGCTCGAGCATTGGAAGAAAATTATTGCGCAGCTTGAAGAAAAAGCACTCACGCAGGAAAGTATGAAAAAAAAGCAAGAGCTAGAGCGCAAAATTCAACTGATCGAGGAGGTATTGCGATGAGCAAGGTTCCAAATGGATATGAAGTCATTCAATTATTTGAACAATTTGCCCCGAAGTCGTTAGCAATGGAAGGGGATCCAATCGGTTTACAAATGGGAACGTTGAATAAGCCGATTCATACTGTATTCATTGCGCTAGATGTGCTGGAAGAGGTAGTGGATGAGGCGATCGCTAATCGCGCAGATTTAATGATCGCCCACCATCCGCCTCTTTATCGTCCTCTGAAGCAGATTTTAACTGATCAAGCCCAAGGGCGCATCATTGAAAAATGCTTAAAGCATAATATCACAGTGTATGCAGCTCATACGAATTTAGATATCGCCCAAGGAGGCGTCAATGACTGGCTCGCTGAGGCGCTTGGACTGAAGGAAGTAGAGGTGCTTGCGCCAACGTATGAAGAGAAATTGAAAAAATTAGTAGTGTATGTTCCGAAAACTCATGCCTCTGCTGTTCGGGAAGCGCTTGGACATGCCGGCGCTGGCCATATTGGGAATTATAGTTATTGCACATTTAACAGTGAAGGGATCGGCACATTTTTGCCGGAAGACGGAGCGAATCCATTTATTGGAGCAAAGGGTGAGCTTGAACAGGTAGAGGAAGTGCGGATTGAAACGATTGTCCCCGCTTCTCTGCAAAAAAAAGTCATTGCGGCTATGCTGAAAGCCCATCCGTATGAAGAGGTCGCATATGATGTCTATTCGCTTGACAATCAGGGGCATACATGGGGATTGGGCAGAGTAGGGAAGCTGCTACAGGAAACGACATTGGGAGAGTTTGCAGAGCACGTCAAAAAATCGCTTGATGTCCCTGCGGTTCGTGTTGTAGGACAGCTTGACGATCCGGTGAAAAAGGTAGCTGTTGTCGGCGGAGACGGAAATAAATATATTCGGCAAGCGAAAATGAGCGGAGCAGATGTGTATGTAACGGGCGATGTTTATTATCATGTAGCGCACGATGCTATGGCCCTTGGGTTAAATATCGTTGATCCGGGACATAATGTGGAAAAAGTGATGAAACAGGGAGTTGCCCGCTTTTTAGAACAGGAATTTGCCAAGAAAAAGTGGAATACCGCTGTTTATGCGTCAAAAGTCCATACAGATCCGTTTACATTTGTGTAACCTACTGAATGGCGAAATAAAAACCGGGGCTGACTTAAACCCCGGTTTCTTGTTGCTTTGTTTTGACTTTCGGCAAGATTTTTTGCAGCGGTACTTTGCGCTCGCGTTTCCACGTTTCCGGATTGTTTGGATCAAACTGCTGGAGAAATTCGATCACTTCTTTGGTGATCGGAGTCGGTGTCGAAGCGCCAGCGGTGACAGCCACCTTTTTCGCATCTTTAATCCAATCGATTTCGATTTCGGTTACATCCGCTATGCGGTATGCTTTTGTTCCAGCGATTTCTTCCGATACTTGCGCAAGCCGGTTGGAGTTATTGCTCCGCGGATCGCCTACGACGATGGTTACATCTGCCTCTTTTGCCTGCTCGGCAACCGCTTCTTGGCGAAGCTGTGTGGCTAAACAAATTTCTTTATGCACTTCTACTTGCGGATACTTTTCTTGCACTTTCTTCATAATATCCGCTACATCCCATTGGCTCATGGTGGTTTGATTCGTCACCATTATGTGTTCACTATGAATATTTAGCTTGTCAACATCCGCTAGCGTCTCAACAAGATGAATGCGCGACGGATCGATACCAATGGCTCCTTCAGGCTCTGGATGCCCCTTTTTGCCGATATAAATGATTTCATATCCGGCTTTTAGTTTTTCGCGAATCAAATCATGGGTTTTTGTGACATCTGGGCATGTGGCGTCAATGGTGACAAGCCCTTTTTCACGAGCTCGCTTCTTCACTTCTGGAGAAACGCCATGCGCCGTAAAGATGACCGTTCCATGCTCAATTTTTTCAAGCAGTTCTAAACGGTTTTCTCCATCAAGCGTGATGATGCCTTCTTCAGAGAATGCATCGGTTACGTGTTTATTATGAACGATCATTCCTAAAATGTAGATCGGTCTTGGCAGTGTTGGATCTAACGCGGCATTTCTGGCCATTACCATCGCGTCAACCACTCCATAGCAATAGCCGCGCGGTGTTATTTTGATTACTTCCATTTGTAAAGCCCCTCCTTCGCTCTGCCCATTGGCACTTCTTTTTCATTATATCGGAGAAGGGGAAAGAATACAAAGAAGAACTAGATATACAATTTAGGGGTAGATGGTTTTGCTTCTTTTGGTGTTCTTTCCTTTGTTGTTGATTTGGCGGATGGCAGGTCGCGCGGCTTGTGCTCTTTCTGGTCTTTGGAATGCTGTTTCTTTTCTTCTTTGGCTTCCTTTTCTTTGGCAGGATTTATGTCTGATGTTTCAGACTCGCTATTGTCATCCGTCGGCTTCAGCTCCCTAAAAATTTTAATCATCGCTGGAAGGTTTTTTACAAATGGTCCATATTGCTGAACCATTGGCACGACGTTTTGAGCAATTCCGAGCATCTTTTGTACATTTGTCAGCATGCCGCTAATTCCTCCGCCGCTTGTCGCTGTACTGGCGCTACTGACAGCGTTTTGCATCATGGGCAGCGAGGAGAAAGGAGAGGAAGGCATCATTGGTTGTCCGCGTGAAAGCAGCCTTGATAAAAATCCGCCCATTCTTGGCTGTGGATAGGCTGCTGGAGGCGAAAATGACGAGTTCATAAATGGAAATGAGCGAGTCGGCGGAGTTGGAGGCATTGGGGGTCTCATCATCTCTTTTTCCTCCTTTCTTAAAATAGTTTATAACATAAAATATGCGAGTATCATCGAAAGTGTTTTTTATTTAGACGGCCGCCTATAGTTGCATAGAAAAGAGAAAATCGGCTATAATGATAAGTCGAGTTTATTTGGCAATACGGCAAATGAAAGGAGATGAAGCAATGAAGGAAACACGGTTTGAGAGATTTGCATTTCAGCCTTTTATCATAGAAGCCATTAAGCACCTGCGCTTTTATAAGCCAACCGAAATCCAAGAGCGCCTGATTCCATCGATTCTTCGCGGTGAAAGTGTGATTGGCCAGTCGCAGACAGGGACAGGAAAAACTCATGCGTATTTATTGCCGATCATAGAAAAAATCGATCCATCCCGTGAAGAGGTTCAAGCTGTGATTACAGCGCCTACGCGTGAGCTAGCGACGCAAATTTATCATGAGGCGTTAAAAATGATCAAACATTGCCCGCCAGATGCTGTGATTCATGCCCGATGTTTCATCGGTGGTACGGATAAGCAAAAGACGATTGAAAAATTGAAGAAGCAGCCACAGCTTGTTATTGGGACGCCTGGGAGAATTAATGATCTGCTGCGTGAACAGGCGTTGTTTGTCCATAAGGCGGATATGCTTGTGGTCGATGAAGCGGATTTAATGCTGGATATGGGATTTATTTTCGATGTCGACCAAATTGCAGCGAAAATGGCCAATCAACTGCAAATGCTCGTATTTTCAGCTACGATTCCTGAAAAATTAAAGCCATTTTTGCGAAAATATATGGAGAATCCTAAATATGTTCATGTTGCTCCGAAACAGGCGACGGCTGAAAAAATTGAACATATTCTCGTTCCGCTTCGTCATCGTGATAAATTAAAATTGTTGTATGACATGCTTGTTGCATACAATCCGTATTTAGCGATTGTTTTTACCAACACGAAAAAAATGGCTGATGAGGTAGCTTATGCCCTGAATGAAAAAAGATTAAGGGTAGGAGTGCTGCATGGGGATTTAACGCCGAGAGAGCGAAAAAAAATTATGAAGCAAATTCGTGATCTTGAATTTCAATACATTGTTGCTACGGATTTAGCGGCGCGCGGCATTGATATTGAAGGTGTCAGTCACGTGATTAATTACGAGCTGCCTCACGATCTTGAATTTTACGTGCATCGCGTTGGCCGGACTGGACGCGCTGGATATGAGGGAGTAGCAGCCACGATTTATGAGCCGTCCGATTATGATGCATTAGCAAAGCTAGAAAAAATGGGCATTGAGTTTATTCAGCGCGATCTTGTAAGCGGAGAATGGACCGATTTGCCGGCGTGGAATCAGCGAAGCAAACGGACGAAGCAAGCAGGGGAAATAGATCAGCTTGTCAAAAAAACCGTGAAGAAGCCAAAGAAAGTAAAGCCGGGATACAAGAAAAAAATGAAGGAAGAAATGGAAAAGCAGAAAAAAAGGCTGCGGCGCCTGAAAAATAAATAAGGGTTTAGGAAGGAAAGGGAGATTGGAGATGCTAAAAATTGGTTCCCACGTATCAATGAGCGGTAAGAAAATGTTGCTCGCTGCCAGTGAGGAAGCTGCTTCCTATGGAGCAAATACCTTTATGGTCTACACGGGTGCACCACAAAACACAAGACGAAAAAAGATTGAAGAACTGAATATTGACGCGGGACTGGCGCATATGAAGGAGCACGGAATTATAGAAATAGTCGTTCATGCTCCATATATTATTAACATTGGCAATACGGTGAATGCGGCGACATTTGAGCTTGGAGTGGAATTTTTGCGCGCGGAGATTGAAAGAACAGCTGCCATTGGCGCCAAACAAATTGTGCTTCATCCGGGCGCGCATGTTGGAGCTGGCACAGAGGCGGGAATTGCCAAAATTATCGAAGGATTAAATGAAGTCATTACATCTGATCAAGAGGTGCAAATCGCCTTAGAAACGATGGCCGGAAAAGGCTCGGAATGCGGTAGTCGTTTTGAAGAGCTAGCAAAAATTATGGATGGCGTTACACATAATGATAAGCTGTCCATTTGCTTTGATACGTGTCACGTTCATGATGCGGGTTATAATATTGTGGAGGATTTTGACGGTGTTCTTGAGGAATTCGATAAAATCATTGGACTTGAGCGGTTAAAGGTTCTGCATATTAATGATAGCAAAAATCCGCGCGGCAGCCGCAAAGACCGTCACGAAAATATCGGTTTTGGGCACATCGGCTTCCAAGCCCTTAATTATATTGTTCATCATCCACAACTGGGAGATATTCCAAAGATTTTAGAAACTCCATATGTTGGTGAAGATAAAAACAATAAAAAGCCGCCATATCGTTTTGAAATTGCCATGCTGCGCAGCCGACAGTTTGATGAAGAGGTGCTAGCAAAAATTATGCAAGCATCATGATCAATAGAGGACTGTTCCGTTCTCTATGCATGAAAAGAATGAGGTAGTTGAATTTACCTTGGCAACATAGCAGGATTCATTCTTTCTGTTGCTGTCCGTGATAAGCGAATCCCTGATGAGAAAGCGTGCCGAAAAATGAATGGAAAACAGAGAAGCGATCCTTCTCATTATATAGGATCGCTTTTATGTTCAAACATGTAACAGAGACCGCTTATAAATGGAGAAAATCGGTCTGTGAAATCTAATGATATATAAAACCATCCGTGATGCTAGTTGAACGTGATCGAGGCAATCCGCCAAATCGCTTCCTGACCGCGAGTTTTGACAAATACCGCTCATTCATCATGATTGATGACAGCACGAAGGCCATCAGTGAATTGGTGAAATCTGGAACTGCGAGTTCTATAAACGATTGTCGGCGTTCGCAGCCGACAGACTTGCCGCTGTTATGTGATGGATGACGGAAAAGCAAGAGAAGGAATGGTTTCGACTGTGAGCATTTATAAATACCGTTCGTTTCATCCCAGGATATTTCACGAAAGAATTATCGATGCTTGTTGGTTGGATAATAGCAATAGCAAGGCAATGTATTTTGCCATAAAGAACGCGGTTTAGATCAAATGCGAAATTTTTTATTTTTTGCTGGTAAATTTCATAAATAGCTCGTTCGCTTGCTTGGCCGTTTGTGGTGATGTGATTTTCGCGAGCTCGCGAACCCATTTTGCTCTTTCTTGCGCATTAAAGATATTGATTTTGTTATTGCGGGCGATCTGGATGATTTGCTCCGCTTCCTCTAATGTTAGCGGAATATTATAATCCCGACTGTATGAAACAAGCTCTTCTGGAGTGATGGTTTTGATTTTTTGATTGAGCAATTGTTGATAAAGATTCATGGTTCCTCTCCCCTTTGCGATGTATTGTATTATATGTGTATCGTATGAAGCGTAGGCTTAGAATGTGTTATGAAATTCTGTTGAAAGCCGCGGAATATCATGGGCACATGCTTTTTATGTGTCTGTATGGTCGAACGAAAACAAGGGAGTGCGCGTTAGATTGAATCGACCAGAAGTATAAGAGCATCGGAAAATGAAACGTTGCTCGAGAGCCGATTTTATTTACAAACGGCGATCTTTTCGCTATACTACATTCATAAATAAATCGTAATCATTCTTAATTTTTTATATTCATTCCTTTTTTGTATGAACGGATCAATAGATGATAGATCTTGTATCAAGCGGCGGGGGAAGGGCTTTCGCCTAACGAGCCGCACTTATTTCATCAGTAGGTGAGAAGAAAATGGCAGTGAAAACGGTATTAAGAGTGGAGAACGTGTCATTCCGCTATGAAAAAGAAAATGTGCTGGAGGACGTTACATTTGCTGTCCCGAGAGGAGCTTTTTTAGGGCTAGTTGGACCAAACGGCTCTGGCAAGTCAACGCTGCTAAAATGTATATTAGGATTGTTAAAACCTCAAAAAGGGAATATATTTTTATTTGATACACCGATTACGTCGTTTAAAGAATGGCATCGCGTTGGCTTTGTTTCACAAAAAGCGAACAGTTTTAACACAGGCTTTCCAGCTACTGTATACGAAGTAGTGGCAAGCGGGTTAACAGCTAAGCTTGGGTTATTCCGTTTTTTATCTCCTAAAGATAAACAAGCTGTTTTTGATGCGATTGACGCTGTCGGCATGAGCGAATTTTCTCGAAAAAACATTGGTGAGCTTTCGGGAGGCCAGCAGCAGCGGGTGTTTATCGCACGGGCGATTGCAAGCAGACCCGAGCTGTTAATTTTAGATGAGCCGACTGTTGGAGTCGATGTCCATCATGTCCAAAATTTTTACAACATGCTAGAAGAGCTGAATAAAGGGCTTGGCATTACCTTTATATTAGTGACTCACGATGTCGGGACCATTACAGAAAAGGTGACGCATGTGGCGTGCTTAAACAAGCATCTCTATTTTCATGGGGGAGCCGGGGAATTTGCACAGCTTCAGAAAAGTGATTTGTCCCATTTTTACGGACACCATCTTCATGTGCTCTCTCATCAGCACTAGTGGAGGTACTTTGCAATGATCGGAGATATGTTTCATTATGAGTTTTTGCGCAATGCGTTTTTTGCAGGGATGTTAATTGGCTTTATTGCCCCGCTATTGGGCGTATTTATTGTTGTGCGCCGCTTGTCGCTGATTGCAGATGCCCTCAGCCATGTCACGCTTGCCGGCATCGCAGCCGGGCTGCTGCTGGAGAAAAAAATGGGGACATCGATAGGCTGGAATCCGCTTTACATGGGAATGGGCTTTTCTGTTGCTGGTTCGCTTTTGATTGAAAAATTACGCAGCGTATATAAGCACTATCAAGAGCTGGCGATTCCGATTATTTTATCAGGCGGAATCGGTCTAAGCGTTATTTTTATTTCGTTAGCTGATGGATTTAATACCGATTTGTTTACGTATTTGTTTGGCAGCGTAAGCGCTGTTAGTCGACAGGACGTCTGGATTATTTTAGGGATTGCCTTTGTTGTGATTGCAGTGATTTTTCTGCTCTATAAGGAATTATTTCTGCTTTCGTTTGATGAAGAATATGCGGTAGCATCAGGGATTCGCGCTAAGACGATTCATTTTATCTTTATTGTGCTTGTCGCATTAGTGATTGCGGCTTCGATGCGAATTGTGGGAATTTTGCTTGTATCGTCTCTAATGACGCTGCCAGTTGCTGCAAGCATTCGCATTGCTAAAGGATTTAAACAGACCCTGTTTTTTTCGGTATTATTTGGCGAATTAGCGGTAATTGTCGGATTAGTGGTATCGTATGAGATTGATTTGGCACCAGGTGGAACGATTGTGATGCTGGCCATCGTGATTTTGCTCATTTCTGTTTTTTGGAAAAAATGGAGAAGGAGATAAGGAAAAATGGATGTGGCGCAAGCGATTCAGTTAATGAAAAAAAGCGGGTTTAAGCATACGGGAAAACGGGAAGATATGCTTTACTTATTTGCCAAAACAGATAAGTATTTAACGGCCAAAAATGTATTGGATGCTTTAAAAGACGATTATCCTGGATTAAGCTTTGATACGATTTACCGCAATTTGTCCTTATTTGTGGAGCTTGGAATTTTAGAAATGACCGAGCTGTCTGGAGAAAAGCATTTTCGTTTTACTTGCAGCACCTCGCACCACCATCATCATTTTATTTGTATGGAGTGCGGAAAGACGAAAGAGATTGCGACTTGTCCGATGAATGAGCTAGCTGAGCATTTACAAGGGTATGAAGTATCTGGTCATAAATTCGAAATATATGGGAAATGTCCGGAATGTCAAGGGGACATCTCGTTATAACGAGATGTCCCCTTGAACGGCATGGAACCATTGTTCAAGCTGTTGTTTTGCCTCTATCCATGTATTGACGCGGATTACTTGCTTAGGCAAAGGTCCCTGGTTGTACGGAGTATCAAATAAAATTACAGGAATGCCGCATTGTTCTGCAATGTCACAAGCGTTATCATATTTATCCTCAAAAAAAGCAGCGATATCAAAGGCTTTCACTGCTGCAATTTTATCGTGAGAACCAACAAGCTCAATATGATGGTAATGAACGCCATTTTTTTTAAACCATTGCTCTGTAATATTATATAAATGCTTGCCGCGAGCGCTGATGTAGAAAAGCTCATATTCGTCCTTCCAGCTGTTGATCATCTCTAGAGCGTGCTGGGCGAGAGGGGCTTGCTCATAAATCGTGGCCTCATACTGCTCCATCCATTGATCCATTTCTTCTTCTGTGGTGCCATATAAAGGAGCTAAATTGTATTGGGTAATCTCAGCAAGTGTCAGCTCCTTTTGAAATGACTGATTTAAATAAGGAATAAATGTGCTTGGGCACGTAACTGTTCCGTCGATGTCAATCCCGAGTCGTTTTTTCATGGTCGCTTCTGCACTCCTTTCTTCATCTATATTGTAACATATTACGTGTATTTTTCCTCGCGATGAAAACATTCGCATCAATATTTTGAAGGTGTTGAATCATACTATAAATGCTCCTTGATTTAAGGAAAGCGAGGGAATAACATGGCCGATGATCGAAATCGCTCGTATGACAATGAGAGCTACGTGCGATCAATAAGAGAAACAGACAGTGAACCTGATTTTATGGAGGAAACATCGTCAGAAATCGCTGAACCGATTCGTCATTACGATCGAAGTGATGAAAGAGAAGGAGCAGGAGGCGCAGGATTTGGCTGGACAGCACTCGCCCTTTCGCTTCTTTCCCTGTTTATGATGCCGATTATTTTAGGAGCAGCAGGAATTATTGTCGGCTTTATTGCACGCCGACGCGGCGCAAGAACTTTAGGGGCTTGGGCGATCGGGATCGGCATTGTGTCGATAATCGTAAAACTGTTTATTTTGCCGTTTTATTACTGAATAAAAAGCTTGACGCATCATGCGTCAAGCTTTTTGTGATTGTTTTTGCTTGGCGAAATATTCCTCAGCCAGTTTATCCACTTCTTTTTTCAATTCGTCAACCATTGTTTCTTCTGGAACTTTCCTTACAATTTTTCCATGGCGGAAAAGAAGGCCTTCTCCCCGCGCGCCAGCAATGCCGATATCAGCTTCTCGTGCTTCGCCAGGACCGTTGACGGCGCAACCGAGCACTGCGACTTTAATAGGGGCTTTGATTTTGGCGATATAGTCCTCAATTTCATTGGCAATGCTAATTAAATCAATCTCAATACGGCCGCATGTAGGACAAGAAATCAGCGTAGCCGCGTTGGAGGCAAGGCCAAAGGTTTTTAATAGTTCTCTTGCAACCTTAACTTCTTCGACTGGATCGGCGCTGAGTGAAATACGGATCGTATTTCCGATGCCTTTGCTTAAAATGGCGCCAAGTCCAGCGGCGCTTTTAACGGTTCCTGCAAATAATGTTCCTGACTCGGTAATGCCAAGGTGAAGTGGATAATCAAATGAGCGTGCAGCTTTTTCATATGCTTCGATCGCGAGACGAACATCGGATGCTTTTAGCGAGACGATAATATCGTGAAAGTCCAGCTCCTCTAAAATTCGAATATGATGCAACGCACTTTCCACCATACCATCCGCTGTTGGGTATCCATATTTTTCTAATATCCGTTTTTCTAAGGAGCCGGCATTAACGCCAATTCGAATAGGAACTCCCCGTTCTTTTGCCGCTTTCACGACCGCTTCCACTTTCTCGCGGCGTCCAATGTTTCCTGGATTAATACGAATTTTGTCTGCTCCACCCTCAATGGCTTTTAGCGCCAGCTTATAATCGAAATGGATATCTACAACAAGAGGAATATTAATTCGTTTTTTTATTTCAGGGATAGCATTGGCTGCTCGTTCATCAGGGCAGGCTACGCGAACAATTTGGCATCCCGCTTCTTCCAGCCGTTTAATCTCAGCAACCGTTGCCTCCACATCATGCGTTTTTGTCGTTGTCATGCTTTGAATAACAACTTCATTGCTTCCACCGATCGTCAGGTTTCCGACGCGAACAGGCCGGGTTTTTGAACGATGAATTATTTCATTCACGAAACATTCGCTCCTTTTAAGAAACAAGTTCATGTCAACTTCTCAATTATTGTAACAGTGTTGGTCAACGGTTGACAAGAAATTCAGTTCTTTTTATTTATAGATGGGAAATTTATACGCTTTGCCAATTTGAATAGAGGTTGCTTTTATGCCCGGGTTGAGTGCTTCAAAATCTTCAATAAGCTCTTCAATCGAAACCGGCAGCGATTGGCCTTGTTCGCGTTCCATAATCGAAAGCAGAGTGTCTCCCGCTTGTACTTTGATGACCCGATAGCTGCTTGATGCAGCTGTTTCTGTTTTAGCAGAAGGTGCATGGGCCACTTTTTGTTCGGAAACGGGCAATGTTCCTTTTGTGACGTCATGATAAATAATATAAATCGCTAGACAAACGGCGCATACCTTCATTAATTTCCTCATCGCGGCTTTCTGTCCTCCTAATGATGATCACAACCAAAAGCACAAGTGAATCTTCTTTAGATGAATGGCTCCTTCTCCGTTTCTCTTCTTATTTCTTCCATCAACGAACAAATTGCCGTTATTAACTATGTATGCTTGTCCTTTATAAATATGCCTCTTTTCGATTAAAAAGCCCATAGCCAACGATTCAGAGCGAAGTCTTCCATGTAGGTAGGAGAGACTCGTAAAGAGCAAGTTGAAAGATTGTTTCAGATTTTGTTTTATTTTCTGTCCGTTCTAGAGTTTTGTAAAAAAAGGAAATCATCTTTACTGAAACTTAACATTTCATTAATAAAAGCCTAAAACTTGTTCGATACAATGGCTTTGTAAATCAGATACAGAAAAAATATGGAGGGTAAAATGATGCTGAAAAGAAATCTAAAGCTAGCGATGGCAGCACTATTCATCACGGGGGCACTTACTGGATGTGGGAATTCTGATAACAACGATCAAACATCAGGAGCAACGAACGATCAAGGCAACGAAGGAAACACATCTTATTCCGGAACGGTGACATTAGCCGGTTCTACAGCGCTTCAGCCGCTTGCTGAAGAAGCAGCAACTGAGTTCATGCAAAAATATCCAGATGTTTCGATTACCGTGCAAGGTGGAGGAAGCGGTACGGGTGTCAACCAAGTAGCAGCTGGTGCTGTTCAAATCGGTAACTCAGATGTTCCATCAGCAGAAAAAATTGAAGACCAATCAAAAGCAGGAGAATTAATTGACACTAAAGTAGCAGGCATTGCCTTTTCTTTAGTTGTAAATAAAGATGTAAAGGTCGAATCATTAACTGTTCAGCAAATTCAAGATATTTTTTCTGGTAAGGTGAAAAATTGGAAAGAAGTTGGTGGAAACGACGAGAAAATCAATGTCATTAACCGCCCGGCTTCTTCAGGAACACGCGCAACATTTGAAAAAACGATCATGAAAGACGTGGCCATTGATGAAAGCATTGGAACCGTTCAGGATTCTAATGGCGCAGTAGAGCAAGCGATTCAAACGACGCCAGGATCCGTTAGTTATGTAGCCATGTCGTACCTTGTAGGAGATAAAGCGAACGCTTTAACAACGCTAAAAATTGATGGTGCTGAACCAACGATTGAAAATATTAAAGCGCAAAAATATCCGTTCTGGTCTTATGAGTACATGGTCACAAAAGGGGAACCGAAAGACGCTGTAAAAGGATTTATCGACTTTATTAAAGGTGAAGAGTTTGCGGCAAAGGTAAAAGAAATGGGATATATTCCGATGTCGGAATTAGAATAATGTGATCATTCGTGGTGTTATATAGATTACGATGAATCCATATTGATCACCAAATGAATCAAGTTTCATCCGGTTTCGATGAACGGGCGACCGAACCCATCGCTTATCGATCCATGAATGGATCGATAAGCGACTGGTTGTTTGGCGCTCCGTCACGCTTTGGCATGACCGAGGAAGCCATCGGCTTGTCTCTGAGCATTGATCAGGGTTTTTTACAGATATCAATCGTTCCATCTGTCCGTTGTATGAATACAGTACAAAGAGAACAACGTGAATCGATTATTTGGCACCATGAGTTGAGATCGATTGGGCTGGCTGTCCTTAAGTCAGTCCTATTCGTTTGAATGAATAGGGAAGGTGAAGATCTGGTGAAGGGGAAAAAACCAATTAATTATTGGAAAAGCGAGTATATTGGTAGATCATTAGTGACGGTGTGCGGATTTTTTATTGTGCTTGTGACTCTTGCCATTATCATCTTTATTTGCAGCAAAGGAATTCAGTCCTTTACACAAAGCCATATTCCACTTGGAGAAATGCTCTTTTCGAAACAATGGGCTCCAAACCAATCAGAACCTAAATATGGCGCCGTCATTTTCATTGTTGGCTCAACCCTTGTATCGGTTGGCGCTGTTGTTCTAAGCACACCGATCGCTCTTGCTTTAGCTGTATTTATTAACTATATTTCTCCTTGGTTCGGTACAAGGGTATTAAAGCCGGTGTTAGAGCTGCTTGTAGGGATTCCCTCAGTCGTTTACGGATTTTTAGGAGTAACGATTCTTGTACCGTTGTTTCGCGAGTGGTGGGGAGGAGTTGGATTCAGCTTAATAGCAGGTATGATCGTTTTAAGTATTATGATTTTACCAACCATCGCAAGCATCGCTTCCGATGCGATCGGCGCGGTTCCTCGTGCTTATTTAGAAGCATCGTACGGATTAGGTTCGACACGCTGGCAGGCGATTAGCCGCGTCATTGTTCCAGCAGCGCGCAAAGGAATTTTGACAGGAATTGTACTAGGTTTAGCCCGTGCTTTTGGTGAGGCGTTGGCTGTTCAAATGGTGATCGGAAACACCGTGAAGCTGCCTTCTGGATTGTATAGTCCAACTGCGACATTAACAGGTATTTTGACAATGGATATGTCCAACACGTTAAATGGAACAGCCTGGAATAATGCACTGTGGACATTAGCCATGATTTTGCTGCTGATTTCTTTCTTGTTCATTTTATTGATTCGAGCAATTGGACAAAGAGGTGAAAAATAACATGAAGGCGAGAACGGTTGACACCATTTGGACAGGGGTTTTATACGTGCTTTCGTTTATGGTTGTTGGATTGTTAGGTTATTTTGTCATCACCATTCTCATCAAAGGATGGGGATTTTGGGATCTAGATTTCCTTTCCGGTCTCCCGAGCAATACAAAAGAAGGGGGAGGCATAGGTCCTCAATTATTTAATTCGCTGTACATGCTTGTGTTGACATTGCTCATTTCTGTGCCGCTTGGATTGGGAGCTGGCATTTACTTAGCGGAATATGCAAAGCAAGGGAGGCTGTTAAGCTTTATTCGCTTATGCATTGAAACAATGGCTTCTCTCCCTTCGATTGTTGTCGGTTTGTTCGGGCTTTTAGTATTTGTGACATTGACTGGCTGGGGGTATACGTTAATCGGCGGCGCTTTAGCGATTACGATTTTAAACCTTCCAGGATTAACGAGAGTATGCGAAACAGCGATTTTAGATGTTCCACACAGTGTAAAGGAAGCTAGCCTTGGGCTAGGAGCGACGAAATGGCAGACATTAGTCAAAGTGACGATTCCGGCAGCGCTTCCGCAAATTATTACGGGAGTGATTTTAGCAGCAGGAAGAATTTTTGGTGAAGCGGCAGCTCTTATTTATACGGCAGGATTAACCACTCCATTGCTGAACGCTTCAGCTGATCTGTCAAGTAAGATGCATCCGCTAAATATTTTTCGTCCTGCTGAAACATTGACTGTTCACATTTGGAAATTAAATTCGGAAGGAATTGTTCCTGACGCCAAGCTCATTGCAGCGAAATCAGCTGCCGTTTTAATGATTATGGTTCTGCTATTTAATATTGGAGCTCGTTTTGTCTCCGTGCTATTGCAGCGCTATTTCACTGGAAATAAACGCACGAATAAGCGAAAAATGAAAATAGCGTCTTAGAAAATACGAACTTTTCTCGAGATCATTCCCTTCTAGTAGACAGAAAAAGTCCCATGAGTCTGTCTATTAATGGAGGGAATTTTTTATGGAAACGATGTGTCAAAAGCATTGAAAATGGTTAACGACAATGAGGATATTTGGCGGGAATAGAAGAACTAGAAATAGCTTGGGAAATTTCGTTCATCTAAAAATAAGAAAAGAGGAGAGGGAATAAAAAACGATAATAAAGTTACAACATGAGGCTCAACTATATGATGTGCTCTCCGCTGAAAAATGATCACATATTTGGATATTTTTTGTGATCTCTTTATAGAGCACTAAATGCATTGATAAACGAAAGAAAATATGATAAATTAATATAGAAACACACTTTTTGTTATTTTTTACAATAATATCCCTATTATAATTTTATAACAAAAAACTCCCTTAGTCAACCCCTGTTTTCATTATTTTTTAAAGGAGTGCTTGGTATGAATACAGAACTTCAGCAGGAGCAAAAACGATTGGACAGCGTGATGGAGACAATTGCGGAGCAAATCGTCACGCTGGAAAATGAAACATTCCGTCGTCGTGAAGAAGTGATTGAGTTCCGCAAACATTTTTGGGATGATGTCAAGGTGAATACCGATACGTTCGATGATTTCCTTGAAACCATCATTGCCTTAAGACAACAGGCGCAGAATCTGTCTGTGAGCCAAAGCACTCACAGACAGGCGTTCAAGAGATTGATCGCGCTGCGCCGCATGCAGGAGGTGCCTTATTTCGGTCGAATCGATTTCGCTGAAGAAGGAACTTCTGCTGCTGAACGAATTTATATTGGCATCTCTACGCTCATAGATACAAGTGGAGAGAATATTCTCATCTACGACTGGAGGGCGCCGATCTCGAGTATCTACTACGATTATCCGCCCGGTCCAGCTGAATACACGACACCTGAAGGTAAAGTCCGTGGCATGCTGGAGAAAAAGTGGCAATATCTCATTCGTGGCGGTGTGATCCAATCGATGTTTGATACGAGCCTCACGATTGGGGATGAGATTTTACAGCAGGTGCTTGGCAAAGTGACAGATAAACATATGCATAACATCGTGGCCACTATTCAAAAGGAACAAAACCGAATCATTCGGCATGACCGCGGGAGATTGCTCATTGTGCAAGGTCCCGCTGGCAGCGGCAAGACATCAGCTGCCCTTCAGCGAATCGCTTACTTGCTCTACAAATATCGGGATAAGTTAAAAGCCGACCAAATCATTTTATTTTCCCCTAATTTAATGTTTAGTAGCTATGTAGCCAATGTGTTGCCTGAACTTGGCGAAGAGAATATGCATCAGGTTACATTTCAGGAATACTTAGATCATCGGCTGAGTCATGAATTTCAAGTCGAGGACCCATACGGACAGTTGGAGTATGTGTTAACGGCAACGGATGATCCTTCATACCGGACTAGGGCTGCAAGCATCCGCTTCAAGGCCTCGGCCCGTTTTTTTGAAACGATCAAGGCCTACCGGCAGTCGCTTGAATTATCCGGCATGCTCTTTAAAGATATTCGGTTTAGAGGAAAAGCCATTGTCACCGCCCAACAAATTGCCGAAAGATTTTATAGCAGCGACACTTCGCTCCGTTTTCACAATAGAATCGAAAAGTTGGTCGCTTGGCTAAACAAGCAAATCGATAAAGCTGAGAAGCTTGAACGGACTAAGCCATGGGTGCAGGAAGAAATCGAATTGCTTAGCAACGAGGATTACCATAAAGCTCATACTCTCTTACGAAAAAAGCACGGCTTTAAAGGAGAAGAGTTGGCCAATTATGAAATGGAAGTCGAAGCGCTAGGTCAATTGATCGTTCACAAGAAGCTTAAGCCGTTACGCAAGCGAATCCGGGCGCTTCGCTTTATCGACATAAAAGGGTTATATAAGCAACTTTTCATCGTTCTAGCGAGAATCAAGCAGTGGATGGAGGGGGAAACGCCAGAGGAGTGGGAGAATATGTGCCGATTGACGGTGAGCATGCTTGACGAAGGCAAATTGTTTTACGAAGATGCGACGCCGTTTTTATTTTTGAAAGAGCTGATTCAAGGATTTCAAACGAATATCTCGATTAAACACCTACTTATTGACGAAGCGCAGGATTACTCTCCTTTTCAATTTGAGTTTTTGAAATGCTTGTTTCCAGCAGCCAGGATGACCGTGCTCGGCGACTTTAACCAGGCAATTTTCGCCCATGCCAGCGAAACTGTCGACTTTTCCACGCTTACCAGCTTATACGGGCCAGATGAAACAGATGGGATCACTTTGGCGCGCAGTTACAGAGCCACAAGACCGCTCGTCGAATTTACGCGCGGACTCGTGTCTGATGGCGGACGAATTGTTGCTTTTGAACGCGACGGAGATAAGCCGGTATTGACGCAATTGTCCAATCATACCGAATTGCATCGCTCGATTGCTTCTAAAGTCGCGGACTTGCGGAAACGGGGATACAATACGATCGCGATCATATGCAAATCCGCCGCGGAAAGCAATGCCGCATATAACGCATTGAAAAGCGTGGAAGAAATAAAACTTGTAAAGCGCAGCTCGACTGAATATGAACAAGGTGTTGTGGTCATACCAGCGTATTTGGCCAAGGGAATCGAATTTGATGCCGTCATCATTTATAACGCATCGGCCGAAGTATATGGAGATGAGAGCCTGCGCCGATTGTTCTACACTGCCTGTACCCGGGCTATGCATGACTTGCAGCTTTATAGTGTGGGTGAACCGAGCCCTTTTTTGCGCCACATTAAGCAGGGGAGCTTGCTGCTAACCCCGAGTTCGCACGAGATAAATATACGGCTTTAACATCATCGACCGAGGAGTCTCCCGCCTCTTAACGGAGGGGAGATGGGGGAGGTTCATTCAGGTGTTTTATACTCAATCGAATCATCGAAATCGAAAATGAAACAGCTTGAGTCCTTATGAATACAGGGACTCAGGCTGCTTCATATGCGCTTTTTCCCTGCCTGCTTGATAGGGAGCGCTTCGTATATTGAGGTAAACCTAGTTTAGTCATGAGCTTTAGGAGAAGGAATTTCCCTAATGGCTAAAAATAATACGGTAATGGATACGAACCAATGGAGAAATGGTGCATATGGAACCGCTGTGTGCATCATTTCCATAATGGCAAAAAAGATGGTGGATAAAGTTATGGAATACGCAGACATCACCCATGTGTGACGATACGAGATCTTTTTATCAAGCGTGCCTTTTAAAATAAGTCCGATAAAGGCAAGAACACATACACCGATGAACTTGCTCGCACTTGTAAAAATATAAAGGAACAAAAACGCCAGCGGAATCAGTACAGGAAGCAATGATTGAACCGTTTGAATAAATGAGTGTACATCCTGATCTGTCAGCTTGGTATCTTGAGGAAACATGGAATAGTTATAAGATTGTAATTGACTATTTGTCACAAGCACGGCTTCATGCTTTAAAAGTCCAATCGCTGTTCCTAGGCGCTCCACTTCTTCTTTTGTCATTTTTCCCGTGCTGTCAAACACAATGGTTAAACCTTGTTCATTCATGACGATCGGCTCGCTGGCTGACGAATGTAGGGAACCATTTTCGATGGTAAAAGACGGAATGTCGTTTTGTAGCAAACCGCCAGTGTAACGCGTGCCTTCAATAAAGCTTGTTGTAAAATAATAAGTAGTAGGTAGTGATGTAATCAATGACAAGAGGAAGATATATAAAATGGATCTTCCAATTTTTTGAAAACGAAATCGAGCGATATCTTTTGGCGAATACAAACTTTTCCATAGCTGCATGAATAGATTCATCCGTTACACATCCTTCCCTTGCTTCCATGCTCATTGTATATTGTTCAGCCAGAGAATTCAACTAGTGCTGTAAAATGAAAAGAATCCCTTATGTGCTAAAAAGGGATTCTTTTACTTGATGAGTCAATAAGTGCGATATAAAGACCATCTATTTCATCGGTTGTTTAGCGCAACTGGACATGTGAGTGGCCTAGCAAACATGTACACAATTTGCTTTTCACCACTATCATGTGACGACACACTTGTAAATGAAAAAAGCTTGTTAATTTTTATCCCTAGCAGATACTTTAAACGTTTGAACGACTTGTTGCAGCTGTTTGACGAGATCATTTAACGAGCTAGAGGCATGCGAAACCTCGTCAACGGAAGCGCTTTGCTCCTGAACAATCGCAGCTGCATGCTCCATATTGGCCGCAATTTGTTGCGAAATAGAAGATACCTCTTCCATAGTCATGGACATTTGTTTTGTTTGCGAGCAGACATGATGGATCATCGCCGCTACTTCCTTTGATTCTCTCGACACATTTTCTACAGCATGAGCGATGTCTTTAAATGATGTATCGGTTTGATAAACGATTTCGATTCCTTCCTTGATCACTTCCGATCCTCGCGCCATGGAGTGAACGGTTTGGTTGACGCCATGCTGAATTTCTTCAATAATTTCCCGTATCTGCCTTGCCGCTTCACCACTTTGGGAAGCAAGGTTTCGAATCTCATGAGCGACAACGGAAAATCCTTTTCCATGCTCTCCTGCTCGTGCTGCTTCAATGGCTGCGTTTAAAGAAAGGAGATTCGTTTGATTGGCAATTTGGCTAATTAGATGGACGATCTGATCAATTCGTTTCGACTTTTCACCCAGTATGTATACGGCATCAGCGGTTTCGCCAACGGTTTTTTGGATTAAACGCATTTGTTGAACAGCATGATCCACTAAGCGGTTTCCTGCATGGGCTTTATGTGTCGCTTCATTTGTCGACGCTTCAACGTCTTCCATGGAATGAAACGCTTGCTCCATTCCTTCGGCTATTTCATGAAAAAACTGTGTCGTTTCGATGGTGGAATGGGCTTGTTTTTCTGCGCCGCTAGCGATTTCTCCAAGCGCGCTTGAAATTTGTCCAAATGCGAGCCGCGATTCGTATGCAGCATGCTTTAATGTTTCAGACGAGTGAGAGACATGCTTAGAGCTTGTATCTAGATGCGCAATCAATGCGGTTAAGCTGTCGGCCATTTGATTAAAACCGGCTGCAAGTGCATGGATATCCTTACTCGCATGCCTTAATTGCAGACGTGTTTGCAGATTTCCTTTTCCCACTTGCTCCATAGCATGCTTTAATAAGGTGATCGGTTTAACCATCTTGCGTACGATCAGCCAGCCGATTAAGCTTGCAAGCAGGGCAATCAGCAATGAAATCACGATGCTTGTTTTTTGATAAGCAAAAACAGGCTGCAAATAATCCTGATCATTCAACGCTAATACATAGATATCACCGTTTAAGTCAACAGAAGAGGCGTAAGAGAGTGTCAGCCCTTGAATATGGAGAATTCCTTGTTTTTTTTCATATATGCTCCGAATCGATGACGGAGAAAGCGCGGGCAAGGAGCTATGAAACCCCGCCAATTTTTCTAACTTTCCCTCTTTTGTGATCACAAATTGCATGGGATTTGCTTGAAGAGATTGGAACTTATATTTAGTTAATGTAAGTATGTATGATAGCTTTTTTTGAAAGTCTTCATTTGTGACAGTAGATTTTAGCATCGAAATTTTTTCGATCGTCACTTCTGTTGCCAGCTGCATTTGTTGTTCGACGGCTTGAGTAGTGATTTGTTTGTTTTTTTGATAGCTTGTATAAGCGATCAACATGGACGCAAGGCAGCTGGTTAGAATAATCAGCATCGTTAACATCGTTTGCAAACTCCATTTGCGAGAAAAGGAAAGACGAAAAAAAGGGAGAGAACGCATAGACTTCCCTTTTTGCTTTGTTGCATCTAGCAAAGAAGATAAGCGTGATAAAATTGCCCGTGCTTGCTTTGATTTGCTCATCATTTGCACTCCTCATTTCTGATACCATTTATGCCAAAATCCTACTTTCAATGTATTGAATGAAGTTTAAGCTTTTATTAAGAAAATGTATAAAAATTGTTAAGCTTATCAAACAAGCAAATAAATTGAAACATTGTGGCAATTTTGGTAAGCTAATTTTGAATGGACGAGGCTCTCGTTCAGTACATATGACAACAAAGGAGGAATTAAAATGGCTTTTGAATTACCTCAATTACCTTATGCTTATGACGCGCTTGAACCGCATATTGACAAGGAGACAATGAACATTCACCACACTAAACACCATAACACATATGTTACAAACCTAAATGCAGCGTTAGAAGGTCATGCAGATCTGCAAGGAAAAACGCTTGAGGAATTGCTTAGCAATTTAGAAGCGCTTCCAGAGAGCATTCGTACAGCTGTTCGCAATAATGGTGGTGGACATGCCAACCATAGCCTTTTCTGGACGATTCTTTCGCCAAATGGCGGCGGTGAGCCAACTGGTGAATTAGCGGATGCGATCAACAAAAAATTCGGCAGCTTTGCTGCGTTTAAAGAAGAATTTACAAAAGCCGCAACAACTCGCTTCGGTTCTGGATGGGCTTGGCTCGTTGTGAATAATGGCGAGCTTGAAGTGACAAGCACGCCAAACCAAGACAATCCGATTATGGAAGGAAAAACGCCAATTCTTGGCTTGGATGTTTGGGAGCATGCATACTACTTAAAATATCAAAACCGTCGTCCAGAATACATTTCTGCATTTTGGAATGTCGTAAATTGGGACGAGGTTACTAAACGTTATCAAGCTGCAAAATAAGAAATGAATGGAAAGGGACGGCCCCAATCAATCGCCGTCTCAAACAGGAGCCAAAGTCAATTTTGACTTTGGCTCCATTATTTTTAGCCGCCATTTGTTTCGGTTTTTTCTGTCTCAGACCGCTTTTTTAATATGGATGGACAGTCTAGGATGGCTTTGGATTCAGGGGCGTCTTTTTTATGTGCGGTGCATAGAACAGGCAGGAGATTGCCAAACTATCCTTTAAGATGAAAAGGGGAGTTAACCATGACTATGCTAAAAAAAATATTCGGCCATGAGCATATCAATCGCGATCTCATCTTGTTGCTATGCATCGGTGGCTTTTATTCATTAAGCATTGCACTTTCCAACACCTTTGTGAATGTATATTTATGGAAACAATCGGGAGAATTTCGGGATTTGGCGCTGTATAATTTGGCGATTGTAGTATTGCAGCCTTTGACGTTTGTTTTTGCCGGAAGACTTGCGAAAAAAGTCGATCGCATTATTGTTTTGCGTTTAGGCGTGTCATTTTTAGCGGCTTTTTTTATGAGTGTATTGCTTGTTGGACAGCGCGCCGATGATTATTTATTATTGCTTGGTTCGTTGCTTGGGATCGGCTATGGTTTTTATTGGCTGGCGTTTAATGTATTGACATTTGAAATCACAGAACCGAATACACGGGATTTTTTTAATGGCTTTCTAGGCATTTTAACGTCGGCCGCCGGGATGATCGGCCCTATCGCTGCAGGATATATCATTTCCATGCTTGTTAAGAAAGGATATACGCTCATTTTTTCCATCTCATTAGGGATGTTTTTAATTGCTGTAGTCCTCAGCTTTTTCCTTAAGAGGAGGCAGGCAGAAGGAAAATACGCTTTGCTGCGCATTATCAAAGAGAGGCAGAATAATAAAGAGTGGCGGTTGATTACAAACGCTCATTTTTTTCAAGGATTAAGAGAAGGGATTTTTGTTTTTATTATTTCTGTCTTTGTGTATGTTGCCACCGATAGCGAATGGGCGCTTGGAAAATTTGGTTTTGTGAATTCGCTGACATCCTTTGTGGCGTACTATGTTGCCTCTAGACTGATTAAGCCATCTTATCGAAAACTGGCGATTTTATGCGGCGGTTTATTGCTGTACGCGGCGATTTTCTTAATTGTTTTCGATCCCTCCTATATGCGTTTGATGCTGTATGCTGTTGCGATTGCGATCGCTTATCCGATCCTGCTCGTGCCGTATTCATCGTTGACATTTGATGTGATTGGCAAGAGCTGGGGATCAGCGGATCGAAGAATTGAATATATCGTCGTTCGCGAGCTGTTTTTAAATGCTGGACGCATTGTCTCCATTCTCGCCTTTTTATTCACCATTACCTTTTTCAACGAAAAAAGCGGCATTTCTGTACTGATGATGGTGCTAGGAGCGGGGCACACGATGATTTATTGGTTTATCCGCCCGATCGAGGTTTCAAGAAAACAGCAGCGGGAAGGGGATGAAGCTGTTCTCCGCCGCACTTTTACGAACAAAGAAGGAGGCTCTCCTGCATAGGGCCTCTTTCTTTATGACGATTTTCTAGAAAAATGCCGCCGTTTCTTTTACAATAAGAAATGGAATCGTTAAAAAGCAGGAGGGTGTCATTTTGAAAAAAAAGAAAAGGGCGCAAGTACCATTTCGGTTAAATATATTATTTTTTCTCGTGTTTATGCTGTTTTCAGCCCTGATTTTACGGCTTGGGGTTGTACAAATCGTGTATGGCGAGCAATATCGAAAAGAAGTCGAACGGACGGAAAATGTGACAGTGAGCACACCGGTGCCGCGCGGCAAAATTTATGATCGCTATCATCGTGTGATTGTTGATAACATCCCGCTGAATGCAATTACGTATACTCGTACGAAAACGACGACTCCAGAAGATACACTAAAAATTGCCCAGCGATTGGCTCAATACATTGATAAGCCTGTAGATAAAGTAACCGAACGCGATATGAAGGATTATTGGATTTTAACAAGAGAAGAAAAGGCGGCTAAAAAGGTCAGCGAAGCAGAAAAAAAAGCGCTGCAAAAAAAGGGGCTATCTGATAAAGAGCTGGACAAGAAGGTGTACGAATTAACACTTGAACGAATTACAGCTGATGATCTAAAAGAAATCAAGCCTGAAGAAATGAAAGTGCTCGCTATTAAGCGATCGCTTGATAGCGGCTATGCGCTAACGCCGCAAATTGTGAAAAATAAAAATGTAACAAATGAAGAATACGCGGTGGTCAGCGAACATTTAGAAGAGCTGCCAGGAGTGAATACGACAACAGATTGGGAGCGCCATTATGTATATGGCAACACGTTCCGCTCTGTACTGGGCAGCGTCACAAGCGATGAGGACGGTGTTCCGCTGGAGAAGCTCGACTACTTTTTGGCGCGCGATTACAGCCGCAACGACCGCGTGGGTAAAAGCTATTTAGAGGCGCAATATGAAGATGTGCTTCACGGCAAAAAAGCGAAAATAAAAAATATAACCGATAAATCAGGAAATGTCATTGAGACGCAACAAGTGTATGAAGGAGAACGGGGCAAGGATCTCGTGCTCACCATTGATATGGAACTGCAGCAGCGCGTCGAGCAGATTATTCAAGAAGAGCTGCTTGCTACGAAACGGAAAGGGCATGCGCCGTTATTGGACAGGGCTTTTGTCGTGATGATGAACCCGAAAACAGGGGAAGTGCTGTCAATGGCGGGAAAAAGATTAGTCAAAACGGACAGCGGCAAAACGGAAATACAGGATTATGCCCTTGGAACGATTACGTCTGCTTATGCAATGGGGTCGGCTGTTAAGGGAGCCACTGTATTAACCGGCTTTCAAACAGGTGTGCTTCATAATAATACGTACTTGGTCGACGAACCGTTATACATTAAAGGAACAAAGCCGAAAAAATCGTGGAAGACGATGGGAAGCATCAATGAATTAACGGCGCTTAAACAATCGTCGAACGTGTATATGTTTAAAACCGCGATCGCAATCGGTCGCGGCACTTATCGTCCGCATGGTCCGCTCAGCATCGATCCGGATGCTTTTACGACGATCCGGCGTTATTTTAGCCAATTTGGCCTCGGCGTCAAAACCGGCATCGATCTGCCGAATGAAATTACCGGGTTTCAAGGATCAAGCAAAATGCCGGGGCTGCTTCTTGACTTAGCGATCGGCCAGTACGATATGTATACGCCGATGCAAATGGCGCAATATGTTTCAACGATTGCCAATGGCGGCTATCGTATGAAGCCGCAAATTGTCAAAGAAATCCGCGAGCCGAATAACGATGACAAAGAGCTAGGGCCGGTGATCCGCGATTTTCAGCCGACGGTGCTGAACCGGGTCGATATGAAGACAGCCTATATCGACCGGGTGAAGGAAGGCTTTCGCCGCGTTATGCAAGAGCCGGGGGGAACAGCATATGCGTATTTCGCCGACGCTCCATACAAGCCGGCCGGAAAGACAGGAACAGCGGAAGCATTTTATGACGGTCCGATTCAAAGCAAAAAAAATGATCCAACCTATAATTTAACATTAGTCGGTTATGCTCCTTACAATGCCCCTGAAGTGTCGTTTGCCGTTGTCGTGCCATGGGCGACACAAGGAGACAGTGACGGCATTAATAACCGAATCGGCCGCCGAATTTTAGATGCGTACTTTGAATTGAAAAAGGAACGGCCGCAGCAAGGGACACAGCAAACGCAACAAGACGAAACGCAGACAGATTCGCAAGCAACCAATCAATAAGAGTCACTGCGTTCATTGATGAGAAAATGATGTCATTCGACATGTTACATTTACGTAGGGATGAGGCTAAACAACGTTATTTCGCCGACCATTCAATGAATGTAAAATGACGGTGCTGGGCGTTTTCCGTCAAAAGCACAGATGTAAAGGCAAACACCAGCTGAAAAGCTAGAACCATTTTGAAGAGGCACTCATTATTGAGTGCCTTTTTGCTTTACAAAAGCTTAACAATCTCTTAAAACCAAGTTAAAAGTCTTATAGTACTCTTTAGGTGTTACAAAAAGCGAAATCACGTGTTTTGACGAAGAAAAATCGCTGTTCTATGCTTATGATCAATAGGATGATAATAAATGAAAGACAATATCGATGAATATCGTTGGCTTCTGATGCTTATATGGATGGAGGAAGAGAACCCAATGGAATTGACAATGATCAAGACAAAAGCGGAAAACGGGGCAATTTCGAAACCGGCAGAGAAAGATAAAGAGATTGTTTATCGTACAAGTGAATTAAATTTGTGGTATGGTGAGCATCATGCTTTAAAGAATATTCATCTGGATATTTATGAAAATGAAGTGACGGCGATCATTGGTCCTTCCGGATGCGGAAAATCGACCTATATTAAAACATTAAATCGAATGATCGAACTAGTTCCGAATGTGCGCACATCTGGAGAGATTGTTTATCGCAACCGCAATATTTTCGATCAATCATATCGGGTGGAAGAACTGCGTACACAAGTCGGAATGGTTTTCCAAAAGCCTAATCCATTTCCTAAATCCGTCTATGATAATGTCGCTTATGGTCCACGCATTCATGGGATTCGCGACAAACGAACACTTGATGAGATTGTGGAAAAAAGCTTGCGCGGTGCGGCCCTTTGGGACGAAGTGAAGGATCGCCTTTATGATAATGCCGGCGGATTATCGGGAGGACAGCAACAGCGTTTATGCATTGCCCGCTGTCTCGCCATTGAACCGGATGTGATTTTAATGGACGAACCGACATCCGCTTTAGATCCGATTTCTACATTAAGAATAGAAGAGCTGATTCAAAGGCTTAAAGAGAACTATAGCATTATTATCGTTACACATAATATGCAGCAGGCCGCGCGTATTTCTGATAAAACAGCCTTTTTCTTAAATGGTGAAGTGGTCGAATATGATGACACAGACCGTTTATTTTCCAATCCTTCGGACAAGCGCACCGAGGACTATATTACCGGAAGATTCGGCTAAACGAAAGGTGGAACCAATATGCCGGCCAGAGAAAAATTCGACTATGATTTAAAAACATTACAGCAAAAGCTGCTGGAACTTGGCAGCTTAACCGAAACAGCGTTAAATTATTCCATTCAGGCATTTCAACACAAAAATATTGAACTAGCATTGCAAATTATTGACAACGACAGTCAAATTGACACTTTGGAAGAAGAAATCAACGATTTTGCTATTTTGCTCATTGCGAAACAACAACCGGTAGCCATTGATTTGCGGAGAATTGTCATTGCGATTAAAATTGCAACAGATATTGAACGCATTGCTGATTTTGCTGTTGATATTGCGAAAGCGGCGATTCGAATGGGCGACCGTCCATTTGCGCTGGAAATGGAAAAAATCATGCAAATGCACCGTGTTGCGCTAGAAATGGTGTCCATTGGTTTAAAAGCATATTACGAAGAAGATGTGGTATTGGCTCGGAAAATTGCAGAAATGGACGATGAAGTAGATGAGTTATATGGACAAATCATGAGGGAACTGCTGCGATTGAACGCCACCAATCAAGAAAATGCTTTGCAAATTAACCAATTTTCCTTGATTGCCCGCTATATTGAACGTATCGCCGATCATGCGACTAATTTAGGAGAGCATGTCGTCTATCTCGTAAAAGGAAAGCATTACGATTTAAATGGATAAATGTAAAAAGGTGGCCCTTTAAGGGGTCACCTTTTTGAATGGGTAATCATGCGAGCGATTTCCTCATATTTCATATCACTGCGTATTTCATATGTGCCGGGACGAATTTGTCCAGTGAGTTGATGGGCGTTTAAATAGTTGGTCAAAGCCTGATCGTCAGAGATAATTTTCGCTTCTTCTAGTTCTTTAGCAAATTTTGTGGGAACATCTCCTTTGTTAATAACAAGCCGATAAATACGAATGGTTGCTGGCGGTGCCGTTGTCGTTGTCTGTGGAGAAGCAGCCTGCGCCTTCGTTTCCGCTGCTTTTTTTAGCGCTTGATATTCTGTTTTTGCCAAAACGACCAACTCGTTTTTTTGCAAATAGGCATCAAGCTGCGCTTTCGTTGATTTAACTGGCTGCTGATAATAAATGATGCCAATGATGGAGGTTGACAATAACATTCCGAGCGCAAATCCGCGAATCGCTTCTCTGTTCATCGAGCAATCCCCCGCAAAATCATGCGCACCTCTTCAGCCGTTAGCGATGTTTCCCGGGCAATTTGCTCCGCTGAAAGACCTTTTTTATAAAGAGCCCATACACGGGCATATGATGATGCGAGAGGTGAATCGTCTTTTATTTTTTCTGTTAATGAAAAAGGCTTTTCTTCATTTATTAATAATTCTTCCTCCAATATCTTCAGCCGTTTTTTGAGTTGATACGTTTCTTGAGCCAATGAAAGCGTTAAATGATCTATTTGCTCTTCTAAGCTTTTCATTTGATCTTTTCCGAAAAAAGACGCAGCCAAAAGAAGAAGGGAAATGATTACAAATCCAATTAACGTATATTCCATCATTTTCTATCACCCCACTTCACTATACCATAAATAAATGCATAAAATCGATAAGATTATTGTAAGTAAGGAGAGAAGGAGTTAAAATAAAAATAAAAAATATTGAAAGAATATTCCGTAAAAAAGGTAGGGAGGTGAAAAAATCATGAAAGGTGTGATTATGGCTGGGGGAAAAGGGACGCGTTTGCGACCGCTGACGTGCAACATTCCAAAGCCAATGGTCCCACTTGTTGGAAAACCAGTGCTTGAATACACCATTGAGTGGCTCAAGCGGTTTGAGATTACTGATATTGCGATGACCATTCAATATTTAGGGGGAGTGATTAAACAGCATTTTCAAGACGGCGGCCGATTTGGAGTGAATATTGACTATTTTGAAGAACATGAGCCACTTGGCACAGCAGGAAGCATAAAAAACGCCGCTTCTTTTATTGATGACACGTTTATTGTTGTCAGTGGAGATGCGCTAACCGATATCGACTTGTTTGAAGCGGTAGAATTTCATCGCCAGCGAGGCGCTTTAGCCACGATCGTTATGTCGCAGGAGCGGCAGCCGCTTAATTACGGAGGAATTATCGTCTCACGTGAAGGGCGGGTCAAGCAGCTGATTGAAAAGCCAAAATGGAACCAAGTATATACCGATTTTGTCAACACGGGTATTTATATTTTTGAACCGGAAATTTTAGAGTATATTATTGAAAATGAAAAGTGCGATTTCAGCAATGATGTTTTCCCTTTTTTATTAAAAAAGGATGTGCCTTTATATGCTTTTTTGGCTAAAGGCTATTGGCTCGATATCGGCACCATTCAGCAATATCAAAAAGCGCACATAGACATTTTAAATAAACATGTGCAAGTGTCGATCAATGGCAAGGAGCTGTTTCCCCATGTTTGGGTCGGATCCGATGTGAAAATCGAGGATGGTGCGGTTATTGTCGGTCCATCATTTATAGGCAATGGAGCGTTTATTCGCCAAAACGTCAAAATCGATGCCCATTCTGTCATTGGACCCAATGTGCAAATCGGCGAGCATGCTTCCGTGAAACGAAGTATCATTTGGGAGAGAAGCTATATCGGAAAGCATTGCGAATTGCGTGGCAGTATTTTAGCAGATGGCACCTATTTAGGCAACAACGTGGAACTGCTTGAACAATCCGTAATCGGTAGCCGCTGCACTCTTCAACCGCGGGTGCAGGTAAAGCCCAATATGAAAATTTGGCCGGAAAAAACGATTGCGGAAGGAACAGTGATTCATTCTTCCGTGTTTTGGGGAAAGCAACAACAAAAATCCTTGTTTGGAACACGCGGGATTGCCGGTATTGCTAATGTAGAAATGACGCCCGAATATGCTTCGAGGCTAGCTGCTGCTTATGGAAGTACGCTTCAGGTTCATCATCATGTAATGGTTGCAGGGGATGGACACCCATTTACGAACCTCATTAAACAAGCGTTTATTCATGGACTGCACGCATCAGGAGTGGTTACAGCGGAATGTCTAGAAAGTGTTACTGCGCCGATTGTGCGTCACCAGCTTCGTCGATCTTCTTATGATGGCGGCGTCTATATTTTCCTTGATGAAAAAGATCGAAGCATCTACATTGATTTGTATGACAAGCACGGCTATCCGATTAATTATTTACAAGAAAAAGAAATTGAACGTACGTTCGTTCAAGAGCAAATCCGCCGTGTGTCGATGGAACAAATAGGTTTTTCTAATACTCATCTACAGCCAAGCGCCTCTTACATTCAAGAAATGCAGCAACAAATCCATTTGCCTCTTCGTGGCTGCAAAGCAATTCTTGCCTCAGAATCACATGTCCATCATCTTGCAAACAAACTGCTTCATGGCCAGCCATGCGAAATTGAAATGCTGAAAAGCGCTGATTTTCGCGATATTGCCGATTATATAAAAACAGGAGACGCGTTATTTGCTTTAATCACAGGAAGGGATGGCGAGCAATTTTGGATTATGGACGAAAGCGGAACGATAGTGACTGAAGAACAACTGCTATCGTTATATACGATCACCTCGTTATGGTTTCAGCCAGAATGTCCTGTTTTGGTTCCAAGCTATGCGCCATCTGCGCTAGAGACCGTGGCTAGACAAATGAATGGGCAAATCAAAAAAATCAAAGGGGCACGAAAAGAGATGCTCAAAGAATGGCAGCAACCGTTTCATTTTTGTTATGATGCCATTTATGCGTTTGTCCAGCTCCTTCAGCTGCTAGCTGCCGAGGGACGTCCATTATCTGAAATTACCGCTTCCACCCCGCGCATGCATTGGCTTAGAGAATATGTGTTCTGTCCTTGGAACGCCCGGGCGATTGTATTGCGTCGACTGATGGAGGATGAGGACGAAACGATTGTCGATGTCAATGACGGAATTAAATTATATCATCCTGATGGCGGCTGGACGTTTATTTTACCGGAGCTGGATCAGCCGATGTTTACCATTTATTCTGAAGCCCTGGATGTTCAAAGAGCACGTGAAACGATGATTTATTATATAAAAAAAATTCGCCAGTATCAAAATGCATAAATTAAATATGGAAATTGCCGCAAAAAAGTGCTATCATAGAAAAGTCTGATTATAAGTTTATAAAGTTTGGAGGGAAATGATCATGCGCGTAAATATTACATTGGCTTGCACAGAATGCGGCGAACGTAACTATATTTCAACAAAAAATAAACGCAACAATCCAGATCGTGTAGAGTTAAAAAAATATTGTCCAAGAGACAAAAAAGCGACCCTTCATCGCGAAACAAAGTAAGCAGTAGGAAACGTTTTCCTGCTGCTTTTTTATCATCTCAAATAAGAAATCTCCTGCTTCCATAAGTGGGGAATGAATCGGTCTTTACCGAAGAGAAGGACAGGAATGCTCCACTTCAACTTAGGTAAGTGAGGAGGAGGGCAAAGCAGAGGAGGGAATGAATTGCAGGAAAAAAGCGCGCTTCGCAAGCAAATGAAAGAAAAAATAAGAAGCTTATCAGCAAAGCAAAAGAACGAGTATGACGCGCAAATTGCGGAGAATCTGTACGCTTTGCCGGTTTGGCAGCAGGCGGAAACCATTGGGATCACCATTTCCAGAGAGAACGAAATTAACACAAAACCCATTATTGAAAAGGCTTGGCAGGAAGGAAAAACGGTATGCGTCCCAAAATGTGATCCACAAGAAAAAACGATGACATTTCGCGCCATCCGTTCATTTGATCAATTAGAGTCTGTTTATTTCGGTTTACAGGAGCCGATTGTAGCCATGACGGAAGAAGTCGCTTCTCGGCAAATCGATGTGATGATCGTTCCGGGAGTATGCTTTTCCAAAGCAGGATATCGAATCGGCTATGGGGGCGGATACTATGACCGTTACCTGCAGCATTTTTGGCGGCCGACGATTTCGCTTGCTTATTCCTTTCAAGTGGTAAACCATGTTCCATTTGAAGCGCATGACATTCCGGTTGACATGATTGTTACTAATGAAAAGGTTATGATGTGTGATGAATGAATGGCTATATATAGCTGCTATTTGGATCGTGGCTATTGGCGGCTTCGTTGTCCGCTCTTTATCGATATCGGGAGCATTAGCGACCGTTTTGGTTGGAACAGCAGTTGCTGCTGGATTTGCTTGGAAGGGATTATGCCTATTAGGCGTATTTTTTGTTACATCAAGCTTTTGGAGCCATTTTTGTCATCGGAAAAAGGAAAGAGTAGCGGAAAAAGTCGCAAAAGGATCGCAACGGGATTATATTCAAGTTTTCGCGAATGGAAGCATTCCGGCGACCATTAGCCTACTCTCCCTTTTTTTTCCTTCCTTTGTTTGGCAAGGATTGTTTATCGTTTCCATTGCTGCGGCGAATGCGGATACATGGGCTTCAGAGATTGGCAGTCTCAGCCGCCAGTCTCCTCGCCTTGTGACAACATGGGAAAAAACGGAGCCGGGGACATCAGGGGCGGTTACCTGGCTTGGCCTTGCTGCTTCTTGTTTAGGAGCTGGACTAATCGCTGTGGTCGGTTCGCTGCTATGGGATGGTGTTCCCGTTGTTGCTGTGAGCATCGCCGGTTTTTTAGGCTGCATGATTGATACATATTTAGGAGCGGTGTGGCAAGCGATGTACCGCTGCGAGGTTTGCGGCATTGAAACAGAAAAAACGGAGCACTGTCAGCAAAAAACTGTACATATTAAAGGAATTCGTTTACTTAATAACGATTTAGTAAATTGGTTAGCCATTGCTTGTTCACTGATTGTTTATTTGTTTGTCACGAATTTGCAATAGAAAGAAGGGGAGGAACCCGATAGATAATGGTAAAGTATAGAAGAAAGCTCTCTTGTTATGAATGGTGAAAGGTGGAGAAGCGAAGATGGCACATTTAGGAAAAAGGGTTGTTCTAATTGGAACAGGTTTTGTTGGCTCAAGTTACGCATTTGCTTTGCTCAATCAAGGCGTTACGGAAGAGCTTGTGTTAATTGATGTTAATCAAGAAAAAGCGGAAGGGGATGCAATGGACTTAAACCACGGTCTTCCGTTTTCTCCTTCACCAACGAAAATATGGTTTGGTGATTATCGTGATTGCGAAAACGCCGACCTTGTTGTCATCACGGCTGGAGCCAACCAAAAGCCGGGAGAAACTCGTTTAGATTTAGTTCATAAAAATATGAAAATTTTTGAATCCATCGTTTCAGAAGTCATGAAAAGTGGATTTAACGGAATATTTCTTGTTGCCACAAATCCTGTCGACGTTCTTACCTATGCGACATGGAAGTTTTCAGGGCTTCCGCATGAACGGGTGATTGGCTCAGGAACGATTTTAGATACAGCCCGTTTCCGTTATTTGCTCGGACAATATTTTCAAGTGGATGCCAGAAATGTTCATGCTTATATTATTGGTGAGCATGGCGATACCGAACTTCCAGTGTGGAGTCATGCAGATATCGGCGGAAAAGCTGTAACAGAGTTTATTCGTGAGCGCAAGCAGTATAAGCAAGAGGACTTAGAAACAATCTTTGCGAACGTTCGTGATGCCGCCTACCATATTATCGAGCGCAAAGGGGCAACCTATTATGGAATTGCCATGGGTCTTGCCCGTTTAACAAAGGCGATTTTACAAAATGAAAATTCTGTGCTGACGGTATCTGCTTATTTAAACGGTGAGTATGGCCATGCGGATATTTATATCGGCGTTCCAGCCATCGTCAATCGCGGCGGCATCCGTGAAATTGTAGAGTTAAAGCTGTCAGAAACGGAAAAAGCGAAATTCTCCCATTCAGCCACGGTATTAAAAAATGTTCTTAACCCTTTTTTCGGAAATAAAGCGCATCCTTCATAAGAAAGCTGTGTTAGTTGTAGACAATGTCCATTTGGACATTGTCTACAACTATTTTAACATCGTCCACCGAGAAGTCTCCTATCTCTTAACGGAGAGTAGGTGAGGGAGATTTATGCAACATCCGTTCATGGTGACATTTCTACTTGCAGACCGGCTGGACAACGCTTGGCAGAAAATGAGCGTAGTCGAATGAAGACGCAAATCGAACAAAAGACGCTTATGAGTGTGAGTGGACGAACGGGGCCAGTGTCACAGAATGAAAGCGTTTATCCATAGTCTGACGCATCCTTCATAAAGCATAAAGGATGCGTTTTATAATTTATCGGTTTTGGGGAAAAAGAATAGAGAAATCATGAATGGGAGGCGAAAAAAGTGAATAAAACGATATATGCCATTACGGCTGTAATCGCTGCGATTTTCCTGTATCGCTATCGTTATCGGTTGCTGAATGGAGCATTGAGCATTCGTCCCTTGCAGACACTGCTTGTGCGTGCAGGAATGAGCATTCCATTTGTTCGCAAAGCAGTTGTTTCGCAAGTTTTTCATTAATTATGGTACAATGGCTAAAAAATAAGCTTTTCGTCATAGCACGTGGTTTTTAACGATATGAAAGGGAGAGGGAAACGTGGATCTGTTTTATTGGCAGCTCGTATACTTTTTGGTGAAAAACCGCTATCGAATTATCAAATTATCGAATGCGCCTCATGAAATATGGTTAGAGTCTTTCGAGCATAAAGGCGCTCCGCTTATTCGGCTTGTGCGGTATGATATCGATTGGAGCAGCTGGCTCCAACGTGATCTTGAATATACGCGCCAGATAGCTGAACAGCTGCAAAAACGGCATTTACGCCGTTCGCTTCCAATCTTGAATATCTATATTTCCGCTTATCCGCCGGTTGATGATTGGGAATGGATCGTGAAGGAACCCACTGAGCATTCGAGCTTACATACGATATTGGTTCATTCAGCCAACCAGATGCAAGCGTTGCAGGACATAAGCCAAATCATCCATGTTCCCGTTTCGCTGCCCGCGATCGAACACGACATGGCCCCCCAGTTTGCGATCCAGTCTATCCAAAGGCATGTCTTCCGCCTAGAAAAAGAAAGGCAAGAAAAAGAGAAGCGCCTGATGGAGCACGGCAAGCCACGGATCGTCTATGCATTAATCGCGATCCAAGTATTGATGTTTCTTTTTCTTGAATGGAAAGGAGGCAGCACGAATTCTGCTGTGCTGATTCAATATGGAGCAAAGTTTAACCCTCTGATTCAATCGGGGGAATGGTGGCGGCTGATTACACCGGTTTTTTTACATATTGGTTTTCTTCATTTATTAATGAATACAATGGCGCTATATTATTTAGGAATCGTGGTCGAACGTTTATATGGCTCTTGGCGCTTTTTGTTTATTTACTTGTTGGCAGGCTTCTTCGGAACAGTCGGCAGTTTTTTATTCACCTCTTCCATCTCCGCAGGAGCGTCTGGAGCGATTTTCGGCTTATTTGGCGCCCTTCTTTATTTTGGTACGGTATACCGCCATCTTTTCTTTCAAACAATGGGGGCTAATATTATAGGATTAATCGTGCTTAATCTAGGGTTGGGACTGTTGATTCCCGGGATTGATAACGCCGGACATATCGGTGGTTTGATTGGTGGTTTTCTGGCAGCCAATATCGTTCACTTGCCGCGCCATCGTTCATGGAGCAAGCAATTGCTTTCGTTTCTCGTGACATTGTCATTGCTTTCTTTTAGTTTATATATGGGATTTAAAGGATAAAGATTATGGGGAAATATGCTGGCGCAATTGCACAGTTTCCCCATTTTTCGTTTTCGTCAAAACAATTAAATGGGAGTAGTCTTTACTTATTAAAAGAAGCGGAACGGTGCTTCCAATTGGCGAAATAATCGATCCGTCCTTTTGTTTGATTCCTAAAAAATAGTTTTTGTACAATCCTTCCCATAGATTGCCGATAATGGCTTGGGTTTTTGCTTGCGAAAGATCAGGAAACGGCTGCTCGTTATAGGAAAGCAGCTCTGGCAAATACAAGTGATAGTAGCGTCGTTCATTAACCCCTATTTCTTCAATCATTGCTTTAGCTGTATATTCAAGAAGCTGTGAGGAGGCTTTATTTAATACTCGCTGCCATTCTTTTTCATTTGCTGTTTTGGCGTGACGGAAAGAAGTAAATGGAGAGTATGGAGAAGCAATGACATATAATTGATCGCCACTCATTTTTTGACTGCTCGTAATAGTGTCTCCGCGATGAATCTCTCCATAGTGAAAAGAAATCGCTTGGAAAAAATGACTATCGGTCGACTGAAAGGACCGTTCTTGCCGCAGTGATTGGTCAGCCTCTCTCCATTTAGACAAAGTCCCCATTAAACGTCCATCTGCAAACAGCAAAGAAATATCTTGCCGCAAATACACTTTTTCGTTTAAAGAAGAAGAGACCGTCCAAGAAAGGGAATATGAATGGTGCGATTTTGGCGACCGAGCATGTAAAACGGTTGCGGTTTGCTGAAAGCTAGCCTCTTGGTCAATAGGAAAAAAAGTGATGGCCTCTTGTGATGGATTCTCAAAAGAAAACGGAAAAAGATAAAGGCTTATCAATAGTGTGACAAATAGAGGGATCATCCAAAAAAGTGCTCGCTTCATATTTTTCCTCCAATAATATGGACAAGTTTTCACCAATGTATATGCAGAGAATTTGGAAAATATGTATGAATTCTCGCGCGTCTGTCAATGCTGGAGGATAAATGAGAGATCGTGCAGGTGAAAAAACGATGGAACGAACAAAGCGGGCTATTTCCACATCATTGTCTGAAAATGTTGCTTATTTGCGTGAGCGTCTAGGTGTTGGCAAAAGTTTTGATGTTATTCATTTAGATGTAGAATATGCAGGACGCAGCATGGCTTTTTTTATGATTGATGGATTTGTCAAAGATGATATCTTGCACTATATCATGAAGTTTTTAGCAACCCTTGATCAACAAGCGCTTCAGGAAAGTCCGATCGAGAAATTGTTAAAAACATATTTGCCTTATGTTGAATTAGAAAAGACGGATGATTTAAATCGAATTGTCGATGGAGTGCTTTCAGGTCCTACGGCATTAATGATTGATGGGATCGCTTATGCTATTTTGATTGATGCTCGCACGTATCCGGTTCGCGGACCGCAAGAGCCGGATATGGAACGGGTGGTCCGCGGCGCACGTGACGGCTTTGTCGAAACCATTGTTTTTAATACGGCGTTGACGAGAAGGAGAGTGCGCGACCGAACGCTGCGTATGGAATATATGCAAGTAGGGAGGCGATCCAAAACCGACATTTGTGTCTGTTATATTGAGGATATCGCAAATCCGGAAATTGTTCGTAGTGTGAAGGAATCGATTTCCAAAATTGATACAGATGGGCTGCCAATGGGAGAAAAAACACTTGAAGAATTTATTTCTGGACGACATTGGAATCCTTATCCGGTTGTCCGGTACACGGAACGGCCAGATACGGCGGCCGTTCATTTATATGAAGGTCATGTCTTGGTCATGGTTGACGGCTCACCCAGTGTCTTGATTATGCCAGCGACATTTTGGCACCATTTACAGCATGCGGAGGAGTATCGCAATAAACCCATTGTTGGCGCCTATTTGCGCTTGGTCCGCTTTTTAGCTGTTTGGGCCTCGCTTTTTCTGCTGCCGCTATGGTATTGGGCGATGACTAATTCTGATCAGCTGCCTAGTGCCCTTTCCTTTATTGGGAAAGCAAGTACAGGAGATCTTCCGTTATTTGCCCAGCTCATTGTGATTGAACTCGGTATTGATATGCTAAGAATGGCGGCGATTCATACGCCTTCCTCCTTAGCGACGGCACTGGGACTTGTGGCGGCTCTGATGATTGGGGGAATTGCTGTAGAGGTCGGCATTTTTTCCAATGAAGTCGTTCTTTATTTTTCTATTGCAGCGATTGGTACATTTGCGACACCAAGCTATGAGCTGGGATTGGCGAACCGCCTTGTGCGCATTGGCTTACTCATTGCTACCTCTTTATTTGGCGTTTACGGTTATATCGTTGGAATTACGTTGTGGGTTATGATGCTAGCGCGCATGAAATCCTTTACGATTCCTTATTTATGGCCCTTTATTCCGTTTTCCTACCGGGCGATGCGCGACGTGTTGATCCGCTCTCCTATTCCGTTAAAAAATCGAAGACCGACCGTGCTGCATCCGCGTGATCCCGATCGATAAAAAGGCTTATCTTTTCGTAAGATAAGCCTTTAACTGTTGATAAACGCTTTCATTCTGCATTACTGGTTTCGCTCGTCTCCTACATTTTGTTCGATTTGCATCTTCCCTCGTCTATGTTTCTTGTTAACCAAGCATTTTCAAGCGAATCTGATATAGAAAAATCATAATTAATTTAAATAATGACCGGCAAAGCCAAAAGTGACTTTTTCTACAATCTGAAGCCTTCTTTTATGTTTTTTATAGTAGGGATCGTTTCCTTTCTTGACGGCTTGCTCCGTTTGTTTATAAATTTATAATATGTACAAAAACGATATATAACATATAGCGCGGGTGAAAAGATGAAAACGGTTTATGATGTTCAGCAGCTTTTAAAAAAGTTTGGAACGATTATTTATGTAGGCGATCGGGTAGCTGATTTAGAGTTAATGGAGGAGGAGCTAAAGGAGCTATATCAATCGCAGCTGATTGATGTGCAGGAATACCAAATGGCGCTGTTGATCGTGAGGCATGAGGCACAAATGGAACGAGAAAAACGAATGAAAAAGGGATGAATAGAACATGGAAAAATGGTTAGCAGGTGTTGATTTAGGTGGCACAACAATTAAAATGGCGTTTATCAATATATATGGGGAAATGATTGATAAATGGGAAATCGATACAAATCATACTGATCACGGAAAACATATTGTTACTGATATTGCTAAAGCAATTGATCAAAGGTTGGAAAAGCACGGTCAAGGAAGAGAGAAGCTACTAGGGATCGGCATGGGGGCGCCTGGTCCTATCAAAGGAGACACAGGAGTCGTTTATGAGACAGTCAATATTGGCTGGAAAAACTACCCTTTGAAAAACCTGCTTGAGGCGGAAACATCGCTTCCTGTTGTTGTGGATAACGATGCTAATATGGCAGCCATTGGCGAGATGTGGAAAGGAGCAGGGAATGGCGCAAAAAATTTAGTTTGTGTCACGCTTGGGACAGGAGTTGGCGGCGGTGTGATTGCCAATGGTCAAATCGTGCGCGGAACGAATGGTGCAGGTGGTGAAATTGGCCATATTACCTCCATCCCGGACGGAGGAGCTGCTTGTAATTGCGGAAAAACGGGCTGCTTAGAAACGATCGCTTCGGCAACAGGAATTGTGCGTATCGCAAAAGAAAAGCTGACCAATAGCGAAGCTGATAGTATATTGCGGCAAGCAGAACATGTAACGGCCAAAGATGTATTTGACGCAGCTAAAGCCAATGACAGATTGGCGCTTGAAATCGTTGACTTTGTCACCTTTCATCTGGGACTGGCTCTCGCTCATGTTGCCAATGCCTTGAATCCGGAAAAAATTGTCATTGGCGGCGGTGTATCCAAAGCTGGTGACATATTAGTTCAGCATACCGGCCATTATTTTAGACGTTTTGCTTTTCCTCGTGTAGCAGAGGGAGCTTCTATTGTTACGGCAACGCTCGGCAATGATGCTGGAGTGATTGGCGGTGCTTGGCTGGCCAAACAAGCGTTTTTATTATAGCAGCATAAAAGACTGATTGTTTCATGCAATCAGCCTTTTTCTTATATGAACCGCATGGCCAAGTTTATTCGTCATTTTAAAGAGACGAAGGGAAAGAACGGCTGACATGTAGTAAAATGAGCGATCTCTCCATAAAAATAGAATGATGGTTCATGGTGAAATCACTCGTACATCCTTCTGAGCATACAATACTCGTAAATATTTTGGGGCAGCGGCCAGAAGGAGGAAGAACCATGGGGATTATTAGAGGAAGCGAGTATATTGAAAGGATTGACAATCAGCAGGCGGATGTTTGGATCGATGGTACCCCCGTCACGGGGAAACGATCTGAGCATCCAGCTTTCTCGGGAATTATGCGCAGTCAAGCGAAATTGTATGATGCTCAGCATCATCCAGATAAGCAACACATTCTTACGTTCCGGGCTCCAAACGGCGAATTAGTAGGTGCTTCTTTTTTGCGTCCGACGACAAAAGAGGATTTGGAAAAAAGACGTCTCATGTTTCAGGAGTGGGCGAAAATCAGTGCCGGCATGATGGGAAGATCACCTGACTACATGAATACAGCTGTCATGGCCTTAGCTGCTGCTGCCGATATGTTTGCGGAGCAACGACCTGAGTATGGCGAGCATGTACGTCATTTATATGAGCAAGCAATGAAACATGATTGGTCTTTTACACATACGTTTATTAATCCTCAGAAAAACCGTTCTCTTGGTTATATAGAAGATAATGAGGAGATTGTGGCGGCTAAGGTCGTCGATGAAACAGCCGATGGCATTGTCTTAAAAGGAGCGCGTCTTTTGGCTACTCAGGGAGGAATCACGGATGAGCTCCTCGTTTTGCCTGCTGGCGGCAATTATATTGGTGATGAGTATATTTACGCATTTTCTCTTCCGACAAACACGTCAGGATTAAAGTTTATTTGTCGCCCATCGTTTGCAGGCGGCTCGTCGGCGTTTAATTATCCGCTAAGTTCGCGATTTGATGAAGTGGATGCGCTTGTTGTTTTTGATCATGTGCTTGTACCGTGGGACCGTGTATTTTTATATAAAAATGCATGGCTGGCTAAAGAACTGTATACAGAGAGCCATTTATCGGCGATGCTTTTGCATCAGGTACTTTCCAGGAGAGTAGTCAAGACGGAATATTTTCTTGGGGTCGTGCATTTGCTGATTGAATCAATTCAAATTGGGGAATATCAGCATGTCAAAGAAAAAGCAAGTGAAATTGCTGCTGCATTAGAAGCGTTAAAGGCATTGCTGCTGGCATCAGAAAGGGAGGCGAAACCAGATCGCCGCGGTACGATGATTCCTGCCCTAGAACCGTTATCTGCGTCAGCCTTTTTATATCCGCGAATGTATCCGCGTTTTGCAGAAATTGTTCAATTGCTTGGCGCCAGCGGCCTCGTTTGTTTGCCGACAGAAAAGGATTTTGCTTCTCCTATTCGTTCAGATTTAGATCGCTATTTACAGGCAGCGACGCTGGAGGCTGAAGATCGGGTACAATTGTTTCGCTTGGCATGGGATATGACCATGAGCGCGTTTGGAACAAGACAAACGCTTTATGAACGCTTTTTTTTCGGTGATCCTGTGAAGTTTTCCGTCAGTTTTTACAACGGGTATGATAAAACGAAATGTGTTCAAATGGTGCAGCAGTTTTTAGAAAGTACGAATGCTAACGGATAAAGCGAATGGAACTCTCCAACCTGCCATCTTACAAAACTAAACATAAGGTTAGACCTTATTGATAAAACGGACGATTGGTTCATAAAGGCAGAGGGAGCTTCTATTGTTCCTAATCCCCACTTAGGAAAGAAGTCTCCCTTTTTAAGCGTGTAAAAATGGTAAGGAGAGATAAATTTCGGTGGGCGATCACCCCGATTTTTGCTATATTCGATCGCTCATGTTCTTTGTTCGCCGGATATATGGGGTGTCTGGAGAAAAAGCGTGCGAAAACCAAGCATTTTTTCATGCACAAAATATCCTAAGTACGAAAGCACTCGAATTGTCGGATACTAAGCGATCAAATCACCCAAAGGAACGTTGAGGACCATTTTCGTTGTGGAGCAGAGAAGCTTCTATGTTCAAGCGTTAGGGTAATCCCCAGAAGAAGAATCCCTATTTTCTCGACGATCGGCTCCCTGTTAAAATCAGATCATCCCCTGCTCACTTTGGAACAAAGATGGACGCATCTCCCTATTATGATGATTGAACAAATCCAAGTGAAACTTTTTCTTGGTGACAAACGTATATCCATGATGCATGCAGTACCTTCAGAAAGGCCCTTTTTACATAGAAATGTGGCTTGCGAGTCAAATGGCTAATAGACTGCTAGCATGAAAAGTTTTGTCGCGACTCTGGAAGGGTTGAATGACTAGCTCTCTATATCAAACTGAAAAAATATGTCCGGAAGGTTCTGAGCCCTATCGCTTTCAGGCCCATGGATGGTTCTGTGAAGCAGCATTGCTTGATCGTTCGACTGTCAACAAACAGTTTTTACCCTCTATTTATACAAAAATGAACGTGTCGAGTTACATCTATAGGAAGTTGTTGCAAAAAGTTTATGTATCGGCCATATAACAAAAATAAGTTGCCTTTTTGTCAAAAGAATATTAAGATATATGGTGGAAAATAGGAATAATATCCATTTTATGGTTTGTTTCTGGTAGAAGAAAGGATGGAACAAAATGATCAGAAAGCATCGCTTTTTGCTGATCGCCATAGTTTGGTTATGGCTGAAGACATATATTGTCTATAAAACTAGCTTTGATATTGAAATTGAGTCATCGCTTCAAGAGTTTATCTTATTTATTAATCCATTAAGCTTTTTATTGCTTGTTTTCGGATTTGCTTTATTTATGAAAGAAAAATGGCGCAACCGCTACATTGTTGCCATTAGCTTTTTAGTCACCGTTTTGTTGTATATTAATGTAATGTTCTATCGATTTTTTAACGATTTTATTACGCTTCCCGTACTGTTTCAAACGAGTAATTTAGGGGATTTAGGGAATAGCGTGTTTGAGTTGTTCCACTTTGCTGATTTATTGATGTTTGTCGATGTTGCTCTATTTGCATGGTTGGTTTGGAAAAAATCGTCGTTTGTGGCATTTGAGCGCGTGACAAAAACAGAACGCTCTGCTTACTTTTTAATATTGACCGCGCTTGTTTTAGTGAATCTCGATCTTGCAGAAGGACAAAGACCGGAGCTATTAACGAGAACGTTTGACAGAAAAATGCTGGTCAAAAATATCGGCATGTACAACTATTTAATTTATGATGCCGTTTTGCAATCGAAGACAAAAGCGCAAAGAGTGTTAGCGAATGGCAACGAGCTCGCTGAAATTGAAAACTATATTCGCGCGAATGAAAAGGAACCAGATCAGCAATTGTTTGGCATCGCTAAAGACCGCAACGTGATTATTGTGTCAATGGAATCGTTGCAGAGCTTTGTGATCAATAACCAGGTCAATGGACAAGAGATTACTCCGTTTTTAAATGATTTTATCAAGGAAAGCTACTATTTTGATCATTTCTATCATCAAACAGGACAAGGGAAGACATCTGATGCGGAGTTTTTAATTGAAAACTCCTTGTATCCGCTTGGACGCGGCGCGGTTTTCTTTACTCATGCGACCAATGAATACCATGCCACTCCGGAAATTCTAAAAAACAAGGGCTATTATACCGCCGTATTTCATGCTAATAATAAAAGTTTTTGGAATCGCGACGTAATGTACCATTCGCTTGGTTATGACCGATATTTTTCCTTGGATGATTTTCATGTGACAGAAGAAAATTCGGTAGGTTGGGGATTAAAGGATCAGCATTTCTTTGAGCAATCCGTTGCGCATTTAAAAACATTGCCGCAGCCGTTTTACGTTAAGCTGATTACGCTGACTAACCATTTTCCATTTGAATTAGAGGAAGAGGATCGAATGGTGCCGGAGTATACGTCGAATGATCGGACTGTCAATCGCTATTTCCCGACGGTTCGTTATATGGATGAGTCGCTGAAAATGTTTGTTGAATGGCTGAAGAAGGAAGGGCTCTACGAAAACTCTGTCATTATTTTATACGGCGATCACTATGGCATTTCGGAAAACCATAATGAAGCGATGGCGCAGTATTTAGGAAAAGAGGAGATTACTCCTGTCGACCATGTTCAATTACAGCGGGTTCCTTTAATCATCCATATTCCAGGGGTGACCGATCAGCATCCAAAAGTCATTTCGAAAGTAGCGGGACAAATCGATGTGAAGCCAACTTTGCTTCATTTATTAGGAATTGACACGAAAAATGATATTCATTTTGGTCAGGATTTGTTTGCTCAAGACAAGCTAAATTTGGCGATATTGCGAGATGGAAGCTTTGTTACAAAAGATTATGTTTATAAAGATAATACTTGTTATGATAAAAAGACAGGATTGAAAACAGATAACTCACAGTGCGAGCCGTATGCGGAAAAAGTGAAGCAGGAACTTGATTATTCCGATAAAATTATATATGGAGATTTACTCCGTTTTTATAATGAAAAAGCGGAAAACGAGTAGTCGCTTGCCGACTACGGCAGAAAAGTCAGGAATCTAGCGTATCAATCGGGTTGATTGGATGATCCACACACTGGTTATGTTATATCTAAATGTAGTTTGTCGGTTGAAAAAATTCGTGGCTCCCAATCTAATTGCTTCACTTATTGTCTTCGGGTGGTAATCAATATGGTGAATGAACGGTAACTGTCAAAACTCATTAGACAGAAAGCGCTACAGGCCCCATTCATGATGGAATGGGGCCTGCGCTTGTTTATCGGTCATTTTCTTTTCACTCCATCATATGTTGAAAAGAAGGAAAGAAATGAAGGAGGCGATACAACGGATGATTCGTGCCCGACAAGGCGATACGTTGCATATGTATAGCCAATGGCTGGCTATTCCGCACGAGTTAATAGCGGAAGCAAATCCGCATGTAAGTAATGAATTGCATGATGGTGAAATCATTCAAATTCCAGGATATGATGTCGTCGCGTATCATAGTCAAACATCAGAAACACTGGAGCAAATCGCCTGCTCGGCTTCGCTGCCTACAGAAGTGCTGCAGCGAATGAACGATGACCGTCTTCCATTACGAATTCCCCGGCGGATTGAGGCGACATTGGTTAATGGACAAAAACCGTATGATTTTGCTAGTATGAAACAAGATATTGACGACCTATGCACACATTACCCCTTTATTAAACAAAAAGTAATTGGAACAAGTGTATTAGGGCAGCCGATCATAGAGTTGACGATTGGATGCGGCCCGAAAAAAATTCATTTGAATGGCTCCTTTCATGCGAATGAATGGATCACGACGGCGGCCATTATGTCATTTATTAATGAGTATGTACTGGCATTGACAAATGGAAATGTCTTGTTTGGACATACGCTAATGGATTATTACAAAAAAGTAACATTGTCAATTGTGCCGATGGTCAATCCAGATGGAGTAGATTTAGTGTTGAACGGACCGCCAAATCAAGAACCATATCGAAGCGAAGTATTGCGGATCAATCAAGGAGAACGAGATTTTTCGCAATGGAAAGCGAATATTCGCGGAGTCGATTTAAACAATCAGTTTCCAGCTAAATGGGAAATAGAACAAGCCAGAAAAATCCCGAAATCACCTGCCCCTCGCGACTTTCCGGGATTTTCCCCTCTGACAGAGCCTGAGGCGAAAGCCATGGCAGATTTAGCCTACAATCGTGATTTTGAAATAATAGTGGCGTTTCATACCCAAGGAAAAGAAATTTATTGGGGATATGAAGGCTGGGAACCGGAAGACGCGGAACCGATTGTAAACGCATTAGCAAAAGCGAGCGGATATCAAGCAGTCCGTTATATTGATAGCCATGCCGGTTATCGTGATTGGTTTATTCAAGAATGGAAACGTCCAGGCTATACGGTTGAGTTGGGTGAAGGAGTCAATCCGTTGCCGCTCGAACAGTTCGGACAAATTAAAGAGCATGCTTTAAAAATGCTGCTTTCCTTATTGGCCATCAGTTGAAGAAACGAAGCTCCTCCGATTATAATTGAGGTAGAAAAAGAAACTGAGATAAAGGGAGCTAGACAAATGGCCATTGTTGATGTAACAGTAATTCCAATCGGAACGCAAGGACCAAGCGTAAGTGAGTATGTAGCTGAAATTCAAAAAGTGTTGGAAGTGTATAAACGAGAGGGAAAGATTGATTTTATGCTGACGCCAATGAATACGATCATTGAAGGGGAGCTTTCCGTATTGTTTGAAGTCATTCAAGCGATCCATGAGGTTCCATTTTCCAATGGAATTCAGCGGGTAGCGACCAATATACGAATTGATGACCGACGCGATAAAAAACGAAGCATGGCTGAAAAAGTGACAAGTGTCCGCGAAAAATTAAACGAAAATAAAAACTCAAGCCCGTCTCGTGTGGACATATCACCTGAATAGAGACCGCGTAAAAATGGTTGTAGACAAAGCCGATTTTGACTTTGTCTACAACCTGTTCTTGTTTTAATGTGTGCCCGTTGGAAATCCGTGATGAATGACGGTCATAATGGTAAACCAGCCGAATACAGCCGCTGTTCCTAAACCAAATAATAAAGCAAGTATATTCTTTTGACGCAATGAACGTACAATTCCGTAAAGCGCTAACAATGTCACAAGTGCAAAAATGATGACCAATCCCATTATACTTACCCCCCTTTTCGCAAGTAAAACTGTATGTAAAGAAATGAAGAATCACTTTACATTTTAATCGTTTTTTCCCATTTTGTCGAGGTCGAAAATGTGAATAACAACATGGTAGACCGCTGCGTTTTTCACCAGCAATTCCTCATATTGCCCATCGATCCAATAGATGATGGTGCCTGTTGACTCTTGGGCAATCATGTATTCTTCAAGCTGAAGCAGAAACATGTCGATTTCCAAAGGATCGCCATCCACAATGGAAAAGGCAGTGACCAAAGATGCAAACAGGTAGAAGCGCCCATTTGCTGAGAGAAAGCCATAATCGCTAAACAACGATGTAGTGGTAGTCGGCTGTTCCAGCTCAAAAAGCGTTTCATAGCTGGAGATCAAGTTAGGGAGCTGTGAAACAATGACCCATTCCTCATCTTGATCAAGGATCGTGCTGTTTATTTGTTCGAACGGCGAAAGCGCATATCGCTTTATCATATGATTCCCTCTTCTTTTTCTTTTTATTGTAACAAATAAAGAGGTAGAGTAAAATGATGGATATAAAGAATGAAGGGAGTATGTTTATGAAATGGAACCGCATTCCGCTTGGACCACTGGAAACTAATGCCTATATTTTATCTCACTCTGATGGAACGTGCCTCATTTTTGATCCCGGAAGCGAAGGGGAGAAGCTGATCCGTTCGATTGAACAGCAAGGATGGGAGCCGTTGGCGATTTTGCTGACACATGCTCATTTTGACCATATTGGAGCGATCAATGACTTGCTAATCAGATGGAAGCTTCCGATTTATTTGCATGAGAAAGAAAAAGCTTGGCTCTCTAACCCATCATTAAATGGATCTGCCTATTTTATCGGTGAGAAGGTGCAGGTTGCACATGAGCCACATTGTTTGCAAAACGAAACAACGTTGACGATCGGCTCATTTGCCTTGGAGGTTTTGGAAACGCCAGGGCATTCACCAGGCAGTGTTTCCTACTATTGTCCTGAGATAGAAGCGGTGTTTTCGGGAGATGTATTATTTGCTGGAAGCATCGGGCGCACGGATTTACTAGGAGGAAACTATGAAGAGCTTATGCGGAGCATTCATGAGCGCTTGCTTGTTTTACCGGAAGAAACAGCGTTATTACCGGGACACGGACCGGAAACAACCATTGGAACGGAAATGGACACCAATCCATTTTTGCATGGTTTTTAAAAGGGCTTCATAAAAAAAGCCCTTCTCAATAATTGAGAAGGGACTTTGGGGGATGTTCTATCCATATAATGGGAGGGGATATAGTTAAGCTACTATCATAACAATATAATAATATTTTCACTATGTCAATAGTGAAAAACTCCAAAGGAGAAAATAAAATGTGTAATTTTTTGTTGGAGAAGCTTAAGGCATCGCCAAATCAACGAATGTCATATGCCGATTACATGAATGCAGCTTTATATGACGAACAGCATGGCTATTATATGAACGAGCGTATAAAAATTGGCCGTCATGGTGATTTTTATACGAGCAGCCATGTATCGAGTGTGTTTGGCACATTATTTGCGTCTTTATTCATTAAACTAGTGGAAACGGGGCGCATTCCTCCATGTATTTGCGAACTCGGCGGGGGAGATGGGGTTTTTGCTCGTGCTGTTTTGCAGGAATGGAAAAATCAATCACCGCATACTTACCAATCATTAACCTATATACTCATTGAAATTAGTCCATACCAGCGAACAAGGCAAGCAGAAATACTAGGAGAATTCGCTGAAAGAGTGATACAGTACCGGCATTTTGACGATTTTTGTAAAAAGCATGCGCCGTTTTCAGGAATTATGTTTAGCAATGAATTTTTTGATGCGCTTCCTGTGCATGTGATAAAGAAAGAAAAGGGACAGATATATGAGCTGTTTGTCGCTTTGCGTGAGAATGAACTGGTAGAAGAGCCGCATATGTTGCAAAATGAACAGATTATCGTTTATTTGCAGGAACGAAATATTGTTCTAAAAGAAGGGCAACGATTGGAAGTTCCGCTTGCTATGAAATCTTTTCTATTAGAAAATGCTCATGTATTTGCGGAATGTGTGATGATTACTGTCGATTATGGCTACACCGATGAAGAATGGGCAAACCCCGCCCGTCATCAAGGAAGCTTGAGGGGGTATTATCAACATCGGCTTATCCGAGATCCTCTCGCTTATCCCGGACAAATGGATCTAACCGCTCATATCCAATGGGATGCCCTGAGAATGTATGGAAATATCGCTGGATGGGAATGGGTGCAAACCATTAGGCAGGATCGTTTTTTATTGGCGGCAGGAATATTAACACAATTAAAGGAGCATGATGGCAGCGACCCGTTTTCAGAACAAAGCAAGCGTAACCGAGCGATTCGTTCGCTGATGATGGATGAAGGGATGAGCGCATTTTTCCAAGTGATGATTCAGCAGAAAAATCTCCAAATGGATTGGGAGAAAATTTGGGTGGAGCCTAGCTTTTTATAAGTGCCGCCACGCAAAAAAGCGATGGAATTCCATCGCTTCAGACTATTGACAAACGCTTTCATCCTTTGTCAAGGACCTCGTTCGTTTTGGTTTGATTCGCGTCTTCATTCGGCAGCGTTTTTTGTCTACCAAGCATGTTCAAACCAGTTTGATGTGAAACCATCACTGTCCATGAAGAGGGTGAAAATGATGATAGACAAAGCCAAGGTTGGCTTTGTCTATCATTTTGTAGGTTATTCCCCTACTCCGGGCACAAGCATAAATGTGGTCCAATACGTAAAGGCCGCGAAGAAAATCGTTAAGTATGCACCAAAAATATAGATGTACATCCGCTCTGTCAGCTTTAAGTAGCCTAACAATAAGAAGAACAGCGTTTGGCCGAAGAAAATCAAGGAAGTGGTATGCATATGGCCAAGGTAAAACATTACTGCAAAAATACCAGTCCAGAACGATAAAACACGGAACATGCGGTCCATCTTATGTATCCCTCCTTTTTGCCCTAATAGCTGCCTCTACATATTATAATGTACAGATTATAGCTGTGTAAACAGCGCTTTCAATTTTCGGAAAGAAGGCCGACCGCAGCGGATGAAACGATGGCCTTCCAAGCGCATTTATTCGCAAGCGGATGCGAATTCTGCGCGATAAGAGCAGGAATCGCATCCGTTTGCCATATTATCAAGTTCGATTAGCTCCACGTTATCAAAAAGCGCTTCAAACATGCCGCGCAAAAAAGCATGATGCATGCCACAGACCGTTTGTGGATGATGCAAAGCGATCTCTTTAAATGGACAGTTAAAAATTTGAAAATAAATTTTCTGCGTTGTTTCGTTATAATCAAACGAAGGATAAAATCCAGCGGCTTCAGCCGCTTCTTTTAAAAGCTGAACTTTTTCGGCAAATGATAAATGGGCGATTGGCCGATCATGTGGAAAGCGTTGCTGAACCATCTCTTTTCCAAAGTTTTTTCCTGTTTCATATAGCGCCTGTTTCCCCTGTTCCCCTAATGACATCATTGTCTGAATCGCGATTTTGGCAAGAAGCTGATAATCGCGAAACGGGAAATGCAGATGAATCACATCCTCCGACAAACGGTATAGCCGGCTTGGACGTCCTCCTTTTCCAGTCTTTTGCGTCTCCGAAACAAGCATGTTCACATCTTCCAGCTTTGTTAAATGAAGCCGTGCCACATTTGGATGGATGCTGAACACCTCTGCAATTTCCTGAACGGACACTTCTTTGTGTTTTTTCGTAATGTATTCATAGATATGATACCGGGTTGGATCAGCTAATACATTTGTAATTTTTAAAACTTGATCCATGGTTATTCACTCCTACACAATCGGATGCTATTTCTATTATATTACATTTAATTTTCCATTGGAATGATATTTATAGTAATTAATGGTCTTATTGATGCAAAATTCATAAATTATTCACGATTTTGCTTCCACATCAATCAAAGGATGAAAAAATTTTTTAGATGAAGATGCAGGAATTTGTAGAAAAATGGAGAATTTATAATTTGGTGCTGATTCTATCTAAGAGAAAAGGGGTGAATGGATGAACGAAATTGAACAATTAGCGGATCGTCTCGTAAAAGAGGCGAGCGAAATCGGTGCCTCAGATATTCATATCGTTCCAAGACGAGATGATGCCCTCATCCAGTTCCGCATGGATGGAGCGCTCGTTGTGAAGGACATGCTGGAAAAGGGGTTATACGAGCGGCTGCTTGTTTATTTTAAGTTTTTGGCGGATATGGATATTGGAGAGCGGCGTCGCCCGCAAAGCGGAGCCATGGAAATCACTCAAAACGGAGTTCATGTCAGCTTGCGCTTATCTACGCTTCCGACGCTTCATGATGAAAGCCTCGTGATTCGTCTCCTTCCTCACAACTCACTTCTTCCTCTTTCACATCTTGCTTTATTTCCAAGCACAACGCGAATATTGCTGTCGCTTTTGCATCATTCCCACGGTTTGCTTATTTTTACGGGACCGACCGGTTCAGGAAAGACGACCACTTTATATACGCTGTTAGCAGCATGTCAGAAAAAGTGGCCGCGCAATGTCATTACCTTGGAAGATCCTGTGGAAAAACGGATCGAAAATATGTTGCAAGTTCAGGTCAATGAAAAGGCGGGGATCACGTATGCAACAGGGCTAAAGGCGATTTTGCGCCATGATCCCGATGTCGTGATCGTCGGCGAAATCCGCGATGAAGAAACGGCGAAAATCGCGGTACGCGCCGCTTTGACAGGACATTTAATCTTATCGACGATGCATACAAAAAATGCTATCGGTGCGATTTATCGCTTATTGGAGTTTGGCGTTTCTTGGCGGGAAATCGAACAAACGATGCTGGCTGTGACAGCCCAACGCCTTGTTGAACTGATGTGCCCATTTTGCAAAGAAGCGTGTTCGGCTTTTTGCCGCCGGCAAAGGAAGATCAGACGAGCGGCCGTTTACGAATGTTTGCATGGAGAGGCGCTGGCAAGAGCGATTCAAGCGGCAAGAGGCGAAGAGGTGGAGTATCGGTATCGCACGCTGCAGCACATGATGAAAAAAGGAGTGGCGCTCGGCTTTTTATCACCTTCCGTTTTCAAAAGAGAGATGATAGAAGATGCGTAAAAAAACATGGCCGCTTCAAGAGCAGGGACAATTTTTATGGCGGTTAGGTCAGCTTCTTGAAAAAGGCTACTCCTTATCTCAGGCGATAGAATTTTTAGAAATCCAGCAGCCCGTTTTGCGCCGTCGCGATTTGCAGCACGCTCTTTCCCTTCTTCGCTCCGGTTTCGCTTTTTATAAAGTGCTAGAAGCTCTTTCTTTTCATTCGGAAGCGGTAGGATCGATCTTTTTCGCTGAACAGCACGGAGATTTAGCTCAAGGACTGGCGGAAGCAGGGAAATTACTGCTCAGCAGGGCGCGCTATTGGCAACGAATTCGCAAAGCAGCTCGCTATCCTCTTTTTCTTCTTTGTGCGGTTGCGATCATGCTTGCCTTTATTCAGCAATTGCTTCTTCCGCAATTTGTGCAGTTGTCATCCTCTTTGGATTCTCATCGCTTTTCGTTTTCCCAAATCATTCTTCAGCTTTTTTCGATTTTCCCCTCTGTTTTCACTGCTCTTTCATTTCTTATTGGCGCAGCGATAGCCGGTTACTATTTTTGGCTGAAAAAGCTGCCTCCGATCGAACAAATCAAAATATATCTTCGCATCCCTTTTGTTCGTCATCTTTCCATGTTATATCACACCCATCTATTTGCTTTGCAGTTCAGTCATTTATTAAACAGCGGCTTATCTGTCTATGAAGCGCTTCAAGTATTTGAAAAGCAAGAAAATGTTCCATTTTTGAGAGCCGAAGGCGCAGCGTTGAAAGAACAGCTGGTTAAAGGACAACGATTAGAGGAGATGATTGGCAGCCGATCTTATTACGAGAAGGAATTAGGGCTTGTCATTCGTCACGGTCAATCCAATGGCGAGCTGGCGATGGAGCTGTTCCATTATAGCCGGCTAGTGCTCGAAAAGCTGGAAGAGAAACTTGAAAAATGGACACGTACGATTCAGCCGATCCTCTTTTCGTTTATTGGGCTACTCATCGTTTTGATGTATTTATCGATTTTGCTGCCGATGTTTGAAGCGATGAATAAGTGAAAAAGGAGGAACCGATGATGCAAGAAAAAGGATTCACATTGATCGAGATGCTTATCGTTTTGATGGTGATTTCAGTTTTATTGCTTATTGCCATTCCCAATATCGTCAAGCATAACCAAATGATTAACGATAAAGGATGCGAAGCATTTGTTAAAACCGTGCAAGCACAGGTTAAGGCCTATCAGATGGAGCATGATACACTTCCAACTATCCGACAGCTTGTTGATGGAAATTATATTAAATCGAATAAATGCCCTAACGGCCGCACCATTTATATCGATAGCAGCGGGGAAGTGCATGAGGGTGAGAAATAAACGCGGGTTTACCCTAATCGAGCTGCTCGTTGTTTTAACGGTTATCGGCGTTCTTACAGCGGTCTGTATCCCGCATATGGATCAATTTTTGCAGGCTAGTGAGGAGAAATACGTGATTGAGCAGCTGACAGATGATTTGTTGTATGCACAGCAATATGCACTTACTCATAAAACAGCTGTAATGCTCATCTTTTATAATGGTCAAAGGAAATATCGGATTACAGAAAGCTATACATTCGGAAGGACGTTGATTGAACGCCAACTTCCTTCGTCATGGATGATTGAGCTGGCAACCTTGCAAAGCCCCCTTTCTTTTTTGCCGAACGGAAATGTAAACAAATCAGGCACCGTCTTTTTTAAAAAGGGGTCATCCGTTTATAAAGTTGTATTTTTACTTGGAAAAGGGAGATTTTATGCACAAAAGCTGTAAAGGATTTACCTTAGTAGAAACCGTTATAGCGCTGTCTCTTTTATTGTTTGTTACGGCTATCTTGCTACCAGCTATTACTCAAGTGATGATGGAGCGGCAAAATCAAGCATTAAAGAGCCATGCCCAGCAGCTGCTGAACAAAGAAATGGGAAATCAGGAGCCAGTAATAGAAAAAGCCGTTGTGGTTGAAGGAGTAGAATACAAGGTTTTGCGAAGTCACAACGAAAATGGAGTGATGAAAATCTGCATTCAATGGCATGATTATATGGGAAGGAAGGCGGAAAGATGTGGATATTACAAAAACAGTGAGACAAAGCCGCGGCTTTACGATTATTGAGATGCTCATTGTGCTATCTGTTGTTTTGTTGATTGTTAGCTTTTTTCCAATATTGTTGGATATTCGTTGGCTGCGGACAGAGAAGCAGCCACAGTTTAATCGTTTGGAATGGCAAGTACTTCTTCAGCAATTAAAGCAAGAGGTGCGCGAGTCTCGACAGATTGCGAGCGATGGAGAAAAGCTGTATCTGTATAAGCGGGGAGGAGAAGAGGTTTGTTTGGAACAATATGGCTCGTTTATCCGTCGGCGAGTAAATGGTCAAGGGAATGAAATTGTCCTCCAATCTATTTCTAGCATTCAGTACAAATTGGAGGAAAATGGTGTAGAAGTAGTGGTAATAGCGAACGACGGAAAACGTTATTCAGCGTTTATTTCTACATTTTTCCCAATAAAGGTGAAGCGGCTGTGAGAAATGAAAAAGGAATGATTTTTCCGATGACCGTCATGTTTTCATGTGTCTTTCTCTTTTGTCTGCTTCATGTGCTGTGTTTATATGAAATGGAGCTGGAATTTGCTAAAGATGAGCAACAATCGTATGAGGCGGATTCATTAATGCAAATGGCTGTTGCCGACATCAAAGCGAGCATTGCATCCCATGTGCCGACTCAACAGACAAACAACGGAATGTTTGTTTACCCTAATGGCAGAGCGGAATATAGCTGGCAGCAATTAAGCAACGATCAAGTTAAAGCAAAAGTTTCTGTTTTTTCCAATGAAGGGGTTCGCTATACGGCTGAATTTACAGTCTCTTTCCCCAATTTGGAGCTTCTTGAGTGGAAAGAAAGCTTTTGATAGGACATATTTGGTGATGTCGGCTAAACACATGCAGCCTTCTACTTTAACACCATCTACCGAGAAGTCTCCCACCCCCAAACGAAGGGAAGGTGGGGGAAGCCTCATGATCGATCTTTCGGGGTATCAAGCTACCATCATTAAAAAATAGGATGTCCCAACAAATGGCCGCGATGAACAGCATTTAGCTTTTTATCGTCGGAGCGTCATATCGAGTGACCATTGGTTTTGCAGAGGCAGGCAATCCAACTGTGAACCGCTTCAAAGACTGATTCGTCGATCGAAAGCGAGCGCAGTTTGGATCTTGGCCATATGAATCCGTCATTGTCGTCTATTGATTTTTCAAAGACCATTCGTTCTAGTTCAAGCGGCATTTAGCGTAGCAAACGAACAAGAGGGGAGTTCACCATTCAGCGATGATGTGGTATGTTTGAGAAAAAGCGAAAGAAAAGGAGACGAACGATGCAACGAATTTATTTGACCGGTTTTATGGGAGCTGGAAAAACCACGATCGGCCAATGCTTAGCTAAGCGATTAGGCCTTTCGATGATCGATACAGACGAATACATTGAAGAGCAGATCGGAAAAACGATTAAGCGCATTTTTGCGGAAGAAGGGGAGGCGGCATTTCGGCAATATGAAAGGGAGTTTTTGCGCGCCTTGCCTCTTGATAAGATCATTGTGACAACAGGGGGCGGCATTGTCATTCAAAAGGAAAATCGTGATTGGATGAAGCGGACAGGAACGGTAATTTATTTGCATTGTGAGTTTGCCGAGCTCTTGAAAAGGTTGGAGCATGATGATACGCGCCCGCTTCTTTCCCAGCACCACCGTCAAGGTTTAGAAGAGCTGTGGCAGCAGCGTTTGCCGTATTATCAAGAAGCGGATTGGATCATTGATACGACGGGACAAAGCATTGAACAAATTGTGGATGAAATCACGAAAATGATTAAAAACGATCCGCCATGGAAATACTAATAGCCAAAAAAAGGCGGTGTGAGAATGTCTGCCAATGACTATGTTCGATTTGTTACTCAACAACTGGTGCGCTACATGGATCAGCCAAAGGAAGAACGGAAAAAAAGACGGGAAGAGCGAAAGCAAGGAAAGGAGCCGATTTTATATCGCTTATTTGGAATGATTCCTCTTTCCCTTAAACTTCTTTGGCGAAGAAAATCATAGCGAGAAAAATGCTCGATTGCGAAGTGACTCATATGGTAGACGAAAGAAGTATCATATAGATGTAACTTACCATCTTAATATTTGCCATGATATGAAACCGTTTGTTCACAGCCTAAGAGCTCAGATATCAAATCTGAGCTCTATTTTCTTAAAAAAGCCATCTTTTTTGGAGGTATATTCCGCATTCACACGACAAAGAAAAAAGCGGTGATTTTTTCAAATGCTGAAACGGTTTCCTCCTTTTTTTCTGATTCTGCTTGCTCTATCTTTAAGTTGAATGAAGAGCGTCAAGTTAAGCCGTGCGCGGTTGCAAATAAAACAGCCCTCCGTTAATAATAGAAACGGTAATTTTTGGCTTATATTGCTCCTCAAGCGCTTCTTCCTCAATATAGTAGCACTCCGGTTTTTCCGCTATATCTTCATAAAAATGGTCCAAAAGCGCCTTATCCTCTTGCCAACGTGCGATCGCTTCTTCTGCCCATGTATGATCGTCTTGGTCAATGATTCGTTTGACGTATTGCTCTAATCTTCCAATGCCGCTGCTTGGTTTAATAATGGGCGAAATGGTGAAGCAATAGTCAGGAATTTTAGGAGTCAGCGCAAGACGCTGCAGCTTCTCGTGAAATTGTTCGACAATCGCCCCGCTGATTAAATGTAAGCCAAGAGATAAAAATTGGTCTTTTTTTCGATCGCATTGATAGGAGATCCTCATATTTAAACCAAGCCAAGGATGGAGCGGAATAGAAGATGGCCCGATTGCTTGTGCCTGTTCATAAAGACGAATATAGCTGCCGCGGCGCTGCGCCGACTGAAAAATTTGATGAAGTCTAGGTGATCCGAAATGAAGCCGCTCTCCTGTGAGCGAGCGGGTTTGCTCATTTTGCTTCGTAATAAGCGTTAGCTTCATCGGTGCTGGCGTGCCGCCTGTCCGCTCAATATAATGCCAATAAAAGGGGCGGTTCATCAGTTCTTTATCTAATTCGACGGATAGCTGGACTGTGAGATGGCCGTCCGTTTCTTCCACAATGCTGCAATCGTTGGTTTGAAAATAGCGTTTCAGAAACTGTTGAATGTCATTTTGCTGCATAGTGCTCCCCCTTTGTTAGTTGATCAGCCAAATCAATCATAGAAGTTAGATTTTCCATTTTGATTTGCATTTCCCGTTCATTGTGTGAATGAAAGAATATATCATGCAAATAATTTTCTAGGTTATTCATATTCATTCTAGTTAAAATATCGTCTAATTCACCAACCACTCGTTCAAATAAGCGGATTTTGTCATAAAGAAGCTTTAAAATATGCTCTTCTACTGTATTTCTAACAGCGAAATTGTAAATGTGAACATCATTTGTTTGCCCTAGACGATGCACACGTCCAATTCGCTGCTCGAGGCGCATTGGATTCCAAGGCAAATCGTAGTTAATGACATGATGACAAAACTGCAAATTGATTCCTTCGCCTCCAGCTTCAGTTGCAATAAGAACTTGGACACGATTTTTAAACAGTTCTTTCATCCAGTCTTTTTTGCCGCGTTTAAATCCTCCGCGAAAGGGAACAGAAGAAATGCCATTTTGCTGTAAAAACCATTGTAAGTACAATTGGGTCGCTCGATATTCGGTGAAAATAATGACTTTGTCATCAATGCGGCGAATGAGTTCCAAAGCTTTTTCGGCCTTGGAATTGGCAGTGACAGCATTGATTTTTTCCATTAGTGCTTGAAAATATGAAGGGATATTTCCTTCGTATTTGTTGATCATGTTTTTAAGGGTGAAAAACAGGGCTTCGCGGCTGCTGCAAGCTTCACGAAGCATCGTGATGAGCGAAAACTGACTGTTAAGCATAGCGCCATTAGATTTCAGCATTTGTACAGCTTCGTATAGTTCGCGCTCTTCTTTTGAAAAGTCAATCATGACGGTTTCGACATGGCGCTTCGACCATTCAATGCCGGTATTGGCACGCCGGTTTCGGATCATTACTTTATTTACAAGCGCTTTTAAATGCTCATCTGTCTGTAATGACCGCTCTTTTCCATATGTTTCAGCAAAGTAAGTGGCATTTCCTAAATGTCCAGGCTTCAACAATGAAACAAGATGGAAAATTTCCTCTATCCGATTTTGGATAGGAGTAGCCGTTAATAATAAACAAAACTTCTTTTTTAAATTTTGGACAAACTCGTAATTTTTTGTTTTATTATTTTTTAACTTGTGCGCTTCATCGATAATGACCATATCATATTGCTGCTCGTAAATGATGTCGCGGTGAGGACTTCTTTTGGCTGTATCGATCGATGACACAACGACATCACATTGTTCCCAAACGTAACTCTTTTTTTGCGGGACGGCAGGGATGAAGAACTTTTCGTTTAATTCCATCGCCCATTGGGAAACGAGGGATGCCGGAACGAGGATGAGCACTTTTTTTACTAATCCGCGAATCATATACTCTTTTAAAATCAAACCCGCTTCGATCGTTTTTCCAAGTCCTACTTCATCCGCCAAAATTGCTTTGCCGTTCATTTGTTCAACCACCTGCTTTGCAACCTCCAACTGATGCGGCAAAGGAGTGAGATGAGGCAGATGTTTAGGAGCTTGCAAGCCATCAAACTCTGGAATGAGCAGATGCTCAGCAGCTTCTAATGCCAGCTGGTACATCTCCCAGCTAGCCCAAGGCCCATCCTTTTCGATTCGTTCCACAAATGATTCTTGCCAAGATGAATCAAATTCGATTTCGATCATCATTATCTTCTCCTTTAATAACGAACATTTTTATTTATGAAACATTGAATATGCGGTTAATTGTTAATTATTTACTTGGTTACGAAATAAAAAGTTCGGTTATTTTTCTTGTTTTTCAGCGAATTTTTATTGCTCTTATGCGCATGTTAATGGTAGTATAATAATAAATTAGAAAGTTAAAAAAATTATTTTCCTGCTTTTCCTATAGTTTGACCATTTTTATCGAATTTTATATACCGGCGAATGAGAGCAAGGGGAGAGACTACAAATTGTAGCGCCGAAGGAGCAAGTGGCAACACGAATCTCTCAGGCAAAAGAACTCTTGCTTGACGCAGCTCTGGAGAGTGTTCACTCATGTGAACCACCCAAGGGGAAACCTGTGTTTAAACGCGGGGAAACTTTCAGGTGAAAGGACAGAGACTTCTTTGCATTTTTATATGTGGGAGTCGTCTGTCCTTTTTTATGTATTTTAAGACAGGAGGTTCTATATGCTAAGACGCACACCTTTATTTTCTGTGTATGCCGAATACGGGGCAAAAACGATTGATTTTGGCGGTTGGGAGCTGCCTGTTCAATTCTCAAGCATTAAAGAAGAACATGAAGCCGTTCGTACACGCGCGGGATTATTTGATGTATCGCACATGGGTGAATTTGAGGTGAAGGGAAAAGATAGCCTTGCCTTTTTACAAAAAATGATGACAAACGACGTTTCGAAATTAGCAGACGGCCGGGCACAATATACGCTTATGTGCTATGAAAATGGCGGTGCGGTCGATGATTTGCTTATTTATAAGAAAGCGGACGACCATTATCTTCTCGTGGTTAATGCTGCAAACATCGAAAAGGATTTTCATTGGCTCCATGAACACCTTTTCGGCGATGTAGAACTTGTGAATATTTCCGATGAAATCGCACAGCTTGCTTTGCAAGGACCGCTTGCTGAGCGTGTACTGCAAAAATTAACGACTATTGATTTATCTGCGCTGAGATTTTTCGGCTTCCAAGATGATGTTGATTTACAGGGGGTAAAGGCCCTTGTGTCCCGTACAGGGTATACAGGTGAAGATGGTTTTGAAATTTATTGTCGCGCAGAAGATGCGGTGACGCTTTGGCATGGGATTTTAGAAGCTGGAAAAGGGGGAGGGGTGCTTCCGTGCGGTCTCGGTGCGCGCGATACGCTTCGATTTGAAGCATGCCTGCCGCTTTACGGCCAAGAGCTGTCTAAAGACATCACGCCTATTGAAGCAGGACTCGGTTTCGCTGTGAAAACGAATAAGGAAGTCGACTTTTTTGGAAAAAGTACATTGCAGCAACAAAAAGAAGCAGGAACGAGCCGAAAGCTTATCGGCATTGAAATGATTGATAAAGGCATTCCGCGCCATGGGTATGACGTGTTTTCAGAAGGAGAATGGATCGGGATTGTAACAACAGGAACACAATCGCCGACATTGAAGAAAAATATTGGCTTGGCGCTGATTCGAACAGAATGGGCTGATGTAGATACGGTGGTAGAGGTCGATATTCGCGGGAAACGCTTAAAAGCGAAGGTCGTCGCTACACCATTTTATAAACGAGCAAAATAGATCAAAAGAGGAGAGAGGATTTTATGCTTCATCGTTATTTGCCAATGACCGAAGACGACAAACAACAAATGCTAAAAGCCATTGGTGTCGAGTCGATTGATGAACTGTTCTCCGATATCCCAGAGAGCGTCCGCTTTAAGGGAGAGTATCGGATTAAGCAAGCAAAGTCAGAGCCGGAACTAATGAAAGAGCTGGCAGCGCTTGCAGCCCAAAATGCTGATCTTAAAAGTTACACTTCGTTTCTTGGTGCAGGTGTATACGACCATTACATTCCAGTTGTTGTTGATCATGTGATCTCCCGCTCTGAATTTTATACGGCATACACGCCGTATCAGCCGGAAATTTCCCAAGGGGAGCTGCAAGCCATTTTTGAATTCCAAACGATGATTTGTGAGTTAACGGGAATGGATGTGGCCAACTCGTCGATGTATGACGGTGGAACCGCGTTAGCTGAAGCAGCCTTATTAAGCGCAGCTCACACCAAAAAGAAGAAAGTCTTGCTGTCAAAAGCTGTTCATCCGGAATACCGAGATGTCGTTAACACATACGCAAAAGGTCCGGGGCTTGAAGTTGTTGAAATTCCGCTGCAAAATGGCGTGACGGATTTAGAAACGCTAAAAAAGGAAATGAACGATGATGTCGCCTGCGTCATTGTGCAATATCCGAACTTTTTTGGCCAAATTGAGCCATTAAAGGAAATGGAGCCGATTGCTCATTCAGGAAAAGGAATGCTGGTTGTAGCAAGCAATCCGCTTGCGTTAGGGGGATTGACACCTCCAGGAGCGTTTGGCGCTGATATTGTTGTTGGAGATGCGCAGCCTTTCGGAATCCCAGCTCAATTCGGGGGACCGCACTGCGGTTATTTCGCGGTCAAATCAGCGTTGATGCGAAAAATACCTGGGCGCCTTGTCGGGCAAACGACAGATGAAGAAGGTCGCCGCGGCTTCGTGTTGACGTTGCAAGCGCGCGAACAGCACATTCGCCGCGATAAAGCGACTTCTAACATTTGCTCGAATCAAGCGTTGAATGCGCTAGCAGCCTCTGTAGCGATGACAGCCCTTGGCAAACAGGGAGTCAAAGAAATGGCGTTGATGAATATTCAAAAAGCGCATTATGCCAAAAATGCCTTTGTTGAACGCGGCTTTACAGTGCCATTTACGGGCCCATTCTTTAACGAGTTTGTAATCAAGGTAAATAAACCAGTGAGGGAAGTCAATCAACGGCTGCTTGAAAAAGGCATCATCGGCGGCTACGACCTTGGACGCGATTATCCAGAACTAGAAAATCACATGCTTGTGGCGGTCACAGAGTTGCGGACAAAAGAAGAAATCGACATGCTTGTGAAGGAATTGGGGGATTGTCATGCATAAAGATCAACCGCTTATTTTTGAATTAAGCAAACCGGGACGAATTGGTTACAGCTTACCGGAGTTGGATGTTCCTGCAGTAGATGTTGCTGAAATGATTCCAAGCGATTATATTCGCATGGAAGCAGCGGAGCTTCCTGAGGTGTCGGAGCTTGATATTATGCGTCATTACACTGCCTTATCGAAACGCAACCATGGCGTGGATTCCGGCTTTTATCCGCTTGGATCTTGCACGATGAAATATAACCCGAAAATTAACGAAAACGTGGCGCGGCTTGCCGGCTTTGCCCATCTTCACCCGCTTCAGCCGGAGGAGACGGTGCAAGGGGCACTTGAACTTATGTATGATTTGCAAGAGCATCTAAAAGAAATCACTGGAATGGACGCGGTGACGCTGCAGCCAGCAGCGGGAGCGCATGGAGAATGGACAGGGCTGATGATGATTCGCGCGTATCATGAAGCAAACGGCGATTTCAACCGCACGAAAGTGATTGTTCCGGACACCGCGCACGGAACGAACCCGGCGTCGGCGACGGTTGCTGGATTTGAAACGGTCACCGTTAAATCGACGGAGGAAGGGCTTGTCGATTTAGAAGATTTAAAACGGGTAGTTGGCCCGGATACAGCGGCATTGATGCTGACAAATCCGAACACGTTAGGTCTTTTTGAAGAGAATATTTTAGAGATGGCGGAAATTGTGCACAGCGCTGGCGGTAAATTATATTACGACGGCGCCAATTTGAATGCGGTATTAAGTAAAGCAAGACCTGGGGATATGGGCTTTGATGTTGTGCATTTAAATCTTCACAAAACATTTACCGGCCCTCACGGCGGCGGTGGACCTGGTTCAGGACTAGTAGGCGTCAAAGCAGATTTCATTCCATTTTTGCCAAAGCCGACCGTTGAAAAGGGAGAAAACGGCTACTACTTTGATTACGATAGACCGCAGGCGATCGGCCGCGTCAAGCCGTTTTACGGAAACTTTGGCATCAACGTCCGCGCTTATACGTATATTCGCTCGATGGGGCCAGACGGCTTAAAAGCGGTGACCGAATACGCTGTATTAAATGCGAATTACATGATGCGCCGCTTGGCAGAATATTATGATTTGCCATATGATCGCCATTGCAAGCACGAGTTTGTTTTATCAGGCAAACGCCAGAAGAAGCTCGGTGTCCGCACGCTTGATATCGCAAAACGTCTGCTGGATTTTGGCTATCATCCGCCGACCATTTACTTCCCATTGATCGTTGAGGAATGTATGATGATTGAACCGACGGAAACCGAATCCAAAGAAACGCTTGATGCGTTTATTGATGCGATGATTCAAATTGCGAAAGAAGCAGCAGAAACGCCAGAAATTGTGCAAGAAGCGCCTCATACAACTGTTGTGAAGCGTCTTGATGAAACCACAGCAGCACGAAAGCCGATTTTACGCTATCAGAAATAAAAGAGAGAAGGTTATTTTGCTTTATACAGACTGACTTGGAAAAGATTAGCAGTGAAGAAACGCAGCCGAGCGAAGCCAGTGACACAAGGTACCCCCGTTGTTGGTTAACAATCTAAAAGAGCAGGCGCATGCCTGCTCTTTTAGGTGTATATGGTTGCTTTTTTCTAAAAGCCATTAGGGCTGCAAAACGATTCTTATACTTTTCAATCAATGAATAGAGTCGATCAAGTGATCTACTTAGTCTCTGCTATATATAAGTGATGAATAATTTCGATTCACTTGTGGATGATATTTACCCAACGAGAAGATCGAGCATATGGTCGATTCAAAAGCAGGATCGATGGTCAAAGACAATCAGTGGATTGGTTAAGTCACACTAAAGCGTGACCTGAAGGCGCTGTTGTTTCATCGCCCAGTCGCCTGCTTATTTGAGGGGGATATTGTGACACAGGCAATGAAATTTGTATCGTGAACGGTCAGTGCCACTAAATGGCGCTGTTAAAATGGAAAGAGTATGGATGGCCTAATTCAAAAGGGGGGAAGAAGGGCGCAACGGGAGCTGTTGTTTGCATGCGAAAGTAAAAAGGGTGACAAAAACAGTCTGTCACCCGATCAAGCTTTTTTCTTCACTTTTCCCGTCCATGTTTTAAAGCCACCTTTTAAGTGGTAAAGATCGCGGTAGCCTTTGCGGTAAAGCATTTGTGCTGCTCTTCCACTACGCAGCCCGCTTTGGCAATATAAATAAATAGGCTGATCCTTTCGCAATTCCTTCATTCGCATTCGCATTTGCGTTAGCGGGATATTGCGCGCCCCTAAAATGTGCCCAGACGCATATTCATCTGCTTCACGTACATCGATCAGCTGCGCTTTGCGGTAGCCTGCACGAAACTCTTCTTCTGTTAGCGCTTTTACCATTCTGCGCTGCATAAAGTACATGGTTACTGAATAGACGATGATGGCGCCAAGCAAAATCCATATCCACTGCACGAGCAGAAAGCCCCCTTTTCCTCAACTTTCGACAACTTCTATTATATAGATGTCGAGCCTATGACGCAAAGTATTTTCACTTTTCTTTGCTTCTTTTGTTTGTTAAACTTATAAGCGCAAATAAGGAAAAAAGAAGGGTTGAAAATGGGAAAAGAAAGATGGCGATTTATCGATTCTGGAGATTGTTCTCCAGCGTTTAATATGGCTTTAGACGAAGCGCTGCTTGAGTGGCACAGCGAAGGCAAAATTCCGCCGACCGTTCGTTTTTATGGCTGGAATCCGCCGACGCTGTCGGTTGGTTATTTCCAAAAAGTTGAAAAAGAAATCGATATGGATGCAGTACGAAAAAACGGCCTAGGCTTTATCAGAAGGCCGACAGGTGGACGAGGAGTGCTTCACGACAAAGAGCTCACCTATAGCGTCATTGTGTCTGAAGCGCATCCAGCTATGCCGGAAACGGTGACAGAGGCATATCGCGTCATTTCGCAAGGAATTTTAGAAGGGTTCCGTTTGCTAGGGCTTGACGCTTACTTTGCTGTCCCAAAAACGGAGGAAGAAAAGGCTAGTTTAAAAAATCCGCGCTCCGCTGTCTGTTTTGATGCTCCATCCTGGTACGAGCTTGTGGTGGAAGGAAGAAAAGTGGCTGGAAGTGCACAAACAAGACAAAAAGGAGTTATTTTGCAGCATGGCTCGATTTTGCTTGATTTAGATGAAGATTTGCTATTTAGCTTATTCAAGTATCCGAACGAGCGAGTCAAAGCTCGCCTGCAGAAAAATTTTAAAAATAAAGCGGTAGCTATTAATGAGCTCACCGATCGAAAAGTGACGATTTCGGAAGCAAAGGAAGCGTTTTATCAAGGATTTGAAAAAGGCCTTGATATCATTTTGGAGCCATACACGCTATCAGAAGCGGAAATTGAGTATGTCAACGAACTCGCTAGAAAAAAATATGAGAGCGACGAATGGAATTTTAAGCGATAAACGCGGGCGACCACCGCGTTTTTCCGTTTTTTTATAAAGGCAACTGGCAAAATGTTTCGTTTATCAGCAAAATGGCTTGAATTTTAACGATTTTCTTCTTTTTTCTCTAGTTTCTATTGTTTTTTTTATTTGACAAAATGAAAGAGAGTTGACCAATCATACAATATATAGTAGGTGTTGTTAAAAAAATAATACTATATATTGTTTTTTTGCTGGCGGTATGGTAATTTAATCTAGACAGAATTTGCAGGCAGAAAGATCATGTAGAATTAGAAAGAAGAGGAGAGATTGGAGAATGACGGTTGCGTCTTCGAAAAAAATGGGCATTAATATTGAAAAGCTGAATGAGGATATTCGCCTTTTTCCGCAAGTGCACCCAATTACAGAAGATATGAACATTACGCATAAAGGCGTGTCCCGTTTAGTGATGCTGGACCGCTACTCATTTAAGGACACGGAAAAGCTAACGATGAGCGTGGGCGATTTTGTTGTATTGACGGTCAAAGAGGATCCGAAGTTTCCAGCGCGTGGACTTGGCTTTATTGTCGATATGGATTGGGAAACGAAAAAAGCGAAGGTGCTGGTTGAAGAAGACTATCGCGGCGTGCTAGATGGTGAGGAAGCAGAAACGGGAATTGTCGTTCGCTCGTTAGATACGATTGACAAGCCGCTTGAAATTTTTTATGAGCAAATTGCCAAGCGAAATGCAACAGGGCTTGCAGCTGTGGAAGCAACAGAAGAAAAGCGGAAGGAATGGTTTAACAAGTTTTATCAAGAATTGTCCAGCCTCAATTTTATTCCGGCAGGACGCGTATTATACGGTGCTGGGTCGGGAACAGAAGTAACCTACTTTAACTGCTATGTCATGCCGTTTGTTAAAGATTCGCGCGAGGGGATTTCCGAGCATCGCAAGCAGGTAATGGAAATTATGAGCCGCGGTGGTGGTGTCGGTACAAATGGTTCGACACTTCGTCCAAGAAATGCGCTGGCCCGCGGCGTAAACGGAAAATCATCCGGATCGGTCTCATGGCTTGATGATATTGCCAAGCTTACCCACCTTGTTGAGCAAGGAGGCTCCCGTTAACCAAGCGCCACCGGCGGGAGTAAAATCTCGTGAATTGCTGGGACGCCCTAAAGCCAACTTGACCACAACGTAGCTGGCAACGGCAAGCGTGACGGTTGAAAAACAAGTTGGATGAAACAATGGGCTATCAGCAGCCAAGCTTCTCTGGAAACGGAGATGAAGGTTCAGAGACGATCGAAACCTCCTAAGACACTTAGCGTTAAGGAGGGAGTAGACTAAGCGGGCGGCAACGCTCGTTTAGAGCGCGAGACAAGGAGATACGTTCTCTTTGATGATAGAGTCCGACCTCTAGTGAAAGCTAGAGAGCTAGGCAGAAATGGCCTAGCCCGCTCCGATCGAGCGAGTAACAAAGAGCGAGGCGCACAAATGATTATGCTGGCAGACTGGCATCCGGATGTGATTGAGTTTATCATTTCGAAGATGCAAAATCCGCGCATTCTGCGTTATTTACTAGAAAATACAGAAGATGAGGGCATTCAAAAAGCGGCGAAAGAAAAATTGAAATTCACTCCGCTTACCGAGCAAGAGCGTGCGATGTACCAAGGAATTGTGAACTACAAAAATATGCCGGGATATGGCGGATTTTCCGAAAAGATTATTAAAGAAGCGGAAGAAAAGCTGCGGACGGGTGGCACTTACACCGTGCATAATCCAGATTTTCTAACAGGAGCAAACATTTCTATTTGCTTAACAAAAGAGTTTATGCAAGCGGTTGAGAACGATCAAGAATATGAATTGCGCTTCCCAGATGTTGAGACATATTCAGAAGAAGAAATGCGCATTTACAACGAAAAATGGCATGAAGTTGGCGATGTACGTGAATGGGAAAAGATGGGGTATCGCATCCGTGTCTATCGCAAAATCCGTGCCCGCGAGTTGTGGAAGCTGATTAACATTTGCGCTACATACTCTGCGGAACCAGGTATTTTCTTTATCGACAATGCCAATGACATGACAAATGCAAGAGCGTACGGCCAAAAAGTCGTAGCGACGAATCCATGTGGTGAGCAGCCACTTGCACCATATTCTGTCTGCAACTTGGCAGCTATCAACTTGGCGAATATGGTCGATAAAGAAACAAAAACGGTTAACTATGACAAACTGAAACAAACGGTAGAAATTGGCGTAAGAATGCAAGATAATGTCATTGATGCAACACCATACTTCCTTGAAGAAAATAAAAAGCAAGCACTTGGTGAACGCCGCGTCGGCCTTGGCGTAATGGGATTGGCCGATTTGCTCATTTACTGCGAAAAGGAATACGGCTCCGAAGAAGGTAACCAACTTGTTGATGAAGTATTCAAAATGATCGCGACGACGGCATATCGCGCCTCGATTGAACTGGCGAAAGAAAAAGGCAGCTTCCCGTTCTTGGTTGGCGAGACGGAAGAAGAAACGATGAAGCTGCGCGAAGCGTTGATTAATACCGGCTATATGAAAAAAATGCCGGATGATATTCGCGAAGACATTTTAAAATATGGCATTCGCAATTCGCATTTGCTAACGGTGGCTCCGACGGGTAAATAGTTGCCCCCTGTATTTGTAAAAATACAGTGAAAACTCGGCTGTATGCGGGGAACTCTGGCGTATCTCTTGCTACCTGTGCCTTGCCAGCACACAAAGAGGTAAAAATGCAAGAGTGTTGGATGAATCCTACCAGACAATCCGCAGGGAAGTCGTGGCTGACCCCTCAACGACTATACGCCGAGCAACCAAAATTCTTAACAGGAACACAAGTTCGTTGTATAATAATCTTATGGGAATATTAAAAAAGAGGTGTTCCTGTGAAAAAGAAATGTCTAAATTGCGATGGACAAATTTATGTAAAACCAAGCCAAGTTGAGAGAAAAAAGTTCTGTTCTCGGTCTTGTAAAGCTGAATATTTTAAAAAACCCCCCATCGTTTTGGAAAGAAATGAGTAAGAAAAGACTCGTTAATTGCTCATTCTGCGGGAAAGGAATCATCCGCAAACCTTCTGAAATTAGAGAAACCAACTTTTGTGATAGACATTGTAGAAGGAAGTATCTATAGCAAATAACGATAAAATTAATCAACACTTAAAAAGAAGGGTAGAGCTAAATTGCAAATTTTGTGGACAAAAGGTTAGTGTTCCGAAAAATAGGGCGTTAAGCGCAAAATATTGTTCTAAACATTGCTTAGTCAAGGCAAATGGACAGAGAGGAAAGGTTCAATATTCAAAAAGAGTTATTGTCGTATGTAATAACTGCGGAACAAAATTTGAAAAAAAGCCTTCTGTTGTTAGGAACTTAAATTTTTGTTCTATAAAATGTATGGGGGATTATTATGGAAAGAGTGGAATGTTTTCCGGAGAAAATAGCGGCACTTGGGCAGGTGGAGATATAGAATATTACGGGCCCAATTGGAGAATTCAGCGTAGAAAGGCTAGAGAACGAGATAATTTTACTTGTCAAGATTGCGGAATAACAGAAGCAGAATACGGACAAGAACTCTCAGTTCATCACATTATACCTTTCAGAGCCTTCAACGGCGACTGGAAAAGAGCCAATGACTTGTCAAATTTAATAACTCTATGTGAACACCCTTGTCATCGCAAGAGACATTCAAAAGAATTTTGGTTGAAGATATAGTCTGACCCATATGGCGACATATGGAGCAGGTAGCAATCTTACCTGCCTTCTGTCCAATGTTGTATAGATAGAAGTAACACAAGTGAGTACCGGAACCATGGTCGGCGTTTCAACAGGATTAGAGCCTTACTTTTCCTTCTCTTATTACCGAAGCGGCCGTCTCGGCAAGTTTATTGAAGTGAAGGCCGATATTGTGCAAGAATATTTGGACAGCCATCCAGAGGCAGATCCAAACAACCTGCCTCACTGGTTTGTAACGGCAATGGATTTATCGCCAGAGGCGCACGCGGATGTGCAATGCATCATCCAGCGCTGGGTTGACTCCAGCCTTTCGAAAACGGTCAATGCGCCGCGAGGCTATACAGTTGAACAGGTACAAAAAGTGTACGAGCGTTTATGGCGCGGCGGCGCGAAGGGCGGCACCGTCTATGTTGACGGCAGTCGAGATGCGCAAGTATTGACGTTGAAAGCAGAAGAAAACACATTTGAAGAACAGCTTGAATTAATTCCAGAAGAAGAAAAAGAAACAAAACGGGCGGTTGTATTAATTGATACGATCCAAGATTTGCGCACGACCGATGTGACGATCGGTTCGGAAGTCGGCAACATTTGTCCGGTATGCCGTGAAGGAACGGTTGAAGAAATCGGCGGCTGCAACACATGCACAAGTTGCGGCGCACAACTGAAATGTGGTCTGTAAGCAATAAAAAACTGGCTCCAATCAATCGTGGAGCCAGTTTTTTATTCATAAAACGATGAAAGAGCAAATATAGTAGTATGAGGCATAATGAATAAATAAGGGGGAGAACGATGCTGATCCATGTTGTACAGAGGGGGGAAGCGCTCTGGACGATTTCTCAGCGTTACGGAGTATCGATCGAGGCGATTATTACAGCTAATAAGCTGAAAGATGCTAACCGTCTTGCGATCGGACAGGAGCTCGTCGTTCCATCTTTATACCGCTATCATACGGTTCGTACAGGAGAAACATTATGGGCTATTGCTAGACAATACGGCGTTTCGCTTGAGTCTATTATTCAAGCTAATCACATCAGCAACCCGTCTGTTCTTTATTCGGGCACAGTCCTTCTGATTCCGCCAAGAACTCACACCGTACAGCGAGGAGAGACGCTATCACAGATCGCTGCTCGTTATGGAACGACTGTGCAAGACATCGCGCGAGCTAATCAGATTGCTGATCCGAATAGGATTGTCGCTGGCATGGCATTGATGATTCCTCATCCTAAACCAACTATTGAAGTGAACGCTTTTACGATTGATGGAGGGGAAAAAGGAGCGCAACAAGTCCGAGAGGTAGGGCGTTATTTAACATACGCCTCTCCATTTGCTTATACGATGAGAGCCGATGGCGGACTTAATCCGCCTAATGATGCTGCCATTATTGAAGCGGCAAGGTCGGAAAACGTTGTTCCGATGATGGCGATCACGAATTTTACGTATACAGACCCAGGCTCACGATTGGCGCAGACGATCCTTTCCAATCCGCAATTACAAAACCGGCTGCTTGATCATATAGTTCGTACGATGCACGAAAAAGGCTACCGTGGAGTGAATATCGATTTTGAAAATGTCTATCCATCTGATCGTGAACGGTATAACCAATTTTTGCAAAACGCTGTCGAGAGACTTCATCGTGAGGGCTACTTTGTTTCTACTTCCCTTGCTCCTAAAGTAAGTGGAGAACAACAAGGAATCTTATATGAGGCACATGATTACCCAGCGCATGGAAGAATTGTCGACTTTGTTGTGTTAATGACGTATGAATGGGGATACAGGTTTGGGCCGCCGCAGGCTATTTCCCCAGTTCATCAAATTAGAAGGGTGCTTGATTATGCCGTTAGTGTCATTCCGCGGAATAAAATTTTTATGGGGTTTCAAATTTATGCGCGGGATTGGGTTCTTCCTCATGTACAAGGACAAGAAGCGGAGACATTCAGTCCGCAAGAAGCAGTGGAACGCGCGATTCGTTATGGTGCGGTGATTCAGTATGATTATACAGCCCAGTCACCGTTTTATCGCTATGTCGACAGTCAAGGAAGAACACGTGAAGTTTGGTTTGAGAATGCTCGCAGCGCTCAAGCGAAGTTTGAACTAGTGAAAGAGTATCAGCTAAGAGGAATCAGCTATTGGGTTCTTGGTTATCCTTTTCCAGAAAACTGGGCGCTATTAGAAGACAATTTTCACATTCGTAAGCGATAATAAAAATGGTGCGTGTAAAGAAGGAAGATTCCGACGGCACGCACCTTTTCGTTTTGTTATTGACGGCAGGAAATATGCGCGTGCTGTCGCTGAAACCGATGGCATGGCCGCTGGTTTCGCTGGAAGCTTGATTAAACAAAAAAATCCCAAGCAACATCGCTGTTTTGTTGGTTCATACTAACCATAAGTATGAACAAAACAAGGAGGCGTACCTCAGCTATGGAACCATTTATTCCGCGGCTCGTTTATTTTGAACCAGAGGCGTTGCAATATTCTTTAGGCAAAGAGTTATATGAAAAATTCAAAAGTATGGATATTGAAATACGCGAGACAACGTCGCATAACCAAGTGCGCGGCATTCCTGGGGAAACGGAGTTGCAGCGGTACCGAAACGCGAAATCAACGCTCGTTGTCGGCATTAGGCGCACATTAAAGTTTGATACGTCCAAGCCGTCGGCAGAATACGCCATTCCGCTTGCGACAGGGTGTATGGGGCATTGCCATTATTGTTATTTGCAAACGACGCTCGGAAGCAAGCCTTATATCCGTGTATACGTCAATCTCGATGAAATTTTTTCCCAAGCGAAAAAGTACATCGATGAGCGCGCACCGGAAATTACCCGTTTTGAGGCCGCTTGTACGTCCGATATTGTCGGCATTGATCACTTAACTCATTCATTAAAAAAAGCGATCGAATTTATTGGAGCGACGGAATACGGACGGCTTCGCTTTGTCACGAAATATGAGCACGTCGATCATCTGCTTGATGCGAAGCATAATGGGAAAACCACCTTTCGTTTTAGTGTGAATTCGCGCTATGTCATTCGTCATTTCGAGCCGGGAACATCATCATTTGAAGCAAGGATGGAAGCGGCGCGAAAAGTGGCTCGCGCCGGTTATCCGCTCGGTTTTATTGTTGCTCCGATTTATCGGCATGATGGGTGGAGGGAAGGCTATTTAGAATTGTTCCAACGTTTGTCTGAACAGCTTGCAGGAGTCGAGACACCTCATCTTTCGTTTGAATTAATCCAGCATCGCTTTACGAAACCGGCAAAGGCAGTGATTCAAAAGCGTTATCCAAAAACAAAGCTGGATTTGGATGAAAGCAAGCGAAAATACAAATGGGGGCGCTACGGCATTGGCAAATATGTATATCCAGATTCAGAGGCCAAGCAGCTGAAAGAAGCACTCGAGTATTATATTGCACAATTTTTCCCTGAGGCAGAAATTCAATATTTTACGTGATTCGCTCTTTTCCTTGTCATTTCACTATAGCATGGTATAATAATACTGATTGTGATTTTTGGATGAGTACGGGTAAGTATGGGAGGGAATTATGATGCCGACACCAAGCATGGAGGACTATATCGAGCAAATTTATAATTTAATTGAAGAAAAAGGATACGCGAGAGTATCGGATATTGCCGAGGCATTGTCCGTTCATCCCTCCTCTGTTACAAAAATGGTGCAAAAACTTGATAAAGATGAATATTTAGTATATGAAAAATACCGTGGCCTTGTTTTAACCGCTAAAGGGAAAAAAATCGGCAAACGACTTGTATATCGTCATGAACTGCTTGAACAATTTATGCGCATCATTGGCGTAGATGAAGGGAACATTTATCAGGATGTAGAGGGAATTGAACATCATTTGAGCTGGAACGCTATTGATCGTATTGGGGATCTCGTTCAATACTTCCAAGAAGATCCAGTGCGTCTTCAAGCGCTCCGCAATATTCAAAAACAAAATGAACAACAGACAGAGTAAGGATTTTCTTACTCTTTTTTATTTTTGATACTAAATCTCTTCCTCCGCTCTTATACATATATAAGATACGAATCGTCGCAGAGAGGGGCTGGCAGCATGGAGATTGACATCGTGCTTTCGGGGGGAGGAGTAAAGGGATTCGCGCTAGTGGGCGCCTATGAAGCGATCGAGGCAAAAGGGCTCCAATTAAAGCGAATCGCCGGCACGAGCGCAGGTTCAATGATTGCAGCGCTCATTGCAGCAGGCTATACAAGCCAGCAAATGATTGAGTTGATTGATCATTTGGATTTAAAGCAGCTGCTGGATAAGCGCAAGGAAGTTCTTCCATTTTCATTAATGAAGTGGGTGTTTTTATATTGGAAAATGGGATTATATAAGGGACAGGTGCTGGAGGAATGGATGGAGGAGGTACTGGCAGCCAAGGGAATTCGAACGTTCGGCGATTTGCCAAAAGACCGTTTGTATATTGTGGCATCCGATGTAACAAGCGGACGTATTTTGGTGCTGCCGACTGATTTGCCGCAATATGGAATTGATCCTGATACGTTTTCAGTAGCAAAAGCGGTGCGCATGAGTGTCAGCATTCCTTATTTTTTTGAGCCTGTTAAGCTCCAGACGGATGCCGGGAAATTTGTGGTTGTCGATGGGGGAGTACTTAGCAATTTTCCTTTGTTTATTTTTGATGAAGAAAAAAAGGTGAAAAAGCGGCCTGTTCTTGGCGTTCAGCTTAGCGCTCGGCTTGATAAGCGGCCAAAAAAGCAAGTTCGCAATGCGATTGAGCTGTATGAAGCGCTATTCAGTGCCATGAAGGAGGCGCATGATGCTCGGTACATCTCGCGGCGGCATGAAAAAAACATTATTTTTATTCCTGTTCGTAACGTATTATCTACAGAATTTTCAATGACCGATGAGGAAAGAGACCATTTAATCGGCTATGGCAGACGCAAAACAGAGCTTTTTTTAAAAAAATGGACATACTAAAAAAGAAGAATCGAGCTAAAACAAAGCTCGATTCTTCTTTTTTCCTTTTTTCCCTTCGATGACTGTTAAGTGGGATGATGTTCGTTTTTTCGGTAAGCGGTGGTGCGTTCCTTTCTTCGAATAGGACAATGCTTTTGCTGAAGGTCTTCGGTCCCGGTTCACATGAAGCTTTTTCGATTGGTTGACCGCTCTTAAATAGGCGGCATTTTCTTTATTGAAACGCCGCTGGGAAATCCAACGAAAAAGCGCATATATAATGGCGATCGTAAGACCGATAAAGATGATGCGGCGGAGCAGTATCACCGGCTCGGAAAATAGTGTAAATGCCAGGCCGAAGGCTCCTAATAATAGAACAATCCCAATCAATGGATGAAATGTGCGACGGAACATTCCGCATCCACCTCCCTGATAATTACCGAACGGCTTTGGTTGCCTCCTGTCCTTCTTCTAGCCGAAGGAGCTCCTGAAATGAAGCAATCGCCACTTCCACTTGCTCGTCGCTCGGTTCTTTTGTTGTCAGCAGCTGCAGCCATAAGCCCGGATAGCCGAGCCAGCGCAGTACGGGAATGCTTCTTAACCGGTTAGTAAACTGCAGGACTTCGAAAGAGATCCCCAGCACGACCGGAATTAAGGCAATACGGTTAACAATTCTCAACCAAAGCGGATCTGTCGGAACAGCCAAGTAGACAAAGACACCGACAATAACAGTAAATAGAATAAAGCTGCTGCCGCACCGATAATGCAGGCGCGATTGCCGCTGAACATTTTCGATCGTAAGCGGAACGTTACTTTCAAAGGCGTTGATCACCTTATGCTCCGCTCCGTGGTATTGGAATACACGCTTAATTAACGGCGTCAGAGAAACAGCGTAAATATAAGCAAGCAACAGCAGTAGCTTAAACGCTCCTTCCACCAACACCTGCGCTGTTTTCGTCGGAAAAAGAGGTTTTGTAAAATTCGCTAAAAACACCGGAATAATGGTGAATAAAAATTTCCCGAACAGAAATGATAAGACGCCAATGACTGCTACGCTGAGAATCAAAGACAGCTTCGACTCTTCTTTTTTTGGCTCATTCAGCGTGTCGTCATCTTTTGGGTCTAAATCGTAGCGTTCACTAGCAAACTGAAAATGCTTGGCGCCGTTTGCGCTCGCTTCTAAGATAGCGACAATTCCGCGAATCAAAGGAATCCTTTTTAAAAATGATAATGTTGGATTTGTTTGGCGAAGCATATGAAAATATTCGATTGTCTGATCTTTTCGGCGAATCGCGGTTACAGAATGCTTTCTTCCTGCAAACATCACGCCCTCTACCACGGCTTGCCCGCCATATATCGGTTTGATCATTTTCTCCATCGTGTCGACACCAACCTATTTCGTTATTTATATTCTATTCTACAAGAAATAGCGAGAAACCTCTAGGTCGATGCTATGATTATCATTTCCAAAAATAAAAATGGATAGACATGCCAAACGAGTTTTTTTAAATTTATATGGATATAAATGCAACTTGTTGCGAATGGTCTCTATGGAACACCGACGGTCGGAGAAGTTTTGGGGAGCTTTTTGTCACGTGAGCATGTGGCAAGAATTCGAACAGCCGAATCATCTATGGATCGATGAAGCGGCGCTGTTCGTCCCTCAACCACATTGTTCAGATACATGTTAAAGTCTTAAGTTGCATCTATAATAGATACAGCTAAAAGGTTGAACCGATAGCCCATTCCAAAGCAGAGTCCCATTTTTTCAACGACTGAATGCAAGGCGGTGACGGATCTTCGTTATGCCAAAGCGCGGCGGAGTGCCCAACCGTCGAAAAATGTCCCCAACTTCCTATCGCTGCAAGTGCTAAGAGGTCAAGTTACATTTATATAGTCAGTTATGTTGATGATCCAACTAATATTGCCCGGTTCTTGGTTGTACGAGCCACTTGCTTGTCGACTGGACATGCTGACCGCTTATGTGTGGCCAGATGATTCTGTACGAAAATAATGGACAATCAACACTTGTGATATATAGTCATGAATTTGCCGATGAAGGGCCATACTAACAAAAAGGAGGTGTCAAGCATTCATGAAGGACAATGGGCAATCACTTGAACAAAATCAGCGTGAACAACCGATGTCGCTGTTAATGAAAGCGATGATTACTGGATTTGTCGGCGGTATATTTTGGAGTCTGCTGGGATATTTGGCTAGCTTTTTTCATTTTACGGAATTAAGTCCTAATATGCTTCTGCTTCCATGGAATTTTGGTGATTGGAAATATGGAAAGACGGGAAATTATCTTGCCGTTTTCCTCATCGGTTTATTATCTATATTAGTGGCTCTACTTTATTATGTGCTGTTGCGTAAAATAAAAAGCATGTGGGCGGGCATCGGATACGGTGTGGCATTATGGATTATTGTGTTTTATGTGCTGAATCCGCTGATTCCGGGATTGCGTTCTGTCTCTGAGCTTGAACGGAATACGGTTATTACAACCATCTGCTTGTATATTTTGTATGGTCTGTTCATCGGTTACTCCATTTCGTTTGAACATCAAGAAAGCGAGTATACGCAAACACAGGTAAGAAATGAGTAGTGGTCCAACCCTTTTTATGCTAAAATATGATTGTTTAAACATTTTGGCGATTTGGCTTAAAAGGGGTTGCGGAAATGGCACGTCTTCTTTTAATTAATGGTCCAAACTTAAATTTGCTTGGCAAACGAGAGCCTCATGTTTACGGAAGCGGAACTTTGCATGACTTAGAGCAGCAGTTAATCTCGTTTGCATCCGAACGGGAAACAGAACTGGCATGCGTTCAGAGCAATCACGAAGGAGACATCATCGAGCAAATTCATGCTGCCGATGGTGTGTATGATGGTGTGATTTTAAATGCAGGTGCATTTACTCATTATAGTTATGCCATTCGTGATGCCATTGCCAGTGTTAATGTCCCGGTCATTGAAGTACATATTTCCAACATCCATGCCCGCGAGCCGTTCCGCCATGAGTCGGTCATTGCACCGGTAGTGATCGGACAAATTGTGGGTCTTGGCGTGACCGGATATCGCTTAGCCATTTTAGCGCTATTGGACAAATTAGGGGAAGGGGAGAGAGCATGGAAAAACTAGAAAAACTACGTGCTTGTTTTGCTGAGTACGGCATTGATGGAATGTTGATTACAAACAGCTATAATCGCCGCTATATGACAGGCTTTACCGGAACGGCCGGCGTAGCGGTGATCAGCAAAACAGAAGCGGTATTTATTACGGACTTTCGTTATGCTGAACAAGCTGCCAAGCAAATTAAAGGATACGAGATTGTTCAGCATGCTGGTTCCATCATCGAAGAAGTAGCTAAACAGGCGGCCCGCCTTCAAATTAAAAAGCTTGGTTTTGAACAGGATCATCTATCCTATGCCACTTTTCAAGCCTATGAAAGAGAGGCGGAAGTGGTGCTTGTCCCTGTTTCCGGTTTAGTTGAAAAGTTACGCTTGATTAAGTCGGATTCAGAGATTAAGATATTAAAGGAAGCAGCGGAGATTGCTGATGCAGCGTTCGACCATATACTTCAGTTTATTCGCCCCGGGGTACGGGAAATCGAGGTTGCTCATGAATTAGAATTTTTTATGCGCAAGCAGGGCGCTATTTCGTCTTCGTTTGATATTATCGTTGCATCTGGCTATCGGTCAGCATTACCGCACGGAGTGGCAACTGACAAAATCATTGAAAAAGGGGAATTCGTCACGCTCGATTTTGGTGCTTATTACCACGGCTACTGTTCGGATATCACCCGAACCGTCGCGGTTGGTGAAGTCAGCGATGAGCTAAAAAAGATTTATGATATTGTATTAAAAGCACAGCTGCGCGGCATGGAAGGAATTAAGCCGGGCATGACTGGAAAAGAAGCAGATGCGCTGACCCGTGATTATATTTCGGAACAAGGATATGGCGAGCATTTCGGGCATTCCACCGGTCATGGAATCGGTCTGGAGATTCACGAAGGGCCGACACTATCGGTTCGTTCTGATGTAAGATTGGAGCCGGGCATGGTGGTGACGGTCGAACCAGGAATTTACATAGCAGGGCTTGGCGGTGTGCGTATTGAGGATGATACGGTTGTCACCGCGGATGGTAATGATCCGCTGACTCGCTCACCAAAAGAGTTGATCATTTTATAATACTTGTAAGTGGGAGGACATTCGTCAATGATTTCAGTGAACGATTTTCGTACAGGATTAACGATTGAAGTAGATGGCGATATTTGGCGCGTCATTGAATTCCAGCACGTAAAACCAGGAAAGGGAGCTGCATTTGTTCGTTCCAAGCTTCGCAACCTTCGCACAGGTGCTATTCAAGAAAAAACGTTCCGCGCCGGTGAAAAAGTCAACCGTGCGCAAATTGACAATCGCAAAATGCAATACTTATATGCAAACGGCGATCAGCACGTGTTTATGGATACAGAAACGTATGAGCAAATTGAGCTTTCCTCACAGCAAATCGAGTATGAGTTGAAATTTCTAAAAGAAAACATGGAAGTCTTTATTATGATGTATCAAGGCGAAACGATCGGTGTAGAGCTTCCAAATACAGTAGAGTTGAAAGTGGTGGAAACAGAGCCGGGCATTAAAGGTGATACGGCTTCTGGCGGTTCTAAACCAGCTACATTAGAAACAGGGCTTGTTGTTCAAGTGCCGTTCTTTGTAAATGAAGGAGATGTGCTCATTATCAATACAACAGACGGAACTTATGTTTCCCGCGCTTAAGCGAATGATAGGGATGGTAGGCAAAGCTAACTTAGCGTTTGCCTACCATCATTTTTATTTGTAGGCACTTTTTCGCATCAGTCCTGCTTAAAAACGCTCAACAGGGAAGCAACGAATCCGAATGCAGAGGAAATGGGAATAAAGAAGTTCATGAGCGGACGAATGCGGACAGTGACACGGGATGAAAGCGTTTTTTGTCAACCACCTGATTCCTTGCTTTTTAGCAAGGAGTTTTTTTATGCAAAAAATTGCTTCTGAAATGAATGAGCGTTGCATACGTTTGTACTAATCATTTTATTTATGAGGAGGAACCCATGAAGCGATGGTTGTCCATGATCGATTCAACGGTGCTTTCCATGGCTGGAATGCGTTTTTTGTCGGCGACAATTGAACTGACTGCTGCGATCATCATGCTTTGTCTCAATGACGTAAAAAAAGCGGTTGCCGTCAATGCGATGCTTGCCATTGTCGGCCCGATTATTTTTATAGTAACGATGACAATTGGCCTTCTTTCCGTAGCGGACGAGCTTTCATTTTCTAAATTATTTTGGATTGCCCTTGGTGTTGGTTTGATTTTAGTTGGCATCTATAAATAAGGGGTGTGCACTTATGGAAAAGGAGGGGGAAAGATGAATGAGATTATCGAGATTCTGCCAAAAACAATCAGCTCCGCTCTTTTGAAGCTGCCTCCTTCTTGGAAAGAGGAACTCGAAGAAATTCGGATCAGAATTCAGAAACCGCTTGAGGTAACGATGAAGGGGATGGTTCATTTTCTGCCGTACGAAGTGACCGCTGAAGATGGCACACATCTTCTGAATAAAATTAGCCACTATTCCATTTATGCGATGGAGGAAGAGCTGAAAAGAGGATTTATCACGATTCAAGGCGGCCATCGTGTAGGACTAGCCGGGAAAGTGATTACAGATGGAGGAAATGTGAAAGCGATCCGACATGTTACCTCCTTTAATATTCGCATAGCCAGACAAAAAGTTGGAATTGCTGAGCCGCTGATTCCATATGTATACGATGGTCGTTGGTGTAGCACGATGATTATTGGCTCTCCGCAAACAGGCAAAACGACACTGCTCCGCGATATCGCACGAATGGTCAGCACTGGCGTACCGATGAAGAAAATTCCTCCAAAAAAGGTCGGAATTGTGGATGAACGTTCAGAAATTGCCGGATGTGTGAAAGGCATTCCTCAATTTGATTTAGGTCACCGCATTGATGTATTAGATGCTTGTCCAAAGGCCGAAGGAATGATGATGATGATTCGTTCGATGAGCCCGGAGGTGTTAATTGTCGATGAAATTGGCCGTATAGAGGATAGCGAAGCCTTATTAGAAGCTGTTCATGCGGGAGTTTGCGTTTGGACGACAGTTCATGGGAAAAATTGGAACGATGTCGCTTTACGGCCAACATTACGTGCAATGATTGAACAGCGTGTATTTGATCGATTTATCGAATTAACAAACGAACGGGGACCAGGAACCGTTCGCCGCATCACAGATCAAAATGGAACGGTGCTCTATGAGGCGGTGGCAAGAAGATGAAATGGATTGGCGCTCTTCTTATTTTACTGGCGACAACATGGACAGGATTTGAAACAGCCAACAGACTCAGCGAGCGTCCGCGGCAATTGCGGCAATTAAAAACCGCATTGCAGGCACTCGAAGCAGAGATTATGTATGGGCATACACCGCTATCAGAAGCTGCCTTGCATTTGGCGAACCAGCTGCCTCTGCCTCTCTCGCGTTTTTTCCAGCAATTTGCGGAAACGCTCCAAACGGGGGAAACGAGCGTAAAAGAAGCATGGCAGGAAAGCTTGCAAAGCATCTGGGGAGCTACGGCGCTCAAACAAGGGGAGTTTGAAGTGATGAAGCAATTTGGCGAAACATTAGGGCAGTATGATCGAATGGCCCAGCAAAAGCAGATCGCTCTAGCAATCGTCCACCTTGAAAGAGAAGAACAAGATGCGCTAGAGAAAAAAGCGCGTTATGAAAAAATGGCTAAAAGCTTAGGTTTGCTCACAGGATTGCTCATTATTATTTTATTGATCTAATTAGGAGGAAGCAGCTATGGGAATTGATGTCGATATCATTTTTAAAATTGCTGGAGTTGGCATCGTTGTTGCGTTTTTGCATACCGTGCTGGACCAGATGGGGAAAAAGGAATATGCCCAATGGGTGACGCTGCTCGGCTTCATTTACATTTTATTTATGGTGGCCTCCATTGTTAGCGATTTATTTCAAAAAATTAAGGACGTATTTTTGTTTCAAAGCTAGGAGGGGAAGAGCCATTCAAATATTGCAAATTGTAGGGATCGGGCTGATTGCAACGTTTTTAGCCATTTTGCTTAAGGAGCAAAAATCCAGTGTGGCGTTTTTGTTGACCGTGTTTGTTGGTTGTGTGATTTTTCTGTTTTTGATTGATCAAATTAGCCATATTATTCATATGCTTCAAAAAATGGTCTCTGATACAAAGATTAATATGATTTATTTTGAAACGATTTTAAAAATTATTGGTATTGCTTATATTGCCGAATTTGCAGCGCAAATTTCGAAAGATGCCGGTCAAGGGGCGATTGCTTCCAAAATTGAGCTGGGGGGAAAAATTTTAATTTTGGCGATGGCCATCCCGATTTTAACCGCCATTATTGAAACGGTCATCGGGCTCATTCCTACGTCATAGCAAAGGGGGTGATGGATTGAAAAAAACGTTGATATCCCTGATCTGGTGCGGCTTCTTTTTTTTCATTCCGCACATTGTACAAGCTGCCGCTGATCATCAGCCGCTTATGCAAAAGCAGATAGAAGCGCTTGGAATTGATGAGGTGCAGCAATATTGGAATGAAATCGTGACAAAGTATGGCGGATTTTTGCCGGAAAGTCAAAAAGGATCACTTGTCCAGTTTTTGCAAGGACAAAAAGAGTGGTCGATGAAAGAATGGCTTCTGGCGTTGCTCAAATTTCTGATGTACGAGTTGCAAATGAATGGGAAACTTCTTGGTACGCTTATTTTATTAACCGTATTTAGCATGTTTTTGCAGTCGCTACAAACGGCTTTTGAGCAGCAGGCGGTTAGTAAGGTAGCTTATGCCGTTGTCTATATGGTGCTCATTATTATTGCTTTAAATAGCTTTCGTCTCGCGATGGAGTATGCGCATGAAGCCATCCAGACAATGACGCATTTTATGGTTGCCATGGTCCCTCTTTTGTTAGCCTTGCTCGCTTCTTCCGGCGGATTAATCTCTGCTGCGTTTTTTCATCCTATCATTCTATTTTTAATGAATACAACTGGAGTGGTTGTACAGTATGTGACGCTCCCTCTTTTATTTTTGGCAGCGCTATTAGGAATTGTCAGCACGATGTCTGAGCATTACAAAGTGACGCAACTGGCCGATTTGCTCACAAAGGTAGCCGTTGGGACGCTCGGCGCCATTTTAACGGTTTTTCTTGGCGTTATGTCTGTAAAAGGGACAACCTCGGCCGTTGCCGATGGCATTGCTTTACGAACGACAAAGTTTGTCACGGGAAATTTTGTTCCTGTCGTTGGAAAAATGTTTACGGATGCAGCTGATACCGTTGTCACCGCTTCTATGTTATTGAAAAACGCGGTAGGTATTGTCGGGGTAGCACTTTTGTTAATGATTGTCATTTTCCCGGCTTTAAAGATTTTTGTGATTGCTTTTATTTATAAGCTTTCAGCTGCGGTTTTACAGCCGCTTGGCGGCGGCGCCATTATATCGTGCTTGAATGTGATAAGCAAGAGCATTACTTATGTTTTTGCAGCATTAGCAATCGTATCATTGATGTTTTTTCTTAGTTTAACTGTGATCATTACAGCCGGAAATATCGCGATGATGGTGCGGTAGAAGGGGGAAACGGGATGCATGTGATTACAGAGTGGGTTACCAATATCATTCTATTCATCTTATTTGCGACGATTATCGACTTGCTGCTCCCTTCCTCTTCTTTTCAAAAATATGTAAAAATGGTGGTCGGACTGATTCTTCTTCTTGTTATGCTATCACCTCTTTTACATATTTTCTCGATTGATGTCAATCGTTTTCTCGCTGCCATTACAGAGGAAGACTACGGACAGCAAGATATGATGAAAAATGAACTAGAAAACAAGAAAAAAGAAATACAAGCCTCACAACGTGCATATATTTTAGAACAAACGGCTGTCCAGATGAAAAAACAAGTAGCTGAGGAGTTGATGAAGCAATATGGATTGACTGTCAAACAAATTGTTGTACAAACAAAAGAAAATGAACATGAATCATTACAAATTCCTGATGATATTCAAACCATTAAAGTCATTGTAAGTAAATCGCAAGATCCCGAAGCGGTTCAGCCTGTCGTGATTGATACGGCGAAATCGCTTGAACCATCAGCTGAAGAAACCGAACAAACAAAAAAGCTCGCTTCGTTCTTTGCAGCAAAATGGGATGTACATGAAGAAAAAATCGATGTACAAATCGAGGGGAGGGAATGGGGGGATGTTTCCGTTCATTAAACGCTGGCTAGAACCACAAGAAAAAGGAACTGGCGAAAAGAAGGCAACGCCGATTTCTTACGTTTTTGTGCTACTGCTGCTTGGTGTTTTGTTTATGCTAATGAGCCATAATTGGAAAAATGATGCGGCACCGGCGGACTCTGTCGCCGCTTTAAAACAGGAGACGGATGAGCAGGCTGTCGAGACCTTTGGACGCAACAAGGACACGAAAGCTAAGGTGATTGCCGAATATGAACAACGCTACGAGGAGCAGCTAAAATCAGCGCTTGAAGATATTCAAGGAGTGCGTGATGTCAAAGTTGTTGTCAACGTGGATGCTACAGAGATGCAAATATTAGAAAAAAACGAAGTAACTCAGCAGCAAACAACGGATGAAACAGACAAAGAAGGCGGGACACGTAAAATTCAAAATTATTCATCAAATGAACAAGTCGTCATTATACAGGATGGCGATAAAGAAACACCGATTGTCGTAACGACGAAAAAACCAGATATTCGCGGGGTGCTTGTTGTAGCTAAAGGAGCGGATAATCTGCAGGTGAAACAGTGGATTGTAGAAGCAGTAACGCGTGTGCTAAATGTGCCGAGCTACCGAGTTGCTGTACTGCCAAAAAAATAGGGGAGGATCGATGGAAATGTTAAAAAAGCAAACAGTTTGGTTATTAACAATGTTGAGTTTAGTTGTCGTATTATCGGTGTATTACGTAACAGCGCCAAAAGATATGAATGATCGCGTTGCTTTTACGGATGAGCAAAATCAAACAAACCAAACAGAAAAAACAGCTTCTACAAAAGAAGAGGCAAATGTCGCGGTGGATGAAGCGGAGGCAAAGGATGAAAAGGTCACTTCAAGCGCTACGAGCGATGACGATGTATTTACGGCATTGCGCTTACAAATTGAGGATGAACGCAGCCGCCAGCGAGATCAATTAAATACCATTGTTACTTCATCAAACACAACACCGGAGCAAAAGAATGACGCATATGAAAAAATGCAACAACTTCAAACGATCGCTAATAAAGAGGCAACATTAGAGACATTAATTAAATCCAAGGGTGGATACGAAGACGTACTCGTTCGTGCTGATGGCGACACAGTAAGAGTAATGGTAAAAGCAAAACAAAGCTCGACAAAAGCGGCTAATGAAATTATCCAGCTTGTAAAAAGCGAGATGAAGGATATGCAGGATATAGCTGTCGAGTTTCAGCCCGTCAAATAAGCAAGCGAAGAGCTGGCTTCCAAAAGGATGCCAGTTTTTTTATCCTCGCAGAATTTGTATTTAGACTTTTCAAAAAAAATAAGCTGCTGTCTAGCTTCAAGCGCCATCATCTCGAGTCGGATCTGCCCCACACTGCGGCGGCGACACGTGGAGTCCCGCCCGCCGCAGAATCAAGCTTGGCTTAGTTCGAGCTCTCCTTGGCGGACGCTTTGCGCTTTTCTTATCCTCGCTGATCGCCCCTTTCAATGCTTATGGCATGAGTGGGGGATAAAGAACTTCGTGTTGGTTAGTCGCGATTATCCCTACTCACATCTGGAACATATATAGAGGAATCAAGCGATCTCTAGTATTACCAGTGTTCATATATCAAATGAAGAGACATTTTATTTTTACAGTGGAAAAATTGTTTTTATGCTATATAATAGAAATTGTTTATATGACTAGGTAATAAATCAAACAGCCTAGTTAAATTCTACAGTTGAATATGAGGGAAGGTCTGTCGTATGATGGTAGTATATGAAATTATTTTGGGGCGAGAGGTGTGAACAATGTTGAAAATTCAAGAAATTCGCGAAATCATTCGACTTATTGACCAATCTAGTATTGAGGAATTTTTATATGAGCATGATGGAGTAAAGGTTCATATGAAGAAGCCAAATGGAAGCGTCCCGGTTGAAGCGGTTGCAAAAGCAGCAGTCGTAGAACCAGCACCAGTAGCTGTTGTGAAAGAAGCAGCGCCACAGGTGGAAGCAGCTCCAGCTGTTCCGGAGACAAAGCCGGCAGAAGCACCGAAGCAAGAAGCGGTGAAAGCAGAAAATTTACATAAAATTACTTCTCCGATGGTTGGTACATTCTATGCAGCTCCATCGCCAGATGCAGCGCCATATGTGAAGACGGGTGATAAAGTAAAGCCAAATACGGTTGTCTGCATTATTGAAGCAATGAAGCTATTTAATGAGATTGAGGCAGAAGTTAACGGTGAGATTGTAGAAATTCTTGTGCAAAACGGGCAGCTCGTCGAATATGGACAGCCTTTATTCCTTGTAAAAACTGAATAGGGAGAGGACGAGCCATGATCAAAAAATTATTAGTAGCGAACCGAGGCGAAATTGCTGTTCGCGTCATTCGTGCCTGCAAAGAGCTTGGCATTGAAACGGTAGCTGTATTTTCCGAAGCGGATCGGGAGGCGTTGCACGTCCAATTAGCTGATGAGGCGTATTGTATTGGACCAACAGCTTCTAAAGATAGCTATTTAAACTTTACGAATATTATGAGTGTCGCTACGCTAACAGGCAGTGATGCGATCCACCCAGGGTATGGTTTTTTGGCGGAAAATGCTGCATTTGCTGAGCTTTGCCGTGAGTGTAATGTGACATTTGTTGGTCCAAGTCCGGAAGCGATTACAAAAATGGGAATAAAGGATATTGCGCGCGAAACGATGCGCGAGGCCGGAGTCCCAATCGTTCCAGGTTCAAAAGGAATTATTGAAAGTATCGACGAAGCGCTTGCGTTGGCGAATGAAATTGGCTATCCTGTTATTATTAAAGCGACAGCAGGCGGAGGCGGAAAAGGAATTCGCGTGGCTAGAAACGAACAAGAATTAATAAAGGGAATTAATATCACGCAACAAGAAGCCGCCACTGCGTTTGGGAATCCGGGTGTATATATTGAGAAATACATTGAGGATTTTCGGCATGTCGAAATCCAAGTGCTTGCTGATGCTCACGGCAATGTGATTCATTTGGGAGAACGCGACTGTTCCATTCAGCGCCGTTTACAAAAGCTTGTAGAGGAAGCGCCGTCTCCAGCTCTTGACGAAAACATACGTGAACAGATGGGAGAAGCAGCAGTAAAAGCGGCCAAAGCGGTCAACTACACAGGCGCGGGAACCGTTGAGTTCATTTTTGACCATAAAGCTAAAAAATTCTATTTTATGGAAATGAACACGCGTATCCAAGTGGAACATCCTGTTACGGAACTGATTACAGGAGTTGATTTAATTAGAGAACAAATTCGTGTGGCATCAGGAGAAAAGCTTTCTCTTACACAAGAAGACGTGACGTTTAATGGCTGGGCAATCGAATGCCGCATTAATGCTGAAAATCCTGAGAAAAATTTCATGCCGTCTCCAGGTCGCATTCAAATGTACCTTCCTCCTGGAGGGTTAGGAGTTCGTGTGGATTCCGCGGCATATCCAGGCTACATGATTCCACCTTATTATGATTCCATGATCGCCAAACTGATTGTGCATGCTCCTACAAGAGAAGAAGCGATCGCGCGCATGAAACGAGCGCTAAGTGAATTTGTTATTGAAGGCATTCATACAACGATTCCATTCCACTTAAAATTATTAGAGCACGAAAAATTCGTGCAGGGGGACTTTAATACAAAGTTTCTTGAGTTGTATGATGTCATGAAATCATCATAAAGGAGGAGCGGTGAATGTCAGAAAATGTATTTGACATTGAGCAGGGAGCAGCAAGCTTAGGAAAAGTGGAAATTGCTCCAGAGGTCATTGAGGTCATTGCTGGAATCGCAGCAAACGAGGTTGAAGGAGTTGCGCAAATGCGCGGAAATTTTGCAGCTGGTGTTGTTGAGCGGTTCGGAAAGAAAAATCACGGAAAAGGCGTGAAGGTAGACGTAAAGGAAGAAGGAGTAGCGATCGATATTTATTGCCTTGTCCAATTCGGCGTTTCTATTCCAAATGTGGCTAAGAAAATTCAAGAAAATGTCCGTCAGGCACTCTTTAATATGACTGGACTGGAAACAAGCGAAATCAACGTTCACATTGTTGGAATTCAGCTTGAAACAGCGAAGCAGCAAGAACTAGAGGTTGAGCAATAAAAGGGCGAAAAGGGGGCTTTTCATGATATCATTCATGAGCCCCCTTGTATTTTTTTGAAACTTTGGTATCTTAATGGACAGATCCTTTTTCGAGATATGGAGAAAAGGCGATAATTTTTTGTGTCATCTAAATGATTTGTACGGATTATAGTGTCGTTTAGCGAAAAAATATGGTATGATCATCACATAACGTTCGTTTATTTGTAAAGGAGTGAACATAATGAAGAGGCATACAGCGAGAGAAAAAGCATTGCAAGCCTTGTTTCAAATTGATGTTGGCCATATCGAGCCGGAAGAGGCGATTCAAAATGTAATAAAAAAAGAGGAGGAAGCCGATCCGTTTTTACGTCAGCTTGTTTTCGGGGTAATGGAGCACCAAACAGAAATTGATGCGTTATTATCCGACCATTTAGAAAAATGGACGCTTCAACGAGTGGCTAACGTGGATCGAGCGATCTTGCGCATGGCGACATATGAAATGAAGTATACAGAGGATGTGCCTGTTAAAGTCATTTTGGACGAAGCCATTGAGTTGGCGAAAAAGTTTGGGGATGACAAATCAGGCCGATTTATTAACGGAGTTCTTTCAAAGGTAAAGGACGCATTATACGGGCCAGCGACAAAATGAGAGGCAGAACGCAAACAGCTCCTGTCTGTTTTATTGTGACAAAAATAAGCGGCCGATGCTTGGCGTGAATAAAGATCGGGGCCGTTAGAGACAGCAGCTGTTTCCTTAAGCGCTTTGGGAGAAAATAGGGAAATCAGGCGATTTTCATCGTGCTTTATTTGTTAACCGCTTATACTCGTGGTGTCAGATAAAATGGATTTTTTGTTGTCCGTGTCCTGTATGTAAAAGCTGCGTTTTCCCGACTATCAACATCAATGATCGCCTGTTCACACGGAGACAAATGTCGGGATAGCGTCGTGCTCAAACTAGCACCACGAGTGACTGATATCGGAAAAGTGACTAGATGAAACCTATCCTAAAATAAAGGGGAGCTAGAACGATGACGGCACAAATCATTAGTGGTACAGAATTAGCGAAAGAAAAGCGTGCACAATTAGCAAAAGAGGTAGAACAGCTGAAAAGCAAAGGAATTGAACCGGGGCTAGCCGTGATTCTTGTCGGTGATAATCCTGCTTCGCATTCCTATGTGAAGGGGAAACAAAAAGCGTGCGCTGAAGTCGGGATTCGCTCGATATTACTTACATTCCCTGATACCATTACCGAAGCCGCTTTATTAGAACAAATCAAGCAATTGAATGCGGATCCGTCCATTCATGGTATTTTAGTACAACTTCCGCTTCCGCCGCATATTGATGAGTTGAACGTGATTGAAACGATTGCCCCGGAAAAGGATGTTGATGGCTTCCATCCCATTAATATCGGTCGAATGATGATTGGACAAAAAGCGTTTCTTCCTTGCACTCCTTACGGCATTTTATTTATGGTACAGTCACTTGGCGTCGAAATTGCTGGGAAGCATGTAGTGGTGGTTGGCCGCAGCAATATTGTCGGTAAACCAGTTGGGCAACTCTTTTTGCGTGAGCATGCTACGGTTACCTATTGTCATTCTAAAACAAAGGATTTAGCAGCAATGACTCGTCAAGCTGATATTTTAATTGTAGCTGTCGGCCGAGCCAACATGATTGGAGCTGATCATGTGAAAGAAGGAGCCATTGTTATTGATGTCGGCGTCAATCGCTTGGAAAATGGCAAATTATGCGGGGATGTGCGCTTTGAAGAAGTGAAAGAGGTGGCAAGCTATTTGACCCCTGTGCCAAAGGGAGTCGGACCGATGACGATTACGATGCTTCTCCATAATACTGTTGAAGCGGCACGCGAATATGGGCATCAGCAAGTTCAGCGATAAGCGGGGATGATGTTGTGGCAGAAATTAAATATGTAACGGTTACAGCGCTGACAAAATATATTAAACGAAAGTTTGAAGTTGATCCGCATCTTCAGGATTTATGGATCAAAGGAGAAATCTCCAATTTTACGAGCCATTCGCGGGGGCATATGTATTTTACGCTCAAGGATGAAAATGCAAGAATTCAAGCGGTTATGTTTGCTGGCTATAATCGCTATTTGGCGTTTCGTCCCGAAAACGGGATGAAGGTGCTTGTACGCGGCGAAATTTCTGTCTATGAACCGAGCGGAAATTATCAAATTTATGTGAAAGAGATGCAGCCGGAAGGGATCGGAAATTTATATTTGGCGTATGAGCAGTTGAAAAAACAGTTGGAAGCAGAAGGGCTATTTGCCCCGGAGCATAAAAAGCCGATCCCCTTATTTCCTCGCTGCATCGGAGTGGTAACGTCTCCAACAGGAGCGGCGATTCGCGATATTATCACAACGATCCGGCGCCGCTATCCGCTTGGCACCGTCATTTTATTTCCAGCCATTGTCCAAGGGGAGCATGCAGCCGGGTCAATTGTTCAAGCGATTGAAAAAGCGAATGAATTCGGGAACGTGGATGTGTTAATTGTCGGCCGAGGCGGAGGATCGATCGAGGAGCTATGGGCGTTTAATGAGGAGCAGGTGGCACGGGCGATTTTTGCTTCTCGCATTCCGATTATTTCCGCAGTTGGACACGAAACAGATTTTACGATCGCTGACTTTGTCGCTGATTTGCGTGCGCCGACACCTACTGGAGCGGCTGAATTGGCAGCTCCTCACGTCGCCGAGCTGGCCGAAAGAATAACCCAACGAAAAGCAAGGCTGATTCGGGCAGTTAAGGAAAAAATCACCATCGAATCCGATCGGTTAAGCCGCTTGCAAAAGTCTTATGCCTTCCGCTATCCGAAGAAGCTATATGAGCAAAAAGAGCAGCAGCTCGATTCTTTCTTGGATCGCCTTAAACGGCAAACCCAGCGCCTTTTCGAGCGAAAGCAGGAGCGATTTGAGCAGCTTCATTTAAGGCTTGAAACCTATCATCCGGCAGAACAGCTAGCGCAAATGTCTGAGAAGCAGCGAATGCTGACAAAGTCACTTGAAAAAGAAATACAAGCGCTATTAAAGCAAAAACAGTGGCAATTTACTTCACTGCTGTCACAGCTGCAGGCATTGAGTCCGCTTAAAATTATGGAACGCGGCTATAGCTTAGTCTATAATGAAAAGGATGAGCTTGTGACGAGCGTGCGGCAGATTCAGCCAGGAGATGCGATCCAAGTTCGCTTGCAGGATGGACGGCTTGATTGCCACGTATGGGGAATGGAGGAAGCTTCTGATGAGTGAAGAAAAAGAATTAACGTTTGAAGAAGCGATGAAACAGCTTGAGGAAATTGTGGGAAAACTTGAAGAGGGAAACGTTCCTCTTGAACAAGCGATTTCGTTTTTTCAAGAAGGAATGAGGCTCTCAAAATGGTGCCATGACAAGCTGCAGCATGCTGAAAAGCAAATGGAGTATATTTTGCGGGAAGACGGGCAATTGGCGCCTTTTTCGATTGAGGAGGAGTAAGGATTGATAGAGCAATTTTTAAATGAAAACAAACCGCGCATCGACGCAGCGCTTTCCGCCTATATTGCCGGGCTTGATGCCCCGGATACGCTAAAGGATGCTATGTTGTACTCGCTTGAAGCAGGCGGAAAACGAATTCGTCCATTGCTTTTATTCGCAACGCTGCATGCATTTGGAAAGAAAAGCGAAATTGGACTCCCTGTCGCATGTGCCATTGAAATGATTCATACGTATTCCCTTATTCATGACGACCTGCCATGTATGGATAATGATGATTTGCGCAGAGGGAAACCAACGAATCATAAAGTGTTTGGTGAAGCGACTGCCATTTTGGCAGGAGATGGATTGCTTACATACGCATTTCAATTGATTGCTGGCATGGACAACCGCGTGTCCGCAGAAGTAAAGCTCAAACTGATCGCTGAACTGGCTAAAGCAGCGGGGCCAGAAGGAATGGTAGCTGGGCAAATGGCCGATATCGAAGGGGAAGGACAGCCGTTGTCGCTTTCGCAATTAGAATACATTCATCGTCATAAAACAGGAAAAATGCTGCAATATAGCGTATTAGCTGGCGCTTGGTTAGCGGGCGCAGACGATGCGCAAGTTGCACAGCTTGACGAGTTCGCTTCCCATTTAGGGCTTGCCTTTCAAATTCGCGATGACATTCTGGATATTGAAGGAACAGAAGAGAAAATGGGAAAAAAAGTCGGAAGCGATATTGAAAACGAAAAAGTCACGTACCCATCGCTATTAACGATGGATGGCGCAAAAGAAAAGCTGTATTTTCACATAGAAGCAGCGAAGCATTGTTTGAAGGCCGCTCGTGTTCAGGAAGAAATATTGCGCTATATATGCGATTTGGTCGCTACCCGTGACTATTAACATTTCAGGACGGATTTTGAAAATGGTTGATTCGATATTCTGATGCTATTATGTTATACTAAGAAAATGGAGACCACGTGCCGTTATCACATTTGTGTTAGCGGCTCTTTTTTCGCCTGTCTGATGAAATCGCAGCGGGACATTTTTCTTTAACCATTTATCATGTATAATAATAAGTAATCTTTATATGATATCAGTGATAAAACGAAAGCGAGTGATCTCGTTTGGAGCTAACCAATATTACTAATCCGCGCTTTTTGAAGTCGATGTCAAAAGAAGAACTGATTCAATTGAGCGCGAATATTCGTCAATTTCTAGTAGAGAAGCTCTCGAAAACAGGTGGACATATCGGCCCGAATCTTGGGGTTGTCGAGTTAACAATCGCGCTCCATAAAGTCTTTGACAGCCCGAAAGATAAACTGATTTGGGATGTCGGTCACCAATCTTATGTTCATAAAATTTTAACTGGACGTGCGAATGAATTTGATACATTGCGGCAATATAAAGGACTTTGCGGCTTTCCAAAGCGGAGTGAAAGCGATCATGATGTGTGGGAAACAGGACACAGCTCAACCTCGCTATCTGCGGCGATGGGCATGGCCATTGCCCGTGATTTAAAAGGAACGGATGAATATATTGTTCCTATTATTGGCGATGGTGCTCTTACCGGAGGAATGGCACTTGAAGCATTGAATCATATCGGACATGAGAAAAAAGATATGATCGTCATTCTCAACGATAATGAAATGTCGATTGCTCCGAATGTCGGGGCGCTTCATAATGTGCTAGGTCGCTTGCGCACAGCAGGGAAATATCAATGGGTAAAAGACGAACTGGAAATGCTTTTAAAAAAAATTCCGGCTGTGGGCGGAAAAATTGCGGCAACAGCTGAACGTCTAAAGGATAGTTTAAAGTATTTGCTTGTTTCCGGCGTGTTTTTTGAAGAGCTGGGCTTTACGTATCTTGGACCAGTAAATGGCCATGATTTTGATGATCTGTTTGAGAATTTGCATTATGCCAAAAAAATCAAAGGTCCGGTTTTGCTTCATGTCATCACGAAAAAAGGAAAGGGATATGAGCCAGCGGAAAACGATAAAACGGGCACATGGCATGGGACAGGTCCTTATAAAATTGAAACAGGGGACTTTTTAAAGTCGGCCGACCAAGCTCCATCATGGAGTAAGTTAGTAAGCGAAACAGTAAGAAAGCTTGCACGTACAGACGAACGTATTGTTGCCATTACTCCAGCTATGCCTGTCGGCTCCAAGCTGGAAGGCTTTGCTGCTGAGTTTCCGGACCGCATGTATGATGTTGGCATTGCCGAGCAGCATGCGACCACTTTGGCAGCAGGACTGGCTACACAAGGCATGAAACCATTTTTAGCGATTTATTCTACATTTTTGCAACGGGCGTATGACCAAGTGGTCCATGATGTCTGTAGACAAAATTTAAACGTGTTTTTTGCGATTGACCGTGCCGGTCTTGTCGGCGCAGATGGCGAAACGCACCAGGGGGTATTTGACATTGCCTTTTTGCGGCATGTGCCGAACCTTGTGCTGATGATGCCAAAGGATGAAAATGAAGGCCAACATATGGTTTATACGGCGATTCAATATGATGATGGGCCGATTGCGCTTCGCTTTCCGCGCGGAAACGGGCTTGGAGTAAAGATGGATGAAGAACTTCATGCCATCCCGATCGGAACATGGGAAACGCTGCGCGAAGGTCGCGATATTGCCATTTTAACGTTTGGAACGACCGTTCCGATGGCATTAGAAGCCGCCGAAAAGCTGGCAAAGGAAAATATATCGGTCAAAGTGGTCAATGCAAGATTTATTAAACCAATGGATGAATTGATGCTGCATGAGTTGCTGGAAAGTGGTATACCGATGCTAACGATTGAAGAAGCGGCACTCATGGGGGGATTTGGTAGTGCGGTGCTGGAGTTTGCTCATGATCACGGCTACCATCAAGCGATGATCCAGCGCATGGGCATCCCGGATCGCTTTATTGAGCATGGAAGCGTGAAAGAACTGCTTCAGGAAATCGGTTTAACAACCGCGCATGTCGTTGATCGCGTTAAGAAGATCATACCGAGAAAACAAAAAAGGGCATGAGAGATGAAAGGAAAAAAAGAACGTGTGGATGTGTTATTAGTTGAACGAGGATTAATGGAAACGCGGGAAAAAGCCAAACGGGCGATTATGGCAGGGCTTGTCTATTCTAATGAAATGCGCCTAGACAAGCCGGGAGAAAAGGTGCCTGCCGACATTCCGCTTACTGTGAAAGGAAATGCTTTGCCCTATGTGAGCCGAGGCGGATTAAAGCTTGAAAAAGCGTTGCGCCTATTTGATGTAAGCGTAAAGGATAAAATTCTTTTGGATATCGGTGCATCGACCGGGGGATTTACGGACTGCGCGTTGCAAAACGGAGCGAAAATGTCATATGCGCTTGATGTGGGATATAATCAATTAGCGTGGAAGCTTCGGCAAGATGAGAGGGTTGTCGTGATGGAACGAACGAATTTCCGCTATGTTACTCCTGCTCATTTTACTAAAGGGCTTCCAGAAATAGCAACGATCGATGTATCGTTTATTTCGCTTAAGCTGATTTTGCCTGTATTAAAAACCGTGCTCGTTCCAGAAAGCGATGTCATCGCTCTTGTCAAGCCGCAGTTTGAAGCGGGAAAGGAGCATGTCGGAAAAAAAGGAATTGTCCGTGATCCTAGCATCCATGAACTCGTTCTTGTTTCCATCATTGACTTCGCTCTTAGCGAAGGCTATGATGCACTTGATTTATCCTACTCTCCGATTACGGGAGGAGACGGAAACATTGAGTTTTTGCTTCACCTTCGTTGGGAAGGAGAACAAGAAGCGGGCAAAAATAAACTGTCGAAGCGGCCAGCTGACATTGTCAAACAGGCTCATAGTGAATTAAAAGCGGGCGCTGAGGAAAGGGAATAACAAAAGCGTTATTCCCGTTTTTGCGATAAATGAGGACAAGTGTGAGGTGTTAATCTTGAATAAAGGACAAAGGCACATTAAGATTCGCGAAATTATTACGAATTATGAAGTGGAAACGCAGGATGAGCTAGTCGATATGCTGAAGGAGGCTGGCTTTAATGTCACGCAGGCAACGGTTTCACGCGATATTAAAGAATTGCAGCTTGTAAAGGTGCCGATGATGAACGGCCGGTATAAATATAGCCTTCCTGCTGATCAGCGTTTTAACCCGTTGCAAAAATTAAAACGTGCTTTAATGGATGCGTTTGTCAAAATTGATGGCGCAGGGCATATGCTTGTAATGAAAACGTTGCCTGGAAACGCTCATGCAATCGGCGCTTTGCTTGATAATCTTGATTGGACGGAGATTGTTGGAACGATTTGCGGTGATGATACATGCTTGATTATTTGCCGTACTCCAGAGGATACCGAAAAAATCTCGCAGCGCTTATTAGACATGCTATAGTATGAGGTGATTCCAAGGTGCTTGCGGAATTATCAATTAAAAATTTTGCCATTATTGAGTCTCTGTCGATCTCCTTTGAGAAAGGCTTGACAGTGCTGACAGGGGAGACAGGAGCCGGAAAGTCCATTATTATTGATGCCATCCATTTGTTGATTGGTGGGCGTGGTTCCGCTGAATTTGTTCGCTACGGCGAAGAGAAAGCGGAAATTGAAGGACTGTTTTTATTAGAAGAAGAAACGCATCCCTGCTATCAAAAATGTGCAGAAGTGGGCATTGATATTAGCGAAGGGATGGTCATTCTGCGCCGAGAGATTTCGGTAAGCGGAAAAAGCGTTTGCCGCGTGAATGGCAAATTGGTGACGATGGGAATTTTGCGCGAAATTGGCTCTACTCTTGTCGATATCCATGGGCAGCATGAACATCAGGAATTAATGGATTCCAGCCGGCATTTGCCGTTGCTTGATGAATATGGAGGCGCAGAAATTGCTTCGGCCCTCGAAGAGTATCAAGCGGTGTATCGAAAATATGAACAGTTAAAAAAACAGCTGCAAAAATTGAATGAAAATGAACAGCAAATGGCGCACCGCCTTGATTTGCTCACATTTCAGCTTGATGAGATTCAAAAAGCCGGCTTGCAGCCAAATGAAGATGAACAATTAATGGAAGAAAAAGTAAAGATTGTGAACTTCCAAAAAATATATGAAGCGTTAAAGAATAGTTACGAAGCGCTATATGGAGAACAGCGCGGGCTTGATTGGATCGGGCTTACGATGAGCCATTTAGATGACGTTGCTCACATTGATGCCGGCTTGAGAGAAATGCATGAAACGATCGCCAACAGCTATTATTTACTCGAAGAAATGGCTTATAAATTGCGCGATCAATTAGAGCAGTTGGAATATGATCCGAACCGCCTTGATTTTATTGAAGGACGCCTGAATGAAATTAATCATTTAAAACGAAAATATGGACAGACAGTCGCCGATATTTTGCAATATGCAGAAAAAATTGCCCAAGAGCTTGATACGATCCAAAATCGCGATACGCATATTCATCAGCTTCAAAAAGAACTGCAATCTGTAACAGAAGATTTACTGATTGAGGCGAAAAATGTTACCGCTGTGCGAATGAAGCATGCCCAAACGCTGGTTCAGCACATTTATCAAGAACTCAAAGATTTGTATATGGAAAAGACGCAGTTCGATATTGTTTTTAGCAAACGGGAGGGCTTGCTTGATGCTCCGTTAATTGATGGCGTGCCTGTCAAATTTCAAGAGGACGGTGTTGATGTCGCCGAATTTTATATTTCAACAAACGTTGGCGAGCCGTTAAAACCTCTCGCCAAAGTCGCTTCAGGAGGCGAACTGTCTCGCATCATGCTGGCCTTAAAGAGTATTTTTTCTAAGCATCAAGGCGTTACATCGATCATTTTTGATGAAGTGGATACGGGAGTGAGCGGACGCGTGGCGCAGGCGATTGCTGAAAAAATTTATCGTGTGTCTGTCGGCTCACAGGTGCTTTGCATCTCCCACTTGCCGCAAGTCGCAGCGATGGCGGATACGCATTTGCTCATTTCTAAGGAAACAGACGGAAATCGAACCAAAACATCGGTCAAAGCGCTTACAGAAGATGAAAAAATTAAGGAAATTGGCCGAATGATTTCTGGGGTGGAAATTACAGAGCTGACAAAGGAACACGCGAAAGAGCTGCTTGAATTAGCAGCAAAAATCAAAGGATGAAAGGCTATCCATTATGGGTAGCTTTTTTTATTAGCAAAAACGATTATATTTATGAGGATTAAGGCAAAATTAAGATTGTAGTCACATTTTGAAGGTGTAGGTGGGAGCGAGGAGAGTGAAAAGGTTTGAACGCAGAAACAATAAGAAAAATGATGGGGATCTTTCTCCTTGTTTCATTCGTATTAATCAGTACATCGAAGCCGGTAAGGGAGTATTTACGCATTCCAAAGCAAATGGTGATGTTTGAAGGAGAAAAAGCAACATTCGCTTCTGCTCTTCCTGTTCATGCAGAGGTGAAAGACGCTTCTCATTCCATTGAGCTTGAGAAAGCAGACGATACCCTTACCGTTGAGGCGAAGCAGCCTGATGAAGAGAAGGTAGTGTTAAATATGGGAGGAGTGCCCATTAAGCAGATTGACGTTAAAGCGCTCCCAAGCTTGAAAGTGATTCCTGGAGGACAATCGATCGGTGTGAAATTAAATACACTAGGAGTTCTTGTGGTCGGCTATCACCTTGTTGATACAGAAAGCGGAAAAAAATCACCGGGAGAATTGGCTGGAATCCAAGTTGGAGATATGATTACAAGTGTCAATGGGAAAAAAATCGAAAATATGAGCGACCTCTCTCCTTTTATTGAAAAGTCAGGGAAAACAGGACAGCCATTGGACTTGCAGCTTATTCGCGATCAACGTTCGATAGCGACGAAACTAACCCCATTAAAAGACAAGCATGACCACGCTTATCGCATCGGCTTATATATCCGTGATTCGGCTGCTGGTATCGGAACGATGACCTTTTTTGACCCCATTTCCAAGAAGTACGGAGCACTTGGACATGTGATCTCAGATATGGATACAAAAAAACCGATTATCGTTCAAAATGGACAAATTATGAAGTCGACAGTCACCTCGATTGAGAAAGGAAGCAGCGGAAATCCAGGTGAAAAGCTCGCAAGATTTTCCAAAGATAAAGAAATCATTGGGAATATCACAACAAACAGTCCTTTTGGGATTTTTGGAAAATTATCGAAATCAGTGCCAAATGAATTGTATGATAAACCAATGCCAGTGGCTTTGTCGAGCCAAGTAAAAAAAGGGCCAGCAAAAATGCTGACGGTGATTGAAAACGACCGAGTGGAGGCGTTTGACGTTGAAATCGTCAATTCAGTTCCGCAAAAGTTCCCGGCAACAAAAGGACTTGTCATCCGTGTCACTGACCCTCGGCTACTGAAGAAAACGGGAGGAATTGTGCAAGGAATGAGCGGCAGTCCTATTATTCAGGATGGGAAGCTAATCGGAGCAGTCACACATGTGTTTGTAAATGATCCAACGTCAGGATACGGCGTGCACATTGAATGGATGTTGAATGAGGCGGGAATTGATATATATGGATCCAAACAAAAAGCGAGCTGACAAATGCTCGCTTTTTGTTTGAAAAAAGGCAAAAAAAAGTCAATATTTTTTTGTTGTTTGCATAGATATTTGTTGAACAATTCGTTAAAATAAAAATACGAAGATTTTTCGACAAAGAAATGAGGGGTTCTGCGTCGAAATGGAACGGTTATTGATGAATTTTAAAAAGATACTTATTTTTGAAAAAATAAAGGATTTTTGCTGACGCTGTCGAATGAATTTTAAGGAAGAAAAAATGATGAATTGGAAGCGGGGAGGAAGATTTTCTTGAAGATTAAAGTGTGTATTGCGGATGATAATCGCGAATTAGTAAGCTTATTAGAAGAATATATTTCCAATCAAGATGACATGGAGGTCGTTGGCGCAGCTTATAATGGCCAAGACTGCTTACATATGCTTGAAGAAAAGCAAGCGGATATATTGCTACTCGATATTATTATGCCTCATTTGGACGGATTGGCTGTTCTTGAGAAGATGCGCATGAAGCGGGAAAAACAGCCGAATGTCATTATGCTAACCGCTTTTGGTCAAGAGGATGTAACCAAAAAAGCCGTTGATTTAGGCGCTTCTTATTTTATTTTAAAGCCGTTTGATATGGAAAATTTAGTTCATCACATTCGTCAAGTGCATGGAAAAACGACTCCTCTTGTGAAAAAAGCGGTGTCCTCTTATCAAGTGCGTGAAAGCAAGCCAAAAAATCTAGATGCAAGCATTACGAGCATTATTCATGAAATCGGTGTACCGGCTCACATTAAAGGATACTTATATCTCCGTGAAGCGATTTCGATGGTATATAATGATATCGAATTGCTTGGTTCGATTACGAAAGTGCTTTATCCAGACATTGCAAAAAAATATAATACAACCGCCAGTCGCGTCGAGCGGGCGATTCGCCATGCGATTGAGGTCGCTTGGAGCCGCGGTAACATCGAGTCGATTTCCTCGCTGTTCGGCTACACCGTCAGCATGTCGAAAGCGAAACCAACCAACTCGGAATTTATTGCGATGGTGGCGGATAAGCTGAGACTGGAGCATAAGGCGAGTTAAAGGCAATAATATCAACGTTTGGGTGATTTCGAACATACATTTTAGTTACCGATAAATATCGGGACGAAGCCAATAAATGTTTGTGCGTATGTATACGAAAAAGAAACGCCTCTTATTTACCGGAAAAAGAACGGTAGTAAGGGGTGTTTTTATTTTGTCCGATTTTATTATCCAGTTAGACAATTTCGTATTGCATTGTGAAGCTAAACATTTATCGTGCCAAACCTTTGGACAAATGTTGTAGGAAACCGGTAAAAAGAAGGGACCACTGCCAGGAAACAAATTTGCTTATGAGGGTAAAGGGTTGACTTATCTGAAGGATTAAGGATATTATAGATTCACGAAGTCTTTAATTAGGAGGTGAGAAAGTGAAGTATTCCAAGGCAACTAATTATGCTCTCCATACCATTGTTTATTTAGCTTTGTTACCACCAGGAAAAACAATAGGTGTAAAGCCTTTAGCTGAAGCTCAAAAAGTGTCGCCTACGTACCTTTCTAAGGTTTTAACTAAATTAGTTAAATCTGGATTTATCGAGTCGGGCACGGGAGTTAACGGCGGATATCAATTAATTAAAGATGCCAAAGATATAACGTTTTTAGATATCATTCATGCGATTGAGGGAACGACCTCATTGTTTAATTGCGGTTTAGATCATACTATACATGATAGACAAAATTGCCTTATTGAGAAAGTAATGAATGAAGCTGAACAAAAAATGGAAGATTATCTAAGATCTCAAACGATTGAGCATATATTACAGAAAGTAGATAAGAATATTGTGAATCGTATCCGTTCTGTAGTAAATTAATTTTTTTTTTGATAATTATAGATTTTAAATATCTTTAATATCTCTAATAAATTTAAAACTAAATGAGGTGGGAAAATGATTTTAGATTGCGCAATAATAGGTGGTGGCCCTGCAGGATTGAGCGCCGCTCTTGTGTTAGGCAGAGCTGGAAGAAAAGTGATCCTTTGACAATGATCAACCGAGAAATGCCGTTACTCAGAAATCACATGGATTTATTACTAGAGACGGTGTTACTCCCAGAGAGTTCAGAAATTTGGCTCATCAAGATATCAGTAAATATCCATCTGTCCAAATAAAAAATGCAAAATTGTAGAAGTAAAAAGAGAGAAAGGTTCCATATTCAAACTAATAACCCATGAAGGTAAGCCATATTTAAGTAAAAAAATGATTATTGCAACGGGTCTTAAAGAAAGCCTCCCCAATGTGAATGGGATTAGGGATTATTATGGGAAGAGCATACTCAGTTGTCCTTATTGCGATGGTTGGGAATTAAGAGAACAATCTTTAGTGCTAATCTCTGAAAACAACAATGCTTTCCATATGGCAAAGATGGTTTATCAATGGAGTAAAGATTTAGTTGTTTGTACGAACGGCAATAAAATAATCTCAGAAACGGAAGAGCAAGTACTTAAAAGAAAGGGTATTATTAAGGAGAAGCCAATATTAAAGTTAAGTGGTTCAGATGGAAAATTAGAAAAGGTGGTTTTTGAGGACGGTACAGAAATTAATCGATCAGGTGGCTTTGTTACAACTGATCTCGAGCAACCTAATGACCTTGCTAAATCGCTAGGATGTGAAGTGAATAAAAATGGTCGAGTGATTGTTGACGTTTTAGGCAGGAGTAATGTAGAGGGGGTATATGCAGCGGGGGATGTATCTGTAGTCGGGCCTTCACAGTTAGTAATCGCTGCTGCTCAAGGAACGTGTGCTGCCATGGGGGTAAATAGTGATTTGACAATGGAAGAATTCGAATGAAATCTGCACTTTGAATAAATGGTTAATTCAATGATGAAACAATGATTTTGTGGTTCATAAGTGACAGCGAGGCATTGATCCAATTAGAATAGATAATAAATTTACTCTTGTTACAAAAGTGACGTAAACCGAATGCGATTATCGGCTTTCTCCTTTGTATCAGTTAATATCGCTTGTGAGAGCCTGGTTTTAAACGATTCAAACGGTGCTACCACTGAACGCTGATTGTAGAGACATGCAATCACATTTAGCGAGAGCTGTAGAAAAAGGCAGTCCTAAAAAATTAGGCTACCTTTCTTCTTTTTTGTCCGCTTTTTCGATTTCTATAAGCTTTTGGATTAAAACATGCTGGGGCATATGCATCACTTGCTCGATCGGGATGCCAAGCGCTTTTGCTAGCTTTTGTGCGGTTTCTAGCGAAATTTGATGTGGACGCATATTGAATCACCTCTCTGTTTATTTGGAAAAGAGCAGCATTTTCATTTATGCATGAAGAGCGTTGATTCGTTTAGTAAAAGGAGATGGCTAGCTAGAAAAAAGCTTTTCGCTTTTCCGCCGCTGCGGCACATGGAAAAGCCTGTTGCCGTTCAAAGAATGGATAATCAACCCTCTCGCTCTTGCATATAATTTTACTATGTTTTCGATTGCTTGGGAAAGGGGCAGGAGTATGACCAAAATTTTTGCTCATCGCGGATCAGCTGGCACGCACCCCGAAAATACGATGATTTCATTTTATGAAGCGGAACGCGTAGGAGCTGACGGGATTGAATTAGATGTGCAAATGACGAAAGATGGGAAGCTTGTGGTCATTCACGATGAAACGATTGATCGAACAACAGATGGAACGGGCTGGGTAAAGGACTTTACGTATCAAGAGCTTCAAGCGTTTAATGCGGTTTATAAATTTGCCAATCAGTACGGAATCTGCCGAATTCCGTTGCTTGAGGAAGTACTTGAATGGATTTCGCCAACTTCGTTATTATTGAATATTGAATTAAAAAACGGATTGATTGCTTATCATAAGCTGGAAGAAAAAGTGATCGAGATGATCAAATATTATCGATTAGAATCCCGTGTCATTTTATCTTCATTTAATCATAACAGCATGGCACGTTGTCATCAAATGGCGCCGGATATCGCAACTGCCCTGCTTTATATGGAGCCGCTCTATCAACCTTGGCAATATGCTCGGCTTCTTGGCGCGAGCGGCTTGCATCCTTATTACCGCACGCTGTCTCCATTATTTGTTCAGAAAGCCCATGCCAACCAGATTGCGGTAAGGCCGTTTACGATCAACCATGAACGGCTGATGAAACAAATGTTTGAACATCGAGTAGATGCTATTTTTACTGATTACCCACTGAAAGCAAAACAAGTCAAAAAATGACCTGAACAGTATCGTTCAGGTCATTTTTTTTGGAAACGGGGCTGCACTTTATTGCGTTTTCGATCACGATGAAGAATAAAACCGCCAACAAACCCTAAGCCAAGCGCAAATAAAACAAAACCGCCCAAAAATTGCAGCCAAAGAGCAGGAATGGGAGGATGTAGGATGCCAAATAAGGTATCGCGCATCCATTTAATTCCTAAAGCAGCTAAAAAGCCAGGGATCAATAAAATCACAAGGGCAATGATTCGTTGCATACGAGCAGAATCCTTTCCTATAGAAAATGGGTTCATGAAAAAATCATAACGATTTGATTATATTTGTCAAGAAATATTCATTAATGATATGATAAAATTGTCTGCAAAAAATTGCATAGTTTAAAGGTGAAGCAAATGAAAAAAGCATTGATTGTAGGAGCCAGCAAAGGTGGCACTGCTTTATTGAAAATATTTCAGGAAACAGCGATTGTTGAGATCGTAGCCGTTATTGATCGCGATGATAAGGCGCCTGGATTAGAATTGGCGAAAAGAATGAATATTCGTACAGGAAACGACTGGCGTCCGTTTTTAACTGACGACATTGATATTGTGGTGGAAGCAACTGGTGAAAAGGATGTGTTTGCGGAGATCAGTCAAAAACGAAAAAAAAATACACTTGTGATTCCTGGAGAGGTCGCCTATGTGATTGCCGAGCTTGTCGAAGAAAAAGAGGCGTTGATTTCGACTTTGAAAAGCGAAACAGCACGTCTTGATTTAATCCTTAACTCCACACATGATGGAATGATTGTAGTGGATGAATTTGCTTATATTACACACATGAATGACAGCGCTGCCGCTATGATCAAAGTCGATAAGCAGCAAGTGATTGGAAAGCATGTTTTAGAAGTGATTCCGACCAGCCAGCTGCCTCGCATATTAAAAACGAGAAAAACGGAAATTCATCAAGAACAAGAGCTTGAAAACGGCCGAAAAATCATCACGACACGCATTCCGATGATCGATGAATCAGGGAGATTGTTTGGCGCGCTGGCGGTTTTTAAAGATGTGACAGAAGTGATGAAACTTGCTGAAGAAGTAACTAATTTAAAGGACATCCGCATGATGCTGGAAGCGATTATTCATTCTTCTGAAGAAGCCATTTCAGTGGTGGATGAGCACGGAAAAGGCATTTTGATTAACCCTGCTTATACGCGCATTACCGGCCTATCTGAGGAGGAAGTGATCGGAAAACCAGCGACAGCTGATATTTCTGAAGGGGAAAGCATGCATATGCAAGTGTTGAAAACACGGCGTCCTGTTCGTGGAGTGCGCATGAAGGTAGGACCAAAAAGCCGTGATGTGATCGTGAATGTCGCTCCAATTATTGTCGATGGCATGTTAAAAGGAAGCGTCGGCATTATTCACGACGTCTCAGAAATTCAGCGTCTGACTAACGAATTAAATCGAGCACGGCAAATTATCCGCACGCTGGAAGCGAAGTATTCGTTTGATGATATCATCGGTACATCGGAAGAAATGATGGTGGCCATTGAACAAGCAAAATTAGCTGCGAAAACCCCTGTTACCATCTTGCTGCGCGGCGAATCAGGAACGGGAAAAGAGCTGTTTGCCCACGCCATTCATAATGCCAGCGATAGAAAATATAACAAATTTATCCGCGTGAATTGTGCGGCCATTTCTGAAACACTATTGGAGAGCGAACTATTCGGATATGAAGAAGGCGCTTTTTCCGGTGCGAAGCGTGGCGGGAAAAGAGGGTTGTTTGAAGAAGCGAATAATGGAAGCATTTTTCTTGATGAAATCGGCGAGCTTTCTGCTAATACTCAGGCCAAGCTACTTCGCGTTTTGCAAGAAAGAGAAATTGTCCGTGTTGGCGGCACAAAGCCCATTCCTATTAATGTGCGGGTGATTGCCGCGACAAACGTCAATCTGGAAAAGGCAATTGCTGAAGGAACATTTCGCGAAGATTTATACTATCGCCTCAGCCGTATGCCGATCCATATTCCGCCGCTTCGCGCAAGAAAGCAGGATATTGTTGCTTTATGCCGACATTTAATCCATAAGCTGAATCAGGATTATGGCAGAAATGTCGAGGGCTTGACGGAGGAAGCGATTCGCTATCTTTTATCCTATGATTGGCCGGGCAATGTTCGCGAGTTGGAAAATGTATTGGGCCGGGCCATGATTTTTATGAAATTCAATGAAGTGCTTATTGATGTTCACCATATTCCACCGCTGCAAATGCCGCAGAATAAGGCGTTAGCTGAAGAACCCACCTTTGCAAGCAGCATCGGTCCGCTTGATGAAATGCTTGAAAAATATGAGGCTCAATTAATTGAAGCAGCCTTGCTTGAACATCAAGGGAATAAAACGGCCACAGCCAAAGCGCTGGGAATTTCGATTCGCAGCTTATACTATAAGCTGGAAAAATACGACCTTGCAAAAAAATACACGCAATAAATTGCGCGGTGTGCAAAAAAATGCAAAAAGATAATAAAGCGTTTTCAACGATTTTTCGTCATTTTTCTCGCTTTTCTTTCATTCGTTTGTGTTTTTTTATTTGGCACAGTTTTTGCATATAATAAAAAGCGGACAAAATGATAAAGAAAAAAGGGGTTGGATGCATGAAATGAAGCTACAATCACTAGTTGACCAAGCAACCCAATATTCCGATATGACTGTTGCGGTTGCCGCAGCGGAAGACGAAGAGGTGATTGAAGCCGTTACGATGGCCTTAGATCATCAATTCGGAAAATTTGTTTTATATGGAGATCGCGAACGTATTTCGCAGCTGCTTAAGCAGAAGAACAAGGATTATGAGAAAGAGGGAAAAATCCAAATTGTTCACGCTCATTCCGTCGCTCAAGCAGCCGAGCTTGCTGTTAAGTCGGTTCGCTTGAATGAAGCGAATGTATTAATGAAAGGAAATATTCCGACAGCGACCATTTTAAAAGCCGTGTTAAATAAAGAATACGGATTGCGAACAGGAAGTGTATTATCCCACGTGGCCGTGTTTGAAGTGCCACATTATGATAGATATATCATCGTCACAGATGCAGCAATGAATATTGCACCTGATTTAGAGCAAAAGGCGCAAATCATTGCCAATGCCGTTTCTGTTGCGAAATCGATTGGGATTGAGAAGCCAAAGGTCGCTCCACTTGCGGCGGTTGAGGTCGTCAATCCAGCTATGTCGGCCACTATTGATGCAGCCGCGCTTTCGATGATGAATGACCGCGGTCAAATCAAAGGATGCATCGTTGACGGGCCGCTCGCGCTTGACAATGCAGTGTCTCCAGCTGCTGCTGAGCATAAGGGAATCGTCAGCGAGGTTGCAGGAAACGCTGATATTTTACTCGTTCCTGATATTGAAGCTGGAAACATCTTATATAAATCGCTTGTTTATTTTGCCAATGCGAAGGTAGGGGCTGTGATTGCAGGGGCGAAAGCGCCGATTGTCTTGACATCACGCGCCGATTCGGCTGAAAGCAAGCTGTATTCGTTAGCACTTGCGGTTTGCTCCGCATCTAAATAAATGATAAATGAAAGAAATAGGGGAGGAAAATCACATGGAAATTTTCAAATATATGGAAAATTATGACTATGAACAACTATTATTTTGCCAAGACAAAGAATCAGGATTAAAAGCGATTATTGCGATTCACGATACAACGCTTGGTCCAGCACTTGGCGGAACTCGCATGTGGATGTACGAATCAGAAGAGGCTGCGATTGAAGATGCGCTTCGTCTTGCTCGCGGTATGACATACAAAAACGCAGCTGCTGGCCTTAATCTGGGCGGTGGAAAAACGGTTATTATCGGCGACCCTCGCAAAGATAAAAACGAAGCCATGTTCCGTGCATTTGGCCGCTTCATTCAGGGGTTAAACGGCCGCTATATCACAGCGGAAGACGTTGGTACAACAGTGGCTGATATGGACATTATTTATGAAGAAACGGATTACGTAACAGGAATTTCGCCAGCGTTTGGTTCTTCAGGTAACCCATCTCCTGTTACCGCTTATGGCGTTTATCGCGGTATGAAAGCAGCAGCAAAAGAAGCTTTTGGAAGCGACTCTCTAGAAGGAAAAACCATTGCTGTTCAAGGTGTTGGTAACGTAGCTTACAACCTATGCCGCCATCTTCATGAAGAAGGTGCGAAATTAATCGTGACAGATATTAACAAAGAAGCGGTACAACGTGTTGTGGAAGAGTTTGGAGCAAAAGCCGTCGACCCTAACGAGATCTACGGCGTAGATTGCGACATTTTTGCACCTTGTGCACTTGGCGGTGTTATCAATGATCAAACGATTCCGCAATTAAAAGCAAAAGTGATTGCAGGAGCAGCTAACAACCAGCTTCGTGATGCAAAACACGGCGATATCATCCATGAAATGGGTATCGTTTATGCTCCTGACTACGTCATCAACGCAGGTGGCGTTATCAACGTGGCGGATGAGCTATACGGATACAACCGTGAACGCGCAATGAAGCGAGTAGAGCAAATTTACAACAATATTGAAAAAGTATTTGAAATCGCTAAACGTGACAACATTCCATCCTATAAAGCGGCAGACCGCTTGGCAGAAGAGAGAATTGAAACAATGCGTAAATCTCGCAGCCAATTTTTACAAAACGGCCATCACATTTTAAGCCGTCGTCGCGGTCGCTAAACAATAATCGGTGAAAGCGGGAATGGATATTCTCGCTTTCACTGTAAAAAGGAGGTTGACATCTTGCAAACGAAAGAATTTCGCATCTTAGTGATTAATCCAGGATCAACATCGACAAAGATCGGGGTATTCGATAACGAACGCTCGATTTTTGAAAAAACGATTCGCCACGACACAGATGTGATTCAATCATATAAATCCATTATTGATCAATATGAATTCCGCAAACAAACGATTTTAGAAACGCTGGATCAAGAGGGAATCAATATCTCGAAATTAAGCGCTGTTTGCGGTCGCGGTGGTTTGTTGCGTCCGATTGAAGGCGGAACGTATCGCGTAAATGAGCAGATGCTTGACGATTTGCGCAAGGGATATGCGGGACAGCATGCTTCGAACCTTGGCGGTATTTTAGCCCATGAAATTGCATCGGCCCTAAACATTCCTGCTTTTATCGTTGACCCTGTTGTTGTCGATGAGCTTGACCCTATCGCGAGAATTTCAGGGTTTTCATTAATCGAGAGAAGAAGTATTTTCCACGCTCTAAATCAAAAAGCCGTTGCTCGTCGTGTAGCGAAAGAGCTTGGCAAAAAATATGAAGAATTGAATTTCATTGTTGTTCATATGGGCGGCGGAATTACAGTTGGCGCTCATAAACAAGGGCGTGTCGTGGATGTGAATAACGGATTAGACGGGGAAGGACCATTCAGTCCGGAGCGTGCTGGTACGGTTCCAGCAGGAGATCTCGTATCTTTATGCTTCTCAGGAGAGTATTACCGTGAAGAAATTTTAAAAATGCTTGTTGGCCAAGGCGGTTTAGTCGGTTATCTTGGTACAAACGATGCGGTAAAAGTAGAAAAAATGATTGAAGCAGGAGATGAAAAGGCAAAGCTAGTATATAGTGCGATGGCTTACCAAGTGGCGAAAGAAATTGGGGCGGCCAGCGCGGTTTTAGCAGGAAAGGTAGACGCGATTATTTTAACTGGCGGTTTAGCATACGGAAAAGGCTTTGTAAAGGAAATCGCTGATCGTGTGAAATGGATTGCTGACGTCATTGTTCATCCGGGAGAAAATGAGCTTCAAGCGCTAGCTGAAGGAGCGCTTCGTGTTTTACGCGGTGAAGAGAAAGAGAAGGTGTATCCTGGAAATTTTTCTAAAGTTGAAGTTTTGCAATAGGAAGGAGAGAGACTCATGGCAAAAGAATATGATCTCGTCATATTAGGTGGCGGTACGGGCGGATATGTAGCAGCCATTCGCGCAGCGCAGCTCGGGCTCAAAACAGCTGTCGTCGAAAAAGGAAAACTTGGCGGCACTTGTCTGCATGCAGGGTGCATTCCAAGTAAAGCATTGCTTCGCAGCGCTGAAGTATATGCACAAACAAAAGAAAGTGAAACGTTTGGTGTACTTGCTAGCGATGTGAAATTAGATTTTGTTAAAGTGCAGGAGCGTAAGCGGAAAATCGTTGAACAGCTACATAAAGGCGTTCAAGGATTAATGAAAAAAGGAAAAATTGATGTATATGAAGGAACTGGCCGCATCTTAGGACCGTCGATTTTTTCGCCGATGCCAGGAACGATTTCAGTTGAAATGAACAATGGCGAAGAAAATGAGATGCTTGTTCCGAAAAATGTGATTATCGCCACTGGCTCTCGTCCGCGTACATTGCCAGGGCTTGATATTGATGGCGAGCTTGTGATTACATCTGATGAAGCGCTACAGCTTGAAGCTCTTCCAAAATCGATCATTATCGTTGGCGGCGGTGTGATCGGCATCGAGTGGGCTTCTATGCTCAATGATTTTGGCGTAGAAGTAACGGTGCTAGAGTATGCAGACCGCATTTTGCCAACGGAAGACCGCGATGTGTCCAAAGAAGTAGAAAAAGTATTAAAGCAACGCGGCATTCAAATCGTGACAGGTGCGAAAGTATTGCCAGAAACGCTTGAAAAAGGCAAGGATGTCACGATCAAAGCGGAGCATAAAGGCGAACAAAAAGCATTTACAGCGGAAAAAATGCTTGTATCAGTCGGACGTCAAGCTAATGTTGAAGGAATTGGCTTAGAAAATACCGATATCATTGTTGAAAAAGGGTTCATTCAAACGAACGAATTTTATCAAACAAAAGAGTCCCATATTTATGCGATTGGCGATGTGATCGGCGGCCTTCAGCTTGCTCACGTAGCGTCGCATGAAGGCATTGTCGCTGTTGAGCATATTGCTGGACAAGCTCCGTCACCAATTGATTACACAATGATTTCAAAATGTGTCTACAGCCGTCCAGAAGTAGCGAGCGTCGGCTTAACAGAAGACGAGGCAAAAGAAAAAGGCTTCAATGTGAAAGTCGGCAAATTCCCGTTCAAAGCGATCGGAAAGGCGCTTGTCTTTGGTGAAGCAGAAGGCTTTGTCAAAATTGTCGCTGATAAAAATACAAACGATTTGCTTGGCGTGCATATGGTTGGGCCTCACGTGACTGATATGATTTCAGAAGCGGGACTTGCACGTGTTCTCGATGCTACTCCTTGGGAAGTAGCTCATACGATCCATCCGCATCCAACCTTATCAGAAGCGATGGCTGAAGCAGCGTTAGCCGTTGACGGCAAAGCGATTCATTTCTAAGTCAATAAAGGAGGTTTTTTCGATGGCAGAAAATCGTCATCAAGCGCTAGGCTTAAGTGATGAAACGGTATTAGAAATGTATGAAACAATGCTATTGGCTCGTAAAATTGACGAGCGTATGTGGCTTTTAAACCGTGCTGGTAAAATTCCATTCGTAATCTCTTGTCAAGGCCAAGAAGCAGCTCAAGTTGGTGCAGCCTTTGCATTAGATCGCACAAAAGACTATGTATTGCCTTATTACCGCGATATGGGTGTCGTCTTAACGTTTGGAATGACGCCAACAGAATTGATGCTTTCTGCATTTGCAAAAGCAGAAGATCCAAACTCTGGCGGACGTCAAATGCCAGGACACTTTGGACAAAAGAAAAACCGCATTGTAACAGGCTCTTCGCCGGTTACAACACAAGTGCCTCACGCAGTAGGTATCGCATTAGCAGCGAAAATGGAAAAGAAAGACTTCATCTCCTTCGTTACATTTGGTGAAGGCTCTTCCAACCAAGGAGATTTCCATGAAGGTGCGAATTTTGCTGGGGTTCATAAGCTACCAGTTATTTTTATGTGCGAAAACAATAAATACGCGATCTCTGTTCCAGTCGAAAAGCAATTGGCGTGCGAAAAAGTATCAGATCGGGCGATCGGCTACGGCATGCCTGGATATACAGTAGATGGAAATGATCCGTTAGAAGTGTATAAAGCCGTGAAAGAAGCAGCTGACCGTGCACGTCGCGGCGAAGGTCCTACATTGATTGAAACGGTTTCTTATCGTTTAACAGCTCACTCTTCCGACGATGATGATCGCGCTTATCGTACACCAGAGGAGTTAGCGGAAGCAAAAGCGAAGGATCCGATTCTTTCATTCGCTGGCTACTTGAAAGAAGTACGCGTATTAACAGAAGAGTTAGAAAAAGAAATTCTTGATCGCGTCATGAAACAAGTCAATGAAGCGACTGATTATGCAGAAAAAGCACCGTATGCTGAAGCGGAGCATGCATTAAAGTACGTATATGCTGAGAAGTAAGGGGGAATGAAGAATGCCAGTAATTTCATACATTGATGCGGTGACGATGGCGATTCGCGAAGAAATGGAACGCGATCCGCGCGTATTCGTATTAGGTGAAGACGTAGGTAAAAAAGGTGGGGTATTCAAAGCAACCATCGGATTATACGATCAGTTCGGTGAAGAACGTGTCATTGACACGCCTCTAGCAGAATCTGCGATTGCCGGTGTTGCGATCGGTGCAGCAATGTACGGAATGCGTCCAATTGCCGAAATGCAATTTGCTGATTTTATTATGCCGGCTGTGAACCAAATCATTTCTGAAGCTGCGCGTATCCGTTATCGTTCCAACAATGATTGGAACTGCCCGGTAGTGATCCGTGCTCCTTATGGCGGCGGCGTTCACGGAGCGCTTTACCATTCTCAATCTGTTGAAGCGGTATTCGCGAACCAGCCAGGTTTAAAAATCGTCATGCCATCCACTCCATATGATGTGAAAGGATTGTTAAAAGCTGCGATTCGCGACGAAGATCCAGTACTATTCTTCGAGCACAAACGCGCTTATCGTCTCATTAAAGGCGAAGTACCTGAAGATGACTATGTATTGCCAATCGGCAAGGCAGACGTTAAACGAGAGGGCGACGATATTACGATCATCACTTACGGCTTATGTGTACATTTTGCACTTCAAGCAGCAGAGCGTGTCGCTCAAGATGGCATTTCTGTTCATGTATTGGATTTGCGTACAGTTTATCCGCTTGATAAAGAAGCGATCATTGAAGCAGCAAGCAAAACGGGCAAAGTTCTTCTTGTAACGGAAGACAATAAAGAAGGAAGCATTATGAGCGAGGTTGCGGCAATTATTGCAGAACATTGCTTATTCGACTTAGACGCGCCAATCATGCGTCTTGCTGGTCCGGATGTACCGGCAATGCCGTATGCGCCAACGATGGAAAAATTCTTCATGGTGAACCCAGATAAAGTGGAAAAAGCGATTCGCGAATTAGCGGCATTCTAATGCCAAAAACGAACATGAGTATGGAATGCTAAAAAAAAGAGGGAAAAATAAGAGAAAGTGACAATGGCAAGCAATCGCTTGCCTTGTCATGCGAAATCATCATAAAAGCAGCCTTTAATCAAGATAGGAGGTCATCGAAGTGGCAATCGAAAAAATCACAATGCCTCAGCTCGGAGAAAGTGTCACAGAGGGTACGATCAGCAAATGGCTCGTATCTGTTGGCGATAAAGTAAATAAATACGATCCGATTGCAGAAGTTATGACAGACAAAGTAAATGCGGAAGTTCCTTCCTCTTTCACTGGCGTTATTAAAGAATTAATTGCGTCAGAGGGAGAAACACTGCCAGTTGGCGCTGTTATTTGTACAATTGAAGTCGAAGGAGAAGGAAGTGCCCCTGAGGCTCCTGCTGCAGAAGCAACACAAGCAGAAGCTCCAAAAACTGAAGCACCAGCATCACAAGCAGCGGCTCCTGCTCAAGCACCGAAAAAACCAGCAGGAGAAAGAGGACGCTACTCGCCTGCTGTTTTACGCCTCGCTCAAGAGCATAATATTGACCTTGAGCAAGTACAAGGCACAGGTGCAGGCGGACGCATTACGCGCAAAGACTTGTTAAAATTAATTGAGTCTGGGAATATTCCGACTCCAGGACAAAAACCAGCAGCTCAAGCGGCAGCACAACCAGTTCAAGAAGCACCGCAAGCAGAACCAGCAGCAGCTCCAAAACAACAAGCTGCGCCTTCTGTTCCTGTACAAGCAGGTGATGTAGAAATTCCAGTTACCCCTGTCCGCAAGGCGATTGCTGCTAACATGCTTCGCAGCAAACATGAAGCGCCTCACGCGTGGACGATGGTGGAAGTGGATGTTACGAACCTAGTTGCTTACCGCGACTCCATGAAAAACGAGTTCAAAAAACGCGAAGGGTTCAATTTAACCTATTTTGCGTTCTTCGTAAAGGCGGTCGCTCAAGCGCTGAAAGAATTCCCGCAAATTAATTCGATGTGGGCGGGCGACAAAATCGTCCAGAAGAAAGAGATCAACATTTCGATCGCTGTTGCAACGGACGATGCTCTATTTGTCCCTGTCATTAAAAATGCTGATGAAAAAACCATCAAAGGCATTGCTCGGGAAATTTCTGAATTAGCTGCAAAAGTGCGGGCAGGCAAACTTCGTCCAGAAGATATGCAAGGCGGCACATTCACAGTCAATAACACAGGCTCATTCGGTTCTGTACAATCGATGGGAATTATCAACTATCCACAAGCGGCAATTTTACAAGTAGAAGCGATTGTGAAACGCCCAGTTGTGATGAATAACGGCATGATCGCGGTTCGCGACATGGTGAACCTCTGCTTGTCGCTTGACCATCGCGTTCTTGACGGTTTGATCTGCGGCCGCTTCTTAGCGCGCGTGAAAGAAATTTTAGAAAACACATCTAAAGAAAATACACCGATCTATTAAGAAAAACACCTACCGCTGCATTTCGGCGGTAGGTGTTTGCATTTAAAATCAAGCAGATTCAACTTTACTATGAGTGGATGGAAGAAAAATTGGAAAATAAGTGACTTTTTTGTAGCAACACAACATAAAAGCAAAACCTTAGGATAGAGCCATCTATCTTCAAGAGAACGATAGGAAAAAAGAAATCGCGCCTGTCTGGGAAGATAGCCGTTTTGTTCATTGCCCGCAAGGCTTATATATACTAAAATAAATATGTAACGAATGTTTAAAAAAATTCAAAAGTAAGCGTTTTCTGAAGAGAGGAAGCAAGCAGATAACAAAGGGGAGGGATTATAGATGACAGAGATTTCAACGATGAAAAATGGCTTGTTTCCTATTCCGAGTTATGAGGAATGGAAGCAAGAAGTCGAGAAATCATTAAAAGGGAAGCCAATTGAAAAGCTATATTCTACCACTTATGAAAATGTGCGCATTCAACCGATCTATACACGTCAAGATATTGAATCGTTAGAGCATCTTGAGCAGCTTCCGGGTTTTGCTGATTATGTACGCGGGACGGAAGTCAATGGGTATCTTCAACAACCATGGTTTATCAGTCAGGAGCTTTCTGCAGCGAGTGCAAAAGAATGGAATGAAATGGTCAAACATGACATCGCGAGAGGGCAAACAGCCATCCATCTTGTGCTCGACAGGCTCGGTTTTTTAGTAACGACGCTTGAAGATGTAGAAACAATGTTTTCTGGCATTGATTTACGGCATTATCCGATTCGAGTGGATGCAGGGGCCTGCTCATTGCCGTTTTTAGCGTTGTTCGCTACCTATTTGCAAAAACAACAAGTACCTCTTGAGGCATTGCATGGCGAGATTGGCATGGATCCGCTGGGGGGGCTTGTCCAAAAAGGACAGCTTCCTGTTTTGCTCGAAGATTCATATGATATGATGGCCGATGTGACAAAATGGGCGATGGAGCATATGCCAAATATACGAACCGTGATAGTTCATGGCGAGTCTTATCATAATGGCGGTGCCAATGCGGTGCAGGAGCTAGCCTTTGCATTTGCGGCGGCGGCAGAATATATCAGCGAGTGCCTCGACCGTGGCTTGGAGATTGATGACATCGCGCAGCGCATCAGCTTTTCTTTTGCGATCGGTTCCAATTTCTTTATGGAAATTGCGAAGCTGCGCGCCGCTCGGGTGGTTTGGTCCAATATTGTTCAAGCGTTTGGCGGCAGTGAAGATGCCCAAAAGCTCACGATGCATGCTCGCACATCTTATTTTACGAAAACAATATATGATCCATATGTTAATATGCTTCGGGCGACTTCAGAAGCGTTTGCGGCTGTTGTGGGCGGAATGAATAGCCTTCATGTCTCTCCTTTTGATGAAGCGATTCAGCCAGCCGATGAATTTTCACGAAGAATTGCCCGCAATACACAGCTGATTTTACTAGAGGAAGCTCATATTGGCCGAGTCATTGATCCGGCTGGAGGTTCTTATTATGTCGAAACGTTGACGGCGCAAGTGGCCCGAGAGACGTGGAAGCTATTTCAACAAATTGAAGCAAAAGGCGGCATGACGAAAGCTCTTGAGGAAGGCTTTGTGCAATCGGAGGTAAATCAAGTAGCCGCGCAGCGCGATCGAAATGTCAAAACGTGCAAGGAAAAAATCGTTGGCACGAACGTCTATGCGAATTTAGCAGAGCCAACCGCACAGCTTCATCGAAAACACGCCTGCATATCCGCCGAGCAATCGCTCGATAAAGAACGAATCGATCAATTGAAAAAGGAATTTACAGCAAAGCAATGGGTAAAAACTGCTTTATCTGCGGTTTCTCAACGAGCGACCGTTCAGGAAATAGAGAAGGCGCTAAAAAGCAGTGGTTTGTCGTTTTGCATCCAGCCGATTCCGCAATGGCGTTTGGCCGAGCCGTTTGAACAATTGAGAAAAGCGGCAGAGGCGCATCTTGCGACTTCTGGAAAGCGTCCAACCGTTCGTTTAATCAATCTTGGCCCGATTCCAAATCATAAAGCACGCGCTGATTTTATCACAGGCTTTTTTGAGGCGGGGGGCTTTGAAGTGGTAAAAAACGATGGCTATATGTCGGTCCAAGAAGCTGTACAGGAAGCGCTTCGTCTGAATGGATCTCATTACATTATTTGCGGCACTGATGAAAGCTATATAGAGACTGTGCCTTTGATTGCAACAGAGCTAAAGAAAGCGCAGTCTCATATTAAATTATATGTAGCCGGAAAGCAAAATCCTGATAGAGAAGCGATGTTTACACAGGCTGGAATTGATGGATTCATTCATATAGGATCGAATTGTTACGAAACGCTTGTTACGGTGATGAAGGAAATGGGGGTGGCTCTCGATGAGTAGAAAAGTCGATTTTACAAATATTCCTTTGCATCTATCAAACCAATCGGCCAACGAACAGCAATGGAAGCAGGCTATTGAACAAAAATTAAAAGCGTCAATGGAGGATCTGTTATTTCAGACGAATGAACAAATCGCAGTGAAACCGCTGTATACGAAGCAGGATATTGAAGAGCTGGATTTTCTGGATTACATGCCGGGCATTCCTCCTTATTTAAGAGGGCCTTATCCATCGATGTACGTCAATCGTCCATGGACGATTCGCCAATACGCAGGATTTTCCACAGCGGAAGAGAGTAATGCTTTTTACCGCCGTAATCTAGCCATGGGGCAAAAGGGCCTTTCCGTCGCGTTTGATCTTGCCACCCACCGCGGCTATGACTCAGATCATCCGCGCGTGGTCGGCGATGTTGGAAAAGCAGGCGTAGCGATCGATTCCATTTTAGATATGAAAATTTTATTTGACGGCATTCCGCTTGACCAAATGTCTGTGTCGATGACCATGAATGGAGCCGTTTTGCCGATTATGGCCTTTTATATTGTCACAGCAGAGGAGCAGGGAGTGACGCAGGACAAGCTTTCTGGAACGATTCAAAATGATATTTTGAAGGAATATATGGTGCGCAACACGTATATCTATCCTCCGGAAATGTCCATGCGCATTATTGCGGATATTTTCGAATATACGTCGAAATATATGCCTAAATTTAACAGTATTAGTATTTCAGGATATCATATGCAAGAAGCAGGAGCACCAGCCGACATTGAATTAGCTTATACGCTTGCGGATGGTTTAGAGTATGTGAGAACAGGTTTGAAAGCAGGAATTGATATTGATTCGTTTGCGCCGCGTTTGTCGTTCTTCTGGGCAATCGGCATGAATTATTTTATGGAAGTCGCCAAAATGAGAGCGGCGCGCATTATTTGGGCGAAAATGATGAAAACCTTTAACCCGAAAAATCCGAAGTCACTGGCGCTGCGCACGCATTCGCAAACATCAGGCTGGAGCTTGACCGAACAGGATCCATTCAACAATGTTGTGCGCACATGTATTGAAGCGCATGCAGCGGCTCTTGGGCATACTCAATCGCTGCATACGAACGCGTTGGATGAAGCGATTGCTTTGCCAACGGATTTTTCAGCGCGAATTGCCCGCAATACACAGCTTTATTTGCAGGATGAAACGGGAATTTGCAATGTGATTGATCCTTGGGCCGGCTCTTATTATGTGGAAGCGTTAACGAACGAGCTGATGACTCGCGCATGGAAACACATTGAAGAAATCGAAAGCCTTGGCGGAATGGCGAAAGCGATTGACACCGGCCTTCCGAAAATGAGAATTGAAGAAGCAGCCGCAAGACGGCAAGCGAAAATTGATTCAGGAGCGGAAACGATCATCGGAGTGAATAAGTACCGCCCTGATAAAGAAGTGCCAATTGACATTTTAGAGGTCGATAATACAGCGGTGCGTCTGCGACAGATTGAAAGACTGCAGCAGCTGCGTGCTTCCCGCGATGAAGAGCGAGTTCAACAAGCGCTGGAAGCTATTACAAAGGCGGCGGAAACAGGAGAAGGGAATTTACTGGAATTGTCAGTAGAGGCCGCTCGCGTTCGGGCGACATTAGGTGAAATTTCTTATGCGATTGAAAAAGTAGCGAAGCGCCATAAGGCGGTCATCCGATCAATCAGCGGTGTTTACAGTTCAGAATTTACAAATGAGGAAGAAATCGAGCGAGTGAAAAAGCTGACGGATGAGTTTTATGAGCTTGAAGGACGCAGACCGCGCATCATGATTGCGAAAATGGGCCAAGATGGACACGATCGCGGAGCGAAAGTAATTGCCACTGCATTTGCTGATTTAGGATTTGATGTGGATATCGGCCCGCTTTTCCAAACACCAGAGGAAACGGCGCGTCAAGCGGTGGAAAATGATGTTCACGTCATTGGCATGAGCTCGCTTGCTGCGGGACATAAAACCTTGCTACCGCAACTGGTGGAGGAGCTGCGCAAACTAGGTCGTGAAGATATTATTGTTGTGGCCGGAGGAGTGATTCCGCCACAGGATTATGAATTTTTATACGAGCATGGAGCGGCGGCTATCTTTGGCCCAGGAACAGTGATTCCGACTGCGGCTGAAAAGGTATTGCATGAAATTTATAAGCGGATCGGGTATGAGGAAGTGAGCCAATGAGTGAAGAACGGACCTACCGTCCAGAATGGGCGCCAAAAGAACAGACGGCTGATTTTGCGACTGCCTATGTGAAGGGAAAGGAAGACACCACTCTGAGATCGCAGGAAACGAAAAAATGGGTGAAACGCAAAGAGCGCTCAGTAAGCGAATATGTGGAGGGGGTATTAAACAACGATCGCACCATTTTGGCACAGGCCATCACATTAGTAGAAAGCAATGCAGCTAAACATATGGAGAGGGCCCAGCAAATTTTGCACGAGCTTTTGCCGCATGTCGGGAGATCGATTCGAATCGGCATCACAGGTGTGCCAGGCGCCGGAAAAAGCACTTTTATTGAAGCGTTTGGACAATTTTTGTGTGAACAAGGGCATCGGGTTGCCGTTTTAGCGGTTGACCCGAGCAGCTCTATTACCGGCGGCAGCATCCTCGGCGATAAAACGCGGATGGAAAATCTCGCGCGCGATCCGCGTGCCTTTATCCGTCCGTCGCCATCCGGAGGGACGCTTGGCGGCGTTCATCGAAAAACGCGGGAAACGATGCTTTTATGCGAAGCAGCGGGATACGATATTATTTTAATTGAGACGGTCGGAGTCGGGCAAAGCGAATTTGTCGTACGCAGCATGGTCGATTTCTTTATGATGATCGCTCTTACTGGTGCTGGCGATGAATTGCAGGGAATGAAAAAAGGAATTATGGAGCTTGTGGATGCGGTTGTGATTAATAAGGCGGATGGCGATAATAAACCAAAAGCGGAAGCGGCTCGAGAAGAATATAATCAGTTTTTGCACTATTTGCGTCCGGCCACACCAGGATGGGAAACGAAGGCCTACACGTGTTCAGCATTGTTGGGAGAAGGGATCGAAAAAGTTTGGAACGTTGTGGAAGCATTTATTTCCGTCACCAAGCAGTCAGGCGCATTTGATGCGCGGCGGCGCCACCAATTGAAGGACTGGATTTACTCCATGATTAAAGATTATTTAGAATCAAGCTTTTTCTCGCATCCGCAAATTAAAGCAGAGCTGCCGATGATTGAAAATCATGTCATTGCCGGTACGCTCTCTGTCACGAAGGCCGTACAACAATTATTGCAGATTTACGAAACCAAAAAAGGGTCTGAGTAAATAGATCAAAAAGCCTTAGATTAAATTCTACGGAATGTGATATTTGATCCCCTTTGAGTAACCGGTGATGAACCTCTCCCACCTCTTAACGGGATGGAGGTGGGGGGCTTCTTGGTAAAAGCCCACATTTCAGATATGGCCTGTCACACGATACTTGAAGGGGATTTTTTATGGCGAAAAAAACCAACATTTCAATTGTATACAGAGGAGTTCAAGCTACAAGCTGTTCCGTTCGTTTGTACGAAAAAGGAGAAATAAGTGATCAAGCTGTTGCCGCGCCATTATGGATTCCTAGTTCTCTCAAGTGAAAACGTAGGCAAGAAAAGATCAAAACGGTGAACTTCTTTCGAATCAATGCGGGACACATATGATTGTTCGTTCACGTACGACGGAAGCTCGTTTTGAGGAGACTTAGATGATGAAGCGGTCTGGAAAAGGGCAAGGATATTTATTATTACAATATGTAACAAAAACAACTAACGGTAGATTGAAAATCAACTTATAGATGATAAAATTCAACGATTTCTCTATTCAATCGATACCTATTAAATGCAATAATATGTATAAAGTTCAGTATAATTAACATTTATTTCAACTTCATAACAAAAGGTAGGTATCGAAAATGGCTAATACATTAGGTTCAAGGATTGGAGAATTCAGAAAGAAAAAGGGAATGACACAGGACCAACTTGCAGAATACATCGGAGTCTCTTCTCAAGCAGTAAGCAAATGGGAAAATGACTTGTCATGCCCAGATATTACTTTACTTCCTCAACTCGCGGATTATTTTCGTGTCACAGTAGATGAACTTCTAAGGGGTGAAAAATCTAAAGTTGTTCAAGTCGTTTCAGCAGAAGAACGCAAAGATTTCAACAAAATGCTTTTAAAGGTATTTGTTCATAGTGAACAGGGGGATATTGTAAAAGTGAATGTACCACTTGGATTGATAAAAGCTGCTTTGGAAATCGGAATGCAATTACCACAGATTTCATGCCATGATGCTTTGAAAAACATTGATTTACAAGCGATATTACTAATGGCGGAAAGCGGAGTGATAGGTAAGATAGTGGAGGTTAAGAGTGCTAATGGCGATAACGTTGAAGTTGTAATTGAGTGATTCGGAGGTCTGTTATGAAGATTAGAATTGAGGCAAACGGACATCGTCTTATCCTTCCTTTACCCATGAAGGTGGTGTTAAATGATGTGACCATCCGAATCATAGCGAGTTGTATTAAAAAGTATTCGAATGTTCCCATCAAAGAAGAATATTTAAAAGTCTTAAGAAAAGAGTTGATCAATGCGAAAATGTCATTCAGAAAACTTGTTCTTCTTGATGTATCAAGCAGTGATGGTTTTAAGATTAAAATTACACTATGAACCTCTCCCACCTTTCCTTCGTGTAGAGGTGGGAGACTTCTCGGTGCATGGTGTTAAATAAATGTTCTAACGTAAAACAGCATGAGACATTGATAAGCGAAAACCTTGACGGCAATGCTTTTGTATATCAAAGCGATTGCCGTTATTTTTATTTATCATTTGTTCTGCAGAGCATTGGCCAGCGCTAAACGGTCGGCTTCCTTAAGCCATAGAACATTCTTTTTTGTACTTGGCAGAAGGCGAGGATTTTTATTTTTATTCATTCTTACGTTTTTCATATAGTTCTTTTCATTCTTTCTGTTAGTGAACTACTCACCACTTAGCTAAAGCTTGAAGTGGGAGCTTCTCAGTTCCACGACGAAAGCCGCCTTTCGTCTCCCTGAGCGTGACTTCGGGTCGTTCCAACCCTAGATGTCCGACAATTCGGAGTTCTTTTGTACCTTGGATATTTTACGCATGGAAGGATCCGCTTGGTTTTCGCATTTTATTTTCTCCATGCAACCTCCTATATCCAGTTATGAAAGAACGACATAGGTTTATTTTACCACAGGGTCAGACAATTGAACAGGCAAAAGCCTGTCCTTGTCCGAAGTCGATTCATCTCCCACTTTCATCAAGCTTCGCAAGATTTAGAAGTGGGAGACTTCTCGACTGAAGAATGTTAAATGATCACATAAAAAAAGGAAGATTGTTGAACAATAGTAACAGCTAACGAAGTGTGTATGATGAGGTGATGAAATGAGAGGATGGTCTAAGCTATTCATCTGTATAGGCTTGCTGTTTATGTTTCATTTCCCTGCTGAGGCTTATTCTGATAGCATTCCAAAGCAAGCAGTCCATATCAAACGTGCCGAAACGTTGAAGGGGTTAGTAAATCGTTCAACGTTCATTGCGTATGGCTGGTTTGATACTTCACATCAGAAACGATCACTAGACAAATCAGTGCAAAGTGGACGGCTTGTCAATTTTGTCCAACGATTTCATGTAGACCAATATATAAAGGGGACGAATGGTAAAATCATCAACGTGTTATCCACCGGAGTTGAGCCACTTCCTGCCCCTTTAAATCCAATTAACAAAGTTTACCCAGGGCCTATGGCGGAAGGGCGGTATGTTTGTTTTTTAAAACCTGTTGAAGGAACAGAATTTTATACCATTGTCGGGGGATGGCAAGGAGTTTATCCTGTTTATGAAGGAAAAATCATTTCGTTGGAAGACGGTTTTTCAGAGTTGAACCAGTTAACCCTCAGACAATTGGAAACAAAAATCAAATCGTACTAAATTCAATGACATTTGAAGGCAGGCCTGTTTGCAATTAAAAAAATGCACGATGTCATATAAATTGAAACATCGCTCCTCTTATTGGTATGATAAAAAAAAGAAAGAAGGAGCGAGTGATATGGAATTTAACTTTCAGTTTTTTATGAATGACATTGTCCAACAAGCACGTAAAGAAATAGTGGAAGCAGGATATGAAGAGTTGCGCACGCCACAGGAGGTAGATGAAGCATTTAGCCGGAAGGGAACAACGCTTGTCATGGTGAACTCTGTGTGCGGCTGCGCAGGAGGAATTGCTCGTCCAGCCGCGGCGCATGCTGTTCACTATGATAAGCGCCCAGATCATCTCGTGACTGTGTTTGCTGGTCAAGATAAGGAAGCGACGGCGAGAGCGCGTGAATATTTTGTTGGCTATCCGCCATCTTCTCCATCATTTGCTTTATTAAAGGATGGGAAGATTTGCACAATGATTGAACGCCATGAAATTGAAGGACATGAACCAATTGCCGTTGTTCAGAAGCTGCAAGCGGCCTTTGAACAGCATTGTGATGAAGTATAAAGAAGCTTATAACCAGATCTGCTCGTTTAAGACGGGCAGATCTTTTTTTGACAGTTGAATATTTTTAAAATATAAAAATAATTTTATATTTATGAAAACGGATTGCATATTTATGAAAACGATGTTATGATACAAATTGTTTTAATAACTTAAGAAAGACTAGTCTTATTACAAAAAATCATGAACTGCAGTTGAAAATGGAAGACGTCTGTCATTAGACAATTTCTAAATATGGTTGTTATAAAAGTATATAAATATAATACCTTTTGAATGGGAAGAGAAGGAGCAAAGATCATGAAAAAATGGAGAGGACTTTTGTCGCTATTATTTTGTATTCTGTTCATTAGTTTGCTTTCTGGCTGCGGGGCATCCGGATCATCTGCAGAAAAACAAAGCGAGTCAAATAAAAAAATATTGAAACTAGGCACCTCTGCTGATTATGCACCTTTTGAGTATATGGATACAGCGAAAGGGGACGAGGTCATTGGTTTTGATATTGATTTAGCAAATATGATCGCCAAAGAGCTTGGATATGAAGTCCAAGTGGTTGACATGGATTTCAATGGCTTGATTCCAGCTTTGCAATCGGGTAAGGTTGATTTCGTTTTAGCGAGTATGACCCCTACGCCGGAGCGGAAAAAAAGTGTCGACTTTTCTGATGTGTATTATGTAGCGAAAAATATGATTGTTACAAAAAAAGAAAATGGGTTAAAGACAATGGAGGACTTAAAAGGAAAAACGGTTGGAGTGCAAACAGCCTCCATTCAAGAGGGAGAGGCGAAAAAACTTGCAAAAACCATTGATATGAAGCTTGAAAGTCGCAATCGCATACCAGAGTTAATTCAAGAAATACAAGCTGGGCGTTTCGATGCGGCGATTATCGAAAATACCGTCGCCAAAGGGTATATAAAGAACAGCGGTGGCAAGTTAATGGGAACGACCATGCAGACGAGTGAGCAAGAAGCTGGCTCAGCCATTGCTTTCCCAAAAGGAAGCAAGCTAACAGACAAATTTAATCAAGTATTACAAGAAAAAATGAAGAACGGAGAAGTAGACAAGCTTATTAAAAAATGGTTTGATCAGCAGTAACTAAATTTCGTGTTGAATCGGTATTTAGTTTGAAGAACGCAGATGAAACACATGGGCCGGCGAAATCAGAACGGCAAGAAAGCCAGTGATCGGAACGAATGGAGCGGATTGGATAAAATCGAAACAGCAAACGAGGCCAAGCGCTGCTTACGGGCAAGCCTCGTTTTTTTACGGTTGATGATATATAAGGAAGGACGGGTTTGAGTGTGAGCTTAAATTTCTCTCAGTTTATCCCGACAATCCCTTTTATTTTACAAGGGATAGGGGTAACGTTAAAAATTGTGGCATCGGCAGCATTGTTGGGGTTTGCTTTCGGAATTGTTTTAGCTTTATTTAAAATCGGCAGAATCAAGCTGTTAACGTGGCTGGCAGATCTTTATACTTCCATTTTTCGCGGCACGCCGCTTGTATTGCAGCTGATGATTATTTATTTTGGCATGCCGCAAATGATCGGCTTTGAAATTGAAGCCTTTCCGGCCGCCGTGATTGCTTTTGGCTTAAACTCTGCTGCTTATATTTCTGAAATCATTCGCGCCGGCATTTTAGCGGTTGATAGCGGCCAGAGAGAGGCGGCAATGGCATTGGGCGTTCCCTATCCCCTAATGATGCGAAATATCATTTTGCCTCAAGCGTTTAAACATATTTTGCCGGCGTTAATGAACGAGTTTATTACATTGACAAAAGAATCGGCAGTTGTAACGGTCATTGGTGCGATGGATATTATGCGGCGCGCCTATATCGTTGGGGGAGACAAATATGCGTTTTTTGAACCGTTGCTGATTGCGGGAATAATTTATTACATTTTAGTGATGATTCTCACAATGCTTGGCAAAGTGATCGAGGGGAGAATGAGAAAAAGTGATTAAAGTCGTAGACCTTCATAAATCATTTGGCAAGTTGGACGTATTAAAGGGAATTACAGTAAAGATCGAACAAGGAGAAGTAGTAGCCATTATCGGACCATCCGGCTCTGGAAAATCCACGTTTTTGCGTTGTTTAAATTTGCTGGAACAGCCGACACGCGGACAAATTTGGATCGGATCGCAAGAAATTACGAATCGTCAAACAGATATGATGAAAGTGCGGGAAAAAGTCGGGATGGTTTTTCAGCATTTTCATCTGTTTCCTCACATGACGGTCTTAGAGAACGTAACATATGCTCCAATCAAGGTAAAAGGGATGTCAAAAAGCGATGCAGAGACCCAAGGAATGGAGCTGCTTGGGAAGGTAGGCTTAGTGTCCAAGGCAAATGAGTACCCCAGTCGTTTATCTGGAGGGCAAAAACAGCGTGTGGCCATTGCTCGGGCGCTTGCGATGTCGCCTGAAATCATGTTATTTGATGAACCGACCTCAGCACTTGATCCAGAGATGGTGAAAGAAGTACTTGAGGTGATGAAGTCGCTTGCTTATACCGGCATGACGATGGCCGTTGTGACGCATGAAATGGGTTTTGCCCGCGAAGTGGCTGACCGCGTGCTTTTTTTAGACGGCGGCCAGCTTATTGAGGATGCACCGCCAAATGAGTTTTTTGCCTCGCCAAAAAGCAAGAGGGCTCAAGAATTTCTCGAAAAGGTGCTATAATAAAAAGGTGATCGCCGATCATCTTTTTATTTTTTTGCAGATAGAATGAGTATGGATGATGAAGAAAACGAGCCGAGAGCGTTCCGTTTGCAAATATCCCTTTCTTTTTGAATCGGAGTTGGTGATGTTGGATAGAGAATGATTCGAGAAAATTTGTATATCAGGTGTATTGATTATCTAATAGAAACCAATTGACACTGCTTGTGTCTAGCTCAATCATTCCATCTTTTTAGTAAAATAATGGCTCATCAACAATTGTGTTTGTATAGCAATGCAAAGATGGAATGAACGGAAATCCAACGTCGGAAGAGTTCAGGGATCTGCCTTTTCGTCTACCTGACCAGCGAAATCAGATCAGCGCTTGCGCATGCGAGAACAGATGTTAATGCCTCAAGCTTCTATATGATGAAGTGGTTAGCATCATGACATTCACAGGGGGTGTATAGGCTGAAAATAGGATATCGCACCATTAAAACAGCGATCGGCACAACCGCTTCTATTAGTTTAGCTCAGTATTTTGGATTGCATAACTTTGTATCAGCCGGAATTATTACACTTTTATGCATTCAGGTGACGAAAAAGAAATCGCTGCAAACTGCGTGGGCCCGCTTTGCTGCTTGCATGGTAGCTATCGTGTTTTCCTTTATTTTTTTTAAAGGAATTGCTTATCATCCTGTCTCGATTGGATTGCTGCTGCTCTTTTTTATTCCGGCGACGGTTAGGCTGAAGATCACGGAAGGGATTGCGACAAGCTCTGTTATCATTCTTCATTTTTATGCGGCTAAACAATTTACCGTGCAAATTGTCATCAATGAGGTACTGTTGGTTGTGATCGGAATTGGCGTGGCTCTTATTGTCAATATGTATATGCCTAGCATCGAGAAGAAATTGAAGGAGTACCAGCGCATCATTGAAGACTTATTTCGCATTATTTTGAAGGAAGTTGTGAAGTATTTGCGGACGAACGAGAGCAGCTGGGACGGGAAAGAGCTTATGCTGGCAGCAGATATTTTACAGGAAGCGAAAATAGCGGCTTTGCACAATCTCCAAAACCATTTCTTAAGGAATGAAACAGGATATTATCACTATTTTCGAATGCGGGAAAAACAGTTTGAAATTATCGAGCGGGTGCTTCCGCTTGTGACGTCGCTTACATATACAGTGGAGCAGCGAAAAGTCGTTGCTGATTTTATTGATGAGCTGAGCGATGCCATTCATCCAGGCAATACAGCTGATCGTTTTTTGCAAAAGCTTCATGATATGAAAAAGCAATTTGAGGCAATGGAGCTTCCGAAAACGCGCGAAGAGTTTGAAGAGCGAGCGGCATTGCTTCACCTAGTGAAGGAATTGGAGCAATATTTAATCATTAAAAGCCAGTTTCATCCTGACAAATAAATCATGAATGGGGTTTTCCTTTTTGCTTCAAAATATAAGAAAAAGCAAAGGGTGAAATTATATGCGGCTACTTATGGCGATTATGCTATCATGCTCATTGCTGTGGCCGACGACATCATCAGCATCATCAGCCACCCAGCCTTTTATTATTATTAACAAGGCGACGAATCAGCTTGCTTTTATTCGAGGAGGAAGAATTGAGGCGGTTTATCCTGTGGCAACAGGTGTCACAACAGCTTTAACACCTGAAGGGCTGTTTACAGTGAAGGTAAAAGCGAAAAATCCATATTACCGAAAGAAGAGTATTCCCGGAGGTGCTCCAAGCAACCCGCTTGGAACAAGATGGATCGGCTTTGATGCAAAAGGAACCGATGGACGAATCTATGGAATCCACGGCACAAACAATTCACAATCGATTGGCCGTTATATTACGCAAGGGTGTGTGCGCATGCACAATCGGGATGTGGAAACGCTATATGAAAAAATTCCAGAAGGAACCAAGGTGTTCATTGTTCGTAGCAATGAATCATTTGCCGTGCTAGCTAGACAGCAGGGAGCGATGCGATAAAAGAAAGACGGGCGACTTTGATGGAAAAGTCGCCTCTCTTATTAAAACCACATACCAACGCCTGCTAAAATAGTTGTTAACAGCATGGTAATAAGCATTAAGTATACGACAATTTTTTGCGTTTTTTTGCGGGACATGAGATTTCCTCCCTATCTAAACATATTGCCATTTATCATTGTACCGCCATTTTAAATCGTGAACAAGCAAAAAAATAGGTCGCTCTAAAACGTGTTAGCAGGATTTTTTGTCGAAAGGTCGAATATAAATAATGTTTATGAATATTCACAGCAAAGGGGATTAGACGGATGAACGTAAAGAAAATCGACCATATCGGCATTGCGGTTTCGTCGATTGAGAAAGCGCTGCCATTTTATGTCGATACGCTGCAACTGCCGCTGGTTGGAATCGAGGAAGTCGAATCGGAAAAGGTAAAAGTAGCGTTTTTAAAGCTGGGAGAAGCAAAGATTGAACTATTAGAACCGACGGCCCCGGATAGCGCTGTTGCCGCATTTATTGAAAAGCGGGGAGAAGGAATTCATCACATTGCGCTCGGTGTCGATGACATTCAAGCTCGTATTGACGAATTAAAAACAAAGGGAATTCGCATGATTCAAGATAAACCGAAAACCGGGGCTGGGGGAGCGCTTGTGGCATTTATGCATCCGAAATCGGCCCACGGCGTGTTATACGAGCTTTGTGAAAAAACAAATGCGGGAGGTCATCAAGAATGACAGACATGTATGACAAAATTAATGAGCTCTATGACCGACGCCGAGAAATTGAATTGGGCGGCGGGGATGATAAAATTGAGAAGCAGCATGCAAAAGGAAAGCTTACTGCCCGCGAGCGCATTGATTTACTTTTAGACGAGGGGACGTTTGTCGAATTAAATCCATTTATGGAGCATCGCTGTACCGATTTTGGCCTTGAAGGAAAAAAAGGACCTGGGGATGGCGTTGTGACTGGATATGGGAAAATGAATGGAAGAACCGTATTCGTCTTTTCGCAAGATTTTACAGTTTTTGGCGGTGCGCTGGGAGAAATGCATGCCAAAAAAATCACGAATATTATGGATTTGGCGGCGAAAACAGGAGCGCCCGTCATCGGACTAAATGATTCAGGAGGCGCTCGCATTCAAGAAGGCGTTTTATCACTTGATGGATATGGGCATATTTTTTACCGAAATGCCATTTACTCTGGAGTGATTCCGCAAATTTCTGTGATTATGGGACCTTGTGCGGGCGGTGCCGTTTATTCGCCGGCGATTACAGACTTTGTTTTCATGGTGGAAAAAACGAGTCAGATGTTTATCACTGGCCCAAAAGTCATTGAAACAGTGACGGGCGAAAAAATCAGCGCTGAGGATTTGGGAGGAGCCCGTGTACATAACACAATCAGCGGTAATGCGCATTTTTCTGGAAAATCGGAGGAAGAAGTGCTAGAGGAAGTGCGTCGGCTGTTAAGCTATCTTCCGCAAAATTGTCAAGAAAAACCGCCGGCTAGCTCTGTCCCAGACGATGATGATGATCGGCCAGACTTAGCTGACGCGATTCCAGTGGATGCGGTACGTCCGTACGATGTGCGCAATGTGGTGCTTCAGGTCGTCGATGAAGGATCATTTATGGAAGTGCATAAAGACTTTGCTAAAAATATTGTCGTTGGTTTTGCTCGCATTAAAGGAGAAGTGGTTGGGCTTGTGTGCAACCAGCCGAAATTTATGGCCGGCGGTCTTGATATCGATTCGTCTGATAAAGCCTCCCGCTTTATTCGTTTTTGTGATTCATTCAATATCCCAATTATTACATTTGAAGATGTGACCGGCTTCTTTCCGGGGGTTAAACAGGAGCATGGCGGCATCATTCGTCACGGAGCGAAAATTTTATACGCCTACTCTGAAGCGACGGTTCCAAAAATCACTGTCATTTTGCGCAAAGCGTACGGCGGCGCGTACGTGGCACTAAATAGCAAAGCGATTGGAGCGGATGTTGTATACGCTTGGCCGAACGCAGAAATTGCTGTCATGGGGCCTCAAGGAGCCGCTAATATCATCTTCGCCGGCGAAATTGAGAAAAGCGCAAATCCAGAAGAAACGCGAGCACAAAAAATTGAGGAGTATCGCAATAAATTCGCAAATCCATATGTCGCCGCCAAATACGGAATGGTGGATGATGTGATTGATCCACGCGATACAAGAGTGAAGCTGATTCAAGCACTCGACATGCTCCGTCATAAGCAGGAGGAGCGTCCGCAGAAAAAACACGGAAACATTCCATTATAATTTGTGTAACACTGAGCGGTCGCTCAGAGAGGAGACAAAGTCCATTTAGGCTTTGTCTCCTGTTATTTTCCATATCGGACTAGAACGGAAAAGGAACATAGACGAGCGAAGACACAAATCAAATAAAAACGTTGATGAGCGAACGAGCGCGGCTAATGACAGGGAATGAAAGCGTTTGTCAATAGTTTGGGCGAACAGGCTGCAGCCTGTTCGCCCTTTCTTATGAAAACCAAGCGTGTAATTTTGGAATGCGTCGAATGATCAACCAATCAAAAATAAGAGCGGCTGCTAAGGAAAGAGCAACCAAAGGCATCGCAATTCCGAGGATCACGATGAGCGCTGTTACTACGCGCATGGCTTTTTTATTTTGCGGTGCCGGAGGCGTTCCTAATTTTCCTTGCGGCCGGCGCTTCCACCACATGACTACACCGCTATAAGCAATGAAGATGAGCCCAAGACAGGCAATCAGTCCTAATATTTGATTAAATAACCCAAAGTAGCGTCCCTCATGAAGAGCAATGCCAATTTCAATCCATTTAGCCATCCATCCATAATCTTTGAACCGTAAATCTGCTAGCACCTTTCCGCTGTATTGGTCGATATGCAATGTGGCTTGATCCTGCGGAAGTGTGGGGAATACCGAAACCGTATATACGCCTTTTTCTCCTTCCGGAAAATTCACTTCAAATCCAGGATGTACATTTCTCTCTTTGGCAATTTCAATGATTTTTTCAACAGGAAGTGCCGCCGGTCCATTTTCTTGGGATTGCGGAACGGGCATATTTTCAGCTGCCCAAGGCACTTTGGCTACTGATTTCGTCGGTATGGAGGATTCTGGAATGTTACCATCCCATAAACCAGAAGGATATCCAGATTGTGTAGCTGTTGCTATGCGGTTAATTTTGTCTCCCATAAACCCAGCCCAAGGCAATCCTGTTATGATGAGCAATAAAATGAAGGCAGAAAGCCAAATCGCTACGATGGAGTGGAAATCTTTCCACATTGCGCGTTTTCCGGCATGCAGGCGAATTTTGATTATTCCATATAAAGAACGGTTACGAGGCCACCATAAATAGAGGCCGGTGACTAATAGAATAATAGCCCAGCATGCAGCCAATTCAACTAAACGATCTCCGATGGTACCAGCCATGATCTCCCCGTGAAGCTTGACCACGATATTCATCAGCCTGGATTCATCTGCTAGCTTCCCTAAAATGCTCCCGTTATACGGATTGATAAAAACGGTATAGGCTTTGTTGTTCCAAACGATCCCCACTTCTGTGGAACGGTTTGCCGCATCACTTGGTTTGTAGCGTGTAATGGTGGCGCTCGGATATCGGTGTTTGACATTTGCGATTAATTCGCTTGGTGTCAGCTCCTGAGTTTCTTTTGGGATGTAATAGTAATTTTTATATAAAATGGATTCTATTTGTGGTTTAAACAAGTAAATGGTCCCTGTAATAGCCAAAAGGATGAGAAGTGGCGCAAAGATCATTCCCGCATAAAAATGCCAGCGCCATATGGATTTGTATACATCTTTTGGTGACAAGAAGGTTTTCATGATATGAATCTCCTTTTCAGCATGATATGAAAAATTTATTGGCCAGTGGAAGCATAACAGCTAGTTGTGATAAAAAAGTGAAGCTTCTATGAAGTTTTAATATGCCTATTGAGAAGCCGCCCACTTTGAAACGACGTATAGCTGGGAGAGCGGTTTATCGTTTGAAGTGGGCATAATAGAAAGGATGTGACAATAGAAAGGATGTGACGATTATATGACATTGATGAAACAATGGTGTATAATTTTTCTATAATAATGATTTTTACATACTAGTGCAGGGGGCTTGTTAGATGATTAATGAACAACGTTTAGTGGATGAGTTTTTAGAGCTTGTTCAAATTGATTCAGAGACAAAATATGAAGGAGAAATCGCCAAAGTATTAAAACAAAAATTTGAAGCGCTTGGACTTCATGTGATCGAAGATGATACGACAGGTCAAACAGGACATGGGGCAGGAAATTTAATTTGCACGCTTGAAGCCACAAAAGAAGGAATTGACCCTATTTACTTTACATCCCACATGGATACCGTCATTCCGGGAAAAGGAGTGAAGCCTTCGATTCAGGATGGCTATGTTGTAACAGACGGCACGACCATTTTAGGCGCCGACGATAAAGCAGGGCTTGCGGCAATGTTTGAAGCGATCCGTGTCCTTAAAGAGCAAAATATGGCACACGGAACCATTCAATTTATTATTACGGTTGGTGAGGAATCTGGTCTTGTTGGCGCGAAAGCCCTTGATCCATCTCTGATTACGGCTAAATTCGGCTATGCATTGGACAGCGACGGAAAAGTAGGAAATATCGTGGTTGCTGCGCCGACACAGGCAAAATTAAAAGTGGTGATTCATGGGAAAACAGCGCATGCGGGGGTGGCACCTGAGCGCGGGGTATCGGCAATCACCATCGCATCGAAGGCAATTGCCCAAATGCCGCTTGGCCGCATTGATGAAGAAACGACAGCGAATATTGGCCGCTTTGAAGGCGGAACACAAACGAATATCGTCTGCGATCGCGTTAATATTTTAGCAGAAGCGCGCTCGCTCGTGCCAGAAAAAATGGAAGCACAAGTAGCGAAGATGAAAGAGGCGTTTGAACGGGTAGCAGAGGAAATGGGAGGACGTGCACATGTCCAAGTAGAAGTCATGTATCCGGGCTTCAAGTTCGGCGACGGGGATCATGTGGTAGAAATAGCGAAACGTGCTGCCGCTAAAATTGGTCGTTCGTGCGAGCTTTTGCACAGCGGAGGAGGCAGTGATGCCAATGTAATTGCTGGCTTCGGCATTCCAACCGTGAACTTAGCTGTAGGATATGAAGATATTCACACCACAAATGAGAAGATGCCAATTGAAGAGCTTGTAAAAACGGCGGAAATGGTCATTGCGATTATCGAAGAAGTAGCGAAATAAGAAAGACGGGGTGTCTTAAAAGACAGTTGGATTTAAGGCACCCTTTTATGTTACATGGGATTATGATTGGGTTTACCACTAATTTTTCCGTTTCATTTATGCGGTAGTTATATTAGGATAGTAAAGTGACCAAATGCCTTTTGCCTCGTTTATTGAACGAATGCAGTTAAATTTGGATAAGAGTTGCGGCTAGAGGAAAGCACACAGATGAAGAATACAAGCGAGCGAGCATTTCTGCTATCCATTTTCAGCTTATATTTATTTTGCGAACAGCAGTTAGAGCATATGAGAATAAACAACAAAGACTTAGATAGAAAATTTTGATATTCAGCAGAGGCTGGAGTATGATGAATATATAGTGTTTGTTGGGGAGAGAATGGAAGATGAATAAAGTAGTTGTATTTCAGCTCGGGAACGAGCAATATGCGATTCCGATCGAGCAAGTCGTTTCCATCGAAAAGATGGCGGCACCAACCGTGATTCCGCAAATGCCTGATTATATGCTTGGGGTTGTGCGCATTCGCGGTGAATTAGTGCCGGTGCTTGATATGGTGAAAATTTTATATCGTCATTCATACATCCAAACGGAGAAAACAAGATTGATTGTTGTCCAGACGGAAGATTTGGTCGTGGCGTTTATTGCCGACGATGCGAAAGAAATCCTTGATATTCCTAGCGAAGCAATGAAGAAGTTAAATATGCTCGCCTACCGGCAAACACCTTATTTTCTTGGAGTGGCCAATTTGCCGGAGCGATTGATCACTCTTATTGATGCCAACCGCCTGTTTGAGAGTCTAGAAGGAATGCAGGTGATTAAGGAGCGCATAAAAGAGAATCAATCATGAAAATAGCGCGACTGGATTGATGTGCTTATTGAATTATCAGCGGCAATGCATTTCGAGAAATTTCAACTTGTTTTTTGTCATATAGACGTCCATGATAAACGATTTTGTCACTATTGGAAAGGTGAAAATGGTGCTTTGGCGTGACAAAGGCAAGTCACCGAACTTGCTTCTGATCGTCAAAAAAATGGAATGCTGCTTTCAATAAGCTCAGTCTTCTAACTGCATCTATAATAGTGAAGAGCACGCATTCAGATGGCTGGCCAATGTAAGTGACACGCTTTTGGTTGGACAAATTTCTCGCTGTGTGCTAGAATCACGTACAATGTTTTTAACCTTACTCCAAAAGCAGTTTCCCACTTCTAAACATGAAGGCGTGCCAGCGCCAATGAAAGTGGGAGAGGGATCGCCAACAGATAGGATCCTCTATCGTTCAAACAGACCTCTTCGGAACGAAGGAAAGCCATAAAGGTTCCTTGTGTGTGGCTTACCGTTCAGCGAACATGCACAAGGCGTTTGAAGCCTCCACCTCTAAGCGAAGCGTAGGTGAAGGGAAAGTTCACGAAATATAACACGAAATATAAAATATAAAAAGTTTTCTAGGGTTCCGTGGTTGCTTAGCAGCCAGACTGTGACCGAGAGAAAACGCACAAGCCACGCTTGTGTACACGGAGGGATAAAAGCCCGGGAGGAATGTCTTGTAGAGAGATATTTCTTTCGAGGCTTTTTATTTTTTTCTTACTAAACCATATAGAGCTGCAGCTTGGCACATGGACATTTGTATTCCGAAGGCTGAAACGTAGGTTTTTACAGATTTTTAAGTTGTATTGATATAAACAGAAGGAGGATTTAGATGATGGCGTGGATATATTTAATCATTGCTGGCCTATTTGAAATTGTGTGGGCGATCGCTTTAAAATATACATTTGGGTTTACGAGGATGATTCCATCTATCATCACCATTGCTGGAATGCTTGTCAGCTTTTATTTTTTGTCGCTTGGAATCAAAATGTTGCCGATTGGCACGGCCTATGCAATATGGACTGGAATTGGAGCGGCAGGAACGGTGATAGCCGGCATCTTGTTTTTTAATGAACCAGTTACAATTTTAAGAGTGGTTTTTTTGCTGTTACTTTTGGTTGGACTTATTGGTCTGAAATTTACATCTGGACATTAAGAAGTATGGCGTTTATGTTTACTTATCATCAAACTTCGTTTTTTCTACGGAGCTTATGTTGTTTTTCGAAGGACCTTTTCGTCACGTATCCACGTGACGAAAAGGTGAATCACGAGACTCTTCTGACCGCAGAGTTTCATAGGCACCATTCGTTCTAATGTTAACCCATCCATCGAGAAGCCTCCCTTCCTTTAACGAAGTGTAGATGGGAAACGGATAGTCCCCTCTTTGAAGTAATGTGACTGTCAAGCATGTAACATCATAAAGAAATTTAAAGGATGATCCCTTCGATTTACATTGCTAAAAGGGGCATTTTTTTAATATTTCCTTTGATGAGCTTTAATTCTTTGCCGTCGATAATTAAATCGATCATTAACCCTTGGCACACATCATGAGCGTTCTTTTTATAGTTGGATTGCAAATATTGTACACGATACCATTTTCCTTGGTATTCAAAGTACATAAAACGCCCGCGAGTGAAATCAATCCAAAATTTTGTTTGTTCTCCGTTTAGCCTCTTGATGACATATCCCCATGATCTTCCTTGTTGAGACATGGCCATTTTCGGTTTGGAAGTATTGATTGCTTGATAATATAGCTTGTTGTGAAGGTCATAAAGCATCATGATTGCGAGCGCCTCCTTTTTTCCGTTTTGTTACTATTATAGACAAGCTATGAGAATATTAGACTAGTTTTTATATACGGAAACTTGCAGTAGACGATCGGAGAGATTGTTCAAAATGCAGAGTGCAACCTGTCACGATTCGAGCCGTTCGCTATATGGTGTGGATGGAGAATGGGATAAGAGAAAGAAAACATGGGTATGGGTTTTTGCCTATACATTTTTTTTCCTCCGCACATATCCTATATAGCGACATGGCAAAAAAATAATGGAAATGACATGAGGAGGAATTTTATTATGATTATGGATGAAAGACAACAATGGCCATATGGATCATATCCAGGATATGGAGGAGGATATTACCCGCACTATCCGCATGGACACCATTATCCGTATTATCCACATTATCCGTACCACCATCATCATTATCCGTATTATCCTTCTTATCCGCACTATCCATATAGAGGATACTAAAAACGGTAAAGGAAAAGAGCCCAAAATTCGGGCTCTTTTCCTATTAGGTATAGATTCATCACTTGGTTCAATGATCAGGGTTCGTTCGATTCGTGACAAGGCAAGTCATCCATCTTGGATTTTTACAGCCATCGTTTGTTCCCTTTTTCCGTTATCTTTATATAAAAGCGTAAAAAATGCATTCACAAAACTTGAATGAGAAAATGGACTGTGGTATGTTCTTTCATGAACAATTAAAAATAGAAAGGAACGTTTTACGATGGCAAAGCAGCAAATTGGTGTCATTGGTCTAGCGGTAATGGGGAAAAACCTGGCCTTGAATATTGAAAGCCGCGGATATTCAGTGGCTGTGTACAACCGTTCACCGGAAAAAACGGATGAGTTTCTAAAGGAAGCCAAAGGAAAAAATGTAATTGGTACATATAGTGTTGAAGAATTTGTTCAATCTCTTGAAAAACCGCGTAAAATTTTGCTAATGGTCAAGGCGGGAGCAGCGACAGATGCCACGATTGAGCAGTTGAAGCCACACTTAGAAAAAGGAGATATTTTAATTGACGGCGGCAATACGTATTTTAAAGACACACAGCGCCGCAATCAAGAACTGTCTGAACTTGGCATTCATTTTATCGGAACAGGCGTCTCTGGAGGAGAAGAAGGAGCATTAAAAGGTCCTTCCATTATGCCAGGAGGGCAACAGGAAGCGCATGAGCTTGTACGTCCGATTTTTGAAGCGATTGCGGCTAAAGTGAATGGAGAGCCATGCACCACCTATATCGGTCCAGATGGTGCGGGACATTATGTGAAAATGGTGCATAATGGCATTGAATACGGTGACATGCAGTTGATTGCGGAAGCCTACTTTTTATTAAAGAGTGTGCTTGGCTTGAGCGCTCAAGAACTGCATGAAGTGTTTGCCGAATGGAACAAAGGTGAATTGGACAGCTATTTAATTGAGATCACGGCCGATATTTTTACGAAAATAGATGAAGAAACAGGCAAGCCGCTCGTGGATGTGATTTTGGATAAAGCTGGTCAAAAAGGAACAGGAAAATGGACAAGTCAAAATGCGCTTGACTTGGGCGTTCCGCTTCCAATCATCACGGAGTCGGTATTTGCCCGCTTTATTTCAGCGATGAAAGAAGAGCGTGTGAAGGCGAGCCAGCTTCTTTCCGGTCCTTCTGTCGCTCCGTATGAAGGAGATCGAAAGCATTTTATCGAAGCGGTACGGCGTGCGCTTTATATGAGCAAAATTTGTTCATATGCTCAAGGATTCGCGCAAATGAAAGCCGCATCAGAAGAGTACAACTGGAATTTGCAATATGGCAACATTGCGATGATTTTCCGCGGCGGCTGCATTATTCGCGCACAATTTTTACAGAAAATTAAAGATGCGTACGATCGTGATCCACAATTGCCTAACTTATTGCTTGATCCGTATTTTAAAGAAATCGTCGAAAGCTATCAACAAGCGCTGCGCGAGATTGTTGCGACGGCAGCCATGCGCGGGATTCCTGTACCGGCGTTTGCGAGCGCTCTTGCTTACTATGATAGCTATCGGCTGGAGACGCTGCCTGCTAACTTGATCCAAGCACAGCGCGACTATTTCGGTGCTCATACCTATGAACGCATTGATAAAGAAGGAATTTTCCATACGGAATGGTTGAAGTAAACGAAAAACCCTTAGGGCAATTTGCCTTAGGGGATTTTTGATGGCAAATATATTTATCTTAATATTATTAATTTTTTGAATAAATAATCGACATGTTTTTTAAAAATTTTTATAATGCTCCTAAATCCGTAACGAGTCCACTTTGACTGTACTTCGTTTAATTTTATGTCTACCACTTTCCACAAGTATTGTTTGACCACTAATCAAGATTCATAGGAGAAAGCAAGCACTCGACAAGGACAAGCTCATCACTTGGAGTGTCTGCTTCATCATAAAGTGAACGGGGAAGTCTTCCGTGATACCCACCTATTTGAAGAAGATTCATAAAAGCCAACTGCACTGTATCAATGGTTTACGAGAATTGTAAAGATGGTTCGTCACAGATTTAGATGCTCACTTGAGTAAATACATTTTTAGCATAATCCACTGAGAAATCTTTCACCTCTAAGTGAAGTGTAGGTGGGAGAGGGTTCGTCCTCATCCAATTCGCAGAGATCCAGAGTGCATCGCATACCATTCCACTCACTTCAGTAAAAAATACCTAGCAGTGACTGCGAAGCGCACCGTGGTCTATTATATATAAACAAAAATGGGAGTGTATGTATGAAATGTTGTCGAAAAAAATTTTTTTGCCCCCCCCTGAGATGCCAAGGGACTTTGATAGACCAACATTTCTAGAGGGAGGTTCATTTTTATTGATAAGGAGGTATAAAATGGCTAAGTTCATTAAAAAAATAGTAAGTGTAATCGTACTGTTTGTTACTTTTTCTATGCTGGTTCCGATACTCTCTTTTGCTGCCTATACTAATAATGATGCGTTTTTCAAAAGTGGATTGCCAAAATATGTTGTTGGTGATTGTTATGTATTCGTTTCTGATTCTGTTTCAAACTATGGTTATAGTACCTATGTATCTAATGCTAAAAGTGGATGGGGAGGAATATCAAATGCAGATGTAGACTTTTGGCCTGCTGGTAGTGCAACAGACGCTGATATTAGGGTTTATGCTGGAAACTACGGATTGGACTACGCCGGTCTTGCACAACCTTACCAAGGCGATTCTTTGGTAACAGATCCAGATGCAACAACTACCAATTGGTCATTCGTGAAAATCTACTTAAATGATTATTATATGGATTATTATAACTATACAAATGCGAATAGAAATAAAACAACAATACATGAGTTTGGACATGTGCTAGGCTTTGCGTCACCAACCTAGTGGTACAATCTCAATCATGGTTCAAGGTAAATTATCTTATAGTGGTCCTCAAGAATTAGATAAATCCAATATAGCCTATAAATATTAGTAAAAGAAATTTCTGGAGGGGGATATACGTATACTAATGAAGAAAAAACAGTTTATTTTTGGGTTTGTTCTGTTACTTGTGACAATAGCTGCGATGATAAGTTATTGGCATTTTTCAAGTGTAACTTACAATAATCAGAGTTCACAAACTAAAGTTGCCGTTTTAGATGCTGACTACGATTTGATGAATGACATTAATGAAGTAGATAGAAATGCTACTCTTATAGTAAAAGGTAAGTTTATAGGAAATCGAACTTTGAAAGAATGGGTTGATGAACCAACTAATACAGTAACTGCAACTGCTTCTAAATCTGAAATTCGAGTAGAGAAAGTTTTAAAAGGAGAATTGAAAAAGAAAGAAATTGCAGTTTATGAGCCAGCATACTTTATGAATGATACTTTTGTAAGTATTGAAGGGTATAATTTGATGCAAGAAAGACATAATTATTTATTGTTTCTAAAACCAATGATTGATGATGACACATATGTTATTGTTGGGATGTACCAAGGAAAGTATGACTTAGACTCACCTGATCCTGTAAAGCGTATTTCAAGTATTAAAGAATATAAGAACTTAAAGGATATTGAATATTTCGGTGATCATATTGAGGAATTTAACAAACTCAAAAAACAAGTAAAAGAAAAATATCAACTTAATTAAAACACGATAACTATTCAGATTATTGTTGAATAGTTTTTGAACTCCTTACATAATTTGTAAGGGAAGAGTAGTTATCTGTTATAAGTTAAGTAAAGTGAAAATGTAGCAGCAGTTGATGGAGGAAGTGGACGTGCTCTGCTCTTGTGGAGCAAAAACTATTTGGAAAAGTAGAAGTATCAAGAGTAGGATTTCGTAGCAAGCTGACTAATTATGAAAATATAGAACTGAACAATTTTATGAGGAAAATGTTAATTAGTGAGTAAGTAATATCGTGTTGAAATCATTACAGAACGAAAGCAGGCAAAAAGTAAAGTTAAATGATGAAAAGTGCATTTTGAATTAATGGAGACCGATAAAAAATGTACGGCTGTATTAAAAATGTTTGATATGAACCATCAAGAATTAAAAAACGTAAAATGATATAAATTATTGATTTTATTTTATGGATAGATTTTGTCCCCCTCACTGCATGATGAGGGGGGGTGTTTTATTGCTCAAACAAAAGAACACGTGCTGGCGCGGCATCGGTACCGACAAGTTTTAATGGGGCAGCGACCATCCAATATTCTCCGGATGGCACGTCTTTTAAACGCAGCCCTTCAATGACGATAATGCCGTGGCCGAATAATGTTTTATGAGTTGGATGTCCCGGTTGGCTGCGTTCAATGCCAAGGGCATCAATGCCAACGCCGCGAATCTGTTTTTCTGCCAAGTATTTCGCGGCATCTTCAGCTACATAAATAAACTCGAAATGGAACGCCTCTTCTAACGAATTTTTGGTTTTGAACAAGATGAAATCATTCTTTTGGATATCAAGCGCCATTAGATCTTCTTTTGAAATTTTATCTGTTACATGTGTAAGATCAAACAATTTGCATGCTCCTACTAGCTTTTCTAGCGGAATCGTTTCAAATGTTTCCCCATTTTTAACCATATGGAGCGGCGCATCGATATGAGTTCCTGTGTGTAAATCCATGTCAATCCGTGATTCGGTTACATAATCGTTCGTTACCGTCATCAGCTTCGGCTGTTTTTCAGGCTTATTTTTATAGACGGGCATTCCCTCAAAAATCGGGGCTGTTACATCATACATTTTCATGGCGTTTCTCCTTTCATCCGACATTACTGTCCATTATAATGAATGGACCACCAATGGAATCCGTCTTTTTGCAGCAGCTCATCGGCCGCTTTTGGTCCCATTGATCCTGCTTCATAGTTTGGAAAATCAGCCGCTTTTGTGTTTGTCCATACTTCAGCAATCGGATCAATAAAGCTCCAAGATGCCGCTACTTCATCCCAATGAGTAAAATTAGTGGCATCGCCGCGCATGCAATCATAAAGCAACTTCTCATATGCTTCAGGAGTATTAATGCCGTCGATGCAGTTGTAGCAATAATCAAGCTTAATTGGCGTCGTCTTCATACTTTCGCCGCTTTTTTTAGCATTTAAATGCAACGTAATGCCCTCATCTGGCTGGATATGAATGACAAGCAAGTTTGGATGAACATTTTCACTTGTACGATAGTATAGGTTCATGGGCACATCTTTAAATTGGACTACGATTTTCGTTGATTTTTCTTTCATTCGCTTACCTGTGCGAATATAAAACGGCACGCCCGCCCAACGGAAATTATCGATCATTAATTTGCCAGCGACAAATGTCTCTGTATTGGAATCTGGATCCACATTGTTTTCTTCACGATAGCCGATCACTTCTTTTTCCCGAATGATTCCTCGTCCATATTGCCCGCGAACGAAATACTGTCCGACTTCGTCATGTGAGATAGGGCGAAGGGCACGAAGCACCTTTACTTTTTCACTGCGAATATCATCGGTTGTTAATTTGATTGGCGGTTCCATGGCCAGCAAAGCGACCATTTGCAGCATATGGTTTTGAACCATGTCCTTCAGCGCTCCTGAATGATCGTAATAGCGGCCGCGATCTTCCACCCCTAGCGTCTCGCTAGACGTAATTTGAATATTGGCGATAAATCGGTTGTTCCAAAGCGGTTCGAAAATGGCATTAGCAAAACGGATGACTTCAATATTTTGGACCATTTCTTTGCCCAAGTAATGGTCGATACGGAAAATCTCTTTTTCTGAAAACGCCTTGCGGATTTCCTTATTTAGATGCTGGGCGCTTTTTAAATCATGGCCAAACGGTTTTTCGATCACGAGCCGTTTCCATCCGTTTACATTTGTCAATCCTTCTGATTTCAGATGGGCTGTAATGGTGCCGAAAAACTCTGGTGCCATGGCTAAATAAAAAATGCGGTTACCTTCGATGTTGTATGTACTGTCCAAGCGTTCAAGCAGCTGCTTGAGTTCTTGATAGGAAGCGGTGTTCGTTACATCAAGGGAATGATAATAAAAATGTGAAATAAAGGCTTCATCAAGAAACTGCTGTTTCGTAGAGTGTTCAATGGCTTCGCTTACATAATGGCGAAAGGCGTCATCTGATAGTGAACGACGAGCGACACCGACAACAGCAAACTCTTCTGATAATTTTCCTTTTTGATACAGACTATAAATCGAAGGAAATAGTTTGCGCTTTGCCAAATCCCCTGTAGCGCCGAAGATAACGATCAGTGACTTTGGATTCACGTTGCTCACGATATGTACCTCGCTTTAGCTAAAATTGTCTCTTCAAATATTTAATTGTAGAGATTTCTGTTGCTGAACGCAAACATTTTCGACCCGAAAGGGAAAACAGTGTTGAATTGCTGCTTAAACATTGATACGCTAACAACAGACACATAAAGGAGAGGTGGGCTCATTGGAATTATCATTTTTAGGAACGGGATCAGGTGTTCCATCGAAAGGCCGAAATGTGTCGGCATTAGCTTTACAGCTGCTTGAAGAAAGAGGAGCGACATGGCTGTTTGATTGTGGTGAAGCAACACAGCATCAAATTTTACATACATCTATACGCCCAAGGAGAATTGAAAAAATTTTTATTACCCATCTTCACGGCGACCATATTTTCGGATTGCCGGGCTTGCTTGGAAGCCGCTCGTTTCAAGGCGGAGACACACCGCTTACCGTTTATGGGCCAAAGGGAATTGAAGCGTTTGTAGAAACAGCGCTTTTAGTGAGCGGAACACGGCTCAAGTATGATCTTGAAGTGATGGAGTTTGTCGAAGGAACCGTATTCGAGGACCATCAGTTTGTGGTGACGGCGCAACTTCTCGATCACGGCATGCCTTCGTACGGGTTTCGAATTGTTGAAAAGGATTTGCCGGGCACGCTACTAGTAGATAAGTTGCGTGCACTCGGCATTCGACCGGGGCCGATTTATCAGCAAATTAAACAAGGGAAGATGATCACGCTAGAAAATGGCAAGGTGATTGATGGACGCGAGTTTGTTGGACCACCACAAAAAGGGAGAGTGGTGGCGATTATGGGAGATACTCGTTATTGTGAAGCGAGCATCGAACTGGCTAAAGAGGCGGATGTGCTTGTTCATGAGGCGACGTTTGGCGCAGCGGAAGCCCAGCTGGCGCACGATTACTTTCATTCAACGACGGTGCAAGCGGCAGAAGTTGCGAAGCGGGCGGAAGCAAAGCAGCTCATCTTGACGCATATTAGCTCGCGATATCAAGGCGATATGTGCGATAAGCTTTTGGAAGAAGCAAAAGCAATTTTTCCGAACACAGCGATTGCTTCCGATTTTATGTCGTTTTCCCTTGCTAAGAAGAAGTAGATGGGTAGAGAGGAGAAGCATCAGTGGAAAAACGTCTTTATATTGTTCGGCATTGTAAAGCAGCGGGGCAGGAGTTTACGGCACCGCTAACGGAGGAGGGAGAGCAGCAGACAAACGAGCTTGTGCATTTTTTCGCAGACAAGCCGATTGATCGAATTGTTTCAAGTCCATATGTTCGTGCAGTTCAAACAATTGAACCGTTAGCGCGTCAACGGAATTTATCGATTGAACGCGATGAACGCTTCGGGGAGCGCGTGTTATTTGGGGATGGCCAGTTTACGGAGGACTGGCTCGAAAAATTTGAACGCACGTTTGTTGATTTTGATCTGGCATACAGCGGTGGGGAATCGAATCGTCAAGCCATGGAACGAGCCAAAGCAGCTATTGGGGAAGTTTTGCAGGCGGATGCGGCGCATACCGTCATTGTGAGCCATGGCAATCTAACTATATTGATGTTGCATCTGTTTGACAAACGTTATGGGTTTGCAGAGTGGAAGAGTTTATCGAATCCGGATGTGTTTGAAATTGCCATATCCGCTGGGAAAGGAGAAGTCACGCGGATTTGGCGTTAAAATGAAGAGTCAAGCTTCTCTGGAGATTGAAGAGGCTTGACTCTTTTTTTATGTTGAGTGAAGGAAAAAACACAGCTTTTACCACCCGCGCGTATACGGTATTGGTGCTTCGATGGATACGCCAAGTTCATTTGCGGCTGTTCTTGGCCAATATGGATCACGCAGCAATTCACGGCCAATAAAAATGAGATCCGCTCGTTTATTGCGTAAAATTTCTTCTGCTTGACGCCCAGAGGTGATAAGGCCGACTGCGCCTGTGGCGATATCGGCGCCGTTTCGGATCGCTTCGGCAAACGGCACTTGATAGCCCGGATAGCTGTCAATGGAGGCCGGAACGACTGCTCCAGAGCTAACATCGACTAAATCTACGCCATCTTCTTTCATTCGTTTCGCATACTTGATGTAATCCTCGACGGTCAACCCCTCTGGATGATAATCGCAAGCGGACACGCGGACAAAGAGAGGACCATCCCATACTTCTCTAACGGCAGCAATCACTTCACCTAAAAAACGATAGCGATTGTCGAATGTGCCACCATATTCGTCTGTTCGTTTATTAGATAGCGGCGATAAAAATTCATTAATTAAATAGCCGTGGGCCGCGTGAATTTCGATCACGTCAAAACCCGCTTGTTTCGCACGGCGCGCTCCGTCTTGAAACGCCTGAATGGTTTCTTCAATGTCGGTTTTCGTCATTTCCCTCGGCGTTTGCATTTTTTCATTAAACGGAAGTGCTGAAGGCGCAATAATTTCTCCTTCAATCATGGCTTTTCTTCCTGCATGAGCGAGCTGGATGCCAATTTTGGCCCCTTGTTCTTGAACGAGTGCTGTGAGCGATTGGAGGCCTTTCACATGGTCATCGCTCCAAATTCCTAAATCGCGCTCTGAAATTCTTCCTTGTGGTGTAACAGCTGTTGCCTCGACGATAATAAGTCCGACTTGGCCGACGGCACGTGCAGGGTAATGGATGAGGTGCCAGTTGCGCACAGTGCCGTCTTGCGTATCGCATGCATACATGCACATTGGCGACATGACAATTCGATTTTTTAGTGTGACTCCTCGAACATCATATGGTGAAAAAAGCATGGTTCTTCCCCTCCAAATCGTATCAGTTTCAGTTAGAATCATATCATCTCGATTTGGAAAAGAAAAACATTTTGCTTCAATGCTTTAAGAATGAATCGTGAAGCTAAGAAAACTTTTTGTCGCATCCAGTGCAGGCAGAAGAGGGAGATGCTTCCGTTCGGTCCTTTTCTTTTCGCCTGTATGAATCATTACAGTGCCAATCAGCTTCTGATTGTCGAGAGTCAGGAAGCTGGCTACCAATAGCTTGAAAGTTCCCCTCCTTTCAACAAAATGGAGGAGAGGGAGCGTCAAATGCTGGAGTGATTTCATGAGCTTGAGAGCGAGATGCTCATGCAGATGAACGAGATTTTTACCGATGGAGCGAGAGAAGGGCTTTTCCGAGCTCTTGAGAGCGTTCAGCCGCGCGTTTGATGCAGGAGATGACGGCTTCTTGATAGTGATAACGCTCAAGCACGCCGATACCTGCTTCTGTTGTCCCACCTGGGCTTGTGACTTCCTTTCTGAGCATAGCCGGTTGTTTGTCTGTTGTTTTTAACATATGGGCAGCTCCGATAATCGTTTGCAAAATCAAATCTTTCGCTACTTCACGCTCCAGCCCGATCTCATCGGCTGCCTTTTCCATCGCTTCCACCAAATAATAAACGTAAGCGGGGCCACTTCCGGAAAGCCCTGTTACCGCGTGTAAATCTTCCTCATTGACAGCCGTGACAATTCCGACGGTTTCAAATAATGCTTGAGCTGTGGCTAAATGGCTGTCATTTGCGTAACGTCCGCATGAAATCGCGGTGGCAGATTGTCCGATCGCGGCTGATGTGTTAGGCATTGCCCGCACAACAGCTACGGGCTTTCCAATAAGAGATACGATGGTATCAGTGGTGACTCCAGCTAATACAGAGATGATCAACTGATGCTCACCAATAGCATGAGCGATAGAGGAGATGGCTTCCGCCGCATCCTTTGGTTTCATAGCCAAGATCACAATATCCGCTTCTTTCAATGCCGTGTCCTTATTGATTTCCGTCCGTACGTGATAGGTTTTTTGTATATAGGCAAGACGTTCTGTATTGCAGCGATTGGTGACAATGATTTGTTCCGGCTGATAAAGCGTTTTTGTCATGCCAGCAATCAGAGCTTCCGCCATTGAACCGGCCCCCATAAAGGCAATCGTTGTTCTTTTTTCCATGTCAATCCCTCCTGAATTTGTTTATGATCCCAATAAAAAAGCCTTTCCCGTCCTCATAAAGGACGGAAAAGGCCTTGTTTTTCCGCGGTACCACCTTTGTTGGCACAAGCAGTGCCCACCTCATAGCCGGTATCGTCGGCTGGACGGTTAGGTTTTCCTAACAGCTCATGGGATAGGTTCAATGATGAAGAGGACAATGAAGCCTTTCAGCCTGTGGGCTTCACTCTCTTGTTGTCGTTCATCATTTACTGGTCCCATTCATCGCCTTGCATTTATGAAATTTATGCGTGAACGCAAAGTCATTTTCGATTGTTCAGCGAGCTTTCTCTGCATAAAATGGTTCCATCATCAATGCGCTTGATTTGTTTGCAATTATGTACTGAAAACAAGCTAGTTGTCAATAGGAAAAAGCAATTTTTTAGAATTTTTGTGCAAGTGATAACAAGAAAATGACAAATCGACAAAATGCGTGTAAACTTTAAACTAATATGAGCACTAAAATATTATGATAATATAATGACAAAGGGGACGTTATAAATGGCGAAAGAAACCATTTATCCAATAGTGGTGCCAACGCCGTTTGCCGTTGGCAATGTCAACATGTATCTAGTGAAAACGGATAGTTTGACGCTGATTGATGCTGGAGTTAAAACAGAGGAAGCTTGGCAGGCATTTAAGCATCAGCTGGCGGAGATTGGTTATGAACCCGCTGATATTGAGCAGGTGGTGATTACACATCATCATCCTGATCATGTCGGATTGTTAGACTATTTGCCCCATTCTGCTCTTGTTATCGGCCATCCGAAGGCAAGGCCGTGGATCAGCAAAGATCCGCAATTTTTAGCTTGGCATGAGCGTTATTTTCACCGCTTTCTCGTGGAGTGCGGACTTGAACCGGCTTCTCTCCATCGACTCCCTAGCTTTCGTCGTTCGTTGCGCTATTCGTGCGAGCGCTCGCTCGATATCGAGGTGCTCGAAGGAGAGGTTGTCGATGGACTCCCAGGCTGGACGGTATTAGAAATGCCGGGACATGCGCAAAGCCATATCGTCTTATATTGTGAAAAGGATGGCAGAATGATAGGAGGAGATCTTTTGCTTGCAACCGTTTCCTCCAATCCGATGCTAGAACCGCCGGATGAAGGGGAGGATGAACGTCCAAAACCACTTTTGCAGTATAACGATTCATTGCGCAAACTGCTGCGATATAAAATGACTCGTGTTATGGCGGGGCATGGCCGTGATGTGACAGATGTGCCTCCGTTAGTAGAAAGACGGTTAGCTAGACAAAAAGAGCGGGCCGAGCAAGTATGGAATATGTTGCAGCAGCGTCCGATGACCGCGTTTGATGTATGCCGGGAGCTCTTTCCGGCTGTTTATGAAAAGGAATTTTTATTGACGATGTCGGAAGCGGTCGGCCAGCTTGATTATTTGGAACAGCTGGGGGCTGTTATGAAGGAGAAGGAAGGGAACTTATATGTGTATAAGGCGGTGGCGATGCGTTGAGAATTGAAGGGAAGCAGATCGTGATTACTGGCGCTTCAAGTGGAATCGGAGAGCAAATGGCGTATGAGGTTGCGAAGCGAAAAGCGATTCCGATTTTGTTGGCGCGCAATGAGAAAAAGTTGGCTGATATGGCCGAGCATATTCAACAAACATATAGCGTTCCATGCCGCTATGAGGCGCTTGATGTAAGTGATATCACAGCGGTGGAAGCAACGTTTCACAAACTGTTGCAGGAGATGGAAATAGACGTGCTTGTCAATAATGCGGGATTTGGCGTATTTCGCCATATAGAAGACATTGATTTAACGGAAGCGGAAAAAATGTTGGAGGTCAATGTGCTCGGTATGATCGCCTGTACAAAAGCGGTATATTCTCATATGATTAACCGACGCAGCGGACACATCATTAATATTGCTTCACAGGCAGGAAAAATGGCGACACCGAAATCCAGTGTATATGCTGCCACAAAGCATGCTGTGCTTGGATTTACAAACAGCTTGCGCATGGAGGCTGCGCAGCATGGTGTATTTGTGACGGCCGTCAATCCGGGACCGATCGCTACGAGCTTTTTTGCGATCGCAGATTCATCGGGCAGCTATGTGAAAAACATCGAAAAATGGATGCTTCGTCCAGAAGCGGTTGCTCGCCGCGTGGTTGATGTGATGATGACGCCAGCGCGGGAGGTAAATATGCCGGGCTGGATGAGTGTGGGAAGTCGCTTGTATCAGCTGGTTCCTAGTCTTGTAGAAAAAGTGGCAAAACGAGCATTTTTTCAAAAATAAGCTTCAACAAACGCGAATATGGGGACGCTCAGACAGCAAGAGGGGATATTGGCTTAGGGGAAGACAGCAGGGAAACCAAGCCATTCAGATGAGACAACGGTTTTTTACATGTTTGTAATGAACTCGTAGACAGCATCATGAACAAGCTCGTAGATGTCAGCGCTCCTATTTTTTTCTTTTTCTGCTGTGACATAGGCACACAGACGATGCCATTCGTCTTCATCAAGATTCCATGTTTCCGGATGGTAGCCATATTGGTGCAAAACATTGCGAATTAGTTTTCGCAGCCATTGTTCGTTCATCATGCGTATCTCCTTCTTACAGTGGAACAAGACCGATGTTCATTTTAAAACGGTCTGTTCTCTCTCTTCTTCCCCTTTCTGCTTTGACAGCACCGCGCTTCAGTAGGTAAAATAGAGGCAAATTGGCAAAAAGGAGCTTTTGTAGAAGTGAACATCCTATGGACTGACGAAGCGATTGCCGCCCTCGCTCCTATTGTAGCGAAAATGAGATGATGGTTAAAGTAAAAAGGATGATACTGATGGTTGTGATCATGAAATCGTTTATAGAGTCGATATAAAACCCCCTTAGCTTTTTAGGAATAAGGGGGAGTTTATAAAAATGAACCATTTTTCTTAAGTAATGGTACATTGTTTCCGGTTTTTTTGGCCGCAAAAGGAGACAGAAGCTTATGTGGCCTGATGTCGACTTATTTAGTAGAGTGTCACTAGCCACATAATAAGTCAAACAAACGTAAAATCTTATGACTATTTTAAGGGCGAATCGATAGGATCTTTGCCTTAGTGAACATGAATCATTTTTATCTTTATTAGTTCATTCCCCCTTCCGAACGTATGCATATCCGAATATTTTATAATGTCTTAATGGACAGATAGTTTTATATTATATCAAGGAAGAGGGATTTTTTATGTCATTTACTTTATATGGTGTAAATCCAAGCGACTTAATTATCTTGGAAGATTTTTTTCAAAATCAGTCCAAATTTATTTCTTTGAGCCAAAAGAATGGAGATTTTCAAGCGATGGTGGCTGCACTTCAGCAGAACGGATATACTGTATCATTTAAAACAGTCCGGACTGTTGAATTGCCTGTAGGGAAAGAGGATGCAGTAAATCCTGCCATTGATTTAATTGTTTACAATGTCTATGAAGAGAGCTTATTAGTTGGCGAAGCCTACATGGTTTCTGGTCCGAAACAATCTATTGCTTTTAGTGTAATTAGTAATCTAAACAGTACAACCTCCTATTATTTTATAGAGAATAATGCAGTTCAAAGAGTTGTGTTTGATAAGAATGGTAATCTATATGAGTCAACTATTGATATTAATTTAAATGATCTAAATAATGAAAGCATTTCTATTCAGCAATTATCCTGTGAAACAATTTGTACTGGGCTTTGTTCTGGGGGGCTGGCTGGTTCTATTCCACGCTGTGTTGCTGGATGTTTAGCTACAGGCCCAGTTGGTACTCCATTTTGTACGGTACTCTGTACATTATTAGTGACTTTTGGATGTGCGTATGGTTGTGATGCGCTTTGTCAGCTTATCTAGATTATATGTGTTGATGAATAAACAAAATTTTGTTGTTTGGAGATGGTTTATGTGCCTTATTTTCATAAGCTCAGATGAAAAGGTCTGACAGAAGCAAGATACGAAGTAAATTAAAAAGAGAAGAAAGCAATGGATTTCTGTCGGAAAATCGACCTGTATTGATATAGTCCCACATTCAATGAGGGGCTTTTTTGTTTGAGTGATAAAATCACCTTTGCTCAGAGATTTTTTGGGGAATATGGTGTCAGTTGCAGGCAGGATATTGATTTTTTAGAATATCTTTTTTCTATGGCCTATACACTCCATATGCAAAGTTATAATTATGTATGTAATATATAATTGACAAAATTAAAATATATGTTACTTTATTTAAGAGAGGTGTTATGGATGGTGAATGATCATATAAAAGTCAGAAATAGAGTTAAAATGGCTCGAATTGAAAAGGGAAATTTGACGCAGATAGAATTGGCAAAAAAAGTAGGCATAACAAGACAAACACTCAATCTAATTGAAGCGCAAAAATATAACCCATCGCTAAAAGTTTGTTTGCTTTTGAGTAAATATTTAGAAAAAAGCTTGGATGAGCTTTTTTGGCTTGAGGAGAATAACGAAAAAAGGAGTGGACTGAGCGAATGAAAAACCATGATTTTATGCTAACTCTTATTGGGTTTACTGTGGCTTTTGGAATTTTAAGCATCATCACCTATAAAATTCAATGGGCTGTTTTAGTGGGGGGGATCATAGGAACTGTCGTCACTAAATTAGTCAGAAAAATGAGCAGTAAGATACGCGATCAAAAAGATGAGATAGAGTACGATGAAAGAATCAATGATCATATGAAAAATTATATAACGAACACATTTTTTATTTCTAATCTTTTATTATTACTTTACTTAATTATGGGTAGCTATATATTCAAGATATCTTTCATTAATGCTGATTATTTAGCGCTATATCTGATTATCACCTTTATCATTGCCTTTTTTATTGTTCCGGAAATTGCGAAAAGAAAATAACGTGCTTTTGTCAAGATCCCTTCCCCTTTCTGCTTTGACAGCATCGCGCTTCAGTAGGTAAAATAGAGGCAAATTGGCAAAAAGGAGCTTTTGTAGAAGTGAATATCCTATGGACTGACGAAGCGATTGCCGCCCTCGCTCCTATTGTAACGAAAACAGGGCGCCGGTTAAAGCTAAAATATGATACCGACGGCTGCGGCTGTGCCGTTAACGGCGTGCCGACGCTCTGGCTCGTCGATCGCGCTGATAAAGACGATATCGTGGTAGAGACGAATTTTGTGCCCATTTTACTCGAAAAATCTCGTCTCGTATTTTACGATGAAACGATGACGATTGATGTCGTGAAAGGCTCGGGTTGCTTTCAACTGAAGAGTCCCAATCAAATTTTAAATCCGCGTATGTCGCTTTTGGAAGTGAGTGAACAGCATGAATGATAAGCTAAAACAGATTGCCAACATTGCAAGACAAAAGACATGGGTCTCATTTTTGCATGAAAATGATCCATATAGTTTACTGCATTGGTCGGTTGCCGGCGTTTACCAGGAAAAAAAGGATGTTTGGCTGCTGCAGGATGAAATGACATTTGAAGCAACAGAGTTTGCGACGCTCGATGAAGCGATTGCTTGGCTGAATGAACATATGCCTCATATTACAGAAATTTTGTAAACATAGGTCGTTGAAATGATGCCTTTAACATTATCGACCAAGCAGTCTCCCACCTCTAAGCCAAGCGAAGGCGGGAGTAGTTCAATTGTTGGAGGGGGAATAACAGTGGCGAAAAAAGCATCATCCATGAAGCAACAGGATGAAGCGATCACATTGCAAGATCGCCTACATGTGGATTTGTATGAACAGCTGCGAGCTAAAAAGAAATCGTTGGAGGAAGTCGAGCAGCGAAAAAAAGAGGAGGAAGAGGCGCAAAGACGAGAGGAAAAAAGGCAGCGCGAAAAGCAAAAAACATTTGAAGAACTATTAAATGAAAGCAACCTTGATTGGCGCCGTTTTAAATAAGCCGCTGAATCCATCAGCGGCTTTTGTTATGTTCACCATAGAAAATTTATGTTAACGGATTTTATATCGGCGACCATTGATGATGGCACGCATGGACTCTGAAAAGGAAGAGGAGCCTGTTTGAGGACGGTCAGAGCGTGAAGCCGGATCATGGATCAGACTGTTGATCAACCGTTCACTCTGCGTCGCGGGCCTCGCTCGCCTACTTTTGCGAACGTTTCGGAACGATTCGCCTCTTGGCTAAAACATAATGCCTTGTCTGTCCAGTAGATTCAAGAACGGTCCAGGACGAAAAAAGAAATGAATCGATCTCTTAAAGTGGTGATGGACAAAGTCAAAACGGACGTTGTACCACCCTTCTACTTTCCATTTTATATTAGCGATGTTCTGTATAGATTGCCGTTTTTGTTTGCTTCCGAAGCCATTCGTATTCCTCTTTTGTCAATCCTGAGGCAGAAGCCGCTGCTGCGTTTTCCGCTAGCTGCTCGCTGCTGCTGGCTCCCGGAACAACGACCGCGACCGCTGGATCGTATAAGCAAAATTGGAGAGCGGTAGCTGTGAAGGAGCGGTGCAAAGCGGTTTGCTTTTTTAAGTTTGGCAGCAGTGTTTGCAGTTCTTCGTATGTATAGCTTAAATAACCATGCTGTTTGATGGAGTCGCTAGCTGCCTCCAGCGGACGTTCAGTCAATAGCCCTTTGGCTACCGGGCCGCGAATGATGACGCTAATGCGATGTTCTTTTAGAAGCGGGAAAAGCTCCTCTGGACGGCGATCCAGCAAGCTATATTGCATCATGACGCTGACGATATTCGAACGTTTCACATATTCGCGAATGACATTGGGACGAATCGAAGAAATGCCGTAATAGCGGATAACCCCTTCTTTTTTTAATTCTTCAAACGCTGCGATGGTCTCATCGATCGGATCCTCGATCGTTCCGCCGTGAAGCTGGTATAGATCAATGTAGTCTGTTTGCAGACGGCGCAGACTTTCTTTTACAGCTGTTTTAATATATGATTTTGAAGGATCCCAAAACCATCCTTCTTTTCCTTCCTCCCAACGATTTCCGACTTTTGTCGCAAGGATTACTTGATCGCGCTTGCCTTTCAGCGCTTTGCCGACAAATTGTTCATTTAACCCGCGATCGTAAAGATCAGCGGTATCCAAATAGTTAATGCCTCGCTCTAAAGCTTCATGAATAAGGCGAATGGCTTGTTTCTCATCTGTTCCGAGCGACATACAGCCAAGGCCGATTTCGCTGGCATATAAATCCGATGTTCCAATCCGCCGTTTCTTCATCGCACATGCCTCCTTGCAATCTGTATTTTCTTCATTTTATCACATAAAAGAGAAAATCTCTTTTTCTGAAACAGGCAGGGGAGGGAAGACTGTTGGCGTTGGCTTTTTCACGTAAGAAATCGTCCCCCTTTTTATCCAAAACATGAATCCAATACATTTGAATGGCTTAGATGATTGGAAAAAAAGGGGAGTGGAAAATCATTCAATATAGTATAATAAAAAAGAATATGATGAAGAGACGGGAGAGAAAAGAAATGGATCATCTAATGGAAAAAACGATTCACAAAGAAGAAATTTTCAAAGGCAAAGTCATTGATGTATATGTGGAGGATGTTGAGCTGCCAAATGGAAAGACGAGCAAGCGGGAAATCGTCAAGCATCCGGGCGCGGTGGCGATTATTCCAATTACAGATGAAGGAAAGCTAGTGCTTGTCAGACAATATAGAAAAGCGCTTGAACGGGTGTTAGTTGAAATTCCTGCAGGAAAATTAGAAAAAAACGAAGAACCTGCGATGACTGCACGCCGTGAGCTGGAGGAAGAAACCGGCTATGCTGCCCAAGAGCTGCATCATTTGTTGTCGTTTTACACCTCGCCTGGGTTTGCTGACGAAATCATTCATTTATACGTGGCGAAAGGATTAAAAAAACTAGAATCGGCTGCACCACTTGATGATGATGAATTTGTCGATCTGTTGGAAGTGACGTTGGAGGAAGCATTGGCGATGCTACAAAAACAAGAAATTTATGATGCGAAAACAGCCTATGCCTTGCAATATTTACAACTGCAGTATGCATTACAAAAGTAAAACGGGAGTTGCAAGCATGAAAAATTATTACGTGGATTTACATATTCATATAGGACGGACAGCTTCTGGCAGACCAGTGAAAATTACAGGCGCCCGAACGCTGACCCTTGCCAATATTATAGATGAAGCGGCGCGGATTAAAGGACTGAATATGATTGGCATTATCGATAGCCATGTTCCTGAGATCCTTGATGAATTGCAACGAGCGATGACTGAAAATGACTGGCGTGAAAATGAAGAAGGCGGGGTGTCAACGAAAGATCTTACCTTGCTACTGGGAAGCGAAATTGAAATTTACGACGAACACTGCCAAGGACCGCTTCATGTTCTTGTTTTTTTGCCGACGATCGCCGCCATGCGTTTCTTTTCAGACTGGTTAAAAAAACGAGTGAAGAATGTTTCGTTGAGCTCACAGCGAATGTATGGGACAGGAAGAGAACTGCAGCAGCTGATTCAACAATTGAACGGCTTGTTTATTCCGGCTCACGTTTTTACTCCATTTAAAAGCTTGTATGGAAAAGGAGTGAAACGAAGCTTGCAAGAGGTGTTTGATCCTGAATGGATCGACGCGATCGAGCTTGGGCTGAGTGCTGATTCGAGCATGGCTGATCAGATTGCTGAATTGCATCGCTATCCCTATCTTTCGAATTCAGACGCTCATTCGTTGCGGAAGATTGCGCGGGAATATCAAGTTATTCGCATGAAGAGCTTAACGTTTGCCGAGCTTAAAAAAGCGCTCAAAGAGGAAGAAAATCGCGGAATTGTCGCTAATTACGGACTAAATCCTAAGCTGGGGAAATATCATCAAACGGCGTGTGAGCGTTGTGCGGCACTGATGAAAATCTATGACGAATGCTGTCCGAGCTGTGGGCACGAGCGATATGTAAAAGGCGTATTTGATCGGCTTCAAGAATTAAAAACGGACACGATTCCACCCAAACGTCCGCCATACGTACATCAGGTGCCACTTGAATTTATTCCGGGCATTGGACACAAAACGTATAAAAAGCTGCTTGAGCGTTTCAAAACAGAAATGTACATTCTTCATGAAGCGACAGGATTACAGTTGGAAGAGGCCGTCGGTGAAAAGCTTGCCCAGCTCATTTTGCTTGCTAGAGACGGAAAGCTTTCCATGACAGCAGGAGGCGGCGGCAAATATGGAAGAATCGCTTCTCGATAGAAGCGATTCTTCTCTTTTCTCTTCAAGGTGTCATAGATTTGCTCTTTCCTCATACAATCTAGTAAGAGGCAGATAGGAGGACGGAGAGCAATGAGAAAACAGCCATTGAAGTCAGTGATTGCGATGCATTTAAAAGAGCATGCGTCGATTTATTTATTTATTATTGTCCTGTTTCTCATGGGCGTGATTTTTGGGGCGATTGTCGTCAATAGCTTGAATTTTAATCAAAAACAAGATTTATATTATTATTTAATGCAGTTTTTCGGACAAGTATCCAAAGGGCAGTTTGCGAGTGCGAGCGATATGTTTCAACAAAGCTATTTCCATAATTTACAGTATATTGGGTTTATGTGGGTGCTTGGTATTTCGATTATTGGATTGCCGCTTATTTTAATTTTGCTCTTTTTAAAAGGAATTGTTGTCGGCTTTACGGTCGGATTTCTAGTTAATCAAATGGGGTGGCAAGGGTTCCTATTATCGTTTGTTTCAGTTATGCCGCAAAACTTTGTTGTGGTTCCCGCTTTTATTATAATGGGAGCTGTCTCAGTTTCCTTCTCATTAAAAATGGTGCGGAATCAATTTATGAAGCGGATGCATGAACCGATTTTTCCCATGATTATCCGTTACACACTCATTATGTTGGCTATTAGTGCTTCCTTGATTGTGTCTGCTGGCTTGGAGGCATATATTTCTCCGGTCATTATGAAACAAGTCGTTCAACTAATCAATAACAAATAACAATAGCATGGAACGCATCACTTGATTCTTCAACCTTCGCTTCCCATGTCAGCAGTCGATGGTCAAACAAGTCACTGACTTGTCTTTGACCATCGAAAACATGAGGTTTCGCTTTTTGATGAGATATATGTCCATTTTCCAACTGCATCGAATCTAGGTGCTCAAAACAGCGCCATCTTCATGACCAATGAAAATTTTTAGCTTGTAATTATTTTTATATAATAACCATTTTACTTATTTACTAATAATGATTTTTATTTTGATACTTTCCTCTCTCTTTTGTTATAATGATATTTGAATGACGAGGGAGGGATAAAGATGGAAGAACGGGTTGAACGAATAAAAAAGCTCCTGCATACCGCTGGATACAAATTGACGCCACAGCGCGAGGCGACTGTCCGCGTCCTTTTGGAGCATGAAGAAGATCATTTGAGTGCGGAAGATGTCTACCTCCTCGTTAAAGAAAAATCTCCAGAGATCGGTTTAGCAACAGTCTATCGAACACTGGAGCTGTTAACGGAGTTGAAAATCGTCGATAAAATTAACTTTGGCGATGGTGTATCGCGATATGATCTTCGTCAAGAAGGAGCCGCGCATTTCCACCATCATTTAGTATGTATCGAATGCGGAGCAGTAGCGGAGATTCAAGAGGATTTGTTAGAGGAAGTAGAAGCCATTGTCGAGCGGGACTGGAAATTTAAAATTAAAGATCATCGTCTCACCTTTCACGGGATTTGTTATCGTTGCCAGGAAAAAGATAAACAAGAAGAATAACAAACCTTTTCCAGCGGGAAAGGTTTCACGTTGTAGACAAAGTCAAAACGGACTTTGTCTACAACCATTTTTATCAGATTGGCTTGAACATGCTTGGCAAACGAGGAACACCGCCAAGTGAAGACACGAATGGAACCAAAACGTTCATGAGCGGACGAACGAGACCCGTAACGCAGGATAAAAGCGTTTGTCAGCAGTCTAAACCTTTTCCAGTGGGGAAGGTTTTGATCATCATCAAATGATATCTATCATGAATCCAACAGATTTCTCACCCTGTCTATTTTATATATAAGGAAAAACGAAAGCATTCCAATGGACGAAGAAATGGAAAAGGAACGGGCGCTGATATAGTCGGATGGCCGAACGACACGGCTCTCAGACAAATGAATTTGTCTGAAAGTGGCTGGTTGTTCGGCGTTCGGTCACGCTTCGGCGTGACGGGGGCAAGCCGTCGCTTTTCCTCTGCCGCATATAGGTTTTTACACATATCGTTCATTCACAATTTATACAGTATAAGGAAAACGAGTGAATCGATTTTATCGGACACCAAGGGTATACATAGTATAAAATGAGAAAATAATGGCATATCCTCATAATAAATAGCATGAGCGAATGAGGAGGATATGCGATGAAAACGGCATGGCAAATGATCAAAGTATTTGTTTTATTTACGAGCTGCACACTTTTGTTTTACTATAGTCTTGTATGGTTTTATCGAGAATACGAGAATTACCATCGCTATAATGAGCCACAAGGATCTGCGGTAAAGGTGTCGACAACGGAAAGCGTATCAACGGATTGGGTAGAACGGTTGATATTTTTTTATAGAGACGGGGAGTAGAGAGCCTTGGAACATGAATTGAAGGATTTTCTTCATTATTTAACAGTCGAACGGAATTTGGCCCAAAACACAATTATTTCATATGAACGTGATTTAAGAAAATATGCCCGCTATTTGACGCATGCGGAACAAATTCATTCATGGAACGATGTGTCTAGGCTTCATATTTTGCAATTTTTAAAGTTTTTAAAAGAACAAGGAAGCTCTGCCAAAACGATCGCCCGCCATATTGCCTCTGTTCGATCATTTCACCAATTTCTTTTGCGGGAAAAAATAGCGGAGCAGGATCCTTCTGTTCACATCGAGACACCGCAAATGGAGCGAACGCTGCCAAAGGTGCTATCGATGGCAGAAGTTGAAGCATTACTAGAAACACCAAAGACGAATACGCCCTTTGGCATGCGCGATAAGGCGATGCTTGAGCTATTGTATGCAACAGGGATGCGTGTAAGCGAGCTTGTGAACTTGAATCTGTCGGATGTGCATTTGACTATGGGGTTTGTTCGATGCTACGGGAAAGGAAGCAAGGAACGGATCGTGCCGGTGGGGCGCATGGCTCTATCGGCGCTAAAAGCATATATCGAAGAGGCAAGACCGAAGCTGATTCAGCCAAAAAAGCGCGCGAATGACGCATTATTTTTAAATCATCACGGAGATCGTTTAACACGTCAAGGGTTTTGGAAAATTTTAAAAAAATTAGCGAAGGAAGCGAACATCGAAAAAGAATTAACTCCGCATACGCTGCGGCATTCCTTTGCTACACATTTGCTGGAAAATGGAGCAGATTTGCGGGCTGTTCAAGAGCTTCTAGGACATTCCGACATTTCAACAACGCAAATTTACACTCATGTAACGAAAACAAGATTAAAAGATGTGTATCAACAATACCACCCGCGCGCATAGCGGGTGGTTTTTTGTCCAAAATGTTCACAGCGGTTTTTATTGCGTATAAGCATGAAAACGTTTTATAATATAGTTGTCAGACTTCTGACAAATAAGGGTTTTATGGTTTTTGCAATCATTAGGATATGATCTACCAAGAACGTCACGCTCGATGAAGTAGGAGGAATCAATGATGAGCCATACATACAAACGCGTTTTTTTAATTGTGCTGGATTCCGTTGGCATTGGAGAAGCGCCTGATGCTGAAAAATACAATGATAAAGGAGCCGATACGCTTGGACATATTGCTGAGCATCGCGGCGGTTTAAACATGCCGCATATGGCGCAGCTTGGCCTTAGCAACATTCGAGAAATTCGGGGAATCGCGAAAGCTGAGAAACCGATGGCGTACTATACAAAAATGCAAGAAGCATCGGCTGGAAAAGATACGATGACTGGTCATTGGGAATTAATGGGATTGCGCATTGATACGCCATTTCAAGTGTTTCCAAACGGCTTTCCAGAAGAATTAATTGCGGAGCTTGAAAAACGGACAGGACGGAAGGCCATTGGCAACAAACCTGCAAGCGGGACAGCCATTATTGAAGAACTGGGAAAAGAGCATATGGAAACAGGTGCGATCATCGTTTATACTTCGGCCGACTCCGTCTTACAAATTGCTGCTCATGAAGAAGTGGTCCCGCTTGATGAGCTTTATCATATTTGCAAAATTGCTCGTGAGCTGACACTGGATGAAAAATATATGGTCGGCCGTGTCATCGCGCGTCCATTTATCGGCCATCCGGGCAGCTTCCAGCGCACAGCGAATCGTCATGACTATGCCTTAAAACCATTTGGTCGCACGGTTATGAATGAATTGCAAGATGCTGGATACGATGTGATTGCCATTGGCAAAATTTCCGATATCTATGATAACGAAGGCGTGACCAAAGCGTTGCGCACGAAATCGAACATGGACGGAATGGATAAATTCATCGATACGCTCAAAATGGATTTTACAGGTTTAAGCTTTTTAAATCTTGTCGATTTCGATGCTTTATATGGACATCGCCGCGATCCGAAAGGATATGGTGATGCGCTGGAAGAGTTTGATATGCGCCTTGCTGAAGTATTGCCGCTTTTAAAAGAGGATGACTTGCTCATGATAACGGCGGATCATGGCAATGATCCTGTGCACCATGGGACAGACCATACGCGCGAATATGTGCCGCTTCTTGTGTACAGCCCTAGCATGAATGGCGGAAAGGAACTGCCGCTGCGGAGCACATTTGCTGATGTTGGGGCTACCATTGCGGATAATTTTCAAGTGAAGCTTCCAAAATACGGTCAAAGCTTTCTAGCCAGTTTGAAATAAGGAGGAACATTCATGAATCAAGCAGCGATTGAACAAGCGGAGCAGTTTTTAAAGGAAAAATGGACCGAACCGCCGCAAATCGGGCTCATTCTTGGCTCAGGACTCGGCGTATTGGCTGATGAAATTGAACAAGCCGTAAAAATTCCCTACAACGCGATTCCTGGATTCCCTGTTTCAACAGTTGAAGGGCATGCGGGGCAGTTAGTATACGGTCGGTTGGAAGGCGCTGTCGTGTTAGCCATGCAAGGGCGATTCCACTATTATGAAGGATACAGTTTTGATAAAGTAACCTTTCCCGTTCGCGTAATGAAACGATTGGGCGTTCAACAATTAATTGTCACCAATGCTGCTGGAGGTGTCAACGAATCATTTCAGCCAGGGGATTTAATGATCATCGCAGACCATATTAATAATATGGGAACCAATCCACTCATTGGTCCGAATGATCCATCATTCGGCGCCCGGTTCCCTGATATGTCAAAGGCTTATAGCAAATCATTAAGAGAATTGGCCAAAAACGTTGCTTCACGTTTAGGTATTCGCATACAAGAAGGCGTATATGTAGCGAATACAGGCCCATCATATGAAACACCTGCAGAAATTCGCATGATTCGCGCTATGGGCGGCGATGCGGTCGGCATGTCAACCGTTCCTGAAGTGATTGTAGCCCGCCATGCCAATATGGAGGTGCTCGGCATTTCTTGCATTTCTAATATGGCTGCTGGCATTTTAGATCAGCCGCTTACGCACGATGAGGTGATCGAGACGACAGAAAAAGTGAAGGCCGACTTTTTACGTCTTGTCAAAGCGATTGTCGCCGAAATGCGTAAATAAAACGATCGTACGTATTTTTTAGACGGTGGGATGATCATGAGCCGCTTCACAGGATGATGAATGAATCGGAAACAACGTCGTTCGGATTTTTGTCACGCATTTAGGTGGCAAAGACAATCCAGTGGAGTTGTCTTTAACCGCCGATGTTTCAAAGACCATTCGTCCCCTCTTTAGATTGTATTTGATAGAGAAAAAAATCAATGAAAAGGTGATTTTATATGAGAATGGTAGACTTAATTGCGAAAAAACGAGATGGCCAGTCTTTGACGAACGAAGAAATCCAATTTATCATGAACGGATATACCAATGGCGACATTCCGGATTATCAAATGAGTGCATGGGCGATGGCGGTATTTTTTCGCGGAATGACAGAAGAAGAAACAGCCGCATTAACACTGGCAATGGTTCATTCTGGAGAAACGATTGATTTATCAAAAATAGAGGGAATAAAAGTGGATAAACATTCGACGGGAGGTGTAGGCGATACAACTACGCTCGTATTAGGCCCTCTTGTTGCTTCTGTTGGTGTGCCGGTAGCCAAAATGTCGGGGCGTGGGCTTGGCCATACCGGTGGCACGATTGATAAATTAGAATCGGTGCCAGGATTTCATGTGGAAATAAATAACGATCAATTTATCGAATTGGTTAACCAAAATAAAATTGCGGTCATTGGTCAAACAGGCAATCTAACTCCGGCTGATAAAAAGCTTTATGCGCTTCGAGATGTAACGGCAACAGTCAACAGCATTCCTTTAATTGCTTCATCCATTATGAGCAAAAAAATTGCCGCAGGAGCCGATGCGATTGTATTAGATGTCAAAACAGGGGCTGGAGCATTTATGAAAGATTTGGAGGATGCCAGAGCGCTAGCTGAAGCGATGGTGGAAATCGGAAAGCGTGTAGGTCGGAAAACAATGGCTATTATTTCGGATATGAGCCAGCCTCTTGGTTATGCAATTGGGAACGCGTTGGAAGTGAAAGAAGCCATTGATACGCTCAAAGGAGAAGGACCGGAAGATCTGCAAGAGCTCTGTCTTGTGCTCGGAAGCCATATGGTCTATTTGGCAGAGAAAGCGGCGTCTTTAGAGGAAGCGCGGGCCATGTTGGAAAAAGCCATGCAAGATGGCTCTGCATTAAATACATTTAAAAAGTTCTTGGCTGCTCAAGGGGGAGATGTGTCTGTCATCGATGATCCGTCCAAACTGCCGCAGGCGAAATATCAAATAGAGCTAATCGCGCAAGAAGATGGCTATGTAACAGAGATTGTTGCCGATGCAGTCGGTACAGCGGCAATGTTGCTTGGCGCTGGGCGGGCGACAAAGGAATCGTCCATCGACTTGGCGGTTGGGCTTGTGTTGCGCAAAAAAATCGGAGATGCTGTTCATAAAGGGGAATCGCTTGTGACGATTTATAGCAATAGCGAACAAGTGGATGAAGTCAAGAACATGTTATATGAAAACATCAAAATTACTCCAGAGCCTGTTCAAGCGCCAACGCTGATTTATGACAAAATTTTATAAGGAGGCTGTCTCAAAAGGTCGTTAAATCGACCTTTTGGGGACTGCCTCTTTTTTATTACTTGATTATTTATTTCTTTTTTGAATCAGGAATGGCTCCTTATTTCTGAATTTTATCCTGTTTTTTTCTTTGATGGATCGGTTGTGGTCGTCCACTTTCCCAAATGGTGGGCAGCACAAATAAGCCCCCATTCCAAGGTGATTTTTGGGAGCCCTCTTAACCAAAAGCGCTGAAATTGCTGGTTGTGCTTGATGGGCCCAAACACCGGCTCCTTTTCGATTGATCGTTTTCGATACGTCGCCGCTCCTTCTTCCGCGGACAGCTGTTCCCGGATCTCCTGCCGTTGTTATTGCGGATGGTTTTCGTGCTTTTGCCTTTGGCGCATGCTGTCTGAAACGGGTATCCGGCACAAGCCATACAACGATACGTCCGTTTGATGGCAACATACCCGTTGCCCGTCGTTTCTTTCCGTTCATACACAAACACCAACCGTCTCCCTTTGGCGCCAATCATTCATCCAGCTCCTCCTCATATGTCATGTCCTCGATTCAGCGGCTCTCTTTCGCCCACGCTTTCGTTGATTCCCGATCCAACGTATTGTACTTGATCAGGGCGACGATCTCCTTTTTCTCACAATACGTGTAGTTCTCCTCTTTATCCAAAAAAGTACTCCAAAAGCGAGCGCTATGCGAACACTTTTGGGACCCTCTTTTGTTGGGGACAAGCAGTGATCGATTTGCTTTTCAACATGATGAAATCTAAGCATTTTCGTTTGCGGACTAGCGTGCTTTAACAAGTTGTGTAGATCGAAAGTCATGGTTTGAAACCATCATGACAGCCGACGTTTTTGGCTGATCGCATAAATTAGCTTCTCTCACCACTCTCCACATGTATAAAAAAATAAAAATTGGAAAAGATGGCATGTATAAAGAATGGAGGGTTGGGAGATGAAGAAAGCCATTATTGGTTTGCTGCTCATGATTTGTTGGACGATACCAATATCAACAGGAGTTCAAGCAGCTGAAAAACAAGCGAGTCCAAATGCGGATCTCGTCAGTCAAGCAAAATCGGCTATTTTAATTGAACGCGATACAGGGACCATCTTGTATGAAAAAAACGTTCACCAAAAGTTGCCTCCTGCCAGCATGACAAAAATTATGACTATGCTGCTGATTATGGATGCAATCGATCAAGGAAAGCTCAAATGGAATGAAAAGGTGCGAGCAAGCGAGTATGCCGCATCAATGGGAGGCTCACAAATTTTTTTAGAGCCTGGTGAAGAAATGACCGTTGATGAGCTTATGCGCGGAATCGCGATTGGTTCTGGTAATGATGCAGCAGTAGCGATGGCAGAACGAATTGCTGGCTCCGAGAAAGCTTTCGTAGAAATGATGAATAAAAAAGCAAAACAGATGGGGCTTAAGGATACCGTCTTTAAAAACGCCACCGGTTTGCCTGCGGAAGGTCATTATAGTAGCGCATACGATATGGCGATGATGGCAAAGGAACTATTAAAATATGACGAGGTTACGAAGTATACGGGAAAATATGAAGATTATTTACGGGAAAATACAGACAAAAAATTTTGGCTTGTGAATACAAACCGTCTTGTGAAGTTTTATCCGGGAGTGGATGGAGTGAAGACCGGTTTCACAGCGGATGCAAAATATTGTTTAACAGCCACAGCCAAAAAAGATGGTATGCGTGTGATTGCCGTCATATTTGGAGCACCGACGCCAAAGGAACGCAATGAACAAATTACCAAATTATTAGATTATGCCTTTAGTCAATATCAAACCCATCCTGTTTATAAACGCAATGAAGTCATCAGCCACGTCAAGATCAGCAAAGGAAAGAAAAAGGAAGCTGAACTGGTGACAGCAGAGCCGATTTCTGTATTGACGAAAAAGGGAGCTAATGTTAAGGATATTCAGAAAGTGGTGAAGCTCAAGGAGAATGTAAAGGCGCCGATTCAAAAAGGAGAAGAGCTTGGCACGCTTGTTTTAAAGCAGAATGGAAAAAAACTTCTAGAGAGCCCGCTTGTTGCTAAGCAATCTGTCCAAGAAGCTAGTTGGTGGGATTTATGGAAGCGGACGCTGAGTTCGTTTGTCAAATCTGCTTAAATAAACAAATAGCGTCGATTTCTGTAGATTTTGCTCTACTTTTTTTGGATTCGCACTAGTTTTGTCAAACGGCAGGACTTCCCCGTCATTTTAGAGAAATAGTTCCATATCTGAAATGACAAGGGGGAAAGTGTAGTGAGTCTAGTGATGGACTTTGAAGTGAGACAAGATGTGTTGCTCATTCGGCTTGCCGGTGAGCTCGACCATCATACAGCGGAAGAGCTGCGGGAAAAAGTGACCGATACTCTTGAAAAAGAACATATTCATCATATTGTATTTAATCTTGAAAATTTAATGTTTATGGATAGCTCCGGACTTGGCGTTATTTTAGGGCGCTATAAGCAAATCAAAAATTTGGGTGGAGAAATGATTGTTTGTTCTGTTTCTCCAGCTGTTAAACGATTGTTTGATATGTCCGGGCTATTTAAAATTATCCGTCTAGAAGAAGATGAACAATTTGCATTACAGACATTGGGGGTGGCGTAAATGAGAAACGAAATGCACCTCCAATTTTCGGCACTTAGTCAAAATGAATCGTTTGCCCGTGTAACAGTGGCCGCATTTGTTGCCCAGCTTGATCCAACAATGGATGAACTGACAGAAATCAAAACGGTTGTGTCAGAAGCGGTGACCAATGCGATTATTCACGGGTATAACAATGATCCAAACGGAATGGTCTATATTTCTGTCGTGATAGAGGAGGGGGCTGTCCGCATTACAATCAGAGATGAAGGAGCGGGAATCGCGGACATTGAAGAGGCGCGGCAGCCATTGTTTACAACGAAACCTGAATTAGAACGATCGGGAATGGGGTTTACCATTATGGAAAACTTCATGGATGAAATCTCGATTCACTCGGAAGTGAACAAAGGGACAACTGTTCATTTAACGAAATATATTACGAAAAGCAAAGCGTTATGCAATTAAGGGAGACATGCCTATGGATGTCGATGTCAAGCAAGAACAGACGCCAATTAAGGATCAGGCAATGAAAGAGCTGATTCGACGCAGCCAAGAAGGCGACCAAGCAGCGCGTGATGAAATTATTCAAAAAAATATGCGGCTTGTTTGGTCTGTTGTCCAGCGTTTTTTGAATCGCGGCTATGAGCCGGATGATTTATTTCAAATCGGCTGTATCGGATTGCTCAAATCGGTGGATAAATTTGATTTATCGTATGATGTTAAATTTTCAACCTATGCAGTGCCAATGATTATTGGCGAAATTCAGCGGTTTATTCGAGATGATGGAACCGTGAAGGTGAGCCGTTCTCTCAAAGAAACGGGCAATAAAATACGCAAGGCAAAGGATGAATTATCCAAACGTCATGGGCGTGTGCCGACCGTAACGGAAATTGCCGAATATTTACAAATTTCGCCTGAAGAAGTCGTGCTTGCTCAAGAAGCAAGCCGATCCCCGGCGTCCATTCACGAAACGGTCTATGAAAACGATGGCGATCCCATCACTCTTCTTGATCAAATCGCTGACCAAGATGAAGATTCGTGGTTCGATAAAATTGCGTTAAAAAAAGCAATAGAAGAGCTGGATGAGCGAGAACGGCTGATTGTATATTTGCGTTATTACAAGGACCAAACGCAATCAGAAGTGGCATCTAGATTAGGCATCTCTCAAGTGCAAGTATCACGACTGGAAAAGAAGATTTTACAGCAAATGAAACAAAGAATGGATGAGTAAGCATCCATTCTTTTTCTTTTTTATAGAATTGATGGTAATTGACATCAAACCGAATGATTCCTTTTTTGTCCAAACATACTATTCATTAAGAAATTAATGAGGTTGAGGGTGTGAGGCAAATGGAAAAAGCCGTATTTGTGAAATTGCGCCACCGTGTTCAAGTCAAACCTGATGATGTCATATTGGTAGGAGATGTGGCGCAAATCATTGCTAGTGATAAGCAAATGCTTCAGCAATTAAAGCGAATTCCTTTATATCGTATCCAACGAAGCGACAAAAATATTGTCATTGTCGATGTAATGAAAGTGGTGGACGCGATTGTCCGTTTTGATCCTTCATTAGAAATTCAAACGATCGGCTCAGCTCAAACGATTGTAGAGGTGGTATATCCGAAACGGACGATTTCATTTGCCTATTTTTTAGCGGTTTGGCTGCTGCTTTTTATTGGCTCGGCCATCGCGATTATTAATTTTCATGAAGATGTGAGTATGCAGGAAACGCATCAGCATTTATACACGATCATTACAGGGAAAAAAGCCGACAAGCCTCTTCTCTTCCAGATTCCCTATTCGATTGGTCTGGGATTAGGGATGATTATCTTTTTTAATCATGTGTTTCGTAAGCGGATTAACGAAGAACCGAGTCCTCTCGAAGTCGAAATGTTCAATTATCAGCAATCGCTCGATCAATATGTGATTTTACATGAAAATAAGGAAAGCATGAAGCAAATTGACGACCGTTAAGGCGATTGCTGTTATCGTGATTGGCTTAGCGGGAGGACTGGCGGTAGGCACAGGATTTGTGGCTTTTTTGGCCGTTCTCGGCGTAATCCCAAGACTGACACAATTAACGAAAACAATGAAATGGATTTATGCCTATGAATGGAGTGCTGTTTTTGGAGCAGTAACTGGCGGATGGATGAGCCTTCGTTCTTCTGCTTTAGATATCTCTAAATATTGGCTTATTCCGTTAGGCTTATTTAGCGGAGTATTTATTGGGATGTTGGCAGCAGCGCTGACAGAGGTGCTGAATGTGTGGCCTATTTTAGCCAAACGGATCGGGATGGTAGATAAAATTATTTTATTGATGATGGCCCTTGTCTTCGGAAAAGTGTTTGGCTCTTTATTTTATTGGATGTATTTTGCAGAGGTGATGTCATTATGAAACTGCGCGATCATTACCAGCAGGCTGTCAGAAAATTTCAGCCTAAGCCTTCCTATTTAGCAAATAGCTTTCAAGCATTTATCAGCGGCGGTTTGGTTTGTGCCGGCGCAGAGGGGCTGCGGGCGTTATATATGAATAGTTGGGGATTTTCATCAGATGCTGCTCAACATTTAATGATGTTAACCGTCATGGGCTTAGCTGTTTTGCTGACAGCCATGGGACGATATGATGCTTTGAGCCAATTTGCTGGTGCCGGCGCGACCGTGTTGCTTACCGGCTTTGCGAATTCTTTAGCGAGCGCGGCTATGGAGCATCGAACAGAAGGATGGGTTAGCGGAATCGCTAATCATATGTTTAAAATCGGCGGTGTCGTCATCGTCTATGGAATGGTCATTGCCTATGTTTTAGGAGTGATATATTACATCGTGTAAATGAAAGGGGGAGTTCTGTGCGACTTGTTGGAAAACAAACATGGGTATTTGAGAACAATATATATATTCAGGCAACAGGAACGGCAGTTGGTCCTTTTGAAGCGGACGGCCCCCTTGGAAAGCAATTTGATGTAGGATATCGCGATTTGTATTGCGGAGAAAAAACATGGGAGCTTGCGGAGCGGCGTCTGATGAAAGAAGCGATTACTATTTGCATGAATAAAGGAAATGTGACAGCAAATGAAATTGATGTGTTTCTTGCTGGGGATTTATTAAATCAAAATGTTACAGCCAATTATACAGCGCGTGAGCTTCCAATTCCGTTTTTATGCATGTTTGGAGCGTGCTCTACTTCGATGGAAACGCTGGCCGTCGGGGCGGCTCTTGTCGATGGGGGCTTTGCCAGACAAGCGCTTGTGGCAACAAGCAGCCACAACGCGACAGCGGAGCGACAATTTCGTTATCCAACGGAGCTTGGTATTCAAAAACCGAAAAGTGCAACATTTACAGTAACCGGAGCGGGGGCAGCGCTTATCGGCAGCCAAAAGGGCCGATTTCGAGTGACGGCGGCTACCATTGGAAGAGTGATCGATGCCGGCTTAAAAAATCCGATGGATATGGGAGCGGCGATGGCGCCGGCCGCTGCCCACACGATCGAGCAGCACTTTTTGGACTTAAATCGTTCGCCCGCTGATTATGACTTGATTGTAACAGGGGATCTATCAGGAATCGGCAGTGTGATTGTCAAAGAATTATTGATGGAAGCAGGCTATGATATCACGGATGGTTACAGCGATTGCGGGCTCATGATCTACCGGCCGGATCAAAGAAAATTTGCCGGCGGAAGCGGGTGTGCCTGCTGTGCGGTTGTTACGTATGGCCATTTATTAAGAGAAATGGAAAAGGGGACGTTTCGCAAAATATTTGTTGTCGCAACAGGAGCGTTATTAAGTCAGACTATGATTCAGCAAAAACAATCGATTCCAGCGATTGCTCACGGCGTTGTGATCGAATCGGTAGGAGGATGAGAAATGGACTATTGGATGGCCTTTTTAGTGGGTGGAGCGATCTGCGGGGCGGCTCAATGGCTGATGGATCGCGCCAATATATCGCAAATCCATATGCTTGCCGGACTTGTAAGCGTCGGTGCTCTGCTGGGAGCACTTGGTGTATATGACCAATTAGTAGAGGTCGCAGGCGCGGGCGCTTTGCTGCCAATGAGCGGCTTCGGCTATTTGCTTGCCAAAGGGATCGCGTCCCATGAAGCTGGACAAGGATGGATGAATATGGGGGCCAACATGTTCCAATATATTGGTCTCGAGCTTTCATTTGTCATTACGCTATCATTTGTCGCGGCCCTTATTTGCAAACCAAGGGGATAACGATGATGAAAAAAAGACGGGTCATTATTGTAACAGATGGCGATGATTTTGCATGGCGGACGATTCAGCATATTGCGAAGGAAATTGGCGGCCGCTGCATTAGCCGCTCTCGGGGGAATCCATCAAAACTGACAGGTGAACAGCTCGTGGAGCTTATTTTACAGACGCCGTATGATCCTGTATTTGTGATGTTTGATGATTGTGGAGCAGTCGGTGAAGGCGCAGGCGAACAGGCGCTAAAGTACGTGGCGACCCATAAACAAATTGAGGTGATGGGGGCTATTGCAGTCGCCTCCAATACTCACCAGAATGAATGGACAAAGGTACATGTCAGCATTGATCGAAATGGAAAATTGACAGAGCGCGGAGTGGATAAAGAAGGAATCCAAGAAATGGAGTTGGGGCGTATCAATGGTGATACCGTTTATTGCTTAGAGCAGCTACCCATTCCGATTATCGTTGGTATCGGTGATATCGGAAAGATGGGCTATCGCGACCACGTTAAATACGGTTCGCCCATTACAAAAAAAGCGGTTGAGGTTATTTTAGAAAGGAGTGAAAATGGTGGCAGCAGACACAAACAGCATCCCGATTTTTGAAAAGCTTACGGATAATGAAGCCTATTTAAAAGAGAAAATCGGGATTGGAACAAGCTTTGATTTAGGAATTCGCAAAGTCTATGTGCTAACGAGAGAGGTGCACATTTATTATTGTAACGGCCTGTGTGATACACAATATTTAATTGAACTGCTTAAACAAATTGTGCAAATTAATGATAACGAGCGCCAAGAAGCTCGAGCGAAGCAAATTCTTGCTAATCGTCTTGTCCATCAGCAAGTCAGTCCCGTTCAGGATTTGAATGATGCGATTAATCAATTGTTGTCAGGGCTTATCATCATTTTAATGGAAGGAGAAACAAGCGGATTTGTCGTTGATGTCCGCAGTTATCCAGGCCGTCAGCCGCAAGAGCCCGATACGGAAAAAGTCGTACGCGGAGCACGCGACGGCTATGTTGAAAATATTATTGTCAATACGGCATTAACGCGGCGCCGCATTCGTGACGAACGGTTGCGCTTTGAAATTATGCAAGTAGGCGAACGTTCCAAAACGGATGTATGCATTGCTTATATTAAGGATGTAGCGGATCCTGGATTGATTGAGCTTGTAAAAAAAGAAATTCAACAAATTAAAATTGATGGTTTAACGATGGCGGACAAAACGATTGAAGAATTTTTAGTCAAGCAGGGATATAATCCATATCCCCTTGTGCGATATACGGAGCGTCCTGACGTAGCCGCAACTCATTTATTAGAAGGACATGTCATTATTATGGTGGACACTTCACCAAGCGTGATTATTACGCCGACCACCTTTTTTCATCATGTGCAGCATGCCGAGGAGTATCGGCAAAATCCTGCGGTTGGAACGTTTGTGCGCTGGGTGCGGTTTCTAGGCATTTTAGCCTCCATCTTTCTATTGCCGCTTTGGATTTTATTTGTGCTAGAACCTTCCTTGTTGCCTGACAAAATGGCATTTATCGGACCAAATAAACACACAAATATTCCAGCCATTGTCCAAATTTTCCTTGCCGATTTCGGGATTGAATTTTTGCGAATGGCAGCTATTCATACGCCGACCTCGTTATCAACAGCCATGGGATTGATTGCGGCTGTATTAATTGGGCAAATTGCGATTGATGTTGGCTTGTTTGTGCCTGAAGTCATTTTATATGTCTCTATTGCTGCGATTGGCTCATTTGCTACACCAAGCTATGAATTAAGTATCGCTAATAAAATCGCCCGTCTCCTGCTCGCTTTAGCAGTGGCTATATTTAAAGTGCCAGGGCTTATTATCGGAACGACCATTTATTTAATTTGGTTAGTTCGAATTCGTTCGCTGAACACCCCGTATTTGTGGCCATTTATTCCGTTTGATCCAGCTGCGTTTATGCAAATTGTTGTTCGCCGTTCACTGGCGGGCGGAAAAGTGCGACCAAGCATTGTTCATCCGCAAAATCAGCAAAGACGCCCCGTGTAAGGAGGGTCTCTTGGTTGCTGAAAGATTTTGCTGAATGAGGAAACAATAAAAATAACGGATTATTCACATTTGTATTGCAACTTTTTTTATTTTATGGTACGTTATACGTAATCTTTTCCGCAGAAAAGGCAGTTAATCCCTATTTGTTAACTGTCTTTTTTGCTTTCAGATCGCATAAAAATTTGTGATTTTGAATATTTAATCTTTTGGAATGAGGGATCGGCATGTTTTTTTACGGAACGAGTCGTGTGAATGACAAAGGACATTTAGAAATTGGCGGTGTTGATACTGTTGATCTCGCAAAGGAATATGGAACGCCGCTGTATATTTATGACGTGGCGTTAATTCGCCAGCGCGCCCGCGCGTTTAAAGAAACGTTTGAAAAGTACGGGGTAAAAGCGCAAGTGGCGTATGCTAGCAAAGCGTTTTCGACGGTTGCTATGGTTCAATTAGTGGAGGAAGAAGGATTATCGCTTGATGTAGTGTCTGGCGGAGAGCTATATACAGCCCTAAAAGCGGATTTCCCTCCTGAGCGCATCCATTTCCACGGGAATAATAAAAGCCGCCAAGAGCTGGAAATGGCGTTGGCGCATGGTGTCGGCTGTATTGTAATAGATAATTTTTATGAATTGCAGCTGCTCGAACAAATTTGTGCAGAAAGAGGAATGACGGCGTCTGTTTTAATTCGGGTAACACCAGGAATTGAAGCGCATACTCATGATTATATTTTGACAGGTCAGGAAGATTCTAAATTCGGCTTTGACTTAAACAATGGACAGGCTGATCGCGCGTTAAAGCAAGCCTTATCTTCTCCATCGTTCCACGTGCTGGGGATTCATTGTCATATTGGTTCACAAATTTTTGAAACAACAGGCTTTGTGCTGGCGGCGCAAAAAATTTTCCACAAAATCGCCGATTGGAAAGAGGTCTATGATTTTGTTCCGAAGGTTGTCAATCTTGGCGGCGGCTTTGGAATTCGCTATACAAATGAAGATACGCCTCTTCCGGCTGCGGAATACGTAGAAAATATTATTGCTGAAGCAGCAAAACAGGCAGCAGAGCTGGGCATTGCTATGCCGGAAATTTGGATTGAGCCAGGCCGTTCGCTTGTCGGTGATGCCGGAACCGCGATTTATTCGATCGGTTCGCGCAAAGAAGTGCCTAATGTGCGTCATTATGTGGCTGTTGATGGGGGAATGAGTGACAATATTCGGCCAGCATTGTATGAAGCAAAATATGAAGCAGTGTTGGCGAATCGAGTTCTTGATGAGAAGCAAGAGGTTGTGGCGATTGCCGGAAAATGCTGTGAATCAGGTGACATGCTGATCTGGGACTTGCCGCTGCCAAAGACAGAAGCAGGTGATTATTTGGCTGTATTTTGCACCGGGGCATATGGCTATTCGATGGCCAATAACTATAATCGCTTGCCTCGCCCGGCTGTTGTTTTTGTTGAAAACGGCGAGGCGCAGCTCGTCGTTCGCCGAGAAACGTATGAGGACTTAGTTCGTTTAGACGTGCCATTACGGGCGAAAGTCAATAGATGACCATGCTATAGGAATATCACAATGAAGGTACATTGGATATCACGTACTCCTTGAAATGAAAACGTGTGATAAACCAAAGAAAAAATCGCTCAAACGTGTAGAGCGGTAATTAGCTATTGACCGATTAAGCTACAAGCCTATTGTATGGATATGCGAAACGGCCAAAAGGTGCCCTGCTTGGGCACCTTTTGGTCATTGTTGCTGCTGATTGGATGAAGTAAACACGGATTTGATGGCATTCCAAATTTCTTTCAAAATATCGATGATATTCTGAATAAATGTTTTTCCTTCTTCTGAGTTCAAAAAGGTGGAAATCTTGTTTTTTGCTTTGCTAAGTTGATCGTTGACCTGATTCCAGTCAATGTTGAGATTCTTCATTTTATTAAATAATGATATTAGGCTATTGATTTCATCCTGAGTGAGCGTAATACCTAAATCCTTGGCCGCTTTTTCGATAAGGGAGCGCAAATCCGCGTCGGTTTGCGGCGGATTTTTGGCCATTTCTTCTTTAATTCTTGTTAAAAGGGCAACGGCTTGATCGTTTCCAATCGATTTGCCCAGCTGGGCGGTTTTTACCATTTCTTCATTTGCCACTTTTTTTACATCGTCAGGAATCACTTTATCGGATGAAAGCTCGTACGCTTTCATTAAACCGGTTAGCGCTGCGGTACCTGAAACAGGGAAAGGAGCTGTAATATAAATTTTAGCATCCTTGACACCTGCCGTGATGAGCGCGTTTGTATACATTTCCTTTGTGACCCAAGTAATATTATGCGTTTCTACATCAAGGCCGGAACCATTCGCTCCAATTGTAATCATAGATGATGAAATGGCTTTTGTGCCAATTTGCGCTTTTGGAATTAGGCCATCCAGATATTTATGCTCTTCTGTGTTTGACACGGTAATGGTTTGAGCATTTTCCGGAGCGTTCATTTCATTTAATACTTGCTGCTTTTGTGAGTCGGTTAAGTTTTCTCCAAGTGTAATAATAACATCGCCTTCTGCTGCATCCGCCGCTGCCGCTATCGGATACGCAAGGAGCAAAGACGCCATGAGACAGCCTATCAAGGTCCGTTTCATTCTTGCAACCTCCTTATTCTTTCTTTATTTCCACCATTCCTATTCTACATGCAAATGGAATAAGATAGAAGCGAAATGATGCGTATAAATGCCACTTGCTCTATGAGCAGCGGGATGAATATAGCGCTCGTTCATTTTGTCTTTTAGTTGTGTTTTATATAAAAGAGCACTAATGTTAATTATCCATTATTTTACTTGAAAGCAAAATGATCGGGCTTAACACTCGTTTTTCTGCTTCTTTCTCGAACAGGGAATGTCAGTGAACAACATCATTTGCTTACAAAGCGCTCCTTGTTCAAGAAGGGCATGCCCTAGTCGGCAAGCAAATCGGTTTGCCGGCTTCAGCAGAAAAGCGAGGAATCTAGTACGATCCGTTGGTTTTTATTGAATCCTCAACACGCCCGATAAAATATGACTTGCTTTTTTTGTGTAACAAACAATGGTATGATAAGGGAGTATGAAAGAAAGGAGAATGAGAAAATGGCAAAAAAGGGTCATATTTTACTGGAAAACGGTGCAAAAATTGAGTTTGAATTATTTCCAAATGAAGCCCCAAAAACAGTGGCAAACTTTGAAAAGTTAGCAAATGAAGGGTTTTATAATGGCTTAACGTTCCATCGCGTCATCCCTGGCTTTGTCAGCCAAGGCGGTTGTCCGCGCGGAAATGGAACCGGCGATGCGGGCTATACGATTCCGTGTGAAACGGACAACAATCCTCATCAGCATAAAGAAGGAGCGATTTCGATGGCGCATCGCGGCCGTGATACAGGAAGCTGCCAATTTTTCATTGTTCATGAGCCGCAGCCGCATTTAGATGGAGTACATACCGTTTTTGGTCAAGTGACGTCAGGAATGGACGCGGTCAAAGCGATGAAAAATGGCGATGTAATGAAAGAAGTTAAGGTGTGGGAAGAGTAAAAGTTTTTACTCGTAGTATTAGTTGGGCATCACGATAAGGATAGGGATACCTCAATATTTGTCTTAGCGTGAACAAGTGATGGCATGATTTCGATGGCCGACGCTTGTTCACGTTTTGGCGTGAACAAGGCAAGTCATAGACTTGCCCTTTTTGGATCGTAGGTTTGTACAAATTGCGGTTTGTTCATATTTATACAGCAAAAGAGCAACCAACCCGATTGTATTGGATACCACCAATACAACTTTATATGGAAGGAAAGTGGTTTTTGAGCGTGAAGTGTTTCCGCTTTGTTTAGAACGACAGGGAAATAGGCTGCTGGGAACGCGCAATTTTTATAGAAGCTTAACAGGATGAACGGTGTTGAGCTTTTTTGAAAGGATGAGGAAACGATGAAGAAAAATTGGATCCTGTTCTTTGCTCTGCTCGGTGTCAGCTTGATTTGGGGGCTTATTTATTGGTTATTCATAGCGAAGTGAGTGCGTGAGCATAGACAAACGATTGGATTGTGATATAATGATAAAAAATTACATAATCGTTTTGTATCCTTCGGGGCAGGGTGTAATTCCCGACCGGCGGTATTGAAACCGATGCGTTTCTAAGCCCGCGAGCCGAAATAGGCACGATCCGGTGCGATTCCGGAGCCGACAGTATAGTCTGGATGGGAGAAGGATCACATAAAGGCAGCACATTGCCGTAAGCGGAGCAGCACCAAAACCGTTTTTCCTTGCACTGTCAATGTGGATGGTAGATGTAGCGCTCCCCATAGTGGAGGTGTTTACTGAAAAAACGGAACAAACATTCGTGTTTGATGTCCGGTTTTGTTTTAGAACGGTGTTGTTCATGAAATGTGCAGCTTTTTTGGCATGCAAAACAAACATGTCAGTTTGTGGTTCTTACATATTTCTGCCCTGGGAGATGCGATTCCTAGGGCTTTCTTTATGGTGAAAAAGGAGGGATGGAACATGCAGAGCGATGAACGGTATATGCGTTTGGCGCTTGAAATGGCTAAAATAGGAAGCGGACAAACCTCTCCGAATCCAGCGGTAGGGGCAGTCGTGGTGAAAAATGGAGAAATCGTCGGTCTGGGCGCCCACTTAAAAGCTGGAGAGCCGCATGCTGAGGTTCATGCCATTCGCATGGCGGGAGAAAAAGCCGCTGGTGCGACAGTTTATGTTACGCTTGAACCTTGCAGCCATTTTGGAAAAACGCCTCCATGCGCAGATTTGCTAGTGGAAGCAAAAGTAGCGCGCGTTGTCATCGCTACGACGGATCCAAATCCGCTTGTAGCTGGGAAGGGGACGGAAAGGCTAAAACAGGCAGGAATTGAGGTTGTGCTCGGTACGTTGAAAGAAGAGGCCGATGAATTAAACCGTGTCTTTTTTCACTATATCACGACAAAAACTCCATTTGTTACATTAAAATACGCAAGCAGCTTAGATGGAAAAATCGCGACGAAAACAGGTGATAGCAAATGGATTACTTCAGAAGCTGCGAGAGAGGATGTGCACCGCTATCGAGCCGCAAATGATGCGATTTTAGTGGGGGTTAATACGATCATGGCTGATAACCCTCATTTAACGACGAGATTACCTGAAGGCGGGAAAAGTCCGATTCGGATTATTCTCGATACAGACTTGCGCACACCGCTTCATGCAAACGTGATATCTAATGATGAAGCGGAAACATGGATGGTTGTCGGCAGTCAAGTATCCAGCGAACGCATGGCCTTATACCAAAGATCGCATGTGCGAGTCATGCAAATGAACCAGCCGCATATCGACATTTGGGAGATGTTGCGCATGCTAGGGGAGCACAAAATTACTTCTCTCTTTGTGGAAGGAGGGTCACGCATTCACGACAGCTTTGTGCGCAGCCGAGCCTTTCAAGAAATTGTTGCCTATTTTGCGCCGAAGTTGATTGGCGGCCATGAAGCGCCTACTCCGGTTGGCGGCACAGGGATTTTGCGCATGGCAGAAGCGGCTGAATTAGCGATTAAGCGCGTTGAAATGGTTGGACCGGATATCAAGGTCATTGCCATACCAAAATAAAGAGGTGGAACATCATGTTTACCGGAATCATTGAAGAAATGGGTACGATTGAACAAATGAATCACTCAGGAGAAGCGATTACGGTTACGATTCGCGCGGAAAAGGTGCTTGAAGATGTCCGATTGGGCGATAGTATTGCGGTTAATGGGGTATGCTTAACAGTAACATCATTTACCGCTCGTTCCTTTACAGTTGATGTGATGCCAGAAACCATTCGAGCCACCTCATTGCGCATGTTGTCAAAAGGGTCAAAAGTCAATCTAGAGCGGGCGATGGGAGCAGGCGGACGGTTTGGCGGCCATTTTGTATCCGGGCATGTTGATGGAGTGGGCGAGATTATCAACAAGAAACCGGTTGCCAACGCTGTGTATTATGAAATTAAAATTCCAAGAGAACTGCGAAGCTATATGATTTTGAAAGGTTCCGTCGCTGTTGACGGGACGAGCTTAACGATTTTTGGATTGACCGATGATACATTTACGATTTCGCTGATTCCGCATACGCGTGCCGAAACGATATTGGGCGATAAGCAAGTTGGCGATATCGTCAATATTGAGTGCGATCTCATTGGCAAATATGTAAAGCAATTTGTAGAAGGAAACAAAGCAGCGAAGGAACAGGGCGCGATTACCCTTGAATTTTTAGAAGAGCATGGATATAAATGAACGGAAAGGTGGGGACGACATGTTCGATACGATCGAAGAAGCCATTTATGAGCTCATGCAAGGAAATGTCATCATTGTTTGTGATGATGAGGATCGAGAAAATGAGGGGGATTTTGTTGCATTAGCTGAAAAAGCGACACCTGAAGTCATTAACTTTATGATTAAATATGGACGTGGGCTTGTCTGCGTACCAATCACAGAAGAGCTGGCAGATAAGTTGGATTTAGTGCCGATGGTCAACCATAATACAGATGCGCACGGAACGGCTTTTACTGTAAGCATCGACCATAAATCAACGACAACAGGAATTAGCGCATATGAGCGTTCCACAACAATTCGGGAGCTTTTGAATCCAAATGCGAAAGCAAGCGACTTTAAACGACCCGGCCACATTTTTCCGCTTGTGGCGAAAAAGGGAGGCGTTTTGCGGCGCGCCGGACATACGGAAGCAGCAGTTGATTTGGCTCGTCTATGCGGGGCAAAGCCAGCCGGTGTCATTTGTGAAATCATTAAGGAAGACGGGGAAATGGCCCGCGTACCGGATTTGCGAAAAATAGCCGATGAATTTGATTTGAAAATGATTACGATTAAAGATTTAATTCAATACCGCAACAAAAAAGAGAAGTTAGTAAAAAGAGAAGTAGAAATTACCTTGCCGACGGAATTTGGCGAGTTTAAAGCGATCGGCTACACAAACTCAGTTGATGGAAAAGAGCATATCGCGCTTGTCAAAGGGGAAGTGATTCCCGATGAACCAATACTTGTCCGCGTTCATTCCGAATGTTTAACCGGAGATGTATTCGGCTCATATCGTTGCGATTGCGGTCCACAGCTTCATGCAGCTTTGCGGCAAATTGAAGAGGCAGGAAGAGGCATTTTATTGTATATGCGTCAAGAAGGACGCGGAATCGGCTTATTGAACAAACTTCGCGCCTATAAGCTTCAGGAACAAGGATACGATACGGTTGAAGCGAATGAAAAGCTAGGCTTTCCAGCTGATTTGCGCGATTACGGAATTGGCGCTCAAATTTTAAAAGATTTAGGCGTAACGAAAATGCGATTACTTACGAACAACCCGCGCAAAATCGCCGGATTGAAAGGATATGATTTAGAAGTGGTTGAGCGCGTGCCATTGCAATTGCCAACGAAAAAGGAAAATGAGAAATATTTAAAGACGAAATATGAGAAGCTAGGGCACATGCTTCATTTTTGACGGACTAAGCATCATTTTGATTATGATTGAAAAAAATAGGAGGAGATTTGGATGAAAGTAATGGAAGGAAATTTAGTTGGGACAGGATTAAAGATCGGAATTGTGGTTTCTCGTTTTAATGAATTTATCACAAGCAAATTGCTTTCAGGGGCGCTAGATGGCCTTAAACGGCATGGTGTCGACGAAAATGAGGTTGCCATTGCTTGGGTGCCAGGAGCCTTTGAAATTCCGCTTGTGGCGAAAAAAATGGCGGAATCTAAGCAGTATGATGCAGTCATTGCGCTTGGAACGGTGATTCGCGGTGCAACAAGCCACTATGATTACGTATGCAATGAGGTAACTAAAGGAATTTCGCACGCATCCTTAACAACCGGGACACCTGTCATTTTTGGCGTATTAACGACCGATACGATCGAGCAAGCGATTGAGAGAGCGGGAACAAAAGCGGGCAATAAAGGCTGGGAAGCTGCTGTAGGCGCGATTGAAATGGCGAACCTGCTTCGCTCTTTTTCATAGAAAGAGTTCACAAGAGAGCAAATAGCGTTTATAATACGTAATGAGAAAACGGCTTTTGCGCTTTTCTGCCGCAGAAAAGTATCGCCAGTAATGAGGGGTTTTTTATGTTAATTCGTTATCGAAAAAACTATGAAAAAATTGCGATGGGGCTTCTGTCGTTTATGCCGACAGAAAAAGACTTGAAAAAGTTGCAGCAAACAATTAAGCAATATGAGACGAGCGACGACTGGCAGCTGTTTTTATGGAAAAAGGAAGAAGACATTCTTGGGAGTATTGGTATTTTATTATCGGGTGAGCATGTAGCGGAAATTCAGCATATTAGCGTGAACCCTTCGCATCGTCATCAAGGGATCGGAAAGCAAATGGTAAAGGCATTAAAAGAATTATATCCGGATCGCGAGTTAAGGGCGAATGAGTATACAGCTGCATTTTTAGACAAGTGTGAGCTGTAGGAAGAGGCGGCCTAGTGTTTAGGCCGTCTCTTTTTTTGCTTGCTTTGCATGCGGGCAGCGATCACATCAGAGCGGTCGCGCAAAGCATGCTTATGGAGCAAAAATTCATTGCGAAGATCGCTTTCTTTTCCCCAGGCTCCTCCTCTTTTTTGGCAATATTCCAAGCATTTGGCGAGCAGTGCTTCATCAGCGATCGGCAAGTTGATGCTTTGATATGTTTCCCCTTGTTCGACCCGTTGAATGTACCATTGTAGAAGCTGCTCCAGCTGTTCATAATGGATGCCAAGCTGTTCCACCGCTTCTTTTTCTCGATGAAGAAGCAAAGCTGCCTTTTTCATCATGCGTTTTGCTCCTTGGATGTTATTGCGGCGATGATGATAAAGCGCTACGGCTATTTGAATCAGCCCTACCCACACGGGTCTTTTGTGATCCTGCTTCCAATGCTCTTCTAATATTTCATGACATTCAAAATAGTCACGGTCTGTATGAAAGTGAAACAAATAATCGATATATGCATCCGGGTACAAGATAGCCACCTTCTTTTCTATGACGAATCCAAATGGTTTTTTGGTATGATATCTTTCTCAAATAAAAACAGAGAGAGGGATGAGCGAAACGGCAACGGTGGGCTTTATTCGCTCTCGCAGTTGGCGCCGCTTAGATGAATTGAGCCACCAGCTTGCTTTCTTGCTTCTAATCATATTGTATCATAGGATCGGGAAAAATTTGCTTGGACAACATGCAATTATCATCTATACTTAACGGTAGTGTCATTATAAATGGTGGGATGAATGTGCAGTACAATGTAAAAATTGATGCGTTTGAAGGTCCGCTTGACCTGTTGTTGCATTTAATTAACCGATATGAAATTGATATTTATAATATTCCGGTTTCGGAAATCACCGATCAATATATGGAATATATTCATGCTATGCAGGAGCTGCAGCTTGATATTGCAAGTGAATATTTAGTGATGGCAGCGACGCTGCTGGCCATTAAAAGCAAAATGCTGCTTCCTAAACATGAAGAGGAACTACTTGATGAAGAAATCAGCGACTTAGCCGAAGATCCGCGCGAAGAGCTTATGCACCGTCTATTGGAATACAAAAAATATAAAGAAGCGGCTCATGAGCTGAAAAAGAGAGAGGAAGATCGCTCTCTTTTATTTACAAAACCGCCAAGTGATATGAGTGCTTATGCATCAGAGCTGGAAATAGAAAAACGGCCTCTTGATGTTACCGTCTATGACATGCTTGGTGCTCTATCAAAGCTTTTACGCCGGAAAAAGTTGCAGAAGCCGCTCCATACAAAAGTGGCGCGTCAGGAAATTCCCATTGAACGGCGAATGGAGGAAATTTTGGAGGAATTGCAGAAAACAAAGACGCGGAAAAGCTTTTTTGATTTATTTCCGTATTATGACCGTGAGCATATTGTTGTCACCTTTTTAGCGATTTTAGAGCTTATGAAGAAAGATTTAATCATTATTGAACAGGAACGGAATTTTGCTGACATTTTCATTGCGAGCAATGAAAGGATGAAACATCATGGAAATGAACGGCTATAAAGCCATTATCGAGGGATTGTTATTTGCTGCTGGAGATGGGGGACTATCGTTGAAACAAATCGCGATCGTCCTTGAAATTTCAGAGGAACAAGCGATCAGCGTACTTGATGAACTGAAGGCCGACTACAGCAAAGCGGATCGCGGCATCCAATTAATTGAGCTTGCGGGTGTATATCAGCTTGCTACGAAGAAAGAGCATGCTCCATATTTAAAAAAGCTTGTCGAAGCGCCGGGCTCTTCCTCTTTATCACAGGCAGCGCTTGAGACTCTTGCGATTATCGCCTATCGTCAGCCGATTACGCGAGCAGAAATCGAAGAAATTCGCGGCGTTAAAAGCGATAAACCGCTGCAAACGCTGATCGCGAAAGCGCTTGTGAAAGAAATAGGAAGGGCGGAAGGAACAGGACGACCGATTTTATATGGAACAACAAAGGAATTTCTTGATTATTTTGGATTAAAGACGATTGAAGAGCTGCCGCCGCTTCCAGAATTGAATGAAGAGGAAGAAACGGAGAGAGAGGCTGATTTATTCTTCGAAAAATTTGAAGAAACTTTTAAATAATCAAAATAATTATGATAAGATAAACTTATAAAAACAAGATAATAGACGCAGTTAATGAAACATCCAGTCATGTCGATTTTTTTCTTATCAGACCTATTTGTAAATATTTACCTAAAAAAGAGCACCGGTGAATGAGGCTCGTGACATAGGATCAACGCGTTTGCCAACAGTTTGAATCCAATCTTCTCTATTTGCATGATGTAACATTTGGATAAACAAGAGGATGATGGTGTATTTCGACGGCTGGTGGTCGACGCAAATGGCTTCACGGGCTGCCATGGCTGTCGGTGTCAAAAGTCCTTCCTTCGGTTCTGCAAAGCTGCATTTGTAAATAAAGGAGGCATGGATCATGCGAATTCGCCGCTGCAAAGGGTATGAATTAGAAAAAGCGCAACCGAATACATCGGAGGATTTTTTCAATCGCTCTGAGGTGACATTTGTAGAAGATGGGGTGGAGCGGACGTTGCATGTTTTATATGTGCGCTATTTTGATGAATGGTTTTCATCATTGACTCCATATGAACAAAACCCTATTTTTGCCGTCCATGAGCGTGAGGTTTATTTTAAAGATATTGTGGCGCTTGTATGTTTGCTGCAAAATCCGGACTTTCGTCATCGAAAGCGGGTTTATATCAATGATGAAACGGAGTTTCGTCGCTATTTTGCGCAAATGGAATATGAGAAGCTTCCTGAACTTTTTGCCAGCTTGGAAACAAAAGGGGAGTATGAGCTTCCATCACCGCTTTTGTTTATAAAACAACCATCATAAAATGGGGGTCTTTATTTATATGGGAAATTCCATTGTCATGAGCCAGACCAAGCAGGTCGAGGCGTTTCTGGAACAAACGGTTCAAACCATTTCACACTATCTAAATGAAACAACGCTGACGGGGTTATTAAAGGAGCAGGAGGATGGAAAGCGAACATATAATGAGCTGCTGCTTTCCAATTTGCGCCGTCTCGTTGTTTATTGCGAGGAAGGGCTGGAAGCGTGCCGAGTGGTGTTGAATGATGAGCCATTTCGCAAAGCGGCAGCTGAAAAAATTCTGTATCGCATTTATCATTCATGCATTACTGAGTTTTTTGCGCCGAAAAACGATGTGTGGTATGAAGATAGCCGCTCTGCTTATACCGGACGAAATTCGATTAAATTTCGGGAGGTTCCTCCTCCTTCTTTTCAGGCGCTGATTGCTTCGCTTGAAGGCCCGTTTCAAACGATCCGCGAAGAGCTGGAATTTTACGAAACCGATTATCGAACCAAAATGATTCAATCGAAATAGCGAGAACATCATCCGCTTTCTAAAATAAGGAAAGCGGATGTTTTTTTGTGGGAGAGATGAACCATTTTTTTTCATTCGTCATAGGATAATGGCGAATAAAAAAGAGGAGGTTGCCATGGAAAAACAAGCTCAACTTCGGGAATATATCGATCAGGTGGCTGAATGGGCGAAGCAATTGGAAGCATGGTGGAGGGGGCATGATGATCCCGATATTCACTACGATTTTAATAGACTATGGAGTCGTTTGAAGGAGCAAGAGGAATGGACAGACGTGGAAGTGTATGAGCTGCAAGGAATGGCTACTCAGCTTTATGAAAAAACCGTGCGGTTGATTCAAGAACAACCGCTGGATTCGGTAGCCGATAGAGAAAACGAGATGGAGGAACAGAGAGAAGCGCGTGTCCCAATCGGTAGGCATCAATTGCCGCCGCTTCCTTATCGCTATGATGCACTTGAACCCCATATTTCCGAAGAAATTATGCGCCTGCATCATACAAAACATCATCAAAGCTATGTCGACGGATTAAATCAAGCGGAAAAAATGATGCAAAAAGCGCGGGAAACTAATCAATATGGTTTGCTGAAGCATTGGGAGCGCGAGGCTGCATTTCATGGATCTGGACATTATTTGCATACGATTTTTTGGAACAATTTGACGCCTAATGGCGGCGGAAATCCACACGGTAGGCTGCTTGAGCAAATAAAAGAGGATTTTGGAAGTGTGGAGCGCTTTAAGCGACATTTTACGGAAGCAGCCAAAAGCGTCGAAGGTGTGGGATGGGCTATTCTTGTTTGGGCGCCGCGTCCTGGACGTTTAGAAATTTTACACACAGAAAAGCACCAATTCATGACGCAATGGGATACGATTCCTTTGCTTGTGCTTGATGTTTGGGAACACGCCTATTATCTGCAATATAAAAATGACCGTTCTGCCTATATTGAAAGCTTTTGGAAGATTGTGAACTGGCGCGATGTCGAGGAGCGATTTGTCCAAGCGAGCCGTCTACGTTGGAAGCCATTTTAACACCATCCATCGAGAAGCCTCCCACCTCTACACGAAGGGAAGATGGGGGAGGTTCATTCTATACGAAGAGAAGGATGTCCCAAAAGAAAGGGACGTCTTTTTTATTATAAAGATGGAACGAATGGTGTCTGTAAAAAGCACGGTGACAAACATCGCATGATTGTCATTCGATTGGGCTGTCGGATCTTCAGACAAAGATTCTAGACCGTTTTCCCACCTTGCCAATGATGTGTGATCTTTGCGGAGACTTGGACATTTCCAAGCATATCCGCTCAGCTGATGCATACACTTGTACAAAACGGCAAAAGGGATGGGGATTACATGGAGCAAAAGAAACGATGGATGATGTTCATCATAGCGCTTGCGGTCATTTTTTCATGTATTCCGATGCGAGCGGAGGCCCAAGGAGTTAGTGCGCAAAGTGCGATTTTAATGGAGCAATCCTCTGGGCGCATTTTATTTGAAAAGGATGCTTTTACGAAACGGCGTATCGCTAGCATTACCAAAATTATGACAGCGATTATTGCGATAGAGTCAGGAAAAATGAATGATACCGTTACGGTGAGCTCTCGTGCAGTGCGAACAGAGGGGTCATCCGTTTATTTGAAAGAAGGGGAAAAAATCAAGCTGCGCGATCTTGTCTATGGTTTGATGCTCCGTTCTGGTAATGATGCCGCTGTCGCTATCGCTGAGCATGTGGGCGGAAGTGTGGAGGGGTTTGTTTTTTTAATGAACCAAAAGGCGCTGGAAATAGGAATGAAAAATACGCATTTTGCCAATCCGCACGGTCTTGATGACTCGGAGGATCATTACTCAACCGCTTATGACATGGCATTATTAATGCGCTATGCTATGCAAAATAAAGAGTTTCGCAAGATTTCCGGGACGAAAACATATCGCGCGCCAAACCCTGATGAAAAATGGGACCGTATCTGGCGCAATAAAAATAAACTACTAACGAACCTTTATGAATACTGCACGGGCGGAAAAACAGGATATACGAAGAAGGCGAAGCGAACGCTTGTCACGACTGCTTCTAAAGAAGGATTGAATTTAATTGCCGTGACACTGAATGCCCCTGACGATTGGAATGATCATATTTCTATGTACGAATATGGCTTTGACCATTATGTGGTGGCAAAAATAAACAGCAAAAAAATGGGTCGGAAAGTGGACGATCGCTTTTATCGCTATCATATTCAGGCCACTCGCGATTTGCGATATCCGGTTACTGACAAAGAAATGAAAAAGCTGCGTCTCCATGTTCAACTCATTCGTCCAAAAAAGCAATGGAAAAAGGATCAAGAACTCGTTCCCAAAATTGTCGGTAAGGCCACTCTGTACTTGAATGGAGAGGCAGTAGATGAAGTGCCGCTTTTATATAAGCCTTCTTTGCGGCAAACGTCAAAAGACGCTGCTGAACCAGTTTGGAAGCAAGTTTTCTTTTTAGGTGTGGGCGGCAATGGTTAATCTTATTTGGGCTATGCTGGCACTCGTCGGAATTGTTTTTGCGATGTTTAACGGAACCATGAATGAAGTGAATGAAGCGGTATTCAAAGGAGCGAAAGAAGCGGTTACCATCAGCATCGGAATGATAAGTATCTTAGTGTTTTGGCTTGGCTTGATGAGAATTGCTGAGCATGCAGGTTTGCTTACGAAGCTGGCGCATCTATGCAAGCCGCTCGTCCGCCGCTTATTTCCAGAAGTGCCGGCGGATCATCCGGCAATGGGATATATTGTTTCGAATATGATCGCTAATATGTTTGGCCTTGGAAATGCAGCAACGCCGATGGGAATTAAGGCGATGGAGGAATTAAAGAAACTCAATGGGAATCGCGACACAGCCAGCCGTTCAATGGTGACATTTTTAGCGATGAATACGTCGGGAATTACATTGATTCCAGCCACAGTGATTTCGATCCGCATGACCTATGAATCATCAGCGCCGGGGGAAATTATTGGAACGACTCTTGTTGCCTCAGCGATTTCAACGATAGGTGCGATTTTCATTGATCGCTATTATTATTGGAGGCGAACAAGAGGTGGAAAGCGATGATGGAGATTGTTCAAATCATTTCGCTGTGGCTGATTCCGCTCACCATTGGTTTTATTTTATTATACGGCACATGGAAAAAAATACCTACCTATGAGTCATTTGTTGAAGGGGGCAAAGAGGGAATTTCCATTGCTGTTTCGATTATTCCTTATCTAGTCGGTATGCTTGTCTCCATCTCTATTTTTCGTGCATCCGGCGCTTTAGATTATATGATGAGATTTATAAAGCCATTAGCTGAAGCGATTGGTCTTCCTGCAGAAGTGGTGCCATTAGCCATGGTAAGGACGATTTCAGGAACAGCGGCGCTAGGGATGACGACAGATTTAATTGCAACATACGGCCCTGATTCATTTGTAGGAAGACTTGCTTCAACAATTCAAGGCAGCACGGAGACGACATTATATGTGCTGACCGTTTATTTTGGGGCTGTCGGCATCCGTAAAATGGGGGATGCGCTAAAGGTCGGAATTTTAGCTGATATTTTGAGTTTTGTTGTATCCTTTATCATTATATTGCTCGTATTTGGAAGATAAAGCGGCCGGCTCGGCTGCTTTTTTATTTGCTTGAAAAAACAAGGGTATGATAAAAATAGGATGGTGTACCTGCCAGACTGTTGACGAACTCTTTCTTTTTGCCCGTTCGCTTATGAATGGTCTTGGCCCGATTAATCGTTTCATTCGAATGTGTTTTTTGTCTACCAAGCATTTTCAAGACAGTCAAATATGAAACATTCTCATAAATGAATGAGGCCAAATCGTTGTAGACAAAGTCGGCATAGACGTGGTCTACAATCTCGTACTTGTATCTTTTTGTCGAAAAGAGTAAGATGGTTGAAGAGGTGAAAATGATGGAACGGTTACAAAAAGTGATTGCACATGCTGGAATTGCATCACGCCGAAAAGCTGAGGAGCTTATCTTACATGGAAAAGTAAAAGTAAATGGAAAAGTGGTGACAGAGCTTGGCTTAAAGGTAGGTCCTCAAGATAAAATCGAAGTGGAAGGGATTCCGGTCGAGAGAGAAGAGCCTGTATACTATCTTCTTTATAAGCCGCGCGGTGTGATTTCAAGCGTTCAAGATGATAAAGGCCGAAAGGTTGTTACTGACTTTTTCCAGGATATTGATAAACGAATTTATCCCATTGGGCGCTTAGATTATGATACATCCGGTATCTTATTATTAACAAACGACGGCGATTTCGCGAATCTTCTTATGCATCCACGCTACGAAATCGAGAAGGTATATGTGGCGAAGGTTAAAGGAATTCCAGCGAGGGCCCAGTTAAAGCAGCTGGAAAAAGGAATTTTGCTTGAGGACGGGATGACCGCACCGGCAAAAGTAAAAATGCTTTCATTGGATAAGCGGAAGAAAACAGCGGTCATTGAGATTCGCATACATGAAGGACGCAATCGTCAAGTGCGCCGCATGTTTGAAGCAATCGGCTGTCCGGTTATGAAATTGAAACGGGAAAGATATGCCTTTCTCGATTTAAAAGGATTGAATCCTGGCGATTATCGCGAACTATCCCCGCATGAAGTGAAGCAGCTGCGCGCGCTTGCGTTATCTGGGAACGGCATTCACAAATAACCGGAAACTTTTCTCATTTGTCACATAACATTCATAGAATTTTCATTATGAATATAGTGAATATTGCTATAATGATAGGTGGCACATCTTTTATTTGGGAGAGTTAGTGTGATGAAAAAGCAGCGACTTGTTTTACGAACCGTGATTTTAATTGTATTGCTAGGAGCGGTTGGGTATACCATCTATTCAAACTTTTTTATGGAAAAAGCAGAGATCAAGGTTGGCGCAGAGGCTCCTGATTTTGTATTGACAGATTTGCAAGGAAAAACGCACCGTCTGTCTGAATATCGCGGAAAAGGCGTGTTTTTGAATTTTTGGGGCACATGGTGTAAGCCGTGTGAAAAGGAAATGCCTTACATTAGCCGACAGTATGAAAACTTTAAAAAGCAAGGAGTCGAAGTGCTGGCGGTGAATGTAGGGGAGCCGAAATTAAGCGTACAAAAATTCGTAGACCGGTATCAGTTGACATTTCCAGTTGTCATTGACCGTGAGGACCAAGTCATGAACGCTTATGAGATTGACCCGTTGCCAACGACATTTTTAATCGATAAAGATGGCAAAATTACGAAAATTATTACCGGAACCATGACAGAAGAAATGATTAAACAATACATGGAAAGCATTAAACCGTAGGGAGTTTTTGATTATGGAACAAGTAAAATGCGAATGTGGCCACGTCAATCCATACGGTACCGTGTTATGCGAATCTTGCGGAAAGCCGCTGGAGCATACGGCGAAACCGTTGCTGGATATGCGCTATGAAGGGAGCGCTCGGCGTTCCCAAACCTATAACAAAACAATCATTGATAAAATTTGGAATTTCTTTTCGTCTGTCAAGGTCGGAGTATGGCTCATTGTGATAACGCTGATTGCTTCGGCGATTGGTACGATTTTTCCACAAAAAATGTATTTGCCGCCTAATGTGACGCCTGCCGAATATTATGAGGACCAGTATGGCTGGGCGGGAAAGTTATACTATGAGCTAGGGTTTGATAATTTGTATGGTTCATGGTGGTATATTCTGCTGCTTGCATCCATCGGGGTATCGCTTGTGATCTGTAGTTTAGACCGAGTTGTGCCTCTTTATCGTGCGCTAAAAAAGCAAGGGGTGACACGCCATGAATCATTTTTGCGCCGTCAGCGCTTATTTAGCGCAACAAGCATGGAAGATGAATCTTTTTTAGAAACCGTCAAGCAGCGTTTGGCGAAGCGGCGGTATCATGTTCGCGAAGAAAACGGTAATATTTTGGCGGAAAAAGGCCGGTTTTCGCGATGGGGTCCATATGTCAACCATATCGGACTTATCATTTTCTTGATTGGCGCCATGCTTCGCTTTGTACCAGGCATGTATGTGGATAAGGTACTTTGGATTCGCGAAGGAGAAACGAAAGAAATTCCCGGAACAAACGGCCAGTATTTTTTAAAAAATGAAAAATTTGTTTTTGAAACATATGAAAAAGGAAAAGACAATCCGGCTTTTAATGAAGCGATTGATCGTGTCGGAAGCGGAATGGTGGCGAAAACCTATCAAACAACTGCGGTGCTATATAAGCGAGTAGGTCCAACTGTGCCTGGTGAAGAACCGAAGTTAAAAAAAGTGAAAGAATATCGCATTCGTGTCAACGACCCGCTTAAGTACGACCATTACGCATTGTACCAAGTAGATTTTAAGCTGAATGAATTGAACAAAATGTCCTTTGAGCTGATTGACAAACAAACGGAAACCGTATTTGGAAATCTTTCAATCGATTTAAATAATCCGAAGCCATCTTATGATTTAGGAAAAGGCTATCGGGTGGAGTTGCTCAGCTACTTTCCTGATTTTTATTTTGATGATGACGGCAACCCGGCGACAAAATCGCGAGTTCCTAACAATCCGGCCTTTGTTTTTAAAATGTATACGCCGGACAAGCCAAAAGGAGAGGTAAGCTTTGTGGCCATTCGCCAGACAATTGAACCGTTTGGTGATAACAAATATAAAATGGCGTTTGCTGGCGTAGAGACAAGAAATGTATCTGCGCTGACGGTGCGCCGAGATTTTACTTTATGGATTTTGGGAGTCGGCGGAGCCATTTTTATGATTGGCGTTATTCAGGGAATGTATTGGAATCATCGCCGCATTTGGCTTAAACTTGTTAACGGGGAAGTGCTGCTGGCTGCTCATACCAATAAAAACTGGTTTGGTCTGAAAAATGAAGTGAGAGCTATTATTGAAGGAACGGGATTAATGATGCCGATCGATCAGGCAGAGGAAGAGAAGAAAGAAGCGCAAGGGGGAAAAGGGAATGGCGCAACTAAGTAGTACGCTGCTATATATCGCATTCGTTCTGTATTTAATTGGCACATTTTTTTTCGGTGGAACGATTCGCGATAAAAAAGATCGACCACAAACGAACCGTTGGGCAACGATTGGGATTGTGATTACCATTGTAGGCTTTCTGTCTCAGGTAGGATATTTTATTACGCGATGGATTGCAGCTGGACATGCTCCTGTCAGCAATCTGTTTGAGTTTACTACTTTTTTCGGAATGATGCTTGTCGGCGCATTTATTATCATTTATTTCATTTATAAAACAAGCATTCTTGGCGTCTTTACACTACCGGTTGCTCTTCTTGTGATCGCTTATGCCAGCATGTTCCCGCGGGAAATTACACCGCTGATTCCGGCGCTGCAAAGCGATTGGCTACATATCCATGTCACAACCGCTGCTGCGGGAGAAGCGATATTAGCGATTAGCTTTGCGGCAGGATTGATTTATTTGATTCGTGTAGTCGATCAGTCCAAATCGTCAAAACGGACATTTTGGCTGGAATTTGTGCTATTTTGCTTGATTACGACTCTCGGGTTTGTTGCGGTTTCTAGCGCCTTTGGACTCGCTGATTATGAAGCCAAATTTAAATGGGTTGATAAAAATAAGGAAACGCAAGAAGTGGTGTATCAAATGCCGGCGCTTGTCGGTCCGCATCAATGGACTCTGGAAAAGCAGAGCGCGGACCGTCTAAAGCCGCTTGTAGAAATGCCGGCCATCATTAATGCCAAAAAGCTGAATACCGTCATTTGGTCATTATTTGGCGGTGCAGTGCTTTATTTGCTGCTGCGTCTCCTATTGCGGAAGCGTGTTGCTGCTGCGCTACAGCCGTTTGTCAAAAACGTCAATTTAGATTTAACTGATGAGATTGGTTATCGTGCAGTTGCGATTGGATTTCCTGTGTTTACGCTTGGAGCGCTGATCTTTGCTATGATTTGGGCGCAAATTGCCTGGACACGTTTCTGGGGATGGGATCCGAAGGAAGTATGGGCGCTGATCACATGGCTTTTTTATGCTGCGTTTTTGCACTTGCGCTTATCGAGAGGATGGCATGGGGAAAAGTCTGCATGGCTTGCGGTGATCGGTTTTGCGATTATTATGTTTAACCTCGTTGCGGTCAATTTAGTTATTGCTGGATTGCATTCTTATGCCGGCTCATAAGCATCAGCGAAAAAAGGGGTATCCTCTCAAGGGATCCCCTTTTTCTTGTTTTTGGATAGTAGTTTCAGGATAACATATTCATATTATAGAAGAAACTCCCATTTGTTCATGTTGATATCGATTTGGAGTGAACAATCGACATAAAGGAACAATGACAACGCTTCAATGGATAGAAAGAATAGGGGGAAAGGGTTGCGAAATCTGGAATCAGCTCGCATTGATTTTATATCGACACAACTTACCGCGTCAGCATTTGTTCCTAAGCGTTCAGACGATAGCCGATATCGGTGCTTGATCACATACGTTGGCATGACCGAGGACAATCACCGATTTACTTCAATTGTAAAAAAATAGGAATTCTCGTTTTTAAAGCATCAGTCGCATCTTCTCATGAATGGGTCGTTGTTCAGGATTTTTTCGCCTGAACGTCTTTCGGCTGTTCCAAATGGACAATGTTCGCATTGGTTTGAATACGGAGTTAAGCCGTTTTTTATGGCCGCGTTCGTTACGAGGATTTTCAACCATTGGCTTTTGCAGATGCCATTCGTTCCATCTTTAAGTTGTATTTATATAGATAAAATGGTGCGGTTTTTGTAAAATAGTGAGCAAGGGAGGATGTTCAATATGGATAAACAAATCAAAATTTTAGTTGTTGATGATGAAGAGAGGATTCGCCGTTTGCTGAAGATGTATTTAGAACGTGAGGAGTATGTGATTGAGGAGTCTGATAATGGGGGGGATGCCCTCAAAAAAGCGTTGGAAAATGATTATGATTTAATTTTGCTTGATTTAATGTTGCCGGGTAAGGACGGCGTAGAAGTATGTCGAGAAATACGTGAAAAAAAGGCAACACCAATTATTATGCTGACCGCTAAAGGAGAAGAAGCGAATCGCGTGCAAGGGTTTGAAGCCGGCACGGATGACTATATTGTAAAGCCGTTTAGTCCGCGCGAAGTCGTGCTACGAGTCAAAGCTTTGCTTCGCCGTGCAGCCAATATGACTTATGTCCAAACGGATACAACAGCGAAGGATGTGCTTGTGTTTCCACACTTAACGATTGATAATGATGCCCATCGCGTGACGGCTGATGGAAAAGAAGTCAGCTTGACGCCAAAGGAATATGAGCTGCTGCTATTTTTAGCTAAATCGCCTGATAAAGTATTTGATCGCGAGCAGTTGTTAAAGGAAGTGTGGCATTATGAGTTTTTTGGCGATTTGCGTACAGTGGATACACACATTAAGCGGCTTCGTGAAAAATTGAATAAGGTTTCCCCAGCCGCTGCTAAGATGATTGTCACCGTCTGGGGAGTGGGGTATAAATTTGAGGTTGTGAATGAATGATGTGGTTTTTGCGGAGCGTCGTCGGGAAGCTATGGGCGACTATTTTGCTTCTCGTTTCATGTGTTTTATTCATTTTAACCATTCTATTATTAAAGTTTTTCGAAACCTATCATGTGCAGGAGGCAGAAAAAGAGCTCACACAGCTGGCCGTCAGAGTATCAGAAGTGATGCAGGAGCATCGGGATGAAGCGCTTGCCCGTTCGATTGCGGCAACGTTAGTGGGAAATACATCCAAAGCGATCATTGTCGCGGATAAAACTCACTATTGGTATTTGCCGGCTAGCTCACAGATTCGTGATTTGCCGATATCGTTTGTGGAAGAAGATCAAGAGCTTCGCGCAGTCATCACAAAGCAAAAGCAAGTGAAAAAGAAAACCTATTTGCCTAGTCTTCAAGCAAAAGAAGATCGTTATAATGAATGGTTGATTGTAGGTGTGCCTGTTGCTCTGAACGATGGAAAACACGGCGCCGTGTTTGTTTACCAATCGCTGAACGCCGTGGAGGATACGACCCAGCAAACGAAAAGGCTCATTTTTCTGGCTGCGTTTATTGCCATTGTCATGACAACCGTATTTGCGTTTTTTTTGTCCACGCGCATTACCGCGCCGCTGCGCAAAATGCGGCAAGCCGCTTTTGAAGTGGCGCGTGGCAAATTTGACACCAAAGTCCCGATTCTAACGCATGATGAAATTGGGGAATTGGCGATGGCGTTTAATCAGATGGGAAGGCGTTTGCAGTTTAATATTAATGCCCTTAATCAAGAAAAAGAGCAGCTGGCTAGTATTTTAAGCAGCATGGCAGATGGAGTCATCACATTCAATCGCGATGGGGAAATTTTAATTACCAATCCGCCCGCTGAGCGTTTTTTGCAGGCTTGGTATTTTGAACAAGGAAATGAAAGCGAAGCCATGGCAGCCTTGCCGCCGCAAGTAAAAGAACAGTTTGCCCGCGTGGTAAAGGAAGAAACAAGACAGGTGGCAGAGGTGACGCTGCAAGGGCGGACATGGGTGATTTTAATGACGCCGCTTTATAATCAAACCGCTGTTCGTGGAGCCGTGGCGATGCTGAGGGATATGACGGAAGAGCGCCGCTTGGACAAGCTGCGCAAGGATTTTATTGCCAATGTATCACATGAATTGCGCACCCCTATTGCCATGCTACAAGGGTATAGCGAAGCCATCATTGATGACATTGCGGCAACAGATGAAGAGAAAAAAGAAATGGCAAAGGTAATCTATGATGAATCGTTGCGAATGGGGCGACTTGTCAATGATTTATTGGATTTGGCGCGAATGGAAGCCGGACATATTACGCTCAATTATGAAGATGTTCAGCTTCGGCCATACATTGAACGGGTGACTCGCAAATTTCAAGGATTAGCGAAAGAAAAGCAAATTGATTTATCTACAGAGTTTCGGAGTGAGGATTTGCATATAAACATGGATCCGGATCGCATCGAACAAGTATTGACCAATTTGATTGACAATGCCCTTCGCCATACAGAGGAGAACGGCATGGTGAAGGTGGTTGTCGAACAAACGGGAGAAGGGGTATCCATTCATGTGCAGGACTCGGGATCAGGCATTCCTGAGGAGGATTTACCATTTGTATTTGAGCGCTTTTACAAGGCGGATAAGGCACGTACTCGCGGACGTTCTGGCACAGGGCTGGGGCTTGCCATCGCTAAAAATATTATCGAGGCGCATAAAGGTACGATCCATGCTCATAGCAAGCTCGGCGAGGGGACAACGTTTACGTTTACGTTGCCGCTGAACGAAACAAAGGGTGTCTAAAAGCGTTTGAAACATTCGCTTTTCAGACACCCTTTGCACTTACTTGCCGGACGGCAAAGAAACAAAAATGGTGGTTCCTTTTCCTTTCGTTGATTCGACTTTGATGTCGCCGTGATGCATGGAAACGATTTTTTTGACAATTGTAAGCCCTAAGCCATTTCCGCCTTCAGAGCGATTTCGCGAGCGGTCTGCTTTATAAAACCGTTCAAACATATGCATTTTTTCCTCTTCAGACATGCCAATCCCTGTATCGGAGACAGCGACCTGAATCTTTTGTCCGCTTTGAGACACACTGATTGAAATTTTTCCTTTTTGGGGAGTAAACTTAATGCTGTTATGGAGCAAGTTCACCCATACTTGATCGAGTAAATCTTTGTCCGCCACAATTTCGGTTTTATCGAGCACGATATCGATGTCAATGGCTTTTTCTAGCCACTGCGGCTCGCAAGCAAGCACAATGTTTTTTAGCTGCTGATCCAGCCGGTATTTTTTCGGTTCAAATGGATGATGCTCTGATTCAAGCGAGGTCAGCTTTAAAAGGTTATCGCTTAATTTCGACAGCCGTTTGCTCTCAGTTTCGATAATATGAAGATAGCGGGCGCGCTGCTCGGCGCTGAGCTTGCCATTTTTCAACGCATGGATAAAGCCGATAATCGATGTTAGCGGCGATTGAATTTCGTGAGAGACATTGGAAACAAATTCTTGCCGCAGCTGTTCCATTTCGCTTAATTCTTGGGCCATTCGGTTAATGCTTTCTACAAGCTCATTAAACGGAGAATGCGGCGAAATGGATTCAAGCCTGATGTTAAAATTTCCGTTGGCAATTTGCTCAAATGATTTTTTCATGGAATGGAAAAATTCCATTTGTTTTGCCCGCCATCCCCCCATTTTCTCAAGAAATTGAACGGCTACTCCCAGAATGAAAAGGCCGACGATAAAATTAATCAGCTCGCGCACATAATCGGACGGATGGTAATGAAAATGGCGGTACAAGTAATTCGTTAAGAAAAAAGCGATCGTCCAACAAGAAATTAACGAAAAGATCCCGATGAAAAAACGCCATATGAAAAGAAAGATGGAAGGACGCTTGTTCACGGCTGCTGCACCTCTAAGCGGTAGCCTAAGCCGCGGACAGTTATGATTTTAAAGCCGCTCTTTTCTTCAGAAAATCGTTCGCGCAACCGTTTGATATGGACGTCGACGGTTCGTTCATCCCCTTCATAATCATAGCCCCAAATATCTTCAATTAATTCATCTCTTGATAGTGTCCTTCCAGGATAGCTCGCTAGCTTGAATAAAAGCTCAAATTCTTTTTTCGGAATCGTGAGCATAGAATCGTCCCACGTGATCGTGTAAGTTTTCTCATCAAGCAACAGCCTTCCTGCTTGCACTGTGTGCGAATTCGCGATGCGGTAGCGTTTCAACAAGGCTTTAACCCTTGCTATCAGCTCCATTGGTTCAAAAGGCTTGACTAAGTAGTCATCCGCCCCCAGCTCAAATCCCCTCACTTTTTGTGATGTCTCGCCTTTAGCGGTAAGCATTAAAATGGGGATATCGGCAAAATGCCTAAGTTCTTCGCACAATTCCCAGCCGTCCATTACCGGCATCATAATATCGAGAATGGCCAGATCTATTTTGACGGTTTCTAGCAATCGAAGCGCCTGCCGGCCGTCAGCCGCTTCATAAGTTTCAAACCCCGCGCTTTCAAGCAAAACTTTCAAAAGCTCGCGAATATGATCATCATCATCCACAATCAATAACTTTGCCATACGTTCTCATCCTTTAGCCGTATTTTTTTGCATTTCTTCATGAAGATGCAATTGTTGGATGGCGAATTCTCGATAAAGCGCATGGGTGGCAAACAGCTCTTGATGCGTCCCCATTCCCGTAATCTCGCCTTTTTCCATGAAAATGATTTGATCAGCGTTGATGACCGTCGATAATCGATGGGCAATCACGATCGTCGTTCGCCCTTTCATTAAGTTTTGCAGCGCTTTTTGCACCGCCATTTCCGATTGGCTGTCGAGGTTGGACGTGGCTTCGTCCAATAATAAAATGCGCGGGTTGCGCAGCAGCGCGCGGGCGATGGCGATGCGTTGGCGCTGCCCGCCGGAAAGCTTGATGCCTCTCTCGCCGACCTCTGTTTCATATTTTTGTGGCAATTCTTCAATAAACGGAGAAGCATAGGCCATGTCGGCTGCCCATTTTAATCCTTCGTCACTTACTTGATGATCAAGCCCGTAGCAAATATTGTCACGAATCGTTCCAGCGATAAGCGGACTTTCTTGAGATACATAACCAATTTGCTGGCGCCATGAAGATAAAGAAAGGGCATGAATAGGTTTCTCGCCGAGAAAAATGCTGCCGCTTGTCGGTGTATAATACCGCTCTAAGATGGAAAAGAACGTCGTTTTTCCTGAACCGCTCGGGCCGACGATCGCTGTCACTTTTCCCGGTTCAATCGTAAAGTTTACGTTCTTTAAAATCGGTTCACCGTTTTCATATGAAAACGATAAATGATTGACATGGATCGGTTCATCAATGCGAGCGACTTCTTCTCCAGACAGATAGTCTTCTTCCTGCTCGCGCAGCGTGGCTATGATGCGTTGTGTGGCTCCCATCGCTTTTTGCAATTGTGTAAAGAAAGTACTGAATGCAGCAAGCGGCATGACCATCTGGAAAAGATATAAAATGTAAGCAACGAGCCCTCCGGCCGTCATTGCCCCTGTAGAAACCCGATATCCGCCAAAGCCGAGAATGACAACAAGCAGAAGCATAAGCACAATTCCCATCAATGGCATGACCATGGCCTGAACTTTTGCTTCCTTCAATCCATAGCGAAATAAATGCGAAATGCCTTTTTTTCCTTTTTCATATTCAAGCTGTTCGGCATTGGATGATTTCACAAGGCGAATTTCTGACAGCACTTGTGTAATAAAAGCAGTAAATTGCGCCGTTTCATCCTGCAGCCTTTTAGAGTTTTTAAACATTTGTCTTCCTAACGGGATCATAATGCTAACGGCTAGTGGAAGCAGAATAAAGATAATCAACGTCATTTTCCAATCTAAGTACAGCAATAATGCGACAGAGCCGGTTATGGAAATAATGCCATTGAAAAAGTTGGCTGTATGCTCTGTAATTAATCCTTTCACAATAGCGGTATCATTTGTAATTCGGCTAACCGTTTCCCCTGTACGATGACGATCATAGTACGGAATGGTCAAATGCAGCAGCTTCTGCCATACTTGTTCTCTTAGTCTGGATACAACCGTTTCTCCTGTATAGTTAATCAAGTAGATGGAGAAGCCGCTAGCGATCGTTTGCGCAATAAAGGCGCCAACAAGCAAAATGATCGTCGTTTTATTTAATGATGAAACGGTGAAGCCATCGATCATTTTTTTCGTAAATAGCGGAATCGTTAAGCTGACGATGGAAGACGCCACGCTTAAGAATAGCGCAATAATCATGATCATTTTAGGCGGCTTCGTTGCTTGAATCATCCAGATAAACGAGCGCCAGTCTGCTTTTTCTTCTAATGATTGCTTTTGCACGATTTGATCACCACTCTTTTTGCTATGATTTTTATGCTGTCGTGTATGTATTGTACTTGATGTTTATGAACAGAATATGAACTTTGGGACATCATCATAAATATATTATAGCACTCGCATCGTCTCTTGATCCTGTGACAAGGCACGGAGGTTTCAGCGAAGAATGACGTTTATAAAAAGTTGTATTGGACAGTGTTCTATGATTTGCCTCCATCTGTTAAAAAAGGATTGTGCTTTTGAATCGGCTATAAATCCATTTTTTATTTTTTCTGTTTATCGGATCTGGAAAGCAAATGGATGGTATAATGGGATTGTAAGAAAAGAAAGGGGAGGAGATGCTGGATGTTTGGCAAAGTTGCTGCTGATGTTCTCGGATTAAGTGATATCGGCTCTGTCATTAAACCCGAAAATTATGATAAAGTGGACGCAGACGATTATGTGATGCATGAAGATGGAGAAAAGATTTATTTTTTGATTAAGTCCAAATCAGATGAATATTGCTTTACTAACCGAGCGCTTATTCATTTAGATGGGACGAGCGCGACAAGTAAAAAGCGAACGCTGCGCCGTTATGATTACTATAAGCATCCAATTGCCGGCGTATCGCTTGAGACGGCAGGCACGGTCGATTTAGATGTAGAGATTAAATTTACTATCGGATCGGAGCACTATTCGATTGATGTGCATAAAAAGCATCTGGAAGAAGTGAAAGATTTATATAAAGCACTTTTAAAAATTTCAGAAATTTGCCATGAAAATGAAACGACGCTCGACTTTGCGCGAAAAAGTCTCGATGTTGCCTCCTCCGTGCTAGGGCGTGTCGCCAGCACTCCAAACAGCATTGCTGAACAGTTTAAAGAGCTAAATCAAATCGCGTTCAACTGGCTTGTTGAGACTAAGAAGCAGTATACAGTGAAAGATTTTGGGGATGTATTTGAACGCTATATTAACAATTAATAGCGATCCAAACGACTCGAATGGCGATAAACTGCTGTTCGAGTCGTTTTTGCGGTAAGTCGGTGGATGTGCTTTCATCACGCCAATGCGTTAAAAAATGAGATCCGTATAAGTAGAGACGGGAAAAATGGCGAATTCCGTCATTTTTTTGTTGCCAAACAGCCTTTCGTCCTTTAATATTGTAACTGTCAATTGTTCGATTATTTTTTACAATTGTATATCGATGCAGAAGGGTGCCGAAGTGAGCGAATCGCTAATAGGCTTAATAGGGAATCTGGTGCGAATCCAGAACTGTCCCCGCAACTGTAAATGCTGACGAAATGAAATAACCACTGTGCGGTATTGATGGGCAAGCTGTTGGCCGCATGGGAAGGTTCAAAGTAGGATGAAGCATAAGTCAGTAGACCTGCCCTGACTGCTCGATGTTTCCAATCTTCGGGGGGTGAGATGGCGAAACGGCAAAAGGTGGTTATTATGCTGCCACAACTCTATGGTTTGTCGTTTCTTGCTCATTCCGTCCGGGATGGGCATTTTTTAATTTATATGTGCAGGAGGAGAAACCATGATGAAGCAACTGAGGTATTATACGTGGCTGCTTGTGTTGATGCTGACGTTCGGCCTTCTTGCCGCGTGCGGTAATCAAGAAACAGACAAATCCACTCATTCATCCAATGCGAAGCAAGAAGCAACAGCTGCTTTCCCGGTAACCGTTAAGGACGGATTAGGGGAAGAGGTCACGATTCAGTCCGAACCGAAAAAAATCGTTTCGTTAATTCCGAGCAATACGGAAATTGCCTATGAACTTGGTTTAGGAGAGAAAATTGTTGGAGTCAGTGATTTTGATAACTATCCGGAAGATGTAAAAAATAAAGAAAAAATTGGCGGCATGGAGTTTAACGTGGAGAAAATTATTTCACTCAAGCCTGATTTAGTGCTTGCCCACGCATCGAGTGCCCATAATTCGCGGGACGGCCTGCAGCAGCTGAAGGATGCGGGAATTACAGTGCTTGTTGTGAACGATGCCAAAACATTTGATGATGTTTACCATTCGATCCAATTAATTGGACAAGCAACAGGGACAACGAAAAAAGCCGATCAAATTGTTAACCAGATGAAATCAAAGCTTGAAGCCATCAAGGAAAAAGCAAAAAACGTGAAAAATCCGGTAAAAGTATGGGTGGAAGTGCAGCCGGCGCCACAAATTTATACAGCAGGAAAGGGAACATTTATCAATGACATGCTGCAAGCGATTTCAGCAGAAAACGTGGCTGGCGATCAAGAAGGATGGCCGATGTTTACGGAAGAAAAAGCGGTAGCGCTCAATCCGGATGTAATTGTTGTCACGTATGGAGACTATGTGAAAGATGCTGTAAAGCAAGTGATGGCACGACCGGCGTGGAAGGACGTTTCGGCGGTTAAAAATCAACGCGTATATGAGGTGAATTCTGATTTAGTCACAAGATCAGGCCCACGCCTTGTTGAAGGGGTAGAGGAACTTGCCAAAGTCATTTATCCGGAAATCTTTAAATAATATAATTGCCTACGTCATCGCTCTTACGGCGGTGGTCGTGTGCATGTTGTTAGGGATATCGATAGGCTCACTATCGATTCCCTTTTCGTCTATTATTGACATTTTTTTAGAGCAATGGTGGGGAATTGCGCCGTCCCCTGACATTCCTGATACGCTTGTGCAAATTGTGATGGCCATCCGCTTGCCGCGCGTTGTTTTGGCTTTTTTAGTCGGCGCTTCCCTTTCGTTGGCGGGAGCGGCGTTTCAAGGATTGCTAAAAAATCCATTGGCTGATCCTTATACGCTTGGAGTATCATCGGGCGCGTCAGTCGGAGCGGTCGTCGTTTTGTTCTTTCATCTGCAATTGCCGTGGTTTGGATCGTTTACATTACCGATCATGAGCATTGCGTTTGGATTGCTGACTCTTTTTCTCGTTTTGTTTTTTACTCGCGCCGTCGATCCGCGCATGTCAGTGGAAACGATCATTTTAACCGGAATTATTTTCAGCGCATTTTTCAGCGCGTTGATCTCGCTTATGATTGCGCTGACAGGAGAGGAACTGCGGCAAATTATTACTTGGTTGATGGGAAGCGTCGCGATGCGAAGCTGGAAATATGTTGTCATGATGCTTCCGTTTTTTATAATAGGATGTTTGCTGTTATTAGTGAATCACCGCGAGTTAAACGCTTTTGCCTTTGGTGAAGAGGCAGCTGCTCACATAGGTGTCCATGTTGCCAAGCGCAAGCTGGTCATTTTAATCGGCGCTTCCTTATTAACAGGGGCGGCTGTTGCTGTGTCGGGGGCGATTGGCTTTGTGGGCTTGGTCGTTCCTCATATGATTCGTCTTGTTGCGGGACCGAATCATCGCTTGCTTTTACCGCTATCGCTTTTATACGGGGGCGCTTTTTTAGTGCTAGCCGATTTAGCGGCGCGAACCATGATTTCACCGAGTGAATTGCCGATCGGCATCATTACTTCGTTAATTGGCGCACCTTTGTTTGCGGGGTTATTTTTAAATAGAATGAAAAGGAAGACGTGAAAATGATGTTAAACGTTCATGATGTTTCCTATCAATACGGAGAAAAAGCGGTGTTGCAGAACATTACCTTCACTGTGGAACAAGGACAGTTTTTTGGAATTTTAGGACCTAACGGCAGCGGCAAAACAACATTATTAAAGCTGTTAAGCAGAGAGCTTTCTTTACAAAAGGGGACCATTACACTGAACGCCGTCCCGCTTGCTTCCTTTTCGTCAAAAGAACTGGCGCGCCTTGTCGCTGTTCTCCCGCAAAGCGCCGATTCAGCATTTGGCTATACTGTCAAAGAAACGGTAGAGTTAGGACGCTATGCCCATCAAACAGGGTTATTTCCAACATGGACAGAGGAGGATGAACAGGCGGTAGCCGAAGCGCTTGAACAAGTGGGGATGGCACATAAAGAACAGGAAACCATCGACCGTTTAAGCGGTGGAGAAAGGCAGCGCGTCTATTTAGCAAGAGCGCTTGCCCAAAAGCCGAGCTTGCTTTTTCTCGATGAACCGACCAACCACATGGATATTGCCCAACAAATCAAACTGCTAGATCAATTAAAAAAATGGACAGAAGAAAATCAGTTAACGGTTGTAGCCATTTTTCATGATATGAATCTAGCTAGCTTATATTGTGACCGGCTTTTGTTGCTTCATGAAGGAAAGATGGCGGGACTCGGCGAACCAAGCGATATGATTGAAGAAAAACAATTAGAAACCGTATTTCAAGCGTCTGTGCGGCGTCAAGCGCATCCCGTTGTGTCCAAGCCGCTTCTCACGTTTGTTCCTCAGACCTATTCCGATACGAGGCAACAGAACGATTCCTTAAGTGCGTTAACGATTGCTCAAGACGGCGAACAGATTGTCATTACCACACCGCAGCCTTTTAAAGTGCTGTCATCGGCTGTGGTTGGCGCTGGTTTTCAATGGGCTACACACTTTGTGAATAGACATGTGCCGAAGCATTATCGCTGTGATGATCCAGAGACAGAAATGAAGCAATATTTACAATCCCATTCTTTTGCCGTGCATCGTACCATTGGCATGATGACCGCTGTCTATTTAGAGGATGCCGTATGGATAAAGAGCAGCGAAGAGGAAGTGCCATTATTCGTGATGGTGACCGCGGGCGTTGGAAATGCGGTGGATGCTGCAAAAGCGTGGGAAAAAAGGGAGACAGCGGAAGGAATCGGTACGATTAACGTATTTATTTTTATTGATGGCCAATTAAATGAGACAGCATTTGTACAGGCCATGATGACGACAACGGAAGCGAAAGTGAAAGCGTTATATGATGCACACGTACTTGATCCGGAAACACATACGCTGGCTACTGGCACATCCACTGATTGCATTGCCATTGCCTCATCACAAACAGGACGCTTGTTTGAGTATGCTGGAACGGCTACGCCGCTTGGCAAAGCGATTGGCCGTTTTGTGTATGAGGCGACAACGGAAGCGTTGCGCAAATATAAAAAACGGAGAGGCGATGGGAAGTGACCTATCATTTGCTCGCAATGGCTTTAGCGGTCGTCATTGATTTTTTCATCGGTGACCCGCGTTGGTTGCCGCACCCGGTGCGCGGAATGGGCCGATTGATTGCCTGGCTGGATCATCGGCTGAATCGTGGACGAATGCGGCGGGTAAAAGGGATCGTAACGATTGGAATCGTTGTTGCAGTGGTCTATGGAATCAGTTCGATCATCATATATGAAAGCTACCGCGTTTCCGTTGTATTTGGCGTCGTAATCGAAGCTTTGCTTATGTTTACGACGATTGCCGCCAAAAGTTTAAAAGAGGCAGCGTGGAATGTGATGATTCCGCTTGAACAAGGAGATATAGAAAAGGCAAGAAACGAGCTAAGCATGATTGTTGGCCGCGATACGGAAACGCTGAATGAGCCGGAAATTGTTAGAGCTTGTGTCGAAACGGTGGCTGAAAATACGAGCGATGGAATTACGGCACCGCTTTTTTATGCGCTTGTCGGCGGCGGAGCATTGGCTTTAGTTTATCGCGCTGTTAATACGTGCGATTCTATGCTTGGCTATAAAAATGAGAAATATGGCGATTTTGGCTGGGCATCTGCACGGCTAGATGATGTATTAAATTACATACCAGCTAGGTTGACGGGAATTGTGATGGTGCTTGGAAATAGCCGGCACATTCGCGGCTGCCTTCGTCTGGTGTTGCGCGATGCCCGCAAGCACCCAAGCCCGAATAGCGGTTGGGGCGAAGCTGCCATGGCTGCCTTGTTGGGCGTACAGCTAGGAGGAACCAACACGTATCAAGGCGTCATCTCGCAACGTCCGAAAATAGGAGAGGCGCTGGTTGAGCTGAAAAAAGAGCACATTCGCCAAGCTGTTCATGTGATGTTTCGAACGGTTGTCGTATTTCTTGCACTGCTTTCGTTAGGAGGGATGATCGTTGAAGCTGCCGGCACATGGGGCTAATCCGCAACAATTATATCAAAGCGTCGGTCTCTCTATTCCGGATGAATGGATTGATTTTAGTGTCAATACCAATCCGTTCCCCCTTCCTCTTGCTGTCTGGCCTACACAAACAGAGTTTTATCAATGGGCAATGGAATATCCAGATCCGTCAGCTTCAGAATTGAAGCGCTATCTTGCACGTATGGAGCAGCTCGATGTTCAGCAAATACTGCTTGGGAACGGCGCTTCACAATGTATTGATCTCCTAGCGCAATTATTTTCCGGGAAACGAATCGGCATTGCGGAACCGACATTTTCTGAATATCGCCTCGCTTGTCTTGCCCGCGGCTGTGAGATTGTTTCCATCATGGCTGATGAAGCAAGCCAATGGATGTACAAGCAAGAGGACTGGCTTAAGCTGATCGAACAGACCGATGTTATTTTCTTATGCCAGCCTAATAATCCGACTGGGATCGTGATGGAGCCGCAACAGCTCCGTTGGCTGTTGGAAAAAGCGGAGCAAAAACGGACGGTTGTCGTGATTGATGAGGCGTTTATTCCATTTTGCGAACCTTCTTTTACCGCTATAAAATGGCTAGATTTTTTTCCGCGTCTGATCGTGCTTCGTTCTTTAACAAAAATGTATCATTTAGCGGGGGTACGTGTGGGCTATATCGCAGCTCGTCACGAGATCATTGAGCAGCTTGAAGCACTTCAGCCGCCATGGAGCATAAGTCAAGTAGCACAGCAGCTCGCTCTGCGCCTGTTGCCAATGAACGAGTTTGTCGTCCATACGAAGCGAATGATCGCTAAGGAACGAGAGCGAATGACGGCGGCGTTTCGGCAATTGGGCTATTACGTATCACCATCAGCTGTAAATTTTTATTTGTTACGAGCGCCTAGTGGTTCAATGGATCGTTTATTTTATGATTTGCTACAAGAGGGATTCATTCCTCGGCATACAAAAAATTTCATGGGACTCGAGGGCCGCTATTTGCGTTTTGCTGTGAGGAGCAAAAGAGAAAATGATCAGCTTCTATCGTTTTTCACGAGGTGGCAGCCATGATGATCTTTATTAGCGGCGGTGTTCGCAGTGGGAAAAGCGGAATTGCGGAGCAATGCATTCAAGCGCTTGCTTCGCGGCAAAATACGGTCCATTATATTGCGACTGCGAAAACAACCGATCAGGAAATGAAGGAGCGCATCATTCATCATCAGCGACGGCGCTGTCAGCAATCCATCCAGTGGACCACGTGGGAGCAGCCGCTTCATTTACATGAGTTAGCCTCCCAATTTGGGCCGAATGATATCCTTCTTGTTGATTGTTTAACGAATGGGCTTGCGAACGAGTTATTTGATGAAGAGGGATGGGAAATAGAAGCGGTTTGCTTGCAGAAGGCTGAGAGGATGCTGCGGACTGTTTCACAATTGAGCACTGTTGTGAGAGCGCTTGTCATGGTATCCAATGAACTGTTTTCCGGGGGAGTGCCGCAAGACGCAGGAACCTATCATTTTATGAAAATGCTGGGCTGGCTTCACCAGCGTATTGTCCATAGCGCTGACTATGCGATTCTTGTACACCATGGTGTGCCGATTTTAAAAAAAGGAGAGTGCCTTCCATGGCTGTTAGGGATGGATGGGTTTTAGCCTTGCAATTTTTAACTGTTTTTCCATTGCGAAAAGAGGTGAATTGGCAAAGAGATACAGCCCGCTGGTCCGTTCGTTTTTTTCCGGCTGTCGGCTTATTGATTGGTGCAGCTCTGGCCGGCTGGTACCTCCTGTTAAGGTGGACACCGACGTCTTCGCTGTTTTTGGCCCTTTCGCTGCTATTTTTGTCTATTTTTTTATCGGGCGGGCTGCATGCGGACGGTTGGATGGATGTAAGCGATGCGTTTTTTTCGTATCGCGATACAGCTAGGAGACTGGAGATTTTGAAAGATTCACGAGTTGGGGCGTTTGCGGTTTTATCTGTCGTGTTTCTTTTAGCGTTTCGGTTTTTATTTTTATATGAAACAATCGTTTCTGGCATCTCGCCGCTCGTCTTTGTGGTCATTCCGTTTTTTTCGCGAACATTTATGGCGCTTTTGCTGATGGCAGCCCCGCTCGCTAAGCCGACAGGAATGGCAGCCGCATTCCGTGAGCACGTAACGGGAGCGGATCAAGCGTTTATTCTTTCTTTTTTTGCCCTGACTGTTGCGATATTTGGATGGTTTCAGCCGCATCTGATGTTTGTATTATTGATTGGCGTTGTTCTTTCTTTTTGGATGGCCCGAACATTTTATAAACAGCAGTTTGGCGGTATCACCGGCGACATGCTTGGCGCTTTTGTAGAGGGAACGGAGGCATGGCTATGGTTTATCATCTGGCTCTTACATTTCTTCGTCATGGAATGACAAAAGCAAATAAAGAGAAACGCTATATTGGTTTTACGGATGTGCCGCTCGCTTTAGAAGAGCAGGCACGTCTCCAAGCACGAGATCCTCGCGCTTATCCTCGCGCGAAGGTCGTGGTGACAAGCGATTTGTTGCGCTGTCGGCAAACATGCGCCCTGCTGTTTGGCGAGGAAGACGTGCTAGTTTGGGAAATGAGTGACTGGCGTGAAATTAATTTTGGAGATTGGGAAGGAAAAACGTTTGCTGAGTTGAAAGAAGTAAAAGAGTATCAGCGCTGGATTCAAAGTCCTTTTTCCATTGCCCCGCCCAATGGCGAGCATTATCGAGATTTTGGTCGGCGAATGGAGCAAGCCTTGGACAAAACACTCGAACTCGCTTGCCATACAAAATCGTCTCATCTTGTTGTCATTACACATGGGGGACCGATTCGCTATGTATTGGAGCGATATGCTTCATTAGAACGTCCATTTTGGGAATGGTCGATCCCGTTTGGCGGCGGTTTTATGCTGCAATCGACAGTCGAGCGATGGAAGGAGCGAAAACGATGCATTTCGTTAGTGGAGGTGCCTTTCAAGGAAAACGGAAATGGGTGTGCGACTATTATCAATTAAATGAAAAAGTGTGGTACCGTTGGTGCGATGGGTATAAAGGCGATTATTTTTTTCCGGAGGAAAAGATGGAGAATGTTGTCGTGTTTGAAGGGATGGAAGCATTGATTTGGCGCTTGCCAGATCGCGAACATTGGGCAATGTTTTTTCAGTCGTGGCATCAATGGGAGCAAAATAAGCCGGGAAGAAATGTGGTATGGATCGGTTGTGACATCACTCAAGGAATTGTGCCGCTTACAGAAGAAGAACGGGACTGGCGTGATGTAACGGGGTGGTGCTACCAAGAGCTGACAAGCAGATGCAATCGTGTCGATCGCTTGTGGTGTGGTTTGGCCGAACGAATCAAATAAGGGGAGGAAAATCAAGATGAAATTGTATACAAGAAAGGGAGACAAAGGGAAAACAAGTTTAATAGGCGGACGCGTAGACAAAGACCATTTGCGCGTAGAAGCCTACGGAACATTAGACGAAGTGAATTCATTAGTAGGACAAGCCATGACACTGCTTGAAGAAGAGAAGTTTCAAGATATTTATAGCGAATTGCAAAAGATCCAACATGAACTGTTTGATTGCGGTGGTGATTTAGCCATTGTGAATCAAAAGCTTCCATATAAAGTGAAAGCAGAAATGGTCACCTTTTTAGAGCAAAGAATTGATGAATATATTAAAGAAGCGCCACCGCTTGAAAAATTTATTTTGCCGGGCGGTTCCAAAGCGGCTGCAGCCATTCATGTGGCACGGACGGTGACGAGACGAGCAGAACGTTGCATCGTGTCACTGAGCAAGGCGGAGCCGATCAATGAAATTGTTTTGCAATATGTTAATCGTCTTTCTGATTACTTTTTTGCAGCCGCTCGCGTGGTGAATGCAAGACTAAACGTGAATGACATTGAATATGAACGAAGCGCGATCGTTTTTCGTGATAAAGGAGAGCAATAAGCGATATGGAAAACCTTCATTTGAAACAGTTTGCCGCTTTGATTTTATGCATCAGTCTATCTGTCGTTGGCGCCTTATTAAAATTCCCCACTCATCTTGGCAGCATTGCTCTTGATAGCGCACCAGCGCTTGTGGCTGGTGTGCTGCTCGGCAAAAAGGAAGGGGCGCTTGTAGCTGCCGTTGGCCACCTTTTATCAGCCTGGTTTGCGGGTTTTCAGTTAGGGGCTTTTCACGGGCTGATTGCATTGGAAATGGCTGTGCTTGTTTATATATTTAGTTTACTGTTTCACAAGGGCTGGAGAAAAACAGCACATGCTGCTTTTTTTATCGGCAACGTATTTCTTGCGCCGCTTCCGCTTATTTTCAGCTTTGGGGGGATGTTAATCGTCGCTGTTTTGCCGGCTCTTGCTATTGCCACCGCATTGAATGCTGCTATCTGCTTTATTGTAGCGCCGGTGCTGCTAAAAACCAACATATTGGATCGTGGGAAGATGCACAATGCGTGATGTATTGTTCTTGCCGCTATACGAAAATGAAGAGCTTGTTATTGCTGCCGACGGTTCTGCTGCGATCGGCCTAAAAGAGCTGGATCTTGTTTGCGCATCATATGAGACAGTCAGCTATTTTGCCGCGCGTGTGGCATTGATGGAAGCGTTATGTGTCGGCGCCGAACCCCTAGCTGCCGTTTTGCAAAATTTTAATGGTGATGAATCATGGGGGGCTCTTTGTGCAGGAGTTCGCCAGGCTTTGCTGGAGCTTAGCCTCTCCTTGCCGCTTGTCGGAAGCACTGAATCGAACTTTACCACACAGCAATCTGCGTTTGGCATTACGGTGGTTGGCAAGGTTCAAAACAAGCAAAAGCGAATGGGCATAACACCTCGCCATGCCAAATTCGCCGTCATTGGCGAGCCGCTTGTTGGCGATGAGGTGTTGAAGAAACAAGATCGTCTGCTTCCGCTGCCATTATTTCGTCAACTATTATCAAGATCGGAAATTTTTGAGCTTGTGCCAATCGGGTCAAAGGGAATTTGGTATGAGCTGCAACAGCTGTTAAACGATAATGGGCTGACAGCGTCAAGCTGCTACTGCCCTTTGCCGCTGCACGCTTCAGCGGGTCCAGCTACTTCGCTGTTGATTAGTTTTCAGCCGGAGATGGAGGAAGCTATTCGGAAAATGACAAATCGCTACTTTTTTCCTATTGAGATTGTTCAATAAAAAGGAAGAATATCTGTCATGTTCTTCCTTTTTTTATTGTAAAATTTTTAGGGAGCCTGTAACGAAACGGATAATTTTAACGACGAATATGGCAGAGCGGGAGGAAAAAGAATGGATTCCGTTTTTGACGAACTATATGAAAAATATCATCATGATCTGTTTCAATTTTTATTTTATATGGTGCGAGATCGCGAGCAAGCGGAAGATCTTGTTCAAGAAGTATACATAAAAGTGTTGAATTCATATGGACGTTTCGAAGGGCGCAGCAGCGAAAGAACATGGCTGCTATCGATTGCGCGCCATGTCGCCATCGATTTTTTTCGAAAGCAGAGAAGCTGGAGGGCTAAAATCATTGGATCATTTGATTGGACAGTTAAGCCCATTCAGGATCCGCAGGCGTTACCTGAGGAAGTAGCGCTGCAAAAAGAAGAAATTCAATTGATGTATCAATGTCTGGAAAGGTGCACGCTTGATCAAAGAAGCGTGCTGGTGCTTCGATTTATTCAAGGGCTATCGGTTTCAGAAACGGCTGAGGCGCTAGGATGGACGGAAAGCAAAGTAAAAACGACTCAGCATCGGGCGCTAAAGCATCTAAGACAGCAAATGGAGGAAGAGGCAGCGAAGGGAGGATGGCATCATGAAAAAATTCCAATGGAGTGAAGACGATATTCAAGTAGTGCTCAAGCAGATGCCGCTGGTGCATGACCGCCGCTCTAAAGAAGAGATTTATAATCAGATGATTAAAAAGAAAAAAATAATTCGGAAAAATGGGCGAATCGTCTCCGCTCTTGTTTCTATTGCTGCTGTTTGTTTTTTTATGATGATCGGTGCTTCTTTGAACTTGTCTTCGTCATCCAAAAAGGACAAAGCAGAAGAACATGAAAACGAAATGAAGGTGTTGATGAATGCGGAAGAATCGTCCCCAAAGCAAGCGGTGATGATGAGTACAGATTCAGCGGACAAAGTGGCTTCTCGCGTTGTTAAAGATCGTAAGGTTGTGGTTTTAGCACTTCCGGACCTTAATAGAAAAGCGGTGATTCCCGTTAGCGTTTCTGCTTCGCCAAACGAACATTCTCGAGAACGGCAGCTTCAATTTGCCAAAGAACAATTGCCAGGACAATTAGGGCTAGATAACCATTGGTTTGATCGAATAACGTTTTCTAATGCTTCTGACGATCAGACTGAATGGGCGGTACACGTTGCGAAAAAACATCCGGTTTTTTCTAATGATCCGGCCGTGACGACGGTGTTTCTCTCTAGCATTGAAGAAACGATCCGTTGGCTTGGAGGAACGAATGTCCAATTTTTCACAGAACATAAAAAAGGAATTAATTTGCCATCTATCGGTCGTCTGGAATCGCTGCGTGTCTCTCACAAAAAACGGGCGTATTATTTTTATCAGTCCGATCCGTCCCATCCTTTGTTTCTCGCACCATCGACTGAGCCTTTTTCAACTATTGAAGATGCATTTCAAAGCATGCAAAGGATGAAAAGCGCCATTTTTCGTCCGTCTATTTCGCAACATGTACACATCATGGATATACAAAAACAAGGCAGGCATCTTATTGTTCAATTTACGCCCAACTCTGTTTTGAACGAATCGGCTGCATCTCAATGGATGCTTGAAGCAATGCTGCTGACCGCGAGAGAATTTGGTTTTCATTCTGTTACGTTTTTGGGAGGCAACACGGAACAGGTGGGGCCTTATCGGTTGGGAGAAAGCATCCGTGTCCCGATTGCGCCGAATCCTCTATCCACACGCTAGCGAAAAACATCGGTGGTGGTGGAGGGTTTATTACAGTTTCGTAAAAACTGAAAGCGGACAGTTCTAATTGCTTCTCTTTTCACATAATACATATATGGTCAAAGGAATGAAAGGAGAGGGATTCGGCGATGGAAGATGTAATGAAACGGCTGCTTGCGGTGGCCGGCATGGTCATGTGTATTCGCTTGTTATTTTTCATTGGTCTTGCTGGATAATGGGTGAAAATTCAGGCAAATCATTGTCCTTCCGCTTAACAATAAGATATAATGAGGAAAACACAGTGGGAGGAGATTGTATGCTGACAGATTACCATAATCATTTGGAAAGGGGAACGCTGACGCTTGATTATTTAAAGCAATTCACCGACGAAGCGAAACGGAAAGGCATTCAGCATTTTGGCATTTCTGAGCATGCGTATCATTTTTATCAAACGAAAAACATTCTTTCCAACCCTTGGGTCGAAGAGCGGAGATATTATGATATGGCTGACTATGTCCGTTTGTTTCATGAGGCATGGGATGCGGGGATCGATGTGAAAATGTCGATTGAAATGGACTATACACCAGGAAAGCATGCAGAAATGGCGGCATTTATTCAAGCGTATGATTTTGACTATGTCATCGGTTCAATTCATTGGATCGATGATTTTGGCATTGATTTGGCTGAGTATCGAAAAGAATGGGAGCGTCGTGATTTATATGATACATATCGAAAATATTTCGATCAAGTTGTAACCTTGGCGGAATCGAACTTGTTCGATGTTATTGGGCATTTGGATCTAGTGAAAATCTTTAATTACGTGCCCAAAGATGAAGAGTTTTTGTTTGAGCAGTATGACAGGGCGACAACCGCTCTTGCCAATTCGAAAACGTGCGTGGAAATCAGCACGGCGGGCTTGCGCAAACCTGTAGGCGAACTGTACCCTGACAGACGCTTATTGCAAATGTGCCATGATAAACGAATTCCTATTGTGCTTTCATCAGATGCTCATGTTCCTGAACATGTTGGCGCTGATTTTGACCAAGCGATTGCGCTTGCTCGCGAAGTGGGCTATACAGAGTTGATCACCTTCCATAAAGGTGAGCGGCAGGCGGTTCCGCTAGGATAATCAAAGAAAACGGCCGAATTTGCTAGCGGCAGGTCGGGACTTTTATCGTATCCCGACAGAAGACGCTCTTTCAGGTTTTCCAAAATCTCCCGCTTCGAAGCGAAAATGGGAGGAGTTCAAAGGAAGGACGAATTCAAGGAGTGGCTTCTTCCTTTAGAAGCGAATCAACGGAAAATGGCAATGGCTTTTTCATCAAGGAACAAAGGTTAGCCAGTAAAAAGGAGAACGATGGCCCCGTTCTCCTTTTCTATTATTCTTTTATAGCTCCAGTTTTTTCGCTGATTCAATATCTTCAATATCAACCAGTTTTTCTAACAGCTCGTCGTCGAGTGGCTTATCTAACGAAAGCATCATAATCGCTCTTCCGCCGGCTTGTTGCCGTCCTACCTGCATGGTTGCGATATTAGCATGATGGCTGCCTAATACGTTTCCAACCTTTCCGATCATTCCTGGCTTATCTTGATGTTGAATATAGAGAAGATGTCCTTCTGGCGCAAAATCGATCGAAAAACCATCAAAATAGACGATGCGGTTTCCGTAATTTGGAATATGAGTACCCATAATAGTAAATGTTTTATTTTCGCCATACACGGTTAACGAAATGCAGTTGGCATAGCCATGTGTTTGATCAGAAAATTTTTCCCCGAATGTAATGCCGCGCTCTTTAGCGATCATAGCTGCATTGACTTCGTTGACAGTCGAAGCGACACGCGGTTTTAAAAAGCCAGCAAGCAGGCTTCGCGTGATGTAGGTTGTTTCTAAATCAGCCACGGTCCCTGCGTAAGTCACCGTAATCTCTTGAACAGGAAGATTCATATATTGGGAAGCAATCATTCCCATTTTTTTCGCAAGAGTATAGAATGATTGAATTTTTTCGTACAAATCTTTAGACAATGTTGGTAGGTTAATCGAAGATGTGACTGGTTTTCCATTTAAAAACTGAAGAACTTCCTCTGCTACTTGGGTAGCCACATTAAGCTGTGCTTCTATTGTGGATGCTCCAAGATGCGGTGTGACAATGACGTTATCAAAAGAAAGAAGCGGATGATCTCCAGGAGGCTCTTGTTCAAACACATCAAGAGCAGCCCCAGCGACATGGCCGTTTTCTAAAAATTTGACAAGAGCCTGCTCATCGATGATTCCTCCACGGGCACAGTTTAGCAAGTAAACTCCTTTTTTCGTTTTGGCGAGATTTTTTTCGCCAAGCAGCCCCTTTGTTTCTTTGGTTAGCGGTGTATGTACCGTAATAATATCGGAGAGAGCGAGCACTTCATCAAGCGAGCAAATCGAAACACCAAGCTTTTCCGCCCGTTCCTTCGTTAAGAAAGGATCATATACATGAACATTCATGCCAAATGCGCGCGCACGTTTAGCGACTTCTGAGCCGATTCGGCCGAAGCCGACAATGCCTAAATGTTTGCCGTGCAATTCGGAGCCTACGAAGGCGGAACGGTTCCATTCGCGCGATTTTACAGAAACATGTGCTTGGGGGATGTGACGAACGAGTGCGGCCATCATGGCAAATGTATGTTCAGCTGTGGAAATCGTGTTGCCATTGGGAGCGTTAATGACAACGACACCGTGACGAGTGGCTGCTTCAACATCAATATTATCGACCCCAACCCCTGCGCGGCCGACAATTTTTAAATTTGGCATTTTCACTAAAAGATCTTCTGTTACTTTTGTAGCGCTGCGGACAAGCAAAGCATCGAATTCGTGCAATCGCTCTTCGGCTTCTGTTGCCTTCTTTTGCACAACTTCAATATGTTCGGATTTTCTGAGGGGGGCTAGACCTTCTTCGCTGATTGAATCGGATACTAAAATGCGAAACAAAATGATGCACTCCTTTCAGGAACAACAATTCTGAATTTCTGATAATTTATCATAGGAGAAATAGTCTGTCAACGAAATATCAAGAAGTCATACAAATGTAAGCGTTTTTATAAGGAATGTTCGGAATTTGTTAAAAAGGAAAGCCAAGCGGATGCTTTCCGCTTGGCTTCTCAAGTGATGGATTTATTTTTTTGTTTCTTGGTAGCGAGCGATGCACTCTTCAATTAGCTTAGCCGCAGCTTCTGGACCTTCCCAAGTGCCGATCTCTGTTCGCTTGCCCTGTAAATCTTTGTAGCGTTCAAAGAAGTGAGCGATTTCTTTTAATTTATGCTGCGGGAGGTCTTCAATGCTGCGAACTTCGTCGAAACGAGGATCTTCGACAGGGACACCGATGAGTTTAGCATCTTCTTCTCCACTGTCTACCATATTTAAGTAACCGATGACGCGAGTATCAATAACGCAGCCAGGGAAGGTCGGATTGGTTGTGATGACTAAAATATCAAGCGGATCGCCATCAAGAGCAAGCGTATTCTCTAAATAACCATATTCTGCTGGATAAAACATTGGAGAGAATAATACACGATCTAGTTTAAAGATGCCGCGCTCTTTATCAAATTCATATTTGTTTTGACTGCCTGTCGGAATTTCGATAAACGCTTCTACTACTTTGTTTTCAAACGACATGACACATTTCCTCCTTCTTGTATGTATGCGCTTCTATTATAAAACACAGTAGCAAAATATAGCAATATGCCTGTGGTGCTGAGTGGATGCTGAAAGCTCGTTTCTTGCAAACAGCTCTCATATCCATATGATATAGTCTATGAATCTATTCATTACTCGTGGAGCTAGTTGGGCATTATTAGCCGTGATGATCGATACAACTTGATCTTTCAAACATTGCTCTTGTATGACAGTCGATAGTTGGCGCTCGGTCACGCCAAAGTGTGGCCGTGACAAGTCACCCCCTCGCCTTTTGACCACGGGCTTTTACAGATACCATTCATTCATTAAATATATGGCAAATATATGGCCAATAAGGGAATCGGTTGGATCTGGCGCCACGAATGATGAATGGATATTGAACACATTCACCGATCCATCTCCTATCTCTAAACGAAAGGATTTGTTCCAATGTGCTGGTTTGTTGGGTTCAAGCCGATGGCACTACGAAAAGCAAATAAAATCCCCCTCTTACCTTGTTCAAGAGAGGGGGATGGGGACTTACTCAAACTTGTTTGGATCACCATCAAATGGCTCGTCAGCAACTTTGATGGAGTCAGTTGGACAGCCTTCAAACGCATCCATCATATCATCAAGGAGAATATCTGGAATTTCAACGATTCCTTGGTTATCATCAAGCGTTACATAGGCAATTCCTTCATCATCGTAGTCGTAAATGTCTGGAGCCGCAGCGCCGCAAGCACCGCAAGCAATACAGGTTTCTTTATCAACAATCGTATACTTTGGCATAAAATGACCTCCCCAATTCGATTTGCGCCGGTGAATAGACCGTGCATATGTAACCAAAACATATTCTCTATCCCTATAATAAAGTGCTTTGTCCAACTTTTCAACCTAAAAGTCAAGTGAGAATAGCTCTCATAGCTGTATAGATCAAGCATAGCTGCTAATCTATCCATTGTGAAGTCTTCCAACTCTAAGCGTAGGGGATGGATTCCGAGTTGTCTTTTTGAGATGGTACCCGGGGACTTGTCAAGCGAAGAAGCGGTAAAGACAAGTGATGAAACCCTCGGTCCGCTGCAGCTATCCATCCTCTCTCTATTCGAGCTCCTTAAGTTTATATTTATTATATACACGAACAGGATGAACGTTTCCACTTCATTCGAGTTTTGGTACAATCGATGTAGGCTGGGATCGATATGATAAAAAGATGTAGAATGATGAAGGATGACTGGCGGCTTTTTGAGGATCTGTTCGTTTGCTGGCAACAAAAGCGCGAATGAAGAACAGGGGCAACTTCCGCCATGTCCAAGAAGAAGACCAGAACATCCGCTCGTTCCTGATAGATGCTCATTTTTTGGAGGCAATATGACTTGTAAGAGGCGATGATGGATGGATAGGACCTTGCATTTTCTTCTTTTATTTTGTTTACAGCGTTTTAACGGTGAACGTTCTCTATCGGCTGTTTACCATTTACTTTCAGGAAAGAAATCAGCGCAAACGCTGCAAGATAGCAAATGGTTCCGACTAGAGAAATTATTTGGAGCATATAAGGATGTTTCCGGGTACGAGCTTGAGAAGGCGGCTGCAGAGCTTATGACCGACCAATGTCTCTCACTTGTCGGTGACCGCTCCTATGTATTAACAGAAAAAGGTGACGAGCAGCTTGAACGTTGGCTCCCCTCTGCTCGTTTTTTGCAGCACTTAAATGGATTTTTATATCATTCGGTAGATACATTATTTTGGTACCGGCTGTCGCTTTTTGTGCAGACAATTTCTAACCTTGTTCATAAATGCCGATTTGAACCGATTCATCGACATGAAGCAACATTTGAATGGGTAAAGAGATACATATTTTCACAAAAACGAACAGCTTCTGAATGGGCGCATGCTTTGTATAACGAGCTGGTGGATCTGCTTACAGCGCTGTCGGATGAAGAGGCGGAGATGTTAACGCTACGGCTTACCAGCTTTGAACGGATTGGCTGGACAAATGAGCAGTTAGCCGCTTTCTTCAACAAAGATTCGCTTTACATTCAGCTTATGCTCCAGCATGTTCTTCACTATATGATGGAAAGGCTGGTGCGTGATGCCGCTTCCTTTCCGATTTTGCACGCATTAGCGCGCGATCTCGTTTCTCCTGTTTCGTTGACGCGATCGGCGCAAAAAACGTATGAGTGGCTGCAAAGTCAAAAGGATATTGAAGAAATAGCCCGGATTCGTGGATTAAAACGGAGTACAATTGAAGATCATATTGTGGAAATTGCTGCGAATGTTCCCGGTTTTTCGATTGAACCATTTGTTGATGAAAAAACGAGAAGAAACGTTATGAAAGCAACAAAAGAACTGGGAACCAAACAATTAAGAAAAATCCGTGAGGCTGTTGGAGATCATGTCAGCTATTTTGAAATTCGGTTGATCTTGGCAAAGGCAGGGGAAGCTGGTGAATCTTGAACAATTATTGGAGAAAGCGTTTGGTTATCGTTCGTTTCGACCGGGACAAAAAGAAATTATCGAAGATGTTTTGAAAGGAAACGATGTATTGGCGATGCTGCCAACAGGCGGGGGGAAATCGCTTTGCTATCAGCTTCCTGGTTATATTTTTTCTGGTCGTATTTTAATTATTTCTCCGCTTGTTTCATTGATGGAGGATCAAGTGCAGCAGCTACGAAAGCGCGGGGAAAAGAGAGTGATTGCGATTAATAGCTTTCTAGCAAGCAGTTTGAAGCAGGCGGCGCTGACCGATTTGCGCCCATTTCGCTTCATTTATGCATCTCCAGAAATATTGCAATCACCAAAATGGATAGAAGCCTTACAGAAAGCGGGAATCTCTTTATTTGTTGTGGATGAAGCTCACTGTATTTCACAGTGGGGGCATGATTTCCGTCCTGATTTTTTGAAGCTTGGCCATATTCGCCATCAACTTGGAAATCCGCCTTGTTTAGCATTAACGGCTACAGCACCTCCTGAAGTTATAAATGATATTTTAGCTACATTGCAGCTGAAGCAGGCACAGCTGCACATTCATCCTGTCGATCGTCCGAATATTGCGATGAAGGTGGAGTGTGTTTCATCCGTTGAAGAAAAAATAGAGAGGATATTTCATTATGTAAAAATATTGCAAGGCCCAGGAATGATCTATGTTTCAAGCCGGCAATGGGCCGAGGTCCTTGCCCGCAAACTGCAGGGGGAAGGAATGGAGAAGGTGGCTTATTATCATGGAGGAATGGATGCGGAGCAGCGCATGCTTATTCAACAACAGTTTTTGTGCGATCAACTGCAGCTCGTCTGCTGTACAAGTGCTTTTGGAATGGGCGTAAACAAAGAAAATGTTCGTTATGTGATTCATTTTCATTTGCCCGGGCAAATAGAAGCGTACATGCAAGAAATTGGACGAGCAGGCCGAGATGGGAAAAATAGTGTTGCGATTTTACTGTATACCCATGGCGATGAGGAAATGGTACAATCACTTATAGAAACAGAGCTGCCAGCTCGTGAACAAATTCGGTTGTTTATAGAGCATAAGAGATTTTCAGAACCTGAATGGTCTTCGCAGGTACCTAGTACGATGCTAGGTCTGAGCGACACGCAATGGCGAATTTTGCAGTACATGTTTGAAAGCGAGCAACTAGCTTCGCAGAACCTTGACAAGGTGGAAGCGAACATATTACAAATGATCGAGGCGAGAAGGAGATGGAAGCAAAAAAAGCTACAGCAAATGCTGAAATGGCTGTTCCATTCCTCGTGCCGCCGCCAACAGCTTTTATCGTATTTTGATCAGCGGCTTGTACAAAAGCCAAGCATGTGCTGTGACATATGCGGTTTTTCGCTTCATCACTATGAAAAACGTGCAGCGCAGAACGAAGACACATGGACGTTCCACAGCTGGCAAAAAGAACTGCAGCGAATGTTTTTTGAAATGGGGAGCCTTCATGAGCAGACAAAGTAAACAAATTCAAACCATGAGTGATCGAGAAGTACTGCGTCATTTATATGTGACGCAAGGGCTGCTCCTCATTATTTCCAGCGGGTTAGGCTGGTTTTTGTTGGATGGGACGGCATTCGAACGAATGTGGCGCTGGGAGACCGCGACAGTTGTTTTATACGGGGGCGGTGGCGCGCTTCTGGTACTGGCGCTTGAGTTTTTGCTGCTTCGCTATTTGCCAAAAGAGTGGTATGACGATGGAGGCATTAATGAGAAGCTGTTTCAAACTCGTTCACTTCCTCACTTGCTTTGGCTATGCCTTGTGATCGCTTTTACTGAGGAATGGCTGTTTCGAGGGGTCCTTCAGACACGCTTCGGCTTATTGGCAGCAAGCCTTATTTTTGCTGTTTTACATGTTCGTTATTTGGCAAAATGGTTTTCGTTTATCATGGTGATGCTGCTAAGCTTTTTTCTCGGCTATCTTTATGCTTGGACCGGAATTCTTTGGGTCACCATTTCCGCCCATTTTTTCATTAATTTTGTGCTGGCTGTTCATATTCGCCTTGACTATCTTCAAGCGAAGCATCCAGAGGATTGAGGTGAACAATATTGAAGCATGCTTATGACCAAGCTGAGCTGTTGCGTCAGCAAACCAATGATTGGAGGCAGCCTGAAAAAAAAATGGATGTGCTTGCTCTCCCGTCTCGCAGTGAAGTACATAAACGGAAACGGACGAAACAAAAGAAGAAAAAAAGAAAATGGAAAATCAAATATCCGCTGATCCGGCTATTATTCGTATTTTTTATTCTTTTACCTGTTACGATTTTAATTGTCCATCATCTGTATGATGATGACTTGCCTGTCGTCACGGTGCAAACAAGCAGCAGCTACGAGCCGATTGATATTGAAAGAGAGCAAAGCGAAAGCGAGAAAATACCAAAGCGGCCAACACAGCAGAAGACGATCGTAAAGTCCGATACAGAGAACTCTGAAGCCGCAGAGAAAAAGCAGGAAAAACCGCAAGTCACGACGCATGTCGTCAAAGAAAACGAGACGCTTTTTAGCATTGCGATGGATTACTACAAAACGGAAAAAGGAATGGAGATTATTAAAAAATGGAACCATCTCCAAACCTCACAGCTCCATAAAGGACAGGTTTTGCAAATCCCCAATATTTCATTAAAATGAAGGGACGAATATCGTCTCTTTTTTTGTTCTATTTTATTGTGCTTGTACATAAGATGGAAGTAACCATTTAGTTAAAGGGGAACGGTTGCCGTGGATGAATGGCTTTCGGGACTAAAGGACGAAGTAACAAAGCAAATGCTGCTCGGAGTGATTGAAAAAAAAGAAAAATGGGAGAAATTCAAACAAAAAGTGAAAATGCTACAAATCGTGACAAGTATCGGATTTATATTGTTTTTTATATATATTATATGGGAGATCGCGCCTTTGGGCGGTACGGTTGCTAATGTGATGACACAGTTTTTCGGAAAAGTAGAGCACTTATATGCTTTATTGCTTTTGTTTACGTTGTATTGGGCTATATCATTTTACAAGAACAAATGTGAGAAAGCAGAAGAGGAATTTCATTTGCTGCGCTGTGAAATTATTCAAAAAAGTGCTGAATTATGGAAAAATGAGGAGGAGTGGAAGGAACGGCATAAATGGTTTGAAATGATGAAAGCGAAATATGATATTAACTTATTTTATGAAAATAGCTGAATGAGGCGATCATTCAGCTATTCTCAGTCCTTCGAAAAGCAAACGGATTTTGCACGTTCTGCCGTTATTAAAAAATCTTTTTGCGGTCACGCTCTTCTTTTAAAATTTCAACCGCTTCACGGAATCGCTGAGCATGAACGATTTCTCGCTCGCGTAAAAACCGCAAACCATCATTTAAATCAGGGTCGTCGCTCATATTAATAATCCATTGATAGGTCGCCCTTGCTTTTTCTTCGGCCGCGATATCCTCGTATAAATCAGCGATTGGATCGCCTTTTGCTTGAATATAGGCGGCTGTCCATGGTACCCCTGCGGCGTTGTTATAAAAAAGAGCGCGATCGTGATTGACGTAGTGGGCATCTAAGCCGGCTTCTTTTAACTGTTCAAGGGTTGCATCCTTGGTTAATTTGTAGACCATGGTGGCGATCATTTCTAAATGGGCAAACTCCTCTGTGCCGATATCAGTCAATAATCCAATCACCTTATCAGGAATAGAGTATCGTTGATTTAAGTAGCGAAGAGCGGCCGCAAGCTCGCCATCAGCTCCGCCATATTGCTCAATTAGATATTTCGCTAATTTGGGATTACATGTGCTGACACGCACGGGATACTGTAACTTTTTTTCATAAATCCACATGTTGCTTCCCCCTTGATCTCGTCATTTACACTTGCCATGGCCATGGAGTATCGTCCCAATTCCAAGGGTAGCTCGAATAACTATTGCCGAATTGCTGGAGAGGACCATAGGTTTCTTCATATTGTTTTTTTAATTGTTTTCTTTTTTGAGCGAATTGGTTAAATTGCTGAATGGCTTGATAATCATTTGGATGAGTGTCAAGGTAGAGAGTTAATTCAACAAGCACAAAATCAACAGCCTGCAATTGTTCAAGCAACTCATAATATTCTTTTGGTAGCTGCTTCATTTGTAATCACCCTTGTTTGCCATTTCGTATGGGCTGTAATAGGGATCGTAAAATACCTTCCAAAGCGTTCCTTTTTGTAATGCTTCATGAGGAGAAAATTGCGGCAAGTTTGGCGGTTGGAAGCCGAGGTACAAATTCGGTGCCGTCACATATGTTTTGACACGGATCGGCGGGCAAGGGTCAAATGGGCTGATATATGGATAGTATTGCTTTCGCGTAGTGAACATGCATGCGCCTCCTTTACAATCAAGCTTCAGTCTATGTTTATGCATACGTTTCTTTTTTCATGAATACATGTAAAGAATAGGGAGGGATGAGATGCGGCAGCAGCTTTTTTATGTGGCGGTTGGCTACGTATGTGGCTATTTGATGATTTCCTGGATGCCAGATGTGACTCCGTTTACTTGGGTCAATTTTTTGGCTGATTTTACATTTCGCCCGCTGCACTCATTTTTGGCAATGGCTTGCTTTTTTATTGGCTTTCTTGCCAATGCCATGGCCATCCGAACAATGGTGGAAGGGGCGGTTCAGCTTTTCATTAGGAAAATCGTCAATTGGCATGAATGGCTAGCGAGTTATACGGTAGTGGGCAGCTTTTATTGGTTGTTTCATCTTAATAAACGCTTATCGCTTTTATTTTTCATTTTTTCTGTTGTTTATGGTATGATAGCGGTAGATTTTTCATCTGGTCATCGGTATAAAAAGCTTTTGTAGGAGAAGAATTTATGATGATGCTCGTTCTGTTTTTTTGTATAGGCTTGGTCGCATATATGTGGTGGGAAGCGCACCGAAATCGGATTGTGAACGTACATGTAGCATTTTCCGATTTTCCGAAAAGCTTTCGGGCGTTGACCATCTTTTTTATTTCCGATATTCATCGCCGCCGCGTGTCTAAAAAAATCATTGAGCAAGCGCAGGAGAAGGCAGATATCGTTGTTATTGGCGGAGATTTGACAGAAAAAGGGGTGCCATTGGCACGCACAAAAGAAAATATACGGCGTTTAAAGCAAATTGCGCCGACGTATTTTGTTTGGGGAAATAATGATTATGAAGCGGATTATGAAAGACTGGACGCGCTTTTGCGGCAGGAAGGCATCCATGTTCTAGATAACCGAGCAGTTACGCTTCGGTCCAAAGAAGGAGAAAAAGTAGCATTGATTGGGATTGATGATGTTAGCAAGAGGAAGGCACGCCTTGATTCTGCATTGTTTGGCGTGGAAGAAGAAGCATTCCGCATTATTGCTTGCCATAATCCAGAAATAAAAAGGAAAATTCGTCCCGCTCACCGCATTGCGCTTGTACTCAGCGGGCATACTCACGGGGGGCAAATTCGTTTGGGACGTTTTGGAATTAAGGAAAAAGGGGGGCTGAAACAAATCAAACAAACGGTTCTGTTCATAAGCAACGGATATGGGACAAGGCGCATTCCCTTGCGTTTTGGAGCGCCTGCTGAAGCGAATCTAATTACGATTGAGTGCAAAGCTGAAGATGCTCCAAGAGCCTAGATTTTTCTGCTTTTATCTATAATATACGTCAATATATGTTCATGACGAAAATAGTTATTATTAGGAAAGATAGAAATAGGATTTTATGGAATCGATGACGTTTTCTTATTGGCGAATAGGAAGTGTTTGCAGGATAGCTGCACCTGAACATTTTTACATCATTCACCGAAAAGTCTCCCCCTCTTGACGGAGTGCAGGTGGGGGAGATTTATTTTAGAGCACTTGTGATGCAGAATCAAATGGATTCACTTATGGCCATCGTTTCATGTAATGTCACACTAGCGCCACGGGTATGGGAGCTTCTTTGCTCGGCAACAGGACAAGCTTTGATCGTAACTCTGTCTGGTTTGCAAAGGAATATCGTTGAACAGATCGTGATGTTTGGCTGGAGATTGCATAAAAAATCCGCAAATTCAATTTTATGAACGTTTCTTAAGCTGCTTTGTTGCTTCATAAATGAGGAAGTAAGAAAAAACTACATATTTGCACATATTATGCTTGTCTAAATAGATAAAAACGATGTAAACTCAATAATAACAATAGAACCATTTACAGTTTCTTTCATACAATGAACATAAGAAGATGGCTGTGTAGGTAAGGAGGGGTGTTGATGCGCCTTGAACGCTTAACCCACAACAAAATAAAAATTTTCCTCACCTTTGATGATTTAATGGATCGCGGCTTAACGAAAGATGATTTATGGAAAGACACGTTTAAAGTGCAGCAATTGTTTCGCGACATGATTGAGGAGGCCAACGAAGAACTTGGTTTTGAAGTAAATGGCTCCATTGCGGTGGAAGTATACTCTTTACCGGCACAGGGAATGGTTGTGATCGTAACGAGCGAAGACCAAGAGCATGATTTTGACGAAGAGTTTGCTGATGATTATATTGAAATGCAAGTGACGCTCGATGAGAGCGAGGATATATTTTATGAGTTCCAAACGTTTGAAGATGTTATCCAGTTGGCTCATCGTCTTTATGCTATTGGCTGCGTGGACGGCACGCTGTATTCGTATAATCAACGCTTTTATTTGCACGTCTCAGAAGAGCCGCCTGTTGCTGCCGATGATTTTATCGCTATATTAGCGGAGTTTGGCAGCTCATCGACGATCACGATTCATCGTGTTGCAGAATATGGAAAAAAAATAATGGACCATCGTGCCATTGAACAACTTGTTCGATATTTTCCGGCTTAATCGCTTTTTTGATTCAGACTCCTGAGCAAAGGAGTCTGATTTTTATTTTTTCAGAAAACATTATACAATGGATGTATAGAACGAGGCTGAAAAATACAGTTGTTGATATAGTAAAGAATGTAAGCGGTTGCAAATCAAGAAAAACAAATAAAAAATTGATTTTTTTACTTTGCATAAACAAGAGGAAGGTGTATACTATGACATGAAAGGTGGACAATATCATTATCAAGTGATTTGTATGGGAGGTTTACGTATGGTAGCCGACAAGCATACCAGCGAAGAAAAGCAAGAAGAAAAACACGACGTGTTAAAAGCAACGCAAATCGTCATACATAGAGCGTTGGAAAAGCTCGGTTATCCTGAAGAGGTATATGAGCTATTAAAAGAGCCGATTCGCATGCTGACAGTGAAAATTCCTGTGCGCATGGATGACGGTACTGTAAAAATTTTTACCGGCTACCGTGCCCAACATAACGATGCGGTTGGACCAACAAAAGGGGGTATCCGCTTTCATCCGAACGTTACAGAACGTGAAGTGAAAGCGTTATCGATTTGGATGAGCTTAAAATGCGGGATTGTTGATTTACCGTATGGCGGCGGAAAAGGCGGGATTGTTTGCGATCCGCGCAATATGTCGTTCCGTGAGCTAGAGCGGCTAAGCCGCGGATATGTCCGCGCAATCAGCCAAATCGTCGGGCCGACAAAAGACATTCCGGCTCCAGATGTCTTTACGAACTCGCAAATTATGGCATGGATGATGGATGAGTATAGCCGTATTGACGAGTTTAATTCTCCTGGATTCATTACAGGAAAACCGCTTGTGTTGGGTGGTTCACACGGTCGTGAAACAGCCACAGCAAAAGGGGTCACGATTTGCATTCGCGAAGCTGCGAAAAAGCGCGGCATTCAACTGGAAGGCGCGCGTGTTGTTGTGCAAGGATTCGGAAATGCAGGCAGCTTTTTAGCGAAGTTTATGCATGATGCCGGCGCAAAAGTGATCGGTATTTCCGATGCATATGGCGCGCTTTACGATCCGAACGGCTTGGATATTGATTACTTGCTTGACCGTCGAGATAGCTTTGGAACTGTCACGAAGCTATTTAAAAATACAATAACCAATAAAGAGCTTTTAGAGCTAGAGTGCGATATCTTAGTTCCAGCAGCAATTGAAAACCAAATTACTGAAGAAAATGCCCACAACATCAAAGCGAAAATTGTTGTTGAAGCGGCTAACGGTCCAACAACGCTGGAAGCGACAGAAATTTTAACACAGCGTGGCGTTCTCATCGTTCCAGATGTATTGGCAAGCGCCGGCGGTGTAACCGTTTCTTACTTTGAATGGGTGCAAAACAATCAAGGGTACTATTGGACAGAGGAAGAAGTTGAAGAAAAACTTGAAAAAGTGATGATAAAAGCATTCAACAACGTGTATGAAACCGCTCAGACACGCCGAGTGGATATGCGCTTGGCCGCTTATATGGTTGGCGTTAGAAAAATGGCCGAAGCTTGCCGTTTCCGCGGATGGATTTAATTGAAATCTATACAAAAATCCCCTATCATTTTTTAGGTAGGGGATTTTTTATTGCCTCAAGGAGGGAAAGAAATGAAGCAAGAAAAAATCATTATTGTCGGTGGAGGGCCATGCGGACTTGCTGCTGCTATTGCCATGCAGGATGCGGGCTATACGCCGTTAGTGATAGAAAAAGGGAATATCGTCAATGCCATTTATCATTATCCGACACATCAAACGTTTTTTAGCACTAGCGACCGCCTGGAAATTGGTGGGGTGCCATTTATTACGGAAAATCGCAAGCCAAAGCGTAACCAAGCGCTCGCTTACTATCGCGAAGTTGTGACGCGCAAGCAAATTCGCGTTCATGCGTTTGAAAAGGTGGAACAGGTTGTCAAACAGGAAAATGGAAAGTTTGCTGTCAGGACCACAAAAGATCAATACGAAGCCGATTATGTCATTATTGCGACAGGATATTATGACAATCCTAATTATATGAATGTTCCTGGAGAAGAATTGCCTAAAGTGATGCATTATTTTAAGGAAGGACATCCATATTATAATACAGACTGTGTGGTGATTGGCGGAAAGAATTCAAGTGTTGATGCAGCTCTGGAGCTAGTAAAGGCAGGGGCTCGAGTAACGGTACTGTATCGTGGCAGCGCTTATTCGTCAAGCATTAAGCCTTGGATTTTGCCGGAATTTGATGCGCTTGTGCGCCATGGCACAATTAAAATGGAATTTAATGCCCATGTAAAGGAAATTACAGAAGACGCCGTCATTTATGAAGTGGACGGGGAATGGAAGAAGATAAAAAATGATTTTGTATTTGCGATGACCGGTTATCGCCCCGATCATGAATTTTTAAAAAGCATGGGTGTGGGCATTGATGCAGAAACAGGTCGGCCGCTTTATGATCCGGATACGATGGAAACGAATGTGGCTGGCATTTTTATTGCCGGAGTGATTGCTGCGGGAAACAATGCCAATGAAATTTTCATTGAAAACGGTCGGTTTCATGGTGAGCAAATTGCCGCTTGCATCGTTGCACGCGAAAAAGCGGCTGAGGTTCGCTTAGAGCTGTAAACGGGAGACTAAAAGGGGTATAGGTGATCTAAACGTGAAAAAACGAAAAGTGGTTCTTATTACAACCGGCGGTACGATCGCTAGCAAACTGAATGCTGCATCAGGACGTTTATCTGCCGGAGTGCTAACCGGCGAGGAGCTTGCTTCGATGTGTCATTTGCCCAAAGATATTGAAGTCGTTATTGAGAGTGTTTTTCAACTGCCAAGCATGCATATGACGTTTTCGAATTTGGTGCATTTGAAGGAACGGATTGAATATTATTTCCAAGATCGTTCAGTCGATGGGGTCGTGGTCACGCATGGCACGGATACGCTTGAAGAAACAGCCTATTTTTTAGATTTGACGATTGCTGATGAGCGCACAGTTGTGGTGACTGGCTCTCAACGATCTCCAGTTGATTTAGGGAGCGATGTTTATATTAATATTCGGCATGCCATATACGCCGCATGCGCCAACGAGTTAAGGGGAGCAGGAACGGTTGTTGTTTTTAATGAGCGCATTTTTCCAGCCAAATATGTAAAAAAAGAGCATGCATCGAATATCCAAGGCTTTAATGCTTTTGGATTTGGTTATTTGGGAATTATTGATAACGATGAAGTGTATGTATATCAAAAGCCGGTGAAAAGGGAGCATTATAAGCTTGTGCGCGAGATCCCGGAAGTGGATATTATTAAATGCTATTTGGAAGCGGACGGGAAGTTTATTAAAGCAGCAAGGGAAAGCGGCGTTGCTGGAATAGTGCTTGAGGGGGTTGGCCGTGGACAAGTCGCGCCGAAAATGGCTGAAGAGATCGAGAGAGCCATTAAGCAAGGCATTAAAGTTGTCATCACAACCAGCGCAGAAGAAGGAGCGGTATATACGACCTATGATTATTTAGGCAGCGCGTATGATTTATATAAAAAAGGCGTGATATTAGGGAGCGATTACGATTCAAAAAAAGCGCGAATGAAACTGGCGGTTGCTTTAGCAGCGGATTGCGACATAGCGAATATTTTTGAACAGTAAAGAATGGCGGCTTTGCCTTGGGAAGGGAGCGGAAAATGATGAGCGAGTCATTAAAAAGAGGAGACCTAGTGATCGGTATTTACAAGACAGGAAAATATATTGGAGAAATTACCGATATACGCCCACAGCATTATTTAGTGCGTGTCAAAAGCGTGTTAAAGCATCCGATGCAAGGAGATCTGCATCAGCCGAAGCAGGCTGATGTCCCTCTCTTTCATGAGCGGCGTGCGCTTGCTTTCAATGAACAAGCGAATATGCCGAAGCCAATGGTACGTTTATACGAGGGAGAAGTGCTCGACTATCACGAATCATTAAAGCAAGCGGTCGATGCTATGAAAGAAGAACTGCTCGCAGACGGCAGCGAATGGGCCCTAAAAAGTTTGGAGAACGTAAAAGTATTGGAGCAAGATTATTTTCGCGAATAACACTTTCAGCTTACAGTGGAAAAATTTAATCATAATTGAAGAGAAATGTTTTTTCCATCCGAATCGATCTAAACAATGGCCGGAATTTGTAAAAAACGCTGGAGCATGCCCCAGCGTTTTTTACTGTCATTCCTATTAGGCAAGAGAGACAGCGTGTCTTTTTACATTTTCGAAAAGATGGATTTTGTTAATCCATGTGGCTAGGTTCAAACAGACGATCTTGATAAAAGAGCAAAATACCATGATACACTTGCAAAAACTCGTCACACGCTTCGCAGTACACTTCCTCGCCATCGTTCCAAAAACAGGCGATGGATGATCCTTTGATTTGATAGTGATCAAATCGTTGGCGATGCGCTTCAACGAGCGCCTTGTATTGTGCCATCGCTTCTTTTGAATTGGTGAATTGCTTTTGTTCTTTAATTTGCTTCTCCCAGCCATCGAGAAAATACCATGGTTCAACTTCTCCTTCAGTAATAAGGATGGACCAGTGTTTTTGATTTTCCATCGTGCTTTCAGTATCCTTTCCGTTCGATTCTATTTTTATTTTATCATATTCATCGGGAATTCGTGGTGCAAGACCCAATCGCTTCACTTATGGTTCTTGTTATTGCGTAAGATAATGGAGGAGATGTGTAAAACACGATGGGAAGACCAGCTCTAAACCAATAAAGTAGTCTGTGATGGTGTTGTTCACTGGGAGCAAATGTTGAAGGATCGAATGATTGGCATGTAATGTCCAACTAATGCCACGAGTCCCCCGTCTCTGGGTACCTTGTAGGAAAGTGCTAGACAGATGATGGGGCAGGACAAGGATCGCGCCAGAAATAAAAAGCACCTAAAGGAATCGCTCCTTTAGATGCTTATTTGATTTGGAAATAATCAGCCATCTGATTGACGAAATAGCGCAGCTCTGGATATTCATAGAGATTGGCCAGCATTCCCTTAATAACGGGTATTCTTGGTTGTTCAGCCATGATTTCCGCTTCTAAAACTTCAATCGAAATCGTGAATTGTTCATCATGAAGGATTGGACGGCTTATGTCTTTTATCTTTTTTAAAATATCTAACGGATGATCCGGCGGTTGAGGATGATCCAATATTTTGTTTAGGGTATCAGCGGGAATGATGGGATCTTCTTGTTTTGCCAGCATTCCTTTTATTAAATCATCAGTTGTTTGTAAAATGTATTTTGCTAACTTTTCTTCATCCACTCTCACTCCATTTTCCAAAACGAGAAATTGAATGAATGAAAAAAAGATTCCTTGAATGATAATGTTGGCATCGACTATATATTTGTCAATGGCTCGTCCATAAATTTTTTTTAGGTTGGTTGTAAAAAAATGAAAAAAATCACTTCTTATATCTTGTAACAGCGCTTCAATTTTTTGATTATGTTCTTTTAAATTTTCATGCATCTGCGTGATAAATATCTCTTTATGCTCCAAAATTTCTTTCAATTGAACCGACAGTTGTTTCATAAAACGTTTTTTGGGATCATCATAAACGATCTCGATTTGCTTTGTTTTTTCCTTTAAATGATTAAAAAACTGTTCCAATAATTTAATTAACAACTCGTCTTTTGATTTGAAATAAAAATAAAAGGAGCCTTTCGGAATGCCGCATGCATTGGTAATATCTTGGATGGAGGTGGAAGATACACCTTTGCGGGCAAATAATTTCATTGCAGCTTCAATAATTAAGCGTTCTTTTTCTTTCACAGAAACACCCCTTATTGATTGTCGGAAAAATGCCATTCATTTCGTTGACTTGTAGTTAACCGGTCAATTATAATGACTATGTAGTCAACTCTCTATCAGTATGGATAAAAAAATCAAAATTGTCAAATCTGCATGAAAGGAATGGAACGTGGTGGAGAACATGATTAAATTTTCGCTCCGTAATAAACTGGCCATTTGGATTTTAACTGTTATTGCGATATTTGCTGGCCTATTTTCTGGGTTTAATATGAAGCTGGAAACGATTCCAGACATAAATACTCCCATTATAAGTGTTACGACTACGTATCCAGGCGCAACACCTGAGGAAGTACAAGAAAAAGTGACGGTTCCGATTGAAGAAGCTGTTCGTAATTTGAATGGCGTGGAAATCGTCAGCTCTAATTCGTTTGAAAATGCTTCTTCCATTCAAATCGAATATAAATTTGAAAAAGATATGGAGCGAGCGGAAGAGGAAGTTGAAAAGGCACTCAAACAAGTGGAGCTTCCTGACGGAGTCGGAGAGCCTAAAATTGCAAGATTTAGTATTAATGCTTTTCCTGTTTATACAGTCAGTTTTTTTGATGAAGGAAAAACACTTCCTGAATTAACAGAACTGGTGGAAAAAATCATTGTTCCAGAATTGAAAGGAATAGATGGAGTAGAAAGCATTGTCACTTCTGGCCAACAAGTGGAAGAAGGACGGATTGTTTTTCATCAGGACAAATTAAAAGAGCTTGGGCTTAATGAAGAAACCATTAAAAATTATATTCAAGGTGCAGATCTTCGTGCGCCATTAGGTCTTTATACATTTAAAGACACGGAAAAGTCTGTGGTCGTTGATGGAAATATTACGACCATTGAGGATTTGAAAAAGCTGAAAATCCCTGTCACAGGGGCGTCACAAGGAGAGCAAGCCGGAGGGGCGCAAATGAACCAGATGCCAAACGGTTTGTCTGGAGCTAATGGCGCAGCGCCAAATCAAGCACTCTCGCAGAAAAACATGGAATTACCAACAGTCGAGTTGGGGGAAATTGCTGATATTGAAATCGTCGGCAAAGCTGAATCGATATCAAGAACAAACGGAAAAGAAGCTATCGGATTGCAAATTGTAAAAGCTACTGATGCGAATACCGTTGAAGTCGTAAATGAAGTAAAAGAAAAACTGGATGAGCTTAAAGATGAATATAAAGGACTTGGCATCGTTTCCACGCTAGATCAAGCCGAACCGATTGAAAAATCTGTCGCAACGATGCTAAATAAAGCGTTATTCGGTTCGATTTTTGCCGTTGCGGTCATTTTGCTATTTTTGCGCAACATTCGCTCTACGTTGATTTCTGTGGTGTCCATTCCGCTTTCCATCTTAATTGCCTTGATCGTTTTACATGAAATGGACATCACGTTGAATATGATGACACTAGGAGCGATGACCATGGCGATCGGCCGTGTTATCGACGATTCGATTGTCGTTATTGAAAATATTTATAGACGGATGACATTAAAAGGAGAGCAATTAAAAGGAAAAGAGCTGATTATTGCAGCGACGAAAGAAATGTTTATTCCGATTATGTCCTCAACCATCGTCACCATTGCGGTTTTCTTGCCGCTTGCATTTGTTGAAGGCATGGTTGGACAGCTATTTATGCCATTTGCTCTTACGATTGTGTTCTCGCTTTTAGCGTCTCTTTTAGTAGCGATTACAATTGTGCCGGCATTGGCTCACGTCTTATTTAGAAAAGGAGCGAAACAAAAAGAGAAAGAAAAAGAAGCGGGATTTTTGGCTACTTACTATAAAAAAATCTTAAATTGGTGTTTAAATCATAAATGGATCACATCATTGATTGCGATTTTGCTTCTTGTCTCCAGTTTATTTTTAATTCCTGTCATTGGCGTAAGCTTTTTACCGAGTGAACAGGAAAAACAAATGATTGTTACGTATAATCCAGATCCAGGACAAACGCTTGAAGAAGTGAAAGATGTCGCGTTGCAGGCAGAAGATTTACTGGTTGATCGCGATCATGTGAAAACTGTTCAATTGTCTGTCGGCAGCGAAAATCCGATGAATCCCGGAAATCGAAATCAGGCGATTTTCTTTATTATGTATGAAGATGACACGCCGAATTTTGAACAAGAAAAGGAGAAGGTAGTCAAAGATTTAAGTAAATTAACGCACGAAAAAGGCGATTGGGGCACCATTGATATGATGGCGTCAAGCAATGAGTATACATTGTATGTATTTGGCGACTCAATGGAAGAGATTGAGCCTGTCGCTCAAAAGGTACAAAACATCTTGGAAGATGAATCCAATCTAAAAAATGTGGAATCAAGTTTATCGAAGACATATGATGAGTACACATTGGTTGTTGATCAAGAAAAGATGAGTAAACTCGGTTTGACGGCTGGACAAATTGCGATGGCATTGAGCCAACAGCATGAACGGCCTGTTCTAACGACCATTCAAAAAGACGGTCAAGATATTAAAGTTTATATTGAAGGAGAAGAAGAGACTTTTGCTTCAATTGATGAGATGAAAAAGAAAACGATCCAGTCCCCTCTCGGCATGAATGTGCAAATTGGAGAGGTAGCGACGGTCAAAGAAGGCGAGACATCCAATACCATTACGAGACGCGGAGGGAAATTTACCGTTTCAGTCAGCGGGGAAATTACGGCGAATGACGTTAGCCAAGTCAACGAAAGCATTCAAAAGAAAATCGATGATTTAAAATTGCCGCCTGGTGTCAACATTGAAACAGGCGGAGTGACTGAACAAATCAATGAGTCGTTTTCACAATTGGGATTGGCCATGCTTGCAGCTATTGCTGTGGTCTACTTTGTGCTAGTGGTTACGTTCAGTCAAGGGCTGGCGCCTTTTGCTATTCTTTTCTCGCTTCCATTTACCGTTATCGGCGGATTTGTGGCGCTATGGCTTGGGGGAGAAACGTTGAGCGTTTCGGCTTTGATCGGCGCACTCATGCTCATTGGAATTGTTGTAACGAATGCGATTGTGTTAATTGACCGCGTCATTCATAAAGAGCGTGAAGGGCTCTCTACAAGAGATGCGCTCATTGAAGCGGGAGCAACGCGTCTCCGGCCGATTTTAATGACGGCGCTGGCGACCGTTGGGGCATTGCTCCCTCTCGCATTAGGGTATGAAGGAGATGGAGGCATGATTTCTCGAGGGCTTGGCCTAACTGTCATTGGCGGTTTGACCAGCTCGACATTGTTGACTCTGATTATCGTTCCGATCGTCTATGAAGTGTTAAGCAAATTTAGAAGAAAAACTACGGTTGAGGAATGACAAGCAAAAACCTGAAAAGCGTTGAGCAAGCTTTTCAGGTTTTTTTCTATACATTGCTAAAGAGCTTTTTTTACTAGACATAAGAACGTCAAAGGATAAAAAAGCTCTAAATAGTCGGAGTAGCTGACAGTTTGAAATCTCTTAAAACAGCTTTAACATATTAAATAAGCACCCCTCATCTCTAAGGTAAAGCGTAGATGAGGGAGTGTTCAAAATGTCAAAAATGAAGAAAAATTAAGGAGGAATATCGATGTTTTTGCCTTCATTTCGTTTAGATGGGAAAATTGCTATTGTCACTGGTGCGGGAAGGGGAATTGGAAAAGCGATTGCGATCGGTTTTGCTGAAGCTGGTGCGAATGTAGCGATTTTATCGCGCACAGTAGAGCAGCTTGAAGAAACAGCTAGAAGCATTGAGCAGCTGGATCGACGAGCATATATCATTCCAACGGATATAACGGATCGAGAAGCTGTTAAAAATGCGGTAGCGGAGGTAATAAAGCAAGCCGGAAAAGTTGATATTTTAGTTAATAACGCGGGAATGAATATCCGAACGGCTGCTTTAGAAGTCACTGATGCTGAATGGGAAACCATTATGAATACGAATTTGAAATCAGCATTCATGATGTCTCAAGAGGTTGGTGCGGTGATGAAAAAGCAGGGAACGGGCGGCAAAATTATTAATATTGCCTCTGTGGCCGGTCATGTGGCTCTTCGGACAGGCGTCGCTTATGCTGCCAGTAAAGCGGCGCTTATTCAAATGACAAAAGTATTAGCGTTCGAGTGGGGAAAGTTTGGCATTCAAGTCAATGCAATTGGTCCATGGTACTTTCAAACTCCATTAACGGAAAAACTGCTTCAAAATCAAGAGTACGTAAATGATATTTTAGCTGTGACTCCGCTGAAGCGAATTGGGCAATTGCCAGAGCTGGTTGGACCGGCTGTATTTTTGGCCTCTGATGCAGGAAATTATGTAACGGGACAAACGTTATTTGTTGACGGAGGGATGACGATTCACGGATTTTAGGATGAACATCGAGCGCTTTTCCTCTTGGATTCCCGTTGATAAGAAGGAAACCTCATGTTCGTGCGTCGGAGGCAAGTCTATGGACGGCCCTGCCTCCGACGCTTTCATTTTGCAAGATGGTTCGTTTCATTTGCATGATGCCAAAACGATGTATAGGGCGCTCACGATGCAACCCTTACCAATAAAAATGCGATGTATGAAACGAAGAAGCGCATGAGCGAGCGGTTGGCTGACAGAGCACCGGCTCTATTCTTTCCATACGCCTTCAAATACGATACGCCTGCCGCACGGCTCCACAATCGTATGTCCATCTTTTTTTACCTCGCAAAAAATCGGCTCTTCGATTCGGCGGACGGGCTTATATCCTTCCTGATTCATCCGTTCTAAGCACTGTTCAATTGTTTCGTTTTCAGCAACAGTAAATGTTTTCTTTTTTGCTGGTTTCCTCATTTTGTTCGCTCCTTTTTGACCCAAATTAGAGGTTCGCTTGTTCCGGGCGATCAAACGAAATATGGTTCCCAATCATGATTATCTTATGTTACCATTATAAATAAATAGATGGAAACGAGGATTTGTTATGTTTGCAATTATTTCTGCCGGCATCGCCCCGGGTGTGGCGCTGCTCAGCTATTTTTATTTAAAAGATGAATATGAGACTGAGCCGCTTTCTCTTGTATTGCGAACTTTTTTATTTGGCGCCATTCTCGTTTTTCCGATTATGTTTATTCAGCATGTTTTGCGGCTAGAAGGAATTGCGTCTGAAAAGTGGATACAAGCGTTTTTATCTTCCGGATTACTTGAAGAATTTGTAAAATGGTTTATCGTCTATTTTTTTATTTTTGACCATGAAGAGTTTGATGAACCATATGATGGGATTGTTTACAGCGCCAGTGTGTCGCTCGGCTTTGCGACGCTTGAAAATATTTTATATTTGCTTGCTAACGGTGTAGAGTTTGCTGTTACTAGAGCGTTGCTCCCTGTATCCAGCCACGCATTGTTTGCCGTAATGATGGGATTTTACTTAGGAAAAGCGAAATTTCAAGGAAAAAGATATTTGCACTTAGCCCTTTCCTTTTTGCTGCCCTTTCTTTTGCATGGCACATACGATTTTATTTTATTCACACAAGAAAAATGGGGCTATTACATGGTTCCTTTTATGCTTGCGATGTGGTGGATGGCACTGAGAAAAGTCAAACAAGCGAAAGGAATGTATGCAGAAGCGGTCATTCCTTCTGTAAAAGGCCAAGCCTAAAGCTTGGCCTTTTTGTTTTGAGCTGTCAATGTATTCTTTTAGGTCTATTGTATGGTAAATTTTTCATTTAGAAGGATGAACCTCATGTTCTGTTATGTGGGGGAAGCGTTCCTCGTTGATGAGTGGAAATATTTTCAGGAAAGATATGAGATGTAATCTCCGATCACCGAAAAAGTGGGATTTTGTTTTTGAATCGTACGTTCAACCCTCTAATTCTTCATAGATGAAACTTAGCTGTTTACAGATCCTTTTCGACCAAGAATCGAATAGGTTCTTCCGTTTATTCAAACTCCCTGATTGATTAACATGTGTTTTATAAATAAACCACGTTATTGCTTTATGTGCATAAAAAGGAAGTTTAGGTGAAAAATACGGATAGAGCCAGATCGATTAAAGGGGGTATGTATACAATGCGCTGGCGAATCATTATATGCTTGCTCGTTATTTGTTTATCGACATATGAATGGCCGATGAAAGAGGCACATGCGTTTTCTGATCAGGTCATTCAGCGCGGAGCTGTGGGAGATGATGTCATTGAGCTGCAAGCGCGTCTGCAATATATTGGCTTTTATAAGAGCAAAATTGACGGAGTATTTGGCTGGAGTACATACTGGGCTGTCCGCAATTTCCAAAGTGAATATGGGTTACCGATTGACGGACTAGTCGGTGCAAGTACGAAGCAAAAACTTGTAAAAGTGTCAAAGTACTACGAATCCTTTGTTAAAGAACAAATTCGCAAAGGAAATTCCTTTACACATTATGGAGGAATACCGTTAAGCCAGCAGGTCAAGCAGCAAGGAACAGCAAGCAGCGGCGGATCTGCAACAGCAACGAACGTGCCAAAAGGTTTTTCGCAAAATGATATTCAATTAATGGCTAACGCTGTATACGGAGAAGCGCGCGGTGAACCATATGTCGGTCAAGTAGCGGTAGCAGCGGTTATTTTAAACAGATTGGAGCATCCATCTTTCCCTAACAGTGTAGCTGGGGTCATTTTCCAACCGGGAGCATTTACAGCGGTTACCGACGGGCAAATTTGGCTGACACCAAATGAGACAGCTAAAAAAGCGGTGCTGGATGCTATTAACGGCTGGGATCCAAGCAGTGGAGCGATCTACTATTTTAATCCGGATACAGCAACAAACGGATGGATATGGAGTCGACCTCAAATTAAAAAAATCGGTAAGCATATTTTTTGTAAATAAAAAGGCAGGTGATTTTATATGTTGCGGACTTTGCTTATTGGCTTTTTATCACTAGGGATTATTGGAACAGCTTACTGGGGCTATCGTGAGCATCAGGAAAAAAACGCGATTTTGGTGCATGCCGAAAACAATTATCAGCGTTCATTTCATGATTTAGCTTACAAAATAGATCTGCTGCACGATCAAATCGGCACAACATTAGCGATGAATTCTAAAACGTCGCTCTCTCCAGCGCTGGCAGAAGTGTGGCGGATTGCCTCGGAAGCGCATTCCGACGTTGGACAGCTTCCACTATCGCTTCTTCCCTTTAATAAAACGCAACAATTTCTTGCGCAGATCGGTACATTTAGTTATCGTGCGGCGATTCGCGATTTAACAAAAGAGCCGCTTACCAAGCAAGAATATCAAACGTTGCAAACTCTTTATAAACAAGCGTCTGATATTCAAAATGAGCTGCGCAATGTTCAGCATTTAGTCATCAAAAATAATTTGCGTTGGATGGATGTAGAGCTGGCGCTAGCAACAAACCAGCGCCCGAGCGATAACACGATTATTGATGGATTTAAAACGGTGGAAAGCAATGTCGAATCGTTTGCCGAAACAGCGAATCTGTCTCCGACATTTACAAGCGCTGCTGTTCAAGAACGGGGATTTGTTAGAGCGAAAGGAAAGCGAATTACGGCAGATGAAGCGAAGAAGATTGCTAAATCCTTTTTGGGATTAAAAGGAAACGAAAAGATCAAGGTTGTTCACAGTGGAAAAGGAGCGGAAGATCGTTTCTACAGTCTCACGATTTATGATCCAAAAACAAAAACAGAAACGTATATGGATGTGACAGAAAGAGGCGGTTACCCGATTTGGGCCATTGATAACCGCGCCATTCACAAACAAGCGATCAGTTTGAATGAAGCAACGATGAAAGGCATGGATTTTTTAAAGAAGCATCATTTTACCAATGTTGAATTATATGACAGTACTCAATACGACAACGTAGCCGTATTGACCTTTGTTACGAATGATCATGGTATTCGCATATATCCGGAAGCGATCCAAATGAAAATTGCGTTAGATGATGGAACGGTGGTCGGTTTCTCGGCTCGCGATTACCTATCCTCCCCTAGCCTTCATCGCTTTCCAAAACCAGCGATTTCGCTTGAACAAGCAAGAGCGAAGCTAAATCCAAGTGTTAAAGTGATGGAAGAGAGACAGTCTGTGATTACAAATGACTTGAATCAAGAAGTGCTTTGTTACGAGTTTTTAGGCACATTAGGCGATGATACGTATCAAATTTTCATCAATGCCCAAAACGGCGTTGAGGAAAAAGTGACCAAAATGCAAAGCGTCGAACGAACGTATGATTAAAGGAAAAGCTTGTCAAGAGCTTTTCCTTTTTGTTTAAATAAAAAGGAAAGGTGATAAGGAATGTGAGGGAGAACATATGATAAAAATTGGGGATGTGCTCATTCTCGAATCAAGGAACGACAAAGAAGTGCATGAATATAAATGCAAAGTGGCAGAGGTTTTCCCGGATTTTATTTATATCGACTATCCTGTTAATCAAAAAACGGGGAAAACTGTATTTTTAATGAATGGAATGCAATTTAAAGCAAGCTTCGTCGGTAAAGATGGAAGTCTTTATTTATTCGATACAGAAGTAAGGGGAAAAGTGCGCGACCCGATTCCGATGATTATGCTTTCTTATCCAGATGAACAGCGCCTGATCCGTGTGCAGCGCAGGCAATATGTGCGTGTGGAAGCTACAGTAGATGTTGCGATTCATCCGCTTCAAGGAGAATTTTCTCCCTTTGCCACCATGACCACGGATATCAGTGCAGGAGGAGCGGCCATTGTTTTGCCGGAAAGAGGAAGCCATATTTTGTCAGGAATGATAGTGGAGGCTTGGTTTGTCCTGCCTATGAAATCGGGAGAATATCATTATATGAAAGTGCCAGCCAAAATTGTTCGAGTGTTTCAGGTGGAAGGGAGCTATGTTCAGAAGGCATCATTGCAGTTTTTGACCATCTCTTCTCAAGATCGCGTTCTACTGATACGCTACAGCTTTGAAAGACAACTAGCTATAAGGAAAAAAGCAGAAGGACTACCAGAATAAAAGAAAGAAAAATGTGAAAGGATGATAATGACAAAAAAACGAAAGAGGCGGTTGTCAGATGAAACGAATGGAACGCATTTTGCTTAAAATTGTGATTGTGCAGCTGCTCTTTTTACTGTTAGCACAATGCTTGCTATTGTATACGCCTTTGGCTCCGTATGTGATCAAAGTCTACGAATATGAAGGAGTTAGCAAACAGGAAAAAACGAAAACAATTGAAACAACCGTCGACCATCCTTGAGTCATGTGATAAAATATCATCGAAGTATGCAGGAGATGTCCTGCTTTTTTCTTTGAAAAATATGTTTGAACGATCATTAGGAGGGTATATGAAGCGAATATCAATTGCCATTGACGGACCAGCCGCTGCCGGAAAAAGCACGGTTGCAAAAATTGTGGCAGAAAAACTTGCTTATGTTTACATTGATACAGGAGCGATGTACCGTGCTCTTACGTATCTTGCGTTGCAAAAGGGAGTTGATCTACATGATCAACAAGCGCTTTTGCAGGTATTACGCGATACATATATTGAATTGAAGCCTTCTGAACGCGGTCAGCTTGTGCTTGTTAACGGACAAAATATAACAGATGTTATTCGGAGTGAAGAAGTCACCAATTCTGTTTCATTAGTGGCGAAGCATCCGCTTATTCGTGAGGAAATGGTGGCACGGCAGCGGGCATTAGGCGAACGGGGCGGCGTGGTCATGGATGGGCGCGACATCGGAACGCATGTATTGCCCCTGGCAGAAGTCAAAATCTTTTTAAAGGCATCGGTAGAGGAGCGAGCCAAGCGTCGGCATGAGGAAAACTTGGCTCGAGGATTTGCCTCCGATTTGGAGAAGCTGAAGGAGGAAATCGCCCGCCGGGATAAGATAGACTCCGAACGGGAGGTTGCGCCGCTGAAAAAAGCGGAAGATGCCGTTGAAATTGACACAACTTCTTTATCTATCAATGATGTCGTGAACGAGATTATGAAAATCATAGAGGAAAGGATTTGATCGCCTTGAATTTTTATTCGTTTGCGAAAGGAGTGGTATCGGGGATTTTAAAGCCCCTTTATCGTGTCGAAATCATCGGCACCGAACATTTTCCGAAGGAAGGCGGCGTACTTCTTTGTTCTAACCATATTAGCAATTTAGATCCTCCAATTGTCGGCATTACAGCTCCAAGGCCTATTCATTTTATGGCGAAGGAAGAGCTATTTCGTGTACCGATTTTAAAAAGCTTGCTTCCGTCATTGCAAGCTTTTCCGGTTAAGCGGGGAATGAGCGACCGGCAAGCACTACGAACGGGCTTGGATGTGCTAAAGCAAGGAAATGTGCTCGGAATTTTTCCGGAGGGGACAAGAAGCAGGGACGGCAAATTAAAAAAGGGGCTGTCTGGTGTCGGCTTTTTTGCTTTAAGAACGGATGCCCAAGTAGTGCCTTGCGCGATTATCGGGCCATATCGGCCATTGAAAAGACTGAAGGTTGTATACGGTTTGCCAATTCCAATGGATGAGCTGAGAGAACGCAAGGCGTCTCCTGAGGAAGCAACGGATTACATTATGAATCATATTCAAGCACTTTTAGATGAACATCGTTGAGCATTCCAATACATGCTTTTTGAAAAAATATGGTATAATAATGAGAAAAGTAGACCTCATGGGAAAATAAGCACATTTGTTTCCTTTGGTCATGCTTTACAGTAGCTATGGGTAGTCGACGAAGGAGGGTTTTTAATGGTAGAGGATATGAATGTAGAGGTAAATGTATATAAGGTGGGTGATCTCGTTCACGGCAAAGTCGCCAAGCTTGAAGAAAAACAAGTGCTTGTGGATATTGCAGGCAGCAAGCAAAGCGGCATCATTCCGATTAGCGAGCTATCCAGCCTTCATATTGAAAAAACAAGCGATGCGGTATCCGTTGGGGATGAGATCGTTGCAAAAGTGAAAAAAGTGGAAGAAGGAGAAAATGAAGACGAAGGATTATTAATTTTATCTAAAAAGGCAGTCGATGCGGACCGCGCCTGGGAGGAGCTAGAAAAGCGATTTACAAGCGGCGAGCCGTTTGATGTGGTGGTAAAGGATATTGTAAAGGGCGGTCTTGTTGCGGATGTCGGCGTAAGAGGGTTCATCCCAGCATCGTTTGTTGAAACTTATTTTGTGGAAGACTTTTCTGATTATAAAGGGCGCACGTTGAAAGTGAAGGTTGTAGAGTTGGATCGCGCTAAAAATCGCGTGATTTTATCTCATCGCGCGGTGATTGAACAACAACAAGAAGAACAGCGGAAGCAAGCATTCCAGAAGCTTCAAGAAGGGCAAGTGATTGAAGGCACCGTTCGCCGTATTACTGATTTTGGCGTATTTGTTGACATCGGCGGCTTTGATGGACTTGTACATATTTCGCAGCTGTCTCACGCACGTGTCGCTCATCCGTCTGATGTTGTTCAAGAAGGAGATACGTTAAAAGTGAAGGTGCTGTCAGTGAACGAAGAAAGCGGCCGCATTTCGCTGTCTGTTAAGGAGGCGCTGCCGGGCCCATGGGAAAATATTTCACAAAAACTAGCACCTGGCGATGTAGTAACAGGAAAAGTAAAACGTCTTGTGCCTTTTGGAGCGTTTGTTGAAATTTTCCCAGGCGTTGAAGGCCTTGTGCATATTTCACAAATTTCTAATAAGCATATTGGCACTCCGCACGAGGTATTACAAGAAGGCGATGAGGCTCAAGTAAAAGTGCTTGAAGTCAACGAAGCGGAGCATCGCATTTCATTAAGCATGCGCGAGTTAATGGAAGAGCCAGTGAATGAAGAAGATTACAGCCAATATACAAAACAGGCAGAATCAACAGGCTTCCAACTTGGGGAAGTGGTTGGTGACCAGCTTAAGAAACTGAAATAACGGTGAATGCCAGTGGAAAGAGGCAGACGGAAGCTAGAGCACATTGTGCATGCGCTAAATCTTGAACAAAAAAGAGAAGCAGGATTCGATGACATTGTATTTGTTCATCAAAGCCTGCCTGATATAGGTACAAATGATGTGAATTTGAGCACGACTTTAGGTGAACTTTCATTAAGTTCGCCTCTTTTTGTCAATGCGATGACAGGAGGAGGGGGACGGCCGACTCTGGAAATTAACAAAGGATTAGCTGAAATTGCAAAGGAATGCGGAATTGCCATGGCTGTCGGTTCCCAGATGGCAGCGGTCAAGGATGCAAAAGAGCGGCAGTCCTTCGAGATTGTTCGTCGAATCAATCCAACAGGTGTTGTTTTTGCGAATATTGGCAGTGAAGCGACAGTAGACGAAGCGAAGCAAGCGGTCGAAATGATCGAAGCAAATGGCCTGCAGATTCACTTAAATTCTGTGCAAGAGTTGGTCATGCCTGAAGGTGACCGCAACTTTATCGGAGCTTTGCGCCGGATTGAGCGCATGGTCCATGCTGTCGGTGTGCCGATTATTGTCAAGGAAGTTGGCTTTGGCATGAGCAAGGAAACGGCACAAAAGCTGGAGGAGATCGGTGTTACGATTGTCGATGTCGGTGGCTTTGGCGGCACGAATTTTGCTCGTATTGAAAACAATCGGCGCCCGACCAGCTTATCCTATTTTAACGATTGGGGAATTTCAACCGCTGCGTCCATTGTAGAAGTGTCACAAAGCGCCACCTCTCTGTCGGTGATTGGAAGCGGGGGAGTGCGCAGCGCCTTTGATGCGGTAAAAGCGATCGCTCTTGGCGCACAAGCGGTGGGAGTCGCACAGCTATTTTTGAAAGTATGGATGGAACAGGGGACAGAGTCGTTACTGGAGCTTATTCATGAATGGCACAAAGATTTTCGCCTGTTGATGACGGCTTTAGGCACTCGAACCATTGAAGAGCTTCGGCATGTTCCGCTTGTGATTTATGGGCAAACACATCATTGGCTCAATGAAAGAGGATTCGATACGAAAGTATACAGCCGCAGATAAAAAGCGGATTTTCACCTGCTGGCAATCGCTTTTATCTTGCGTTTCGAACCTTGCTAGGCTATGTTTTTTGTCTGACAAGCGTTTTTTATATCATCCACCGAGAAGTCTCCCCCCTTAACGAAGTGCAGGCGGGAGAGGCTTACGACAGTTTGCGATAGAAAAGATCGAAAGAAATAAAAGCTGACTTTTCTCGTAAAGTCAGCTTTTATTTTTAGTATCCATAAACGATCATTGGACGAGGTTAATGTTGATTTTGTTCCTGCGCTTCGTCCGGTGTGTCGAGACGAGTCGCCCCCTTGTTTTCAAGCGCTTGGTCGCGATCAGATTCAACGCGTCCAGAGCGCTTGAGCTTTTTTTCCTGACGGTCCTTTCCCACTAGAACACTCCCCTTTCTCCTTAAACTTCAAGAATAGTTTCACACGTTTTGATTTCTTGTATGCAACGATATCAGGCTTGAAGAAGCAAAGTGAAAAAAAGAGCATGATCCGATTTGTTCGCGGTGACCACTTACAGACGATTGGCTAATGGAATGAACCGGACTTTAGACGGAAAGATGCCGATGTGAGGAAAAGAGGGGGTGACTCTTCCATGCAAATATGCGACAAAAGACCGAGCGATAGAGATTTAATGGACTTTTTGCGCGCTCTAAAAGCGGCATGTTTGGATGCTCTACCGCATCATCCACTTGTTTTGGAGCAACTGTTGACACATCACGTTTGCTATGTGAAAAAATGCAATTTGATTTTCCGGTGGTTGCCAATGATTTTCGATGGTTCTTTCTTTTTTGATTCGAGTCTATACAGGTGATGACAAGGGTTAGGTTTTTAGAAAACATGAAATAATGGAAAGAGAAGGGAGGATTCATGTGGAAGGATTCTATTTTTATTGGTGCTCGTGGGCATGCTGGATTTTTGCTACATTTTTAATGAAAAAAACAAAAGCGCGCACTATGCTAGCCGCCGCTGTGCTTATTTCCATTATGCTTTCTATTTATCATATAACCATTGGCGTTTTTTCTATCACTTTATCTTTTTTATTCGCTCTTGTGATTGCCTATTATTTTATCACTAAAAAAAGTGGCTGGAAGCTTGTTTATATGTTGCTATCGATGATGATGGTTTCATTTGTGTATGCTGCCTTCCATCTGCTTATTTTGATTGATCCTGTCTGGATGCTGATTGACAAAACGTGGATGGTCGCGATCATGTTAACATTTGTCTGCCTCATGTTGCATCATCATTTTCCAGAAAGATTGTTATGTATCATTGCTGGAAGTTGCCAAGGAGAAATGATGTATGCATTCGTAATCAAGACGTATTCGTTTCCTTATGCGATTGGTTCGCTTGCCTTTTTGGATGAACTATCACTTTCATGTGTGTGTCTGGCCTTATGGTCAGCATTGGAAAATATTTCTGTTTATGCTGATATGGTCCACAAACAGATGAAACGAAATAAACCGTTATAGCGCTCTTTCTATTGTTGAGTGTGATCGTTTTTGATAAAATAAAACAGCTGTGTTTTTGAGTCGCCGTAATCAGAATGAAGGAAAGGATGATATAATGGCCAATCCAGTAGTAGCGATTGTTGGTCGTCCAAATGTGGGAAAATCGACCATTTTTAATCGAATTGCTGGCGAACGCATTTCGATTGTTGAAGATGTGCCGGGAGTCACTCGAGATCGGATATACAGCAGTGCTGAATGGTTAAATTATAAATTTCATGTGATTGATACAGGTGGAATTGATATTGGTGACGAACCTTTATTAGTACAGATTCGCCAGCAGGCAGAAATTGCAATTGATGAGGCGGATGTGATTATCTTTATGACGAATGGTCGCGATGGGGTAACGGCAGCAGATGAAGAGGTAGCCAAAATGTTGCATCGCTCCAATAAGCCGGTTGTGCTGGCTGTCAATAAAATCGACAACCCGGATATGCGGGATCTGATTTATGACTTTTATGCTCTTGGATTTGGTGAACCGTATCCAATTTCGGGATCGCATGGCACAGGACTTGGAGATTTATTGGATGCCGTGGCTCAGCATTTTCCTAAGCAAGCTGAATCCGATTATGAGGATGATGTCATTAAGTTTTGCTTAATTGGCCGTCCTAATGTCGGGAAATCGTCGTTAGTAAATGCTATTTTAGGGGAAGAGCGCGTCATTGTAAGCGATATGGCCGGCACAACGCGTGATGCTGTCGATACAACATTTACGCGTGAGGGACAAGAATACGTCATTATTGATACAGCCGGTATGAGAAAAAGGGGCAAAATTTACGAAAGCACTGAAAAATATAGTATTTTGCGTGCGCTCAAAGCGATTGAACGATCCGATGTCGTTCTTGTCGTATTAAATGCAGAAGAAGGAATCATCGAGCAAGATAAAAAAATTGCCGGCTATGCTCATGAAGCAGGACGGGGAGTTGTCATTGTCGTCAATAAATGGGATGCTCTGGAAAAGGATGATAAAACGCTCATAGAATTTGAACGAAAAATTCGTGATCATTTCCAATTCCTTGATTATGCTCCGATTTTGTTTGTATCAGCAAAAACGAAGCAGCGTCTGCATAAACTGTTGCCGCTTGTGCAAACGGTTAGTGAAAATCACGCAATGCGCGTGCAAACAAATGTCTTAAACGAGGTCATTATGGATGCTGTAGCGATGAATCCGACGCCGACCCATAACGGTCAGCGCTTAAAAATTTATTATGTCACCCAAGTAGCAGTCAAGCCGCCGACATTTGTTGTGTTTGTCAATGATCCAGAACTGATGCATTTTTCGTATGAACGCTTTTTAGAAAATCGGATTCGGGATGCATTTGGCTTTGAAGGCACGCCCATTAAACTAATTGCTAGACCAAGAAAATAATATGGTGAGGAAGTGATAAGAGTGGAGCAAATTGCGGTATTGGGGGCGGGAAGCTGGGGCACGGCGCTGGCCATGGTGCTGGCCGATAATGGCCATAGCGTTCGTTTATGGGGCCAACGCCCTGAGCAAATCAAAGAAATTAACGAAAAGCGGACAAATGAAAAATATTTGCCGGGAATTCAGCTTCCTGAAGGAATTACGGGGTATTCTTCTTTGAGCGAGGCACTTGAAGCGATTGACACAGCTGTACTGGCTGTTCCAACTAAGGCCATTCGCGAGGTGCTCAGAAAAGTAAAGCAATGTCTGCGACAACCGATTACGATTGTAACGGTTAGCAAAGGAATTGAACCAGATACACATAAACGAATTTCGGAGATTATTGAAGAGGAAATGGGAACGCTTTTGCAGGATGTCGTTGTGTTGTCGGGACCGAGCCATGCGGAGGAAGTGAGCCTGCGCCATCCGACGACAGTAACCGTTTCGTCGAAAAATATGACGGCAGCTGAACGCGTTCAAGATTTATTTATGAACTCGCAGTATTTTCGGGTCTATACGAATCCAGATTTAATCGGGATTGAAATTGGCGGAGCATTAAAAAATATTATCGCCCTTGCCGCTGGGATTACAGACGGATTAGGATACGGAGATAACGCCAAGGCGGCTCTTATTACAAGAGGGCTTGCGGAAATTGCGCGATTAGGCTGCGCGCTGGGGGCGAATCCGTTGACTTTCTCAGGGTTGGCGGGCATTGGCGATTTAATTGTTACGTGTACAAGCGTGCATTCGCGCAATTGGAGAGCAGGACATTTACTCGGTAAAGGAAATCCGCTGGATGAAGTGCTTCAAAGTATGGGAATGGTTGTCGAAGGAGTCAGAACAACCAAAGCCGCTCATCAGCTTGCTAAAAAGCTGAATGTGAAAATGCCCATTACTGAGGTGCTTTACGACGTATTGTTTAACGGAAAAGATCCGAAAGAAGGGGCAGATTCATTAATGGCGCGCATGAAAACGAATGAAATGGAAGATTTAATCAATATTTTAGAAAAATAGGCATTCGATGATGCCAGGGTGCTGACCGATGCATACAATATCACGAACATTCATAGACTTGAACTTCCGGACAAAGGGTACTAGTCTACTGAAGTAAAGAGCCCCACTTTACTTCAGTTTTTTTTGCGTAGTTTGCTGCCAATCTTGTATAATAGTTGTCGAAAAAAGGGGGAACGAATATGTCGCCGGGATTAGCGAAAATGTGGATTGCCATTACTTCGATGGTTTTTATGTTTATTTCTGTTTTTTCGATTTATATCAGCCGTTATAAAGTAAAAAACAAGGCCGTGAAAGCAGTGCTTGCGCTAATAGCTTACATATTAATGATTTTAGCTGGAATTATTATTATTTTTGTTGTGTTTAGCGGGCCAACGCCAGAATAATGGACAGGCAAAAGGATGGAGATTAGGATGAAATTAGCTCTACGATGGATGATTGCTAGCGTCATGGTGCTGCTATTAGCCGGTTGTTTATATCCGGATGAACGATTAAAACAAAACCAAATTCCGCATGAAAGCCAAGTAGCAAGTGTACAGCAAGCCGTTGATCAATACCGCCAAGCAACGGGGGGGCTATTGCCGATTAAAACACGAGATATGAAAACGCCCATTTATCAAAAATATCCGATCGACTTTCAAATGCTTGTTCCACGCTATATGCAGGAGCCGCCAGGAAATGCGTTTGAAAGCGGGGGGATTTTCCAGTATGTCATTGTTGATGCTGAAACCAATCCAACAGTAAAATTACTTGATTTGCGGATGGCGGATCAAATCCGTGATCTAAAGCTGCGCCTGCAAATGTACCGTGATTCCCATGGATATCCGCCATTTAAGAATATGGTGGCGAAAGGTGTGTTTACACTGGACTATAAAAAGCTCGGATATAAGGAACCGCCATATGCGATTAGTCCGTTTTCCGGAAATAATTTGCCGTTTGTGATTGATTATAATGGCGAGATTTATGTGGATTACCGGATCGATTTATATGACATGCTGAAAAAAACAAAGGCATCATATAAGCCGGGCGATGATATTCGCGATCTGCTAGTAAAAAACTCTTTATTTGTTCCGGCTTATTCTCTTCCCTATACAATCGATGAGCATAACGAACCGATTTTTTTAACGAAATAAGTCATGATCCCTTCTCTTCTGAATACATTCTAGAGAAGGGATTTTTTCTTATTTTAGTCATAAATGAATAGGACAACATCATATTCATATAGTGTCCTATAGGGCCACAACGACTCAAAGACTGGAGGGGAGTCATTTGGAAAAAGTCGATATTTTCAAAGATATCGCGGAACGAACAGGCGGCGATATTTACTTAGGAGTAGTCGGAGCTGTTAGAACAGGCAAGTCGACATTTATAAAAAAATTTATGGAGCTTGTGGTTATTCCGAATATCGGAACCGAAGCAGATAAGGCACGCGCACAAGATGAGCTGCCACAGAGCGCCGCCGGTAAAACCATCATGACAACTGAACCAAAGTTTGTACCCAATCAAGCGGTTAAGGTAAGCGTTGATGACGGGCTAGAAGTCAATATTCGGCTTGTTGATTGTGTCGGATATGCCGTAACAGGTGCGAAAGGATATGAAGATGAAAACGGCCCGCGCATGATTCATACGCCGTGGTATGAAGAGCCGATTCCGTTTCAAGAAGCAGCGGAGATTGGGACGAGAAAAGTGATTCAAGAACACTCAACGATCGGCGTCGTGATTACGACGGACGGCACGATTGGAGAAATTCCGCGGCAAAACTATGTAGAGGCGGAAGAACGAGTGATTAACGAGCTGAAAGAAGTTGGAAAGCCGTTTATCATGATTATCAATACGGTCCGTCCGCATCATCCGGAAACGGAAGCGCTCCGCCAGCAGCTTGGTGAAAAATATGATATTCCTGTGCTGGCCATGAGCGTTGAAAGCATGCGCGAAGCAGATGTATACAGCGTACTCCGTGAAGCATTATATGAATTTCCGGTGCTTGAGGTGAATGTGAATTTACCGAGCTGGGTCATGGTGCTTCGTGAAGATCATTGGCTCCGTGAAAGCTACCAAGAAGCCGTTAAAGACACGGTGAAAGATATTAAAAGGCTTCGTGATGTTGACCGGGTTGTGCAACAGTTCGGTGAATATGATTTTATTGATAAAGCAAGCCTTGCTGGTATTGAAATGGGGCAGGGAGTGGCTGAAATCGATTTATACGCACCGGATGATCTGTATGACCAAATCCTAAAAGAGGTTGTTGGCGTTGAAATTCGCGGGAAGGATCATTTGCTTCAGCTGATGCAGGATTTTGCGCATGCAAAAGCGGAATATGACCAAATCGCGGATGCTTTAAAGATGGTGAAACAAACAGGATATGGCATTGCCGCTCCAGCGCTTTCGGATATGAGTTTAGATGAGCCGGAAATCATCCGCCAAGGCTCACGATTTGGTGTACGTCTAAAAGCGGTTGCTCCATCCATTCATATGATTAAAGTGGATGTTGAGTCAGAATTTGCTCCAATCATTGGTACGGAGAAGCAAAGCGAAGAGCTAGTCCGTTATTTAATGCAAGATTTTGAAGATGATCCGCTTTCCATTTGGAATTCCGACATTTTTGGACGTTCACTTAGCTCCATCGTGCGGGAGGGAATTCAAGCGAAGCTCGCTTTAATGCCAGAAAACGCGCGCTATAAATTAAAAGAAACGCTTGAACGCATCATCAACGAAGGTTCTGGAGGATTAATCGCCATTATTTTATAAAACGAGAAACCGAGACTCCGATTCGGGGTCTTTTTTTGTTGAACGAACTTTCTTGATAAACTTAGTCGTAATGTCTTCAAAAGGGGAATTCCCGTTTTTTTTTTGACGATCGTCCGCCGCATAGAGGCTTGGTATACCATTTCGCCGGAAGAGAGTTTTGCTGGCTTTATAGCCATATTTTTATGAAGAGGAAGGACCCTATTGAAAGAAAATAAATAAAAGCCTTGAAAAAACAAGGGTTTCATCTTGCGAACAAATAAGACATATGATAATCTTTTATCAGCAAAACTTAGTTTCATTGGTGAAATGTGACTAAATTACATTCATTTGCTGAAAATATGTTGAATTATGCCGATGAATCGTTTAAGATAGGCATGTCGACAATTTAATATTGCTTGATACGTATAGAAATACGCGAAATTGTGAACAAATGGAATAAGCATGTTGATTAGCCCTTGGGAGGAGGTGAATGGCATGAACAAAACAGAATTAATCAATGCGGTTGCAGAAACTAGCGGCCTTTCTAAAAAAGACGCAACAAAAGCAGTCGATGCTGTTTTTGAATCCATTACAGAAGCGCTTAAAAATGGCGATAAAGTGCAATTAATCGGTTTTGGGAACTTCGAAGTTCGTGAGCGCGCAGCTCGTAAAGGACGCAATCCACAAACAGGGGAAGAAATGGAAATCCCTGCGAGCAAAGTTCCTGCGTTCAAACCAGGTAAAGCTCTTAAAGATGCTGTAAAGTAATTGCTACATAAAAAGAGCTGGAAAGAAGGGCAAGGCGGTTTCGTCGCCCTTCTTTTTTTGCTTTTTTTTTCCCATATGTGCTAGAATCGGATTACAGGCCCCCCTCATTTATACATAATAAGCTATATCAATCATTTATCATGTTTGTCTTTATGGTATTTTTCATTTTGAAAAAAGGAAAGCCCAGTTGATTTCGGGCGCTGCATGTGGAAAGAAAGTTCTCGCTCCAAGATGAGCGGACGGCTGATCATTTCGGTTCGGATCACTTACAAAGAGATTTTGTGCGATGCAGGAGGATGTAGAGCAAGATGTCAAATGTGAATTATGAGCAAATTGAACAGGCGGTTCGCCTGATTTTAGAAGCGATTGGTGAAGATCCTAATCGAGAAGGGTTAGTAGATACACCGAAACGGGTAGCAAAGATGTATGCGGAAATGTTTTCTGGATTGAATGAGGACCCTAAAGAGCATTTTCAGACGGTTTTTAGCGAAGAGCATGAAGAATTGGTGCTTGTCAAAGACATCCCGTTTTTTTCTATGTGTGAGCATCATTTAGTTCCTTTCTTTGGTGTCGCACATGTTGCTTATATTCCGCGTGGTGGAAAGGTGACAGGGCTCAGTAAGCTCGCGCGGGCGGTTGAGGCAGTGGCGCGTCGTCCACAGCTTCAAGAGCGGATTACAGCGACGGTGGCGGATGCAATTGTGGAAACGTTGGATCCTCATGGTGTTATGGTTGTGGTAGAGGCAGAACATATGTGTATGACGATGCGCGGAGTGAAAAAGCCTGGAGCAAAAACGGTGACGACAGCCGTACGCGGGTCGCTTGAAACGGATTCCACCGCCCGTGCGGAAATTCTGTCGTTGATAAAAGGGTAAACCTGCCGTTAAGTTGAAAGGGGGCAATTGGATGTATAATAGTGACTATATCGTCATTAAAGCGCTGGAGGACGGCGTTAGTGTCATCGGTTTAACAAGAGGGGCAGATACGCGCTTTCACCATTCTGAAAAGCTGGATAAAGGAGAAGTGCTAATTGCGCAATTTACAGAGCATACATCTGCTATTAAGGTCAGAGGAAATGCATTGATTCAGACAAATCACGGTGAAATTCATTCGGAAGCGAAAAAATAGCGGTAGAACGTGCATTTCTGTTGTCCTTTTTCTATCGAAACTAGAGCCATTCGCGAATTTTTATGCTATAATTAAATGCGCTATGCATTGAAAACGAATTTTGGGGAGCAAGGGTGATCGTATTGGAACACATCATGAAAAAAATTGCGGTTCTAAAAGAACAAATCGGGCGCTTTCTTCATCATCCGTATTTATTGCAGCATATATCTGCTCATGTGATTGATGAGGATCGGATTCTATTGTCGCTGTCAATGCTGGAGAGTGCGGATCTTTCTTTTGATGAGATAGACGGGTACGTTGTTCCGATGATGCTTGTGCAAATCGCCCTTGATACCCATGATGAAGTGACAAATTCGCTTCCACAGCAGCAGGATCGTGAGTTGAAGACAAGGCAATTGACGGTGCTTGCCGGAGATTTGTATAGCGGGCTGTATTATGATTATTTAGCCAAAAAGAACAATTTGGAAATGATTCATGTATTTGCTCAAGCCATCAAAGAGATTAATGAACATAAGATTCGCTTGTACCAAAAGGATATTACGCGAATCGAAGCGCTGTTTCATAGCGTTGCCGTCATTGAATCGTCGTTAATTTATAAAATCGGCGAGCACATCTCCTTACCGTCATGGTCAAAATTTGCCTACTATTTTTTGCTGCTGAAACGAATTGCCCGTGAAAAAGAGCGCCTCATGAAGCACGGGACATCGGTTTTGTTTGATCAGATGGCAAGCATTGTTTTTCCAAAAAATAAAGGGATCGCAAAAGAACAAAAGCATTATTTGTCTCATATTTGCAACCGCTATATTGAGCATTGCAAAGAGGAGCTGCTCAACATGAAGCTCGAGTGCAACGAACTGCTGCAAACACGGCTTTCTGAGCTTATTAGCAATTTTTCTGTCATTGTTAAAAAGACAGTGGAAGAAGGGTAAGACGATGCAACGATCGAAAGAGGAACGAGTTCATCACGTATTTGAAAAAATTTATGAAAATTATGATCGGATGAATTCCGTCATCAGCTTTAATCGCCATTTAAAATGGCGCCAAGATACGATGAACCGCATGAAGGTGCAAAAAGGGACGAAAGCGCTAGATGTTTGCTGTGGCACGGGTGATTGGACCATTGCTTTAGCCGAGGCGGTAGGTCCGGATGGAAAGGTCTACGGGCTTGATTTTAGTCAAAATATGTTGCAAATTGGGCAGCAAAAAGTGAATGAACGGCAGTTGCACAATGTGGAATTAATCCACGGGAATGCAATGGAGCTTCCGTTTTCCGATAATACATTTGACTATGTGACGATCGGATTCGGATTAAGAAATGTTCCGGATTATATGACTGTGCTGAAAGAAATGCGCCGCGTGCTGAAACCGGGCGGAAAAGCGGTTTGTTTAGAAACATCACAGCCAACGCTCATCGGGTTTCGCCAGCTGTATTACTTTTATTTCCGCTTTATTATGCCGGTGTTAGGAAAGCTTTTTGCGAAAAGCTATGAGGAGTATTCATGGCTTCAAGAATCAGCACGAGATTTTCCAGGGATGGAAGAGCTGGCGCGCATGTTCGAGAAGGCTGGATTTATCAATATCGAAGTCAAGCCGTATACATTTGGCGCAGCTGCCATGCATCTAGGATATAAGCCGTGACGCATTATAAAAGATTAAGGTGAACATAATGAAGTTAAAAGCGATGTATGCGTTTTTGGATGCGGATTTACAAGTGATTGAGAAGGAGCTGGAAGCAGCGATTCAGTCCGATTATTCGTTGCTGAGCGAAGCCGCTCTTCATTTGCTCCAGGCGGGCGGTAAACGAATTCGCCCAGTCTTTGTGCTGCTCAGCGGCAAATTTGGGCAATACGATATTGAGCGAATCAAGCATGTGGCTGTTGCTCTCGAGCTGATTCATATGGCTTCGCTTGTTCACGATGATGTCATTGATGATGCTGAGCTGCGGCGGGGACGGCAGACAATCAAAGCGAAGTGGAGCAACCGTTTTGCCATGTATACAGGAGACTACATTTTTGCGCGTTCACTTGAACGGATGACGAGAATAGGAAATCCGGTGGCTCATCGCATTTTGGCGCATGCTATTGTCGAAGTGTGCCGCGGTGAAATTGAACAGATTAAAGATAAATATCGTTTTGACCAATCACTTCGCTGTTATTTGCGTCGTATTAAGCGAAAAACGGCACTACTGATTGCTGTAAGCTGTCAGTTGGGAGCCATCGCTGCAAACGCTCCCCAAGAAGTAGCTGAGCGTCTCTATACATTTGGATATTATGTGGGTATGTCGTTTCAAATTACAGATGATATTCTTGACTTTATTGGTACAGAAAAGCAGTTAGGCAAACCAGCAGGAAGCGATTTGCTGCAAGGAAACGTTACCTTGCCTGCTTTGTTTGCCATGGAGAATGCCGATGCAAGACAGAAAATTGTACGCGTCCACCCCGGTACATCGGCCGGTGAAATGAAAGAGATTATTGATTGCATCAAAGCATCCGGTGCGATTGAAAAATCATATGCATTAAGCGATTGGTATTTGCAAAAAGCATTAGACATATTAGACGAGCTTCCAAAAAGCAAAGCCCGTTCAACATTGCGAAATTTAGCAAAGTATATCGGCAAAAGAAAGTTTTAAACGCTTTCATGTTGAATATTGCTAATTAAGAGAAACAATGTTACTATTTTTGTGGGAATCCTTTTCCTAGTACATAACTTTTTTAGGGGTGGCGTATAAACAATGGAAAGAACATTTTTAATGGTCAAGCCTGATGGGGTTCAACGTAATTTAATCGGCGAGATCGTATCTCGCTTTGAAAAAAAGGGATTTCAGTTGGTTGGCGCAAAGCTGATGCAAGTTTCCCGGGAATTGGCGGAGCAGCACTATGCGGAGCATAAAGAGCGTCCATTTTTTGGAGAATTAGTCGACTTTATTACATCCGGTCCTGTATTTGCCATGGTATGGGAAGGAGAAAATGTCATTGCAACAGCGCGTCAAATGATGGGCAAAACAAACCCTCAAGAAGCGGCTCCTGGCACCATTCGCGGCGATTTCGGCTTAACGGTCGGCAAAAATGTGATTCATGGATCGGATTCGCCAGCGAGTGCCGAGCGCGAGATCAACTTATTTTTCCAAAAAGAAGAGCTTGTCAACTATTCAAAGTTGATCCATGAATGGGTGTATTAATATAGCAAGCGATTGGCTCCAAGAAAGGGCCAGTCGCTTTTCTTATACGTAACACATGGTAATGAGGAAGAGGAGAAACACAAATGGACGATTACCAGCAATTTGTGATAAGTGTTAGAAAAAAAACGGGAATTGATTTGTCCCAATATAAAGAAGCGCAAATGAAAAGAAGACTGACCTCTCTCTATGAGAAGAGAGGATTTAAAAGCTTTCAAGAATTTTTTAAAGCAATAGAGGCAGACCAAGCGCTTTTTCACGAGTTTCTTGATCGCATGACGATCAACGTGTCGGAGTTTTATCGGAATGCTAAACGATGGGAAGTGCTTGAGAAAAAAATTTTGCCTAAGCTACTCGAGCGAAACCGTCGTTTAAAAATATGGAGCGCAGCTTGCTCGACAGGAGAAGAGCCCTATACGCTCGTGATGATTTTATCCAAGCTTTTACCGCTTTCACAACTATCTGTCTTGGCAACGGACATTGACGACAATGCCATTCGCCGTGCCAAGCTAGGGATTTATGCAGAACGTTCGTTGCAGGAAGTGCCAGAGGATATGAAAAAAAGTTTTTTACAAAAGAAGGAATGTATTATAAAATAGACGAAAATGTAAAAAACGCGGTCACGTTTAAAAAGCATAACTTACTTGCGGATCCGTTCGATACGAACTACGATTTGATCGTCTGCCGAAACGTCCTTATTTATTTTACCGAAGAAGCGAAGCACAGTCTGTACCATAAATTTAGCCAAGCGCTGCGTCCAGACGGTATTTTTTTCGTTGGAAGCACGGAGCAAATTTTCAATCCATTCTCTTATGGATTTGAGACGGAAGACACGTTTTTTTATCGGAAAATAGACTGAAAATCGAAAGGATTCATCGTCATTGATGAGTTCTTTTTTTATAGGGGCTTTTCATTTTGTGAAATTATGATATATTTTTACATAAACGCGTTAAAGAGTTGAAGGGAGAGAGAACTAGAAAATGAGATACATAACAGCAGGGGAATCACATGGGCCACAGCTTACGGCAGTTTTAGAAGGAGTCCCAGCAGGTCTTCCGCTTCTAAAGGAGCACATTGATGAAGAGTTAGCGAGAAGACAAAAAGGATATGGACGCGGCAGACGGATGCAAATCGAAAAAGACGAAGTGAAAATTTTAAGCGGCGTGCGTCATGGCAAAACGATTGGCTCACCAATTACGCTTGTCGTCGAAAACAGGGATTGGAAGCATTGGACAAATATTATGTCCATCGAACCGCTTGAAACAGAAGAGGTTAAACGGAAAGTGACGAGACCGCGTCCGGGGCATGCGGATTTAAATGGTGCCATCAAATATGGCCATCGCGATATGCGGAATGTGCTGGAGCGCTCATCTGCGCGGGAAACGACCGCGCGTGTAGCCGCTGGAGCGGTAGCGAAACGGATTTTAGCGGAGCTTGGAATTCAAGTAGCTGGTCATGTTCTGGAGATCGGCGGTGTGCGGGCACAGTCTCCTGCTTATGAGTCGCTTGAGCAACTGCAAAGCGTTACGGAACAATCTCCTGTTCGTTGCTTTGACGAAGAGGCTGCCGTAAAAATGATGGAAGCGATTGACCAAGCGAAGGCGAACGGTGACTCCGTCGGCGGAATTGTTGAAGTGATCGTAGAAGGAGTCCCAGCAGGGGTTGGCAGCTATGTTCATTATGATCGAAAGCTTGATGCCAAAATTGCGGCGGCGATGGTTAGCATCAATGCCTTTAAAGGAGTTGAAATCGGTATCGGCTTTGAAGCCGCCCGGCTTCCGGGAAGCGCCGTGCATGATGAAATTACTTGGGATAGGGAAGTAGGATTTCGCCGCCGCACCAACCGCGCTGGCGGTTTTGAAGGCGGAATGACAACGGGGATGCCGATTGTGGTGCGCGGAGTGATGAAGCCGATTCCGACTTTATATAAACCGCTTGAAAGTGTCGATATTGAAACAAAAGAGCCGTTTGCCGCCAGCATTGAGCGTTCAGACAGTTGCGCGGTTCCAGCCGCCAGCGTTGTTGCTGAGGCAGTGGTCGCTTGGGAAATTGCCGCGGCCATTGTTGACCAATTTGGCCAAGATCGAATGGATTTAATTAAAGCGAATATGGAACAGATGCGCCGATATGCAAGGGAGTTTTAATGATGGAGCAGATAGCTATACAAACAGCGACTAAACAGTACCCGCTTTGTTTAGGGGAAGGAATGCTTGAATTATTGCCGCAATGGCTTGAAGAGCTCGGCTTTCCGCACGGGACAAAGATAATGGTTGTTACAGACGAAACACTGAAAGCTCTCTATTTGTCCCAGCTTGTCGAGCCGCTCAGCCGCCGCTATGATGTTTACACACACGTGATTCCGAGCGGAGAAGCCGCTAAATCATTTGAACATTATTATGCTTGCCAAACGGCAGCACTGACGTATGGTTTGGATCGCCATTCACTTATCATTGCGTTTGGCGGCGGGGTTGTTGGCGATCTGGCTGGCTTTGTGGCTGCAACATTTATGCGTGGGATTCCTTATATTCAAATGCCGACCACATTGCTCGCCCATGATAGTGCCGTCGGAGGGAAAGTAGCGATTAATCATCCACTTGGAAAAAATATGATCGGTGCTTTTTATCAACCAGAAGCGGTTGTGTATGATGTGAAACTTTTACAATCATTGCCGGAGCGCGAACTGCGCTCTGGATTTGCTGAAGTTGTGAAACACGCTCTAATTGGCGATCCGGGGTTTTACAACTGGCTCAAAATGAACATTCATAGCCTTGCTGATGTTAGAGGGGAAAAATTGCAGCATTGTATTCGAAAAGGAATCGAAGTAAAGGCGCGTATCGTGTCTGAGGATGAACGAGAAACAGGAGTTCGTGCTCATCTCAATTTCGGCCATACGCTGGCCCATGCGCTGGAAAGCGAGCTAGGATATGGTGTGATGACACATGGAGATGCAGTAGCGCTCGGAATGCTATTTGCGATTTTTGTCAGCGAGCGCACATATCGCTTATCATTTGTTGACCATCATTTCGCCAAATGGTTTGAATCGTACGGCTTCCCTGTTGTTCCGCCGAAGCAGCTTGATCCGGAACGACTGCTGCAAAAAATGAAGGGAGATAAAAAAGCGAAGTCGGGAAAAATCCGCATGGTGCTTTTGCGAGAGATTGGACATGTATGCGTAGAGGAAATAGATGATAAACAGGCGTTATCGCTTTTAAATGAATTTTGGCAAAGTGGGGAGAAAGCTGATGATTAGAGGAATTCGAGGAGCGACAACCGTCACGAGTAATGATGCCGAAGAAATTGTGGATGCTACTGAAGAGTTGCTAAGGCATATGATTCAAGCAAACGGGATAAAAGCAAGCGATGTAGTATCTGTGCTGATCTCAGTTACCGATGATTTAACGGCTGCATTTCCTGCTCAAGCGCTGCGCCGAATTGAGGGCTGGACGTATGTGCCAGTCATGTGTACAAGAGAAATCCCGGTTCCCGGCTCTTTGCCGGGCTGTATTCGGATTATGATGACCGCACAAACTGCTAAAGCGCAAGATGAGGTCATTCATATTTATCTGCGCAACGCGGTCCAGCTTCGACCAGATTTATCATTGACAAAAAAAACAGACTTGTAATATTATAGGAAAAAGCAGAAGCGCACTTCTGCTATGTTGACTAGAAGAGTGGAGAAGATGAAGTGTGACGGCATTTTTTGCCGCGAGTAACAAAGCATGAATGGTAGTAAATGAAGTGAGTGAGACGAGTAATAGGGTAGATGAGAATGAGCGAGTTTAGCTGAGGTGAGTGCATGTATGGGATGATTCTACCCAAAGACGCCACGTCTTTGGGTTTTCCTCATTTTATGCCTCATAAACCCTCATTCTCCATCCGAGTAAACGGAGGAGAGAAAAATGAAAAACTGCACATTAACCACTTTTTTGGAAGATTCCGCTGAATTTCGCACGATTCCGATTGTGCGCCGTTTTTTTGCTGATGTACTGGAACCATTGCAGCTCTTTGAAAATTTAAAAGATGAGGCCCATTTTTTACTGGAGAGCAAGGATGAACAATCGCCATGGTCGCGATATTCATTCATTGGGATTGACCCTTTTTTGAAAATTCAGAGCGAAACAGGCCAATCGTTTTTCGTTGTTGATGAGCATGGGAAAATCGCTACAACCCTCACATTAAAAGAAGCGTTTTTGCATGTGGAAAAGAAGCTGCGAGTAAAGCCGATTGAAACGGATATCCCGTTTGTCGGAGGGGCCGTTGGTTATTTAAGCTATGATTTTATTTCAACGATTGAAAAAGTGCCGTTGCATTCCCAACGCGATCTTGCAATGAAAATGGCTTATTTTGTAATTTGTCAATCACTGATTGTATTCGACCACATAAAGCGTGAAGTTGTATTGATTCATTATGTTCGTCTGCACGAGGACGATCATGAGCGAGAAAAACAAAAAAAGTATGAAGAAGGATTGAGAAGCATAGAAGCGTTGATGAAAAAGGCAACATCTGGAATTCATCGGCCAATTTTACCGCTTTTTGATGATGAAGAACTGCAGCGCATTTCTTTTAAACAACTATCGTCAACATATGATCGAGCTTCGTTTATGCGGGATGTCGAAGCGATCCAACGCTACATTGAAGCGGGGGACATTTTCCAAGCTGTGCTGTCGCAGCGTTTTACGATTCCCGTTCGCATCACTGGATTTCAATTATATCGCATGCTCAGAAAAATCAATCCGTCGCCATATATGTTTTATATTCAAACAGATGAAGAAGAAATTGTGGGAAGCTCGCCAGAAAAGCTAGTGCAAGTGCAACAGCGCCAAATTGAAATCCATCCGATTGCCGGAACGCGCCGGCGAGGAAGGTCGAAAGAAGAGGACGAAGCGTTAGCGCTTGAATTATTGAACGACCCGAAGGAACAGGCAGAGCATTATATGCTGGTAGATTTAGCAAGAAATGATATTGGAAAAGTGGCGAAATATGGAACAGTGAAGACGCCTGTGCTGATGGAGATCGGTAAATTTTCTCATGTTATGCATCTGATTTCGAAAGTAACAGGGGAGCTAAAAGACGGAGTTCATTCTATTGATGCCTTGCTGGCGTCATTTCCTGCTGGAACAGTAAGCGGGGCCCCAAAGGTCCGGGCCATGCAAATTTTAAATGAATTGGAACCAACGGCGCGCCACATATACGCCGGAACAATTGCTTATATCGGTTTTGATGGCAACATCGATTCTTGCATTGCCATTCGCACGGCGATGGTGAAAGACGGTTATGCTTATGTGCAGACTGGCGCCGGTGTCGTGGCTGACTCCATCCCCGAACGGGAGTGGAAGGAAACCCATAATAAAGCAAGTGCGCTAGTAAAATCCATCGAGCTGGCAGAAAAGGTGTTCACAAAAAGGGGGCGTTTATATGCTTAAACAGCTATTAGCCAAATGTATTGAGGGATATTCGCTAAGTGAACAAGAAGCGTATGATGCCATGATTGCCATTATGTCAGGTGAGGCAACAGAAAGTCAGATTGCCAGCTTTTTATCGATTTTGCGCTTGCGTGGCGAAACGGTCGATGAATTAACAGGATTAGCGCGTGGCATGCGCAGTCAAATGCTCCGCATTGAGTATGATGAGGAAATCATTGATACATGCGGCACAGGGGGAGATGAAAAACGGACATTTAACATTTCTACAGCAGCGGCCATTATCGTTTCCTCCCTTGGGGTTAAGGTGGCCAAACATGGCAATCGAGCTGTATCATCGACGAGCGGCAGCGCTGACGTCTTGGAACAGCTTGGCATTCATATTCAAGGAACACCGCAGGAAGCGAAAGCAGCGCTAAAAACAAAAGGGCTCGCCTTTCTCTTTGCTCCCTTTTACCATGCGGCGATGAAGCATGCAGCAGTTCCACGTAAAGAAATCGGCTTTCGCACCGCATTTAATCTGCTTGGACCGCTTGCCAACCCTGCTGGATGCAAGCGACAAGTGATTGGCGTATATTCAACAGCATATGCTGAAAAATTGGCGGAAACACTGAAACGGCTCGGCTCCTCTCATGTTGTGCTGGTAACTGGCCGAGATGGATTGGATGAATGCAGCATCACCACTGAAACAGATATCGTTGAACTAAAGGATGGAAACATTCGCCGCTTTGTCGTGACTCCTGAGGAGTGCGGACTGCCTCGCGGAAGGCTCGAAGATATTCAAGTCTATAACGCTTCGCAGAGCGCAGCGCTTTTGCGGATGGTGATGGCAGGAACAGCGAATGAGAGCGCTGAGAATATTGTTTGTCTGAATGCAGGTGTCGCGCTTTATATTGCCCAAAAAGCCAGTACGATTCATGAAGGGGTCAAACTGGCAAAAGAAGCAATCAGAACGAAGCGGGCGCTTGCACAATTGCATCGTTTGCAAACGAGGGAGGTGGAAAATTATGCTTAAGCAAATTCTTGCTACAAAGCAAAATGAGATCGAACGAATAGAATTACCGCCTCGCTATCATTTTCCACGCTTTTCGCTGTGTACAGCACTTAAAAATGCGAAGCGATCCATAGGGATGATTGCTGAGGTGAAAAAAGCGTCTCCATCCAAAGGGATTATCCGGCCCAATTTCCAGCCTGTTGAGATTGCCAAAGCGTATGAACAAGCGGGAGTGGATGCCATTTCTGTTTTGACGGATCAAACTTATTTCCAAGGTCATTACCGATATTTAATCGAGATTAAAGAGACGGTCCGTCTTCCTGTGTTGCGTAAAGATTTTATCATTGATCGGCTGCAAATTGAAGAGAGTGCAAGAATCGGTGCCGATGCCATTTTATTAATTGGAGAAGCACTTTCACCAAAAAAACTGCATGAGCTCTATGAAGAGGCATATGAAAAAGGCTTGGAATGCTTAGTCGAAGTGCATAGCCGCCAAACGCTGGAAGCCATTTTAGAACGATTTACTCCAGAAATAGTGGGCATTAATAATCGAGATTTGCAGACATTTACGACCTCTTTAGACGCAACAAAGAATTTGCTCCCGCATGTGCCTCCATCATGCGTGGTAGTCAGTGAAAGCGGTATTGCGAATGCCTATGATTTACAGCGGGTACGCGCATACGGCGCACATGCAGTGTTAGTAGGTGAATCGTTAATGAGACAAGACGATGTGATGCAGGCTGTTGACGAGCTATACAAGGAGGTTAGAAGCGATGTCCGTCCTTCTTAAATATTGCGGGCATCAGTCCCTTTCCGATCTGCAAAAAGGGATCAAGAGCTGCGCGGATTATCTTGGGATTATTTTTGCCGAAAGCAAGCGAAAGGTCGATGCGCATGAAGCGAAAACATGGTTAAAGATGGTGGATTTAGGGAAGAAGCAGCTGGTTGGGGTGTTTGTAAACAGTTCAGCAGAGGACATTTATGCAGTCACAGAGCTGCTTCCTCTTTCTGTGATTCAATGTCATGGCACGGAAACGGTGGAGCAGATAGCAAAGATCAAAGCGGCAACGGATTTGCCTGTTTGGAAAGCGATTCATCATAGCGAAGAGGCGTTGAGTAAAATGAGACAATATGCAACAGTTGCTGACGGCTATATTGTTGACAGTCGAGTGAAAGGAGCGTGGGGCGGAACAGGCCTATCGTTTAACTGGGAAGCAATCCCCTTTTATTTGGAAGAAGCGAATCGCCAGGGAGTCCCGTGTTTCATTGCAGGCGGCATAACGCCAGATAATGTGGCCCAACTGCTTTCTTATCGCCCCCATGGTGTGGATATAAGCAGTGGTATCGAAGAAAACGGTAAAAAAAGTGCGCGGAAAATGATGGAGATTGAAAAGAGGGTGAAGCATGATGTACAAGGAACCAAATGAAAATGGGAGATTTGGGGAATTTGGCGGCAAGTTTGTTCCCGAAACGTTAATGCTCCCGCTTGAAGAAATAGAGAGAGAGCTTGAGAAAGCCATGGCGGATCCAGCGTTTCGAACGGAATATATGGATAGTTTGCAAGAGTATTCAGGGCGGCCGACATCGCTCACATTTGTTAAGAACCTTACTGAAAAATTCAATGGAGCGAAAATTTATTTGAAACGTGAGGACTTAAACCATACCGGTGCTCATAAAATTAACAATGCGATCGGACAGGTGCTTTTAGCAAAGCGAATGGGCAAAAAGAAACTGATTGCTGAAACTGGAGCGGGACAGCACGGAGTCGCTGCGGCCACTGTCGCCGCACGCTTTGGCATGGAATGCATCGTATTTATGGGCGAAGAAGATATCAAACGGCAAGAGTTAAATGTGTTTCGCATGAAACTCTTAGGAGCGGAAGTCGTGCCTGTTTTTAGCGGAAATCGAACATTGAAAGACGCGACCAATGAGGCCATCCGCTACTGGGTTCAGCATTGTGACGATCATTTTTACATGATCGGTTCGGTTGTCGGACCGCATCCTTATCCAAAAATGGTACGTGAATTCCAGCGCATTATCGGCGATGAAGCTAAACAGCAATTTTTAGAGCGTGAAGGAAAGCTTCCAGAAGTCGTCGTGGCGTGTGTAGGCGGAGGAAGCAATGCGATTGGCACGTTTTATCCGTTTTTAGACGACGAGGTTGCGCTTATTGGTGTGGAAGCAGCAGGAAAAGGCACGAACACCCCTTACCATGCCGCGACAATAACAAAAGGCACCAAAGGAGTGATTCATGGTTCACTCACCTATTTGTTGCAAGATGAATACGGACAAATACTGGAACCTTACTCCATTTCAGCTGGCCTTGACTATCCTGGAGTCGGTCCAGAACATGCTTACTTAGCAAGCATTGGGCGTGTGCAATACGAGAGTGTCACAGATGAGGAAGCGCTCCATGCCTTCCAGCTGCTTGCCAGAGAGGAAGGAATCATTCCAGCGATCGAATCTGCTCATGCTCTTGCTCATACGTTTAAACTAGTGCCACACCTTCCGAAGGACAGCGCGGTGCTCGTATGCTTGTCAGGACGGGGCGATAAAGATGTGCAAGCCATTATGAATAGAGAGAAAGGGGGAGCTGACATTGCAGCTATCTCTAACGACTAAAACGATGTTTATTCCATTCATTATGGCCGGGGATCCGCATCCAGATATAACAGTGGAGCTAGCGCTTGCTCTTCAAGAAGCTGGTGCCGATATATTGGAGCTGGGAGTTCCTTATTCTGATCCGCTCGCAGACGGTCCCATCATTCAGCGGGCAACATCAAGAGCGCTGAAGCACAAAATGAACTTACCAAAAGCGATTGAACTCGTGCCGGTGCTGCGAAAAAAAGGTGTGAAAATTCCTATTATTCTCTTTACCTATTACAATCCTGTGTTACAATTAGGAGAAGAATTCTTTTTTACTTTAGTGAAGGAAAATGGAGTCGACGGCGTCTTAATTCCTGATTTGCCATTTGAAGAAAGCGGACCGATTCGCAAGCTGAGCGCAGAGGCTGGTGTCGCCTGCATTTCGTTAGTAGCGCCAACATCCAAACAGCGAATCGAGAAAATTGCTTCCAGCGCACAAGGCTTTTTGTATTGTGTTTCGTCGCTTGGGGTAACCGGTGTACGAGATACGCTGCCTGATGAATTGGAATCATTTTTAATGGAAGTGAAGCAATACAGCCGGGTTCCGGTAGCGGTCGGCTTCGGAATTTCAACAAGCGAGCAGGTGAGCATGCTGAAAAACTATAGCGATGGTATCATCATTGGCAGCGCGCTTGTCCAAAAAATGGAACAGCTCGGGGATCGGCTGTTGCATGAAGAGACAAAACAGGAAGCGCTCAATGAATTTCAGCGGTACGCTCAAATGCTGACGGCGCCGTTGGGAAAACGCTGCACTCCTTAAATCAGCCAAAATTTGCAATGGGGTGAGAAGATGAAAATTAAAAATCAATTGCAAGGGCTGCCCCCTTATCAGCCAGGTAAATCGATGGAGGAAGTAAAGCAGCAATATGGACTAACGGATGTCATCAAGCTGGCCTCGAATGAAAATCCATATGGCAGTTCTCCAACTGTTAAAAAGGCGATTGTCGAGGTTTTGGATCAGCTTGAGCTGTATCCAGACGGTTACGCCCGCATTCTCCGGGAAGAAGTAGCACGGCATCTCGGAGTGAAAGAAACGCAGCTTCTTTTTGGCAATGGTTCAGATGAAGTAATCCAAATTCTTTGCCGTGCTTTTCTGTCAGCGGAGACGAACACAGTGATGGCTGCTCCAACTTTTCCGCAATATCGCCATAACGCTGTAATTGAGGGAGCAGAAATTCGTGAAATTCCGCTTGTGGATGGATGTCATGACTTGTCGTCCATGCTTGCTGCGATTGATGAACAGACGCGCATTGTTTGGGTATGCAATCCGAATAACCCAACGGGCACGTATGTCGATGAGCAGCAGCTATCCGCCTTTTTACAACAAGTTCCAAAGCATGTGCTTGTCGTATTAGATGAAGCATACTATGAATATGTCACGGCGGAAGACTATCCAGAAACCGTACCGCTGTTAAATGAATATCACAATTTAATGATTTTGCGCACGTTTTCGAAAGCTTATGGATTAGCGAGCTTGCGCATTGGCTACGGTGTAGCAAACGAAGCGTTGATTCAGCAGGTTGAACCGGCCCGCGAGCCGTTTAATACATCGAGTGTTGCCCAAGCGGCAGCGCTGGCTGCTCTTAGTGACCAGACATTTATCCAGCAATGTGTTTCTAAAAATAAACAAGAGCTGGAAAAGTTTTATCGTTTCTGTCAGGAACATCGTCTATCTTATTACCCTTCCGAAACGAATTTCATTTTGATTGATTTCGGAATAGAGGGGAATCGCGTATTTCAATACTTATTAGAAAAAGGAATGATTGTGCGCTCTGGAAATGCGCTCGGATTTCCGACTTCCGTGCGGATTACCATCGGGTCGGAGGAACAAAATCAAAAGCTTTTCCAAGTGCTTGGACAAATGTTGAAAGAAACGCAACTCGTTTGACAAAAGCCCGCTGCCTAGTTGCGCAGCGGGCATATGTAAAAGAAGAAGGTGAATTTGTTGAAAGGAACGGTCTTTGTCGTCGGCCTTGGGCTCATTGGAGGTTCGATGGCGCTTGCCATTAAAAAGGAGCATCCTGAGGCAACGATTGTCGGATTTGATATCAATGAAGATGAAATAAGGATGGCTCGCACACTGGCAGTCATTGATGAAGCGGCTGCTTCTGTTGAAGAAGGGATGAGCCGGGCTGATGTCATTATTTTAGCAACGCCAGTGATGCAGACTGAAAAAATTTTAACCGATATGTTGACATACCGTTTGCGTCCATCTGTGCTTGTAACGGATGTTGGCAGCACGAAGCAGCGGATTATCGAGCAGGCGAAGGCGTTGCTGGACCAAGGTGTGATGTTTATTGGCGGACACCCGATGGCAGGGTCCCATAAAAGCGGTGTAGTAGCGGCAAAAGCGCATTTGTTTGAAAATGCGTTTTATATTTTAACGCCGACAGAGGCGGTGCCGATGAGTGAAGTGGAGCGATTGAAGCAATGGTTGAAAGGAACGAAAGCGAACTTTGTCATTCTATCGCCAAACGACCATGATCGGATTACGGGAGTGATCAGCCATTTTCCGCATATTATTGCCGCGAGCCTTGTCCATCAGGCCCAGCAATATGAGAGCGAAGACGAGCTTGTCAGCAGGCTGGCGGCTGGCGGTTTTCGCGATATTACGCGTATCGCTTCAAGCAACCCGGAAATGTGGCGCGATATTCTGATACATAACAAAACTGAACTGCTATCGTTGTTTGATCGATGGCTTGCTGAGATGCATAGGATCCGCTCGCTTGTCGAGAAGGAAAAAAGCGAGGAAATCTATCGCTATTTTTTAGAAGCCAAACAATTTCGTGATGGATTGCCTGTAAGGACGAAAGGGGCAATACCGTCTTTTTATGATTTATATGTAGATGTTCCTGACTATCCAGGGGTTATTTCTGAGATTACTGGATATCTAGCACAAGAAAAGATTAGTATCACCAACATCCGCATTATTGAAACGAGGAAAGAAATTTACGGTGTGCTCCGTCTCAGCTTTCAAAGCGAAATGGATCGCGAAAAGGCAAAACAATGCATCCGTGCGCACACGAATTATGAAACATATGAAGGATGAGGAGGAACAACATGCAAGCATTAAGAACCAATGTTCAGTCCTTGCGGGGAACCATTGAAGTTCCTGGGGACAAATCCATCTCTCATCGAGCGGTTATGCTTGGAGCGATTGCTCGCGGCACAACGACGATTGCTCATTTTTTAACAGGTGAGGATTGTTTAAGTACGATTGATTGTTTTCGCAAAATGGGAGTCGATATTGCACAAAATGGGACGGATGTGGTGGTAAAAGGAAATGGAATAGCGGGGTTGTTGGAGCCGCAGGAAATTTTAAATGTCGGAAATTCAGGAACGACAACACGATTGTTGCTTGGTATTTTAGCGGGCTGCTCCTTTCATGCTTGCCTTATTGGCGATGAATCCATTGCGAAACGTCCGATGAAAAGAGTGACAGAACCGCTCCGCATGATGGGGGCCCGTATCGATGGAAGAGATGGCGGGAATTATACGCCTATTTCCATTCGCGGCGGAAGTTTACAGCCGATTCACTATACTTCTCCGGTTGCCAGCGCCCAAGTAAAGTCGGCCATTTTATTGGCGGGGCTCATGGCTGATGGTACGACAACAGTAACAGAGCCGATCAAGTCGCGTGATCATACAGAACGAATGGTGCGATTATTTGGCGGTGAAGTGATAACGAATGGGCTCAGCGTTTCTGTGACTGGAAAACAACAGCTGCGAGGAGCGGATATTTATGTTCCCGGCGATATCTCGTCAGCCGCCTTTTTCTTAGTCGCGGGCGCGATTGTGCCCAACAGCGAAATCGTTCTAAAAAATGTCGGATTGAATCCAACTCGAACAGGAATGATCGATGTGCTGCAGCAAATGGGGGCGGATTTAACCATTGAAAACATTCGCAATGAAGAAACGGAGCCGCTTGGCGACATTACCATTCGAACCTCTAAATTAAAAGCGGTGGAAATTGGCGGAGCGCTTATTCCGCGTTTAATCGATGAAATACCGATTATTGCTCTGTTGGCTACTCAAGCAGAAGGAACAACTGTCATTAAGGATGCAAGCGAGCTAAAAGTGAAAGAAACGAACCGGATCGATACGGTTGTGTCGGAATTGCGCAAGTTAGGCGCTGAAATTGAAGCGACAGAAGATGGAATGCGAATTCATGGAAAAACAGCATTGAAGGCGAAAGAAGCTATTGTCGACAGCTATGGAGACCATCGAATTGGCATGATGCTGGCGATCGCTGCTTGCATTACGGAAGGCACGGTGTCGCTCAAACGCTCGGAAGCAATCGCTGTATCTTACCCGACGTTTTTTGAGCATTTGCAGGTGCTTTGCTAGTCAAAATAAGAAGAAGGGGATGAACCGCAAGAGAGCAAAACTTCCTTGACGGTGTCATCCTCTTTTCACATCATCCACCGAGAAGTTTCCCACCTCTTAACGGAATGGAGGTGGTTCATTTGATATCATACGGCACAGAGCCTATGATTGAAATCAATCGATGGAGAGGAGTCCGCTGATCATAAGGAGAGTCGCCGAGAAGCATTATATGTTCTCGGTCTTTGTCCGCATTCGTATGGCTGGCCTTCAACCGCTGATTTTTCCGACGTTGTTTATTTTGTCTTCCATCCGCGTTGATCAATTGGTTTTTTCATAGATCATACAGGATTGTGTCCATGATTTTTTACGATTTTGCTAATGTTTGATCCATTCACGCATGGATTGTCTCTTCTTTGAAAAAATATTCATACGCGGTTCGATTCTCTCATAGCTTGTCATAAGGACAAGTGTGGGAGGAATGAAACCGTGCCATATATTATTGATCAAGCGAATATGATAAAAAATGGGCAGTTACAGCGCTGTTCCATTGTGGTTGATGGAAACCGCATTGATTACATAAGCCAACAGACAAAGGCTTATCGATGGATCCGCATGCCAGTGAACGAATTTTTATTGACACCTGGATATATTATGCTTGATTTCTCCTTTCAAACGCCACGTTCTTTTCCGGAATTTAAGGAATATATGCAGCAGCATTTCCTTTCTAAAGGATGTACATCACTGCTGGCTGTATGCGATGTTTTATATGAGCAACAACTTCCCAATGCGTTGCAAAAGCTGCGGCAAAGTTTGCTAAACAGCCCCATTGATTATTTCATCGGCGCCAAAATTCCTTTTCGTCTGTTAACCCCTTCCTTCATCAGAGCGTGCAAGCGATGGAAAGTTCCTGTTTTGTTTGTTGAGTTGCAGGGAGAGGAGCGCTTGGAAGAAGCCCCATGGAGTTGGATGTACGAAGCGTTTGTATCGTATCCGGTAACACTTGTTCCTTATTGGATCACCCAAGACGCGACCAAGCGTCTACAAATGCGTTGGAAGGAGCTCCTATCTTCTTATCGCATTCCGTTTATTCCGTTTGCACTGCAAGAACGTACCCCTTTATCATTGGATGTGTTGAAAAAAATCGGCGTTTATCCGCACAAAGGAGATGTGCGTATTGGTGGCGAAGTAGATTATAATCTGTATGCTCGCACATTGCTGAGCGATTCAGTTGCCGAAACGGCGATTGTCGATTATGATAAACATATTCCGATGATTACGGTTCATAATGGAAGAATCATGAGAGCGGGCAATCACTTGTTTTTTTATCCGGGATTTGGAAAAGAGCGAACGATTCGTGTACCGGGAATGTTTGCAGCCGATTTTTAAGTTTGTAGTAAGGAAGTGTCGGTTATGAAGCAGATGGAACAAATTCTTCAGCTTGTGGAAGGCGGAGAGGTGGAAAAGGCGCTGGCGCTTGTCCCGAAAGTAAAAGCTGAAGCAACGGATGAAGAAAAATATATGCTGGCAGAGCAGCTGTTTTCGTGGGGAATGGTCGATGAGGCTTGCGAAATAGCGGAAGAGCTTTCGTTCCGTTATCCAGAAGACGGTGAAATACAGCTGTTTTTAGCGGAAATCTATATGGAACTGGATGAAGAAGAGAAGGCGCTAGAAATATTGGCAGATGTGGACGAGCAGGATCCTCTGTTTCCGAGGGCATGCTTGCTGGCAGCCGATCTTTATCAAATGCAGGGGCTTGAGGAAGTTAGCGAGCAGAAGCTCAAAAAAGCATATGAGAAACTGCCGGATGAGCCTATTATTCAATTCGCACTTGCTGAGCTGTATTTTGCCAATGGGAACTATCAGCAGAGCATTCATTTTTACCGGAAAATTCTTGAGCAGGAGACAACGGTAGCAGGCACTTTAATTTCGGAACGAGTGGCAGAGGCGTTTAGCTTGCTCGGAGAATTCGAACAGGCTTTGCCGTATTACGAGGAGGCTCTGCAACAAAAAGTGGACAGCCATATATTGTTTGGCTACGGGTTTACCGCTTTTCAGGCCGAATATTATCAAACTGCCATTGAGAAACTAACACAGCTCAAAGAGCTTGATCAGGATTATGTCCCTCTTTACTTATATTTGGCTAAGTCATATGAACAGGAAGGCCAAATAAGCGAAGGCTACGAAATGGCCAAGGAAGGGTTGCAAATAGATGAATGGAACAAAGAACTGTTTTTATACGCCGGTAAGCTTGCTTTAAAGCTTGGAAAGGAAAATGAGGCAGAAATGTATATCCGAAAGGCCATTGAAATCGATACAGGATATATCGAAGCGTTTCTTACTTTGATGCATATGCTTCTGCATCAAGAGCGCTATGATGAGGTGCTTACTCGCATTGAAGAGGCGATGGCACAGGGAGAATATGATCCGCAAATGGAATGGATGTTGGCCCGTGCTAAACATAAGCTTGAGATGTATTCGGATGCATTAAACCATTATCAAGAGGCATATACTTTCTTTAAGAATGACGTTGATTTTCTTGAAGAATACGGTTATTTTCTTCTGGAAGAAGGAAATCGGGAACGTGCTAAAGAAGTATTTGAACAAATTGTGCGGATTGATCCGGTTCATACGGAAGCGCTGCACATGTTATGGCAGCTCGAAGAGTAAGGGGCTTGGGTGAACATAAACCTCTTTCTTGGAAAACAATAGAGGGGGAGGAGTAGGATGACAGTATCGGTGAACGAAAAAAAGGAGTTCATTCGTTGGTTTTTGAGCCACTACCAGTTAAAAAGGCGCGAGTGTGTATGGATTTTAAACTACTTAATGAGTCACGACCAGCTGATGCGCAGAGTGCATTTTGTGGAAAATGCCCAATATTGCCCGCGGGGAATGGTGATGTCGACTCATTGCGTTGACGATGTTCCGTTTCGCTTTTATAAAGAAAACGTCATGACGACAGATGCTGAAAAGTCATTTCATGATATTCGCCTTAACCGCGAAGAAGATATTTACATCCAGCTTAATTTTCGAGCTTCATTTCATTCGCCGCAATACGTTGCCGTGCTGGAAGAAAATCCGTATGCCCCAAAATATACACAAGTGAATGAAAAAGATCAAATACTTGCAGAGCAATTTTTAGAAAAATCGCTTTATAACTTTCAAAAAGAACGGCTGATGAAGCTTATTGATGAAGCGCTGGATCGTCAAGATGAACTGGAGTTCAAGCGGTTGACAGACAAATTAAAACAGCTGTAAACCTTGCGTGATGCAAGGTTTTTCTTTTTTGTGCAAGTATGGTATGTTGATAAAGAGGAATGGATAACCAAAAAGAGGGGAGAATAAAATTGTGAAGTGGACAGTAAGCGATGTGGATATGTATGAAAAAGAGAAGCAATATATTGATACAGCTTTGCTTCCTCTGGTCCAACTTACCTTATCCAATGCGACGAAAACGGCTGTTGCCGGCGGTGAACTTGTTCAGCTGCTTGCAAGTGAAGTGGAGCGGCAGTTGAAGGGGCGTCTCTTCTTGCTTCCGCCATTTACATACTTTTTAACCGAAACGAAGGAAGAATGTGTGAAACGGTTGAACGTTTGGACAGATGAATTAAAGAAAAGCGGCATGGCTCACGTCTTTTATTTAACAAGCGATCGGATGTGGAACGAAACAGAGCTTGGCGGCAAGCTGTTTGTTTTGCCTTCTATTCCGCTTGAACATATGGATGAGGTCTATCAGCAGCAAATGGTCCGTGAACAAACATCCAAGCTGTTAAGCTCATTCATTTCGCATTGGACGTAGAGGATACGGTTGATTTGCGAGCGTTTTCATTGACGATCTTATTGACCTTGTCTCCATCTTGAGCTATCATTAGAATGTCCTAGTTTTATATGTGTTATAAGATTTTGTCCGGATGGACTTAATTTTACATAGAGGGGGGAAAATGATGAGCGAAAAGAAACACCGTGTATCAAGACGCCAGTTTTTAAACTACACATTAACGGGAGTGGGCGGATTTATGGCTGCTGGTATTCTCATGCCAATGGTGCGGTTCGCGCTAGATCCGATTTTAAAGGAAGAAGCAGCAGAAGAGATGGTAGCGGTTGCGCAAGTGAAAGACATCACAACAGAGCCGCAGCGCTTCGACTTTAAAGTCAAGGTGAAAGACGCATGGTATGAATCTGAAGAACCAAAATCGGCATGGGTGTACAAGGATGAAAAAGGTAATATCATTGCCTTGTCTCCGATCTGTAAGCATCTTGGCTGTACCGTTAACTGGAATGGGGATAAGTCGCACCCAAATCAGTTTTTCTGTCCATGCCACTATGGCCGTTATACAAAGGATGGTACAAACGTGCCTGGAACGCCGCCAATGCATCCGTTAGACCGTTACGAGTACAAGGTGAAGGATGGCAAGTTGTATTTAGGTAAAGCGAAACCACGAGGGGAGGCGTAATACGTGTTAAATAAAATTTATGACTGGGTAGACGAGCGGTTAGATATTACGCCTTTGTGGCGAGATATCGCTGACCATGAAGTGCCAGAGCATGTAAACCCAGCCCATCACTTTTCTGCATTCGTTTATTGTTTTGGAGGGCTCACATTTTTTGTTACGGTCATCCAAATCTTATCAGGAATGTTTTTAACCATGTACTACGTTCCAGATATTAAGAATGCTTGGGAGTCCGTGTATTATTTACAAAATGAAGTAGCATTCGGTCAAATTGTGCGCGGAATGCATCACTGGGGAGCAAGTCTTGTCATTGTCATGATGTTTTTACATACATTGCGCGTCTTTTTCCAAGGGGCCTATAAAAAGCCTCGTGAGTTGAACTGGATTGTCGGCGTGCTCATCTTTATGGTCATGATGGGGCTAGGCTTTACAGGATACTTGCTTCCATGGGATATGAAAGCGCTATTTGCAACAAAGGTTGGTTTGCAAATCGCTGAGGCTACTCCGATTATTGGTACGGCAGTGAAAACGCTATTAGCGGGTCATCCGGAAATTGTCGGTGCACAAACGTTGACACGTTTCTTTGCGATCCATGTATTTTTCTTGCCAGCTGCATTGCTTGGATTAATGGCTGTGCACTTTTTGATGATTCGCAAACAAGGAATCTCTGGTCCACTGTAAAATATATGATTCATGGATGAATCTATAAGATAAAGGAGGGAAACATGATATGCATCGCGGAAAAGGGATGAAATTCGTCGGCGATTCGCGTGTTTCTGCTGTGAGAAAACCGAATATTCCGAAGGATTATTCGGAATATCCAGGAAAAACAGAAGCGTTTTGGCCGAACTTCTTATTAAAGGAATGGATGGTTGGTGCTGTCTTCTTAGTTGGCTTTTTATGTTTAACGGTTGCCCATCCATCTCCGCTGGAACGGATCGCTGACCCGACAGATACGTCATATATTCCGCTTCCAGACTGGTATTTCTTGTTTCTATACCAATTGCTGAAATACTCATATGCTTCAGGTCCTTATACGGTCATTGGTGCGATCGTGATGCCGGGTCTTGCCTTTGGAGCATTATTGCTTGCGCCATTTTTAGATCGCGGGCCGGAACGTCGTCCATGGAAACGTCCAGTTGCGGTCGGCATGATGTTGTTAACGCTTGCAGCAATGGTTTTCCTTACTTGGGAATCGGTCGTTACTCACGACTGGAAAAAAGCTGCGGAACAAGGGAAAATCCGTGCTGAAGTCGAAATCGACAAAAACGCGGACGGATATAAAATTGCCCAAGCAAATACATGTACAACTTGTCACGGTGAAAACCTTTCCGGAGGAGCAGCAGCGCCTTCGCTTGTCGGCACGGGGCTAAAGCCAGAAGAAATTGCGAAAATTGCTAAAGAAGGTAAAGGCGGCATGCCTCCTGGGGTGTTCAAAGGAACAGATGAAGAATTGAAAAAGCTATCTGAATTTATTGCAGGATTGAAAGCAGAGTAGGATTAAAAGTGACAGGAAAAAAGCTGGCTACTATTAGTCAGCTTTTTTCTTTCATCTATATTCTATATAATAAATACAATTTGATGGTTCAACACTTATCCGAAAGTGAGCGGATGATAACCGATTTCGACGGTCGGACGACCGAATAACACCGCTTTCCAGGCACATGAATTTGTCTGGAATGGCCAGCCGTTTGGGGCTTGGTCACGCCAAAGCGTGACGGCGGCAAGCCACTAGCTTGTTTCTAATCATCAAAGAATTTTCGTCGGCTATAACATATAAGCTTGCATAGAAGAAAGGAGGTGGAACATGATACAGTGGTATCTTTTACTTGCGGCTCCCTCTGTTCTTTGGCTGCTGCTCGTGATCAACATTGCCGGAACTATTTACGGATATATATGGTATGGACCGCAGCTTGCGGAAACACCAAGCCGATTTTTATTATTTGTCCCTGACAGCCCTACCGCTAGTTTGTTTTTTGTTTTTGTCTTGCTTGCTTTTATATTAAAAAGAAATTGGCCATTATTAGAAGCTCTGGCGATGGTGACTCTATTGAAGTACGGAATTTGGGCGGTCGTTATGAACATTCTTGTCTGGAAAGTGACTGGAACGCTTGGATGGCAAGGATGGATGCTTATTTTCTCTCACGGAGCAATGGCCATTCAAGGCTTGCTGTATGCCCCATTCTATCGAATGAAGGTGCGGCATTTAGCTTTTGCTGCTATATGGACCCTGCATAATGATGTGATCGATTATGTGTTTCAGATGCTGCCTCGTTACAGCATGCTTGAACAGTATATCCCGCAAATCGGCTATTTTACTTTCTGGTTAAGCATGATTTCTATTGCCGTTGCTTATGTATTGGGAATAAAAGAAGGTCGTCTACAAATTTCGCTCAAATAATGGTCTAACCTTGTCCAGCCTCTCATACATTGTAGTAGTTAGCGGAGGAGGGACAAGAATGAGGCGAATGGCAGTCATATGGATCATTATGATCCTTTGTGCATTTCCGTCAGCTGTCTTTGCTACACATCATGATGAATGGCAAAGGCTTGATAAAATTTCAGATCAGGCATTACAGCTTGCTAAAAATAAGCGTTTTGAAGAAGCGAAGGACGTGTTGAATTATTTTTCTGATGAATTTTTAAAGTTAAATGCACGCGATCGCCTTAAATCGATGGATGAATTGCGTGCCATCACCATCACGCATGAAAATGCGTTAAAAGCCATTACCGCTTCCACATTGCCGGCGGAAGACCGAATTGATCAAGTGGTGCAGTTTCGTCTTGTAATCGATGCTGTTCATTCCAATTATCAGCCGCTTTGGGCGGAAATGGAATCTTCGATTATGGGGGCATTTCAGGAAATTGAAGCAGCGATTGAGAGCGGGGATGAGCAGCAGTTTCAAACGGTGCTACAGCAATTTTTGCATCAATATGAAATCATCGAGCCAAGCGTAAAAATTGATGTGGAGCCTGCCTGGGCCAAAAAGGCAGATCAAGACATTGAACAGCTCCAAAGCCCGAGCTTTCATGCCCTTGACAAAGCCAAGCAGCAGGAGCAGCTTGCGCAAATGAGGCAAGATCTTGCGGCATTGTTTAATCATATGAAAAAGGATGAAGCAGATTCTTCCTTATTGTGGGTGATGATTTCTACGGGAGGAATGATTATATTGACATTAACCTATGTCGGGTTTCGCAAATATCGTGGAGAAAAGCAAAAAGCTCGCTCACATGAGGAACAATAAAAAAGGCTGAGGTCGAATCTCAGCCTTTTTGCTTGGCAGACCGGCCTTATGCTTTTGCTCTTAATCGTTTTGAATGGGCTGCTTATTTTCATCGAGGGTAAATCCCTCACCGAGTACATCATGCACATCCGTCACGGCGACAAAAGCATGTGGATCTGCGGAAATAATGACATTTTTAAGGCGCGGTAATTCATTTTTGGCTACTACGCAATAAAGCACATCTCGTTCTCTTTTGGTATAGGAGCCGCGTCCTTTTAAAACGGTTACACCACGCTCCATTTCTGTTAAAATTTTGGAGGCGATTTCTTCGCTCTTTTCAGAAATAATGGTCGCTCCTTTTGCAGCATAACCGCCTTCCTGCATAAAATCAATGACGCGGGCGCCAATAAAGACGGCAACTAGCGTGTACATGGCCTCGCGGTATGAAAGGTATAAAAGCGACAGTGTAATGACAACCGCATCAAAAGCAAACATGGTTTTTCCCATGCTAATTCCGCGATATTTGTAGAGAAGCCTTGCAATAATATCGACGCCCCCGGTTGTTCCCCCATAGCGAAAGATGATCCCAAGCCCGATTCCAACAAAAACGCCAGCAAACAAGGCTGCGAGCGTTAAATCATGCTTTAGCGGCATCTTGATTGCATAATGTTGAAAAATCCATAGAAATAAGGATAAGCTGACGGTCCCAATCATGGTATAAAAAAAGGAATGGCGTCCGAGCAGCTTCCAGCCGATAAAAAAAAGCGGGATGTTCAGCAGCAAGTTCGTGAGGGAGGGATCGATGCCGAACAAGAAATAAAGGAGAAGCGTGATGCCTGTTACTCCTCCTTCCGCTAGATTATTTTGCATATTAAAATGAACAAGTCCAAATGCGAAAATAGCCGCGCCAAGTAAAATAAATAAGACATTTTTAATTTTCAGTCCAAAAACCATATGACACCTCCGTATAGTAATGATAGGCCGGCGATCTCAGTCATTAATTATAAATTATAGTGGAAGAGGAGGACTTGAGCAACGAAACGCAAAAATATTTGTCAAAATGGTTGCTTTTAGCTAACATGAAAGCATGAAAGGTGGGAATCAACGATATGTCGGAAAAAACGATCAAGCAATTGCAGAAGGAAGTTGATGATTATATTGGCCAATTTAAAGAAGGCTACTTCAGCCCGCTTGCCATGTTGGCTAGGTTGACTGAGGAATTAGGGGAATTAGCGAGAGAAGTCAACCATTATTATGGAGAAAAGCCAAAGAAAAAATCAGAAACCGAAAAGACGATTGAAGAGGAGCTTGGCGATTTATTATTTGTCTTGATTTGCTTTGCGAACTCCCTTCAAATTGATTTAGAAAAAGCGCATGATATGGTGATGGAAAAGTTTCAGACAAGAGATCAAAACAGATGGACAAGAAAGGAAGAGAAAGAGTGAATAATCCAATTAAAGTAGCAGTGGCAGGCCCGCGAGGACGGATGGGACGGGAAGCGGTAGCGCTTGTGCATCATGCGGAGAATTTTCAGCTTGTGGCGGTGATTGACCGTATCCATGATGGAAAGGACTTAGCAGAGGTAGATGGTTTTAACGGCATTCATGCGCCAGTGTATACGGATATTGAACGCTGCTTTCAAGAGACAAAGCCGGATGTTTTAGTTGATTTAACGACTCCAGAAACGGGCAAGCGCCATACTGAGATCGCGCTTCGCTATGGTGTTCGTCCCGTAGTGGGAACGACAGGGTTTAGTCAAGAAGAAATTGAGCAATTAACAAAGCTGGCGGAAGAAAAAGAAATGGGCGCGATTATTGCACCGAATTTTGCAGTGGGTGCCATTTTAATGATGAAGTTTGCTCAAATGGCCGCCAAATATTTTACTGATGTTGAAATTATTGAGCTGCACCATGACCAAAAGCTTGATGCTCCGTCTGGAACAGCTGTAAAAACAGCACAGCTCATTTCGGCGGTGCGACCAACTAAAAAGCAAGGGCATCCTGATGAAAAAGAGACGCTTAAAGGTGCTAGGGGAGCCTCTTATGACGGGATTCCGATTCACAGTGTCCGCCTGCCGGGGTTTATTGCGCATCAAGAAGTCATTTTCGGTGGAAACGGACAATCATTAACCATTCGTCATGATTCGTTCCATCGTGGGTCATTTATGTCTGGGGTCAAGCTATCAATCGAAACCGTGATGAAGTTGCAAACGCTTGTGTATGGTTTAGAGCATATTATTGAATAGCGGGGGTGTCAGCGTGAAAATTGCCTTAATCGCGCATGATAAAAAAAAGGCGGATATGATTCAGTTTGCGACAGCTTATCAAACGATTTTAGCAAAGCATGAGCTGTATGCAACGGGAACAACTGGTTTGCGCATTATGGAGGCAACCGGTTTGCCTATCCATCGATTTTGTTCGGGACCGTTAGGCGGGGATCAAGAGATTGGCGCTATGGTTGCACGCAATGAAATAGATATGATATTGTTTTTCCGTGATCCTTTAACCGCCCAGCCTCATGAGCCGGATGTCAGTGCTCTGCTTCGGTTATGTGATGTCTATAATGTGCCGCTGGCCACTAATATGGGGACGGCTGAAATTTTAATTAGAGGGCTTGAGCGTGGCGACTTCCAATGGCGGACTATTATTCATGAGAGAAAAGGTGACGAAAATGGAGCGTGAGCAACTTGATATACTAGCATTTGGCGCTCATCCAGATGATGTGGAAATCGGGATGGGGGGAACGATCGCCAAATATGCCAAGCAAGGGTGTCGCATCGGCATTTGCGATTTAACCTTGGCAGAGCTGTCGTCTAACGGAACTGTAGAACGGCGGCAAAAAGAAGCGCAAAAAGCAGCTGAGCTGCTTGGAGCTGTGGCAAGAATCAATCTTCATCTGCCCGATCGGGGCTTATATAAAACAGAAGAAGCTATTCGCTGTATTGCTGTTGTTATTCGCCAATATCGTCCACGAGTCATCTTTGCACCGTATTGGGTAGATCGTCATCCCGATCATGGAAATTGTGCTTTTCTTGTCGAAGAAGCGGTGTTTTCGGCTGGGATTCGCCGTTATGAGGCAGGAGAGCTGCCGGCACATCGTGTTTCATCGCTTTATTACTACATGATTAACAGTTATGAACGGCCACATTTTGTTGTTGATATTAGCCATACGATGGAAACAAAGCTGGCGAGCCTGAAAGCTTATGCAAGCCAATTTCAAAAAACAGCTCAGTCGGTTGATACGCCGTTAACCAATGGCTATATTGAAACCGTTGAAAGCCGCGAGCGGTTATGGGGAAAGCAAGTCGGAGTGCTGTTTGCCGAAGGATTTATGACGAAACAGCCGCTCGTCATTTCAAATGATTTGCTAGGAGAGAAACAATGAAGCTAAAAATAGGAATTGTCTGTTACCCAACGGTTGGCGGATCCGGTGTTGTCGCCACAGAATTGGGAAAATTGCTGGCGGAAAAAGGACATGAAATTCATTTTATTTCTTCAAGCATGCCCTTTCGCCTAAATAAAGTATATTGCAATATTTATTATCATGAAGTAACAGTCAATCAGTATTCCGTGTTTCAGTATCCGCCATATGATTTGGCATTAGCAAGTAAAATTGCTGAAGTAGCCAAACGGGAAAAGCTGGATGTGCTGCATGTTCATTATGCGATTCCGCATGCGGTTTGTGCGGTATTAGCCAAGCAAATGGTTGGATACGATGTGAAAATTGTGACGACGCTTCACGGGACGGATATTACCGTTCTCGGATATGATCCGTCGTTAAGCGATATGATAAAATTTGGAATTGAACAATCGGATCTGGTTACGGCTGTGTCGAATGCACTTGTTAAGCAAACTTACGAGCTGCTTGATGTTCAAAAGGATATTCATACCATTTATAATTTTGTTGATGAACGCGTGTATCATAAAAAAGATGTTAAGCATTTAAAACAACAATATGGAATAACAGAACAAGAAAAGGTCATTATCCATGTGTCCAATTTTCGCAAGGTGAAGCGTGTTCAAGATGTTGTGCATGCCTTTTTGCATGTTCGTAGCCAAATTCCTGCTAAACTACTGCTCGTTGGTGATGGACCAGAAATGACCGTTGTGTGCAGATTAGTGCGGCAACTAGGATTAACAGAAGACGTTCTTTTCTTAGGAAAACAAGAAAATTTAGAAGAGCTTTATTCGATGAGTGATGTCAAATGGCTTTTATCGGAAAAAGAAAGCTTTGGACTTGTTTTGCTTGAAGCAATGGCTTGCGGAGTTCCGTGTGTGGGCACAAACATTGGCGGCATTCCTGAAGTGATTGAAGATGGCAAGACAGGGTTTCTATGCGAGCTTGGCAATATCGAAGAAGTAGCTGAAAAAACGCTACAAATGTTGACAAACGAAGATTTGCATACATATATGGCTGAACAAGCGCTTAAAGCTGTTTATGAAAAATTTCATTCGCAGCACATCTTACAGCAATACGAAGATGTTTATTTTTCGTTGATAAAAGAGGTGAAGCGATGAAAGAACCGTTTCAACGCGCACTTGGCATTATTCGTAAACTGAAGCAACATGGATATGAAGCTTATTTCGTCGGCGGTGCGGTTCGCGACTATTTGCTAAATCGTCCGCTTGGCGACATTGATATTGCCACATCCGCTCTTCCCGAAGAAGTGATCAAGCTTTTTCCAAAAACGATTCCCGTTGGTTTAAAGCATGGAACCGTTGTTGTGTTAAACGACGGTATTCCATATGAAGTGACAACCTTTCGAACGGAAGGTACGTATGAAGATTATCGTCGTCCCGAGTCTGTGACATTTGTCCGTTCCCTGCGCGAAGACTTGCAAAGGCGCGACTTTACGATGAATGCCATTGCGATGGACGATCATGGAACACTATACGATCCGTTTCATGGACAGCGGGCGATTTCTGCTAAAATCATTTGTACCGTTGGAAAGGCGAGCGAGCGTTTTTCTGAAGATGCTCTTCGCATGATGCGGGCGATCCGGTTTGTCAGTCAGCTCGGTTTTGCGTTAGAAATGGAGACGAAGCAGGCGATTATTGAACATGCTTCGCTGTTGGCGCATATTTCGGTGGAAAGAATAACAGCCGAGTTTGAGAAATTGATGGCGGGCCCATTTGCAGAGAAGGCTTTCTCACTGTTAGAGGAAACAGGATTATATGTGTATTTGCCGGGACTTCGCGAAAAAAAAGAGCCGTTAAAAAAGTTGGCGCAATACGATTGGAAAGCATTGTCCTCTTCGATGGAGCGCTGGGGATTTTTGTGCTATTTGCTGTTAAGCGATCAAGAATCTTCCGCTTTTTTGCGACTTTGGAAGCTGCCTAACCGGCTAATGAAGGATGTGCAACATATTTTGCGCATTCTGCCCCTCATTCGCTCACATGATGATTGGAAAAAAGAGCAGTTGTATGAGTTTGGGCTTGATTATGCTTTAGCGGCAGAAACCATTCGTTCCCTTATTGATATGGAAGATGCTTATAGCAATCGCCAACGGCTCGTCGCTCTCTTTGCTCAATTGCCTATTAAAAGCAGAAGTGATTTAGCTATTACCGGAAAAGATATCATGGGATGGATGGGATGTCCGGGCGGTCCGTGGCTGGCAAATATGCTGAAGAAAGTGGAGCGGGCGGTGATTCAAGGAAAAGTAGAAAATGACAAAGAGCGGATAAAGGAGTGGCTCATTTCATGCAATCTGACACAAGAAAAAAATTGCTAGAATTATTTTCTGAGGCCAATGGCGATTTTATTTCCGGACAAAAAATCAGCGATATTCTCGGCTGTTCCAGAACCGCCGTTTGGAAGCATATTGAAGATTTGCGGAAGGAAGGATTTGAGCTTGAAGCGGTGCGCCGCCTTGGATACAGAATTGTGAGTACGCCTGACAAAATTACAGCCAATGAAATCCGCCTTGGTTTAAAAACAGAGGTGTTTGGACAAACGATTTATTTTGAAGAAGAAGTGACCTCTACACAAAAAATGGCTCATCAGTTGGCACATGAAGGAGCAAAAGAGGGGACGATTGTTGTCGCTGAATTGCAGACGGCAGGGCGCGGCCGAATGGATCGAAAATGGTTTTCGCCAAAAGGGACAGGAGTTTGGATGAGTTTAATTTTAAGACCGCCGATTCCGCCGCAAAAGACGCCACAGCTGACGTTGCTGACAGCTGTCGCTATTGTCCAAGCTATTCAGGAAGTGGTGGGGCTTGTTCCTGATATTAAATGGCCGAATGATATTTTAATCAACGGCAAAAAATGTGTCGGCATTTTAACGGAGCTGCAGGCTGATCCTGATCGCGTTCATTCTGTTACGATTGGAATGGGAGTGAACGTCAATCATGAACGCGATCAATTTCCTGAAGATCTTCGCGGCATTGCCACATCATTGGCGATTGAAAAGGGAGAAAAAATAAAACGAGCTCGTCTCATCCAGGAAGTACTATTAAAAATGGAAACATTGTATCGGCAATATTTGCAGCATGGCTTTTTGCCGATCAAGCTGCTATGGGAAGGATACGCTATAAGCATTGGTAAAGAAATTACCGCTCGCACCTTGAACGGAACGATCCGTGGTTTCGCGCGCGGCATTACAGATGAAGGCGTATTAATCCTGGAAGACCATGATGGAACGATTCATCACATTCATTCCGCCGATATTTCATTGTAGCAAAAGTGTTCGAATTTTGTTAAAATATAGATGGATGTACAAGGGCAGTATCTTTTAGCGAAGAACTGCACCATGAAAAATGTGTCAGTGTTGTCAATGTGATCTGCCTTGATCCGCTAAAGGACTGGGACAGAGGGATGAACTCGGCCGATACAATCAACATCCTTCTTCTCAAGGTGGGGAAGAAGGTTTTTTTATTCGGAGATTCATCTCCTCTGCAAACAAGGAGGAGGGATATGCCATGAAAACAACCAGTGATTTTTTGAAGATGAAGAAGACAAACGAGCCGATTGTGATGCTGACAGCGTATGATTTTCCGTCAGCAAAGCTTGCGGAAGCTGCTGGAGTAGACATGATTCTTGTCGGCGATTCGCTTGGGATGGTTGTGCTCGGATATGATTCCACCATTCCGGTAACAGTGGAGGACATGATTCATCATACGAAGGCAGTGCGGCGTGGAGCCATGAACACGTTCATTGTCACGGACATGCCGTTTATGTCTTACCATCTGTCGAGGGAAGAAGCACTTCGCAATGCTCAGCGCATCATGCAGCAGTCTGGAGCTCATGCCGTAAAAGTTGAAGGGGCCGGCGAAGTCATAGAGGTCATTCGTGCCCTGACTGAAGCAGGTGTTCCAGTTGTTGCCCATTTAGGTTTAACTCCGCAATCTGTCGGGGTGCTTGGTGGATATAAAGTGCAAGCGAAAGACGCTGAAAGCGCTCGCAAACTTTTACAAGATGCAAAATGGTGCGAGGAGGCCGGAGCGGTCGCTTTAGTTCTCGAATGCGTGCCAAAGCAGATTGCCGCCGAAATTACTAAGCAATTAACCATTCCCACTATTGGAATAGGAGCAGGTAATGAAGTAGATGGACAGGTGCTTGTCTATCATGATGTGCTCGGATATGGAGTAGAACGAGTACCTAAGTTTGTTAAAAAATATGCCAATATTGAAGAAACGATGCAGCATGCCTTGACAAGCTATGTGACGGAGGTAAAGCTTCGGCAGTTTCCTGAACGTGAGCATATGTTTACGATGAAAGAAGAAGAATGGATTGCACTATATGGAGGAAAGCAGTAATGATGATCATTCAAACGATCCAAGAAATGCAGCAAAAAACAGCCCAATACCGTCAGCAAGGAAAGTCCATTGGCTTTGTACCGACAATGGGGTATTTGCATGAAGGCCATGCTGCCTTGCTGAAAAAAGCGCGAGAGGAAAATGATATTGTTGTATTAAGCGTGTTTGTTAATCCATTGCAGTTTGGGCCAAATGAAGATTTCGACCGATATCCGCGCGATATGGAGAGAGATGAAAAGATCGCCAAAGCGTCAGGGGTGGATCTATTGTTTTATCCATCCGTGACAGAAATGTATCCGCGGCCATTAAGCGTGCAGGTGGCCGTCAAGGAGCGCGTTGATGTATTATGCGGAAAATCAAGACCGGGGCATTTTGATGGCGTGGCTACGGTATTAACGAAACTATTTCATATTGTCATGCCGACCCGTGCTTACTTCGGGATGAAAGATGCGCAGCAGGTAGCAGTGGTTGATGGACTTATTCGCGATTTCCATTTTCCGATCGAGCTTGTTCCAGTTCCGACTGTTCGCGAAGCGGACGGGCTAGCGAAAAGCTCGCGCAATGTGTATTTATCTCCGGAAGAGCGAAAAGAAGCTCCTGCCCTGTACGCGGCATTGCAAAAAGCGAAGCGGGCGATTGAAAATGGCGAGCGCAATCCATCGGCTATTTGTGCTCTTGTTGAAGATTATATTCAAACTTATACACATGGTATCATTGATTATGTTGAAGTATATTCTTATCCAGATTTGCAACCGCTTCAGAAAATATCTGGAAAAATCATCATTGCGCTTGCTGTCAGGTTTACAAATGCGCGACTCATTGATAATATAACTCTTGATGTGGAATCGTAATGTTGGGGGGACAATCATGTTTCGTACATTAATGAATGCAAAAATCCACCGTGCGCGTGTGACGGAAGCGAATTTAAATTATGTTGGAAGCATCACGATTGATGAAGATATTTTGGACGCGGTTGGCATGGTAGCAAATGAGAAAGTACAAATTGTTAATAACAATAACGGCGCACGTTTTGAAACATATATTATTCCAGGAGAACGGGGAAGCGGTGTGTTTTGCTTAAATGGAGCGGCTGCTCGTCTTGTGCAAAAGGATGATGTCATCATCGTCATTTCCTATGCCCTTATTCCAGAGGAGAAAATTGCGGCGCATCGTCCGAAAATCGCGATTATGGACGAGCATAATCGAATTCAGCAATTAATGGTAGCCGAACCAGCTCATACAGTGATGTAAGCTGAAGCTCAAGCTTTCTAAAGACAGAACCTCTCATGTTTAGGGAGAAAAGTAATGGTTCCGGCTTATTATAAATGTTTGGCCAGGATAGAGATTCGATCCGTTTGTATGGATATAAAAGCAGGAAGGCGGTGATGCTACCGCTTTTCCTGTCATAAAAAAGGGGGCTGTTTCTCAGTAGAGAACGCCCCTATTATTGCGCGATTGAGGTGAAACGATGGATGAACGGTTTGTAGTCATAGACCTAGAAACAACAGGGAATTCAGTGAAAAAAGGGGATCGAATTATTCAAATCGGGCTCGTCGTTATTGAAAATAGACAAATAGTCAAGCGGTTCTCCAGTTTTGTTAACCCGGAATGCAGCATTCCACCTTTTATCCAGCAATTGACGCAAATTGGTGAGCAAATGGTGCGCCATGCGCCGCTTTTTTCTGAACTTGCCCCGACAGTTGCTGCACTATTGAAGCAATCGTATTTTGTTGCCCATAATGTTGCATTTGATTGGCCGTTTTTGCAGGAGGAATTGAACAGAGCGGGAGTTTTTTTGCCGGAGCCGCCGATGATTGATACGGTTGAACTTTCTCGAATTTTATACCCGAGCATGGAAAGCTATAAATTAAGTGATATGGCGAAGGCATTGCATATTCCCCATCAGCATCCTCATCAGGCGGATAGCGATGCGGAGGTTACAGCCCAATTATGGCTCGCTTTACTTGATAAATTGGAGGCGCTGCCGGTCGCGACATTGCGGCAATTGTGCCGTTTATCGCGCGATATGAAAAGCGATGTCCATTCGATTATGGATGCGATGCTGGCCCAAAAAATAACATCCTTGCATGATGACCAATATAGTTACTACCAAGGAATCGCATTGCGAAAACCGTCTCCTCTTCCTCAAAAAATTGGAGAGTGTCCCGTTTCCTTTCGAGAATGGTTCACCCATACGGAGACGCTTCCTTTCCGTGATTACGAACATCGACAAGGACAATGGGACATGATGGAAATGGTTTATGAGGCCCTCGATACATCACAACATGCTTTAATTGAAGCAGGAACTGGAATTGGGAAATCGTTGGCCTATCTTATTCCGAGTCTTTACTTTGCTCGGCAATATCAAAAGCCTGTTGTGATTAGTACATATACGCTCCAGCTAGGCCAGCAGCTGATGGAGCGCGATATTCCATTGCTCCAAAGTATCGCGTCGTTTCCATTTCATGTCGCGCAATTAAAAGGGAAACGAAATTATCTTTCACTCGAAAAATTTGCTCACTTTTTGTATAAACCAAACAAAAACTACGATGAAGTGCTAACCAAATGCCAGCTGCTCGTTTGGTTAACAGAAACGGAGACAGGCGATGTTGATGAGCTTCAGCTATCTTCGGGCGGCCAGCTGCTTTGGACCATGCTGCATATGGATGAGGAAAAAGAAGAAGCGGAGTATGATTTTTTCCAGAGGGCGTGCCAGCGAGCCAGTAAGGCCGACCTGATTATTACCAATCATGCGTTTTTATTGCAGGATCTGAATTCTGATAAGCCGCTGTTTCCGCCATATGAGCAGCTCATTGTTGATGAAGCACACCATCTTGAGGATGTTGCTTCTCAATACTTTGGCCAGAGCGTTGATTATGTAGCTGTTCGATTATTATTAACTCGCATCGGAAATGGTCATGATGAAGGATCCTTCTTTCAGCTTCGAAAACGGCTTGAACAACAAGCCTATTTTATGTATTTTCAGTCTGTGTTAAGCGACATTGAATTGGAATGTGATGAATGGTTTCGCATGATCCGGCAATACGTGCTGCGAAAACAAACGAATTCCAATGCCGTGCGGCTGCGCTATCGCTTTCATCCAAGCGAAGAGAAAGGGAGACATTGGAACGCTATTCGTGAGTTGCTTTGGCGGCTCTGTCATCACACCTCCGAGCTGGCAGAGAAGGCGGAACAGCTGAAAATGCTCGACCCTTCGCTTTCCTCCCTTTCGTTCTTTACAGATGTGACGGTACTGAACGACATGATTCATGGTCTGCGCTTTTTGCTTGAAGATACGGATTCGAAGGTGGTTCGCTGGATGGAGGCGGATGTGAAAGGGGCCGCTAATGCTACTGCTATTTATGCACAGCCGATTGAGCTTGAAGAATTTTTTGCTGAGCGGTTGTTTACAAGAAAGAAAAGTGTTATTTTGACATCGGCAACCTTAACAACGGACCATTCATTTGCTTATGCAATCTCACAGCTTGGGTTAGAGGATTTTTATCCCATTTGTCGCATGATTCCATCTCCATTTGATTATAAGCGCCAAGCAAAAATTATGATTCCAAGCGACTTACCGTCTATTGTAGATGTGTCGCTTCCAGAGTATGCCCATGCTGTAGCTGAACAATTGCTAGAAATTGAAAAGCAGGTCAAAGAGAAAATACTGGTATTGTTCACATCATATGAGCTTCTGCGAATGACGGCTGCCATTGTGAAAGAAAAAAATGAGGACGAAACACTGGTGTTGCTTGCTCAAGGAATTCAAGGAGGAAATGCGGCAAAGCTCACAAAGGCCTTTTTACAATTTGACCGTGCCATTTTATTTGGAACGAGCAGCTTTTGGGAAGGGATTGATTTACCTAGGGAGCAGCTATCTTTTATTGTCATGGTCCGCTTGCCATTTGCTCCGCCAGATGACCCTGTGATAGAAGCGAAAAGTGAGCGCATTCGCGCCAAAGGAGGACGGCCGTTTTATGATCTGTCGCTGCCTCAGGCGATCATTCGTTTTAAGCAAGGCTTTGGCCGCCTCATTCGTACAGCAACTGATTCCGGAGTGCTATTTGTATTGGATCGCCGTTTAACCACTGCTTCTTATGGAAAATATTTTGTAGGTTCGCTTCCCCCCGTATCTATTTATGAAGCACCGCTAGAGCAGCTTTTGCAAAGCTTGAAAAAATGACAATGCTAGATATGGGGTTCGGTTTATTTTCGCTGGTCAAGTGGTTAAACAAGATTGTTTAGGCCTGCGTTACATGGATACATGACGAAAAAATTTGAATGGTGATGGCCGTTAAAATAGTATACAGATAATGGATGAGTGTTGATCGTGTAAATAGAGAGCAAATGAGCAATCTATAGGTAGGATAGCGGAATAGAGCAGCGTCGCTGGATCTTGTCGCATGTAAGATGAAGAGGGCTTTTATAAAGATATGGTGAGGAACCATTGAAAGTTTTTTGATCGTTTGCTTTTCGATCATCAGATAACGAACACGGATGAAAGAGCATTTCCTTTGCCCAAAAAGATCGGGTAGCTTTAATGAGAGGAAGCCTAATTGTCATTTAAATCCCGCATCGTATATATACACGATGCGGGATCCATAAGATGTAGGTGGGGGAATTTTTTTATGAAATTGTCCAACGAACCTGTTATAATTATGGAAAGGTACAACACAAATTTGTTGTATGTATAGTGTAGCCACGCCGCTCTGTTCCTATGAGTAACAAAATTTGTGGCATGGAGGAGGAAAATGTGAAATGGAAAGTAAAATCGAGGTGTTAGCCACTGTCAAAATTCAGCACTCACCCGATTTATATAAAGTTGTTGACTGCTTGAATCGAACGCTGAAAAGGCAGAACTTAATGTTTGGATTGGCGCTTGATGAAAAAGATCAAAATAAAGCGGTTTTTACGATTTACCGTACATAGAGAAGTGGTTTGTTATGAGAAAGTGGGGTATTTTATGCTTTGTTGTGCTATGTATTTTCTTTTGGCAAGCTGCAAGCGTTTATCACACAGCGATCGGACAGAAGCAATCGCTGATGGAAACAGCAAGAAAGCGAGCGATTGAGAGAGTGGCCTTTGCGCGTATCGATCAAGTTTATACATATTACGGTGAAAAGACCTATATTGTATTTATGGGTGATGATCGTAAAGGAGCTCGCAAAATTGTTTGGGTTCCGGAGAAAAGTGGAAGCATCGTGGTGAAAGACGCCAAGAGCGGAATTACACAGGAAGAAGCCATCAAAAAGTTAACAGCGGAACGAAATCCGAAAAAGATTGTTTCCGCAAAGCTTGGCATGGAAAAAGGAGTGCCTCTTTGGGAGCTGACATATATTGATCAAAACAATCGTTATTCTTTTTACTACCTCAGCTTTAAAGACGGTGCTTTTTTGAAAAGATATAGCTTTCAACAATCATGAAGGGGGACATGGATCATGAAATTAGCAAAACGAGTGGCATCGCTCACGCCTTCTGCGACATTGGCGATTACGGCTAAAGCGAAAGAGCTGAAAGCAGCTGGATATGATGTCATCGGTTTAGGAGCAGGAGAGCCGGATTTTAATACACCGCAGCACATTATGGATGCGGCCGTTCAGGCGATGAATGAGGGACATACAAAATATACGCCTTCCGGTGGACTAGCGGGCTTAAAAACGGAAATTGTGAAAAAGTTTGAACGAGACCAAGGGCTTCGCTACGAGCCATCTGAAATAATCGTTTGCGTGGGAGCCAAACATGCGCTCTATACCTTATTTCAAGTCATTTTAGACGAAGGTGATGAGGTCGTTATTCCAACGCCATATTGGGTCAGCTATCCGGAACAAGTAAAGCTTGCTGGAGGAGTGCCTGTTTATGTCGAGGGGCTTGAGGAAAACGAATTTAAAATTACGCCTGAGCAATTAAAATCGGTTATTACTGATCGCACAAAGGCGGTTATTATTAATTCACCAAGTAACCCGACAGGAATGATTTATACGGAAGAAGAACTAAGAGCGCTTGGTGAAATTTGCTTGGAGCATGATGTATTCATTGTCTCGGACGAAATTTACGAAAAGCTGGTCTATGATGGACATCGCCATGTGTCCATTGCTCAATTGTCGCCAGAGTTAAAGGCGCAAACGGTAATCATTAATGGCTTGTCTAAATCGCATTCGATGACTGGCTGGCGGATTGGATATGCTGCAGGAAATAAAGAGATCATTCGGGCGATGACGGATCTTGCAAGCCACAGCACTTCAAATCCGACTTCCATCGCTCAATATGCCGCTATTGCTGCATACAGTGGGCCACAAGAGCCAGTGGAACAAATGCGGCAAGCCTTTGAACAACGGTTAAATATTATTTATGAAAAACTCATTCAAATTCCAGGATTTACGTGCGTTAAACCGCAAGGCGCATTTTATTTGTTCCCGAATGCGCGGCAGGCGGCCGCAATGGCTGGATATCACCATGTAGACGAATTTGTCACAGCTCTCTTAGAAGAAGCAAAGGTGGCGCTTGTTCCGGGTTCTGGCTTTGGTGCTCCCGATAATGTTCGCTTGTCTTATGCGACATCGCTTGATGTGCTAGAAACGGCGATGGAGCGCATTCAGCAATTTATGGAGCAACGCGCAAATCGTGTATAAGCTTCAAAAGCGGCTTTGTCGATGACAGAGCCGCTTCGTGTATTGCTTACATTTTGGCTGAAAGGTATAATATAAGTTATGCATACATAGTTTTTTGAACAAATGTTGGAGGGAATTTTCGGTGAAAGCAACAATTGCAGAAGTAAGCAAATATGTAGGACAAGAGGTGACGATCGGCGCATGGCTGGCAAATAAGCGTTCAAGCGGAAAAATCGCTTTTTTGCAGCTGCGCGATGGCACTGGTTTTATTCAAGGAGTAGTTGAAAAATCGCAAGTAGCGGAAGACGTCTTTAAGGCGGCAAAATCCATTACGCAAGAAACATCTTTATATGTGACAGGGATTGTTCGCGTGGATGAGCGCTCGCCATTTGGCTATGAATTATCGGTGACAAACATACAAACCATTCATGAAGCGGTTGATTATCCGATTACGCCAAAAGAGCATGGTGTCGAGTTTTTAATGGATCATCGCCATTTATGGCTGCGTTCAAAACGCCAGCATGCGATTATGAAAATTCGCAATGAAATCATCCGGGCAACCTATGAATTTTTTAATAACAACGGATTTGTCAAGGTAGATCCGCCGATTTTAACAGGAAGTGCACCAGAGGGAACAACGGAGTTATTCCATACAAAATATTTTGATGAAGATGCCTATCTTTCTCAAAGCGGTCAGCTTTATATGGAAGCAGCCGCAATGGCGCTTGGAAAAGTGTTCTCATTTGGTCCGACGTTCCGTGCGGAAAAATCGAAAACACGCCGCCATCTCATTGAGTTTTGGATGATCGAGCCGGAGATGGCCTTCTACGAATTTGAAGATAACTTAAAGATACAAGAAGAATATGTATCGTATATCGTTCAAGCGGTGTTGAAAAATTCCCAGCTTGAATTAAAAACTTTGGGACGTGACACATCAAAGCTTGAGCAGATTCAAGCTCCATTTCCGCGCATTACATATGATGAGGCGATTAAACTTCTCCATGACAAAGGATTTGATGATATTCAATGGGGAGATGATTTTGGAGCGCCGCATGAAACAGCGATTGCGGAGAGCTTTGACAAGCCAGTGTTCATTACCCACTATCCAACTGCGTTAAAGCCGTTTTACATGCAGCCTGATCCGAACCGTCCAGATGTGGTGCTTTGTGCGGATTTAATTGCACCGGAAGGGTACGGCGAAATTATTGGTGGGTCTGAACGGATTCACGACTACCATCTGCTTAAACAGCGCTTAGAAGAGCATCATTTGCCAATTGAAGCGTATCAATGGTATTTAGAATTGCGTCAATACGGCTCTGTACCTCATTCAGGTTTCGGTTTAGGGTTAGAGCGTACAGTGGCTTGGATTTGCGGAGTCGAACATGTGCGTGAAACGATTCCGTTCCCACGGCTATTGAACCGATTATATCCATAATCGCACCAGTATTTTTATTGAATCCATGTTTTGTTTATCGTGTTGAATTAGCCCCCAAGCTTTTAGGGGGCTTTCTTATCTTCCTAATACGCAATGGCTTGATGATCGTGCTTATTACATGATTTAGACAAGTCGTGAGATTCTTTCGAATGTAGGTTTTGACAGACACCCGTTTTCAGTTGTATTTATATGCATAGATACAACGAGAAGATTGAACTGATTATTTATTCAAAAGCAAACTTCTATTTTTTGACGGTCCAAGAAAAGTCAATAACTTTTCTGCTTATGCCTTAGCGTGGCACAGCACCGAACAACAGGCGGCTTACAGACCGATTGATGGGTCTGTAAGCCGTATTGTTCAGTCACACGACCGTCGACTTTATATCGACGCAACTGTTAAGGTGTCAAGTTATATCGATATAGATTATCTAATACTTAGCATCCATGTTATACTTATAGTTGAGGTGTATTCCAATGGACAAAGAAAAAATGGCGGAATGGCTGGCCCAAGGCAGCATTGCAATTCCAAAGCTGCTTTTGCAGCATTATAAACGTTTAGGTTTAACGGAAGTAGAATTTATGCTGCTTTTGCATTTGCATGCATTTATGGGAGAAGGGGTATGGTTTCCAACTCCAGATGAGCTGGCAGAAAGGATGACGTTAACGCCGGCACAATGTATGGAAGCATTGCGGAAGCTTTTGCAAAAAGGATTTGTTTCTATTGAAGAACAGGTGGATGGAGCCATTTTGGGCGAAAAATACTCGCTTAAGCCGCTATGGGAAAAGTTAGTGCATCATTTAATTTCCGAGTCGATGAACGAACAAAAGAAAGAGCGCCAGGAAGAGGAACAAAGCTTGTATACGATGTTTGAACAAGAGTTTGGCCGACCGCTTTCGCCGTTTGAATGCGAGACGCTGGCGATGTGGATGGATCAAGACGGGCATGATCCAGCTATCATAAAAGCCGCGCTTCGCGAAGCGGTATTGTCCGGGAAATTAAATTTCCGTTATATTGATCGAATTTTGTTTGAGTGGAAAAAGAATGGGGTGCGTACGATTGAACAGGCGAAAGATTATGGGCAAAAATTTCGCAAGCATCAATCGAAAGCCAAGCCTGTATCACAGGAAGAGCATCGACAAACCGTTACATTTTATAATTGGCTAGAATCGTAAGCGAGAGGCCCCCGTCTCTCGTTTTTCTATGATTGAGGCAGCCACTTTTTTAACATCATCCGCCGAGAAGTCTCCCACCTCTTAATGGAATGGAGATGGGGAAGGTTCATATAGGCCTATGTGACGAAACGTAATAGGACAAGCTTTGATGTGAGAAAGAATGGAATCGCTGCTACTGTTAGCGGCTGTAAAACGAAAGGAGAATTCTTATGCTGAATCGGCAACAAATTCGCATTTGTTTGGATCGAATGGGAGAGATGTTTCCGGACGCTCACTGCGAATTGATACACCGCAACCCTTTTGAATTGCTAATTGCGGTAGTTTTGTCGGCGCAATGCACGGATGCGCTCGTAAATAAAGTAACAAAACATTTATTTGCAAAATATCAAACGCCTGAAGATTATATATCGGTTCCGTTGGAAGAGCTTCAGCAAGATATCCGATCGATTGGACTGTATCGGAACAAAGCGAAAAATATTCAAAAGCTGTGCACCATGCTGCTCGAACAATATGGAGGAGAAGTGCCTTGTGATCGCGACGAATTGATGAAGCTGCCGGGGGTTGGGCGCAAGACGGCGAATGTGGTGGTTTCGGTCGCTTTTGGCGTCCCAGCGATCGCAGTGGATACACATGTGGAGAGAGTTAGCAAACGGCTTGGTTTTTGCCGTTGGAAGGACTCTGTGCTTGAAGTAGAAGAAACCCTGATGAGAAAGGTACCAAAAGAAGAGTGGTCGATTACCCATCACCGGATGATTTTTTTCGGGCGTTATCATTGCAAAGCCCAATCACCAAAATGCGAAATCTGTCCCCTGCTTGAACTATGTCGAGAAGGAAAGAAAAGAATGAAGGGCAGGGAGAAAATTGCAAGTGCCGATTGACTTTGTTCATCCGTTGTTTTTCCAAGAAGAAGAGATGATTGAGAAACAAGAAGAGGCTCCGTTCCCTTATGCACTTAAAACAGTGTATTTTTATTATGATATCGTAGATAGCGCTTATGTGCCTTGGGAAAAAGCAGAACAATCGATCCCTGCTTTACTGAAGCTGTGGAATGAGGAAAAAGCGCAGCTTCAGGCACTTTTTGCGGAAAGAAACCGAACGCTTGTCCAGAAGCCGATGATTCGCGGGTTATCTTATTTTATAATGCTTTTATTTTGGATGAATCAAAGCAAAGTCACCCAGCTTCGTATGTGGCAAAAAGCAGTGGAATCGCTGCCGCTTAAACCGATGAACTGTATGGAGCGCTTGCAATTCATTTTTCAGCGATGTGATACGTATCCTTCATTTGTTCAATTAAATGAATTGTTTGAGGAAGCGGCGAAGCTTTTTTATAAGAAGTGGGCGATTGTAAAAAAAAGGATGCCTCCATGTTGAGGCATCCTTTTTTCTAGCGGCATTCAGCCGTTAATGGGTTTGAGTTGAGTTATTAGGGCTGGTATTTTGGGTTGTTGGCGGTGTGCTTCCGCCAGAGCTGCCACCGTTGTTATTTTGTCCGCCGCTTCCACCATTTTCTGTATTGCCGCCAGTTCCGTTATTATTGTTGCCAGAATTGCCGCTGCCGTCATTCCCAGAATTATTATTGTTTCCATTCCCATTGTTTCCGCTATTGCCAGGAATTCCGTTATTGTTTCCATTTCCGTTGTTCCCGTTATTGCCAGGAATTCCGTTGTTGTTTCCATTCCCATTGTTTCCGTTGTTATTATTGTTGCCGTTTGGTTCCTCCTGTTCGTTGCCCGGAACATTGACAGTCGCCACGGCTGGATTGCTTCTGATTTGTCCGTCCTTGCTTACCGCATATACTTCAAACGTATAAACGGCTCCTGGAGTCGGATGATTAATGGTTAAAGAAGAGTCGGACGTTGGAATCACACTTGAGTCGCCTTTATCATTTTTGATACGCACTTCAAATGCCATGTCTCCATTTGAACCGTTGTCATATTTCCAAGAAAGGGAAATGGCATCTGTGGCAGCATCATAGACGGCTTGCAAATTCGCTGGTGCTGCTGGCGGCTCATCTTTTGCTGTTTCCGTCGGCTCTGTTCCTTTTATAAAGCATTCATACGTAATTTCGCTGGCTGGCGTATATTTGCTTGCCAGCTTCGGCGGATTGGAGCCTTTTTTAATTGGCAGCTTCTCTACGCTATTTGGCATTGGGAAATCTTTGCCGCCTTTATCTACATGGGCGATGACCTTTTTGAATAACAAGCGCGGCAGCTTTTGTTCATATGTCGATAAATCCGCTGTGCTGCTTCGTTTGCTAAAGCCGGTCCATACAGCCGCCGTATAATTTGGCGTATAACCGACAAACCAGCTATCTGGGACCGCGCTGCTAGACAAGCCGTATTTACGGGCCGTATCTTTATCATAGTTGGTGGTTCCCGTCTTCCCAGCGATATGAAGACCCGGCACGTTCGCAAGCGTACCTGTTCCGGATTGCACGACTGATTTGAGCATGTCGGTAATCATATAAGCGGTATAATCCTTCATCGCTGTTTTCGGTTTTGGCGTCAAATTCATCTCTGTATTATCAGGAAAGACAATTTTAGTGACCGCATGCGGCTTGATATAGACCCCATTATTGCCAAAAGCGCTGTAAGCCCCAGCCATTTGCAGCGGCGATACGCCTTTTTCAAGACCGCCGATAGAATATGATTCATAAACGGTGTCAAATCCCATGCCAAGCTTATTGGCAAACTGTTTCGCACGTTCTCGACCAACAGCTTGAAATGCCTTCAAAGCAGGAATGTTGCGCGATTTGGCAAGAGCCGTCCGCATCGTCATCGCGCCTTCATAACTGCCATTCCAGTTTTTAATCGGCGTGCCATCTGAATATTGATATGGTTCATCAACAAGCTGATGGGCTGTCGACCATTTTAAATATTCAATGGCTGGACCGTAATCTAAAATTGGTTTAATGGTTGAACCAGGCTGCCCAACTGGCTGAATCGCGTAGTTGAAGCCGAATGTAACGTTCTCTGGATCGCGTCCGCCGCCAAGTGCACGGATTTCGCCAGTTTTTGTATCAATTAAAGCAATGGATGATTGTAAATCCTTTTTCTTTGTAAATAACTCATTAGAATTAAGCAAGTCTTCTACATAATCTTGGGCATTTGGATCGAGCGTCGTGTAAATTTTTAATCCATCTTCATATACGTTCACGTTCGCTTGATCTGTTACTTCTCTAATCACTTCGTCGATAAACGAATCATATGGAAGCGAGGCCGTGCCGCTGTTCTTTTTCCGATCGACGAGCATGGAGGAAATCGGCACTTTCTTCGCTTTTTCCGCTTCTTCTTTTGTAATAAATCCATGCTTGGCCATAAGCGATAACACGACGTCGCGCCGCTTTTTCGCCGCTTCTGGATGTTCGTACGGATTATAGTTGTTTGGGCTTTGCGGCAAGCCTGCGAGCAGGGCCGCTTCAGGGAGCGTTAAGTCTTTCAAATTGGTTTTGCCAAAATAAAACTCTGCCGCTTTAGCCACCCCATAAATACTGTTCGAATAATAAATCTTGTTTAAATACATCTCTAAAATTTCGTGTTTAGAATATTTTTGCTCAAGACGAAGGGCCAGCCACAGCTCTTGTGATTTGCGTTTGAGCGTTTTTTCGGATGAAAGGAAGGAGAGTTTAACCACTTGTTGAGTGATGGTGCTTCCTCCCTCCGCTCCAAACCCTTCTTTTACATTCGCCAGCACCGCGCCGCCAAGCCGGATAAAATCGACGCCGTGATGCTGATAGAACCGGGCATCCTCTGTTGCCAGCACCGCGTTTTCCAAGACTTTCGGAATGTCAGAATAGGAAACGTACGTTCGTTTTTGGCCATTCGCGCTGAGCTCAGCGATTTTATGACCATTCATATCGTAGACAGTCGATGATAAAGGGTCTTTAATTTTGGCTTCATCAAGCGGCGGTGTGCCCTTGACGAAATAGGCAAATGTCGCAATCCCTCCGACTAATCCGATTATGATTAACAACATAAGCGAGAGTGCGATTGTTTTCAATAACGAGTTGGCTTTTCGCTTTTTTTTCTTTTTTTGCTTTGGTTGTTTTGCTGCTTGCTTCCGTTCTGCACGAGAACGATATTCACCAGACATAAGCAAATCCTACCTTTCTAATCATTGTAAGAAATTGATTTGATTTCTTACTTAAAAGTAGATGTTTTCTACTACTCTAATATAATCAATTCGAGGTTGATAGCCAAGTGAAATGTGATGGCCATACTGTTCAATTTCTTGTTTGGTTAGCGATTTTCTACCGCCAGATTGCTGTCTTTCCCAAAAGGAAAGCAAATGCGAAGCATCCAGCAGGTACACTTCACCCAAGGAAGCGAAACGCAAAATAACGAAGCAAATGGCTCCATGCTGAAGCACCTGCCTCATGTGCTGAATTTGATGCTCGTGAAAATTTTTTAAAGGGAAAGAGGTTGTATTTCTCGTTTCCTTTGCCTCAAAATCAATATATTTACCGCGATAAACACCGTTATAGTCCGTTGTTGATGCTTGTTTAAAATAGGCCTCTTTAATGACAGCAGCGCTGCGCTTTGGATAGTCAACACGGACAATTTGAATCGGTGTCGGCTTTTTATGAATGATGGCAATGCCATGCTCGCGGTAATACTCATTGGTGGAATTTAAATCCTCTTCTAACGTCATCCCGCGGTTTCCATAATTTTGATGAAGGGGTTGAACGGCTTCTTCTGTTTCCTTCACTTTATATTGTCTGCCACCGGGATATTTGAACATCTTCTCCTCATCTCCTTTGAATGTTTTTTATTATACCATAGGAGAGCTGGAATAGGGGGAATAAAGAAAATGTCGAAATTGCACGAAGAAATAAAAAAGACGACTTTCTTTGCCGAAACGCTTCTAGTTTTGTCAAGTGTGAAGGGAGCACGCGGAAAACGGCGAATGTTTAAAAGCAAACGGGTAAGGGGGAGGATTCGCATATGCGGTGGGTGAGAAAAGAGGAAGTGGAAAAACAACTGGAAGAAATTTTGGAGTTGATGCAGCAAATTGATCAAAAAATGGATGAAATGATGGATGATCTCGTGAAAGAACAGCAGCGAAATCAGCAGTCGCAAATCAACGAGTTAGCTGCGCAGCTTGACCATGTAGAGAAGCAGCTGGATCACGAGGCTGAGAAGAAAGTGTTTGTCGCATCGAAGCTTCATTTTGTATAATGGTTTTCAAAAGGAGAGAAATGCGACATGTATGAACAGCTTAGACGTTTGACAAACGAGTTGCTCAAATATAATGATGAAATTTTACAAATAGCTGAAAAAGCCGTTAATAGCCATGAACAGCCTGATTTTTTCCAGCAGGTAAAGCCGTTTGCTGATGCTGTCAGTCAAACGGTAGAGAAATGGAGGCAGGAGGCGCTCGCTTGGATCCGCACAGAGCGGCCGCAGCATGTTCATTCGCAGCAAATCGAAGCAACAAGCGAAAATATCGAAAAAATTGTAGTCGAGGCGTTTTATCCTGCGGTCAAGCTTCGACGCTTGAAGCAATTTCATCAATCCATTGACTATACTCTTACTCTTGTCAGCGAACGATTGGAAATGAGATCAAATCAATAAAAGGCTATCCATCTGTTAAGGGATAGCCTTATTTATATTTGAGATGAAAGGAAAAGCCTGACCTCCTTTGTATTTGGGGGCATTTTTTCGTATATATCCGCTGTTTGCTTGAAAGGAGGGAGGCTGATCAGCATAGATTAGATGTTGAGTGTTCACTTTTTTTTCAAAAAAATAGGCCTGCTTTTTTCTGGCCTTCCTTTGCAAAAGCCAGAAAGAAAAGCGGGCGCTTCAACATGCTTATCCATGGAACCCATCATTCAGTTTTCTAAGTAGAACATCTACAGAAAGCGGAATTAGTTCACTCGGCTTATGTTCAGGTTATACAGCTTAACCGATAACCGCGAACAGTGGATGTTTCGACCGGGTCGGATGAAATCATGAAAAAGCAGCGAGCCCGTCCTGTCTTCATGAATGATCCATCGGTTATTCAGGCTTATGAGCGCCTGCTAGCTCCAGCTGTCGGGTGAGATCGCGATATTCAGAAATCGTAAGCTCCCCGCGCAGGTATACTTGACGGGCAAAATCAAGCAGCTCGTTGATGCTGGCCGGTTCATAGTTTCTTTTCGCTATAAATTTCCCCTTTAATTCTGTCGTATTCATGATCGATGCCCCCTTTATCCATCTCATCTTTTTGTTCATCTTATCATAAAAAATAATGGTTGATGTAAATTCGAAAAATTGAAACTTCCGACAACATATGACAATTCGTAAGGATGAAAATAGCCCGTTGCTGAACTTTTCCGTTCGCGCACATGGATAAATGAAGGATTTTCAGGATGGATGATGTACGGCGCCATTTTCACTTTTCGCCCATTCTATACATATAATGGTGTCAGCCTATAGAAATGTACTTAGCTTTTTTACAGGTGGAACTTTAGATGAAGTGCGTGTGGCTTTTCGGCGGCGGATGAATCGAATAACGGACTGCGTCATCGATCCATGAATTTTTGTCGTCTTGCCTTCGACCGTTGATTTTCAAGTTGCACGTATATCGAAAAGTGGGGGAGGATGTTATGTATCAATATCCGTATCGTGTTCCGCTTCCGCCGTCATCTCCGCAGTGGCCTTATCCAACAGGGGGATGGCATATGCCCTATTCTCAAGCGTTTTCGCATTGGCCAATCCACCAAGGATACCCAGTGGGAAATTCTATGAATCAGCAGCCTTATTTTATGCACGGCACGAATCCGCCTTATCCAGTAGGAAAAAACGCGGGAGCTCCGTATCCTGTGCCATACGCACCATCTGGTCCGGTGCTAAAGCCGCCTGCTTCAGGCCTTCCGTCGATTATGTCCCAATTTAAAAATTCCGATGGCACATACGATATCAATAAAATGATGAATACAATGGGACAAATGATTCAGACCGTCAATCAAATCGGTGGAGTGCTGAAAGGATTGGTCGGGGCATTTAAAGCATAATAAACGCCATCCTCCTATCTGTGTGAGGATGGCCGATGTTTAGCGATTCATCGTCTGTTTTTACTATGAAGATGGTAGGAGCAAGAATCGTCTCATGAAAGCTTTTGGCGGAGTCCCTTTATGATGAAGAACACCATTTTCTTAACCTTTCTCCAATGGAGAGACAAGACTCCTGATAGGATGCGGTGTTTCCTTATCACCATAAGGAAACGGCTCCGCATAAAGGCTTATTTTGGATCGCATGCTTTTTTCGGCTAAAGTAGCTGCTCGTATACTTCATTGAGCTGGTGAGCGCGCTTCATGTCTTGTTCGTTCATCGCATAATGAATTTCATACGGCAAAACATGGTTTAAAAAAGCGGCTTCTTTTTGCGATAAATGACGGACAAACTCTTCTTCGTTCGCGTAAGGCTTTTCCAGCAGTTTATGATAAATGTGACTTGGAATATCGTTATGGTAGTCCAGATAATTGGATAGCGCTTCCCGCAGATAAGCTAAGGTGGTTTCCATCTTCTTCATCTCCTTATCATAAAAATTTTGGGGATTCCACTGTTGACAGCAATGGGATATGATCAAGAACGGCGCTTCTCTCCTTTTTTCATAGAAAGTCCTTTCATTCATAGAGTCCGTCAGAACGCTAAAAAGTATGTATGGGCGCGCACAAGTATTGATGATTCCTTATTTTACATGAGCTTCTCCCACCTCCACTTTACATAGGGGTGGGAGACTTCTCGGTCGATGTGTTTAAAAAGGTGCTTTTTCTGCACCTTTTAGTTGATATCAATATATTTTTTCTTTTGTGGTAGGCGAATGACCAACTCTCCGTTTTCAAAGGAAGCTTGAATCTCTTTTTCGGTCACAGGATAAGGAAGCGGGATAGAACGGGTAGTACGGTGGTGCATGCGTCGTTTTTTGTAAATCTGCTTTTGTTCGTCTGTTGCCTCGAGTGTTTCATCGCTATAGACGGTAAGTTGCAATACCTTTTCATGGAATTCTAATTGAATTTGCTGGCGGTTGACGTTTGGGAGATAGGCGGTAATCACATATTCCGTAGCTGTTTCATGGATGTCGATTGGAATATAAGAGCGGGAGAAGGTTTCATGGAAGTATTCATCTAGTGTTTCAAACATTTTTCTGATCGGCTTTTCATCAAAAAATTGATCCACCATTTCACGGAGTCGTTGGAACGGTTCGTCGTCTCGTTTTTTTCGCATAGGTGATTGAAAATGCTCGTTCATCATGTAGCTCTCCTTTCGCGTTAAAATTCTCTTCTTTAAATGTATTCTCGTTTCGTCAAAAAGGTCACTCCCCATTTTTTTAATGAAATTTCATTTGTTTTTAAGATTGATCCTTTATGATGAAAATGGATGATGAAAAATGTTCATAAAGCCGGAATAAGAGCAGCATTTCTTGAAATGAATCCACACATGAATCGAATGCTCATCCTTTTAACACAACGAACCCGGCATCACGAAGGAGGAGAGCATGTGAGAATGCTGATTACGCTTTTTTTCTCAGGAACGGCTTTATCGTTGCTTATGTATCAGCTTGTTGAAATCGTTCAAGCGTTTATGGATTTATTTGATCACCACTCTTGATAAAAAGACGACAGAATATCACTGGAAAATTGAACGGCCGGTTTTGGATAAGGGAGAGGTGCCTTCGTTACACGAATGTAAAAAGCTTTATATAAAGATCCGCAGGTTGTGCAAAACTAAGCTCAGCTACATCATCGTTGCTGACCGTTTGAAGCGGTTGGCATTTCTTTTTGATATGATATATATGAAGTAACTCGTGGTGTCAAGTCCAATCGACTCACTGGCTGTCTTTGGGCTGTCATCGTGATGGCGAATGAACGGCATCTGTCAACATTCATGTTCGGGCGGCCATTGAAAGCGGCTCATCGCCTGCTCACATAACGGAAAAATATGGAGGGAGCAAGTTCAATCATCTATAATCGTTGCATGCGATGCTCAGCTAGCATCACGGATATCAATGCCATTTTTTAATGGAGTGAATCACCGCTGGAAAATCCATGCGGCGGCCGGAGACAAGTTGTAGATTTTTAGTTAGGCTTAGCAAAGATCCAGCCACCGCCGCTTCTAGGCTCTTGACTGAGGCCTTGATCAAATAGAATGCGTTGATAGTAGGAGGGAGCAAAAAATGAACAAGCGGATTTTAATTATTGAAGATGAAACCAACCTGGCTCGTTTTATTGAACTAGACTTGCTCCATGAAGGATATGAAGTATGTGTATGTAATGATGGAAGGAAAGGCCTTGATCTTGCTTTATCGGAAGAGTGGGGGCTTATTTTGCTCGATTTGATGCTGCCGAGCCTCAATGGGATGGAAGTATGCCGGCGTTTAAGAGCGGTTAAGCAAACCCCAGTGATTATGATTACCGCAAGAGACAGTGTATTCGATCGCGTGATGGGGTTAGATAACGGTGCTGATGATTATATTGTCAAGCCATTTGCGATCGAGGAATTGCTTGCCCGTATTCGGGCGCTGTTCCGCCGCATTCAGCCTGCTTCTGAGCAGGAGTGCTTAGCATTTAAGGATCTGCTTGTTGATGTCAAAGCGCGCATCGTGAAAAAAGAAGGGCAAATCATCGACTTGACAAAAAGGGAATATGATTTACTTGTTACCTTTTTACAAAATATTGATATTGTCTTGACACGGGATATGCTTCTTGACAAAGTGTGGGGATTTGATACGGAGGTCGAAACGAACGTGGTCGATGTGTATGTTCGTTATTTGCGTCATAAACTGGATGAAAAAGATAAGGAGCGCTATATTCAAACAGTACGAGGTTCTGGATATGTGATGCGGTCATGAAACCTTTTCGTCTTGGAAACGTCTCATTAAAATGGAAGCTCACTTTTCTTTCAGGGTCCGTGATTTTTGTTATGTACTTTTTATTTACATGCCTGCAATATGAAGTTGTGAAGCAGTGGCTCCTGAATGAAGAAGAAAAAACAATGAAAAAAACAATTGAAGAAATTGAAACTTATTACGAGGAAAAACGTAATATATCTCGAGAGAGCATTCGTGAAGGTCAGCCGTTGCTTGAAAAGTTGAACGAAAAATATCAGGTGATTCGCATTCTTGATGACAAAGGAAATGTGATGGTGTCCGTTTCTAATCATGCATCTGTTTCGTTGCTTCCTGCAGCGCAACCGAAACGATTAGAGATTGAATATCATTTGGTAAATGATGAACGCTCCATTGTGCTGCGCAAGCCGTTTCATTTCGGAACGGCGAGCGGGACCATTGAAATTATTCGTCATCTGGTCAAAGTCCAGCATATGACGAATATGCTGTTCATCATGATGACATGCATCGGCATTATTGCCATGGTCATGAGCGCATTGATTGGAATGTTCATTGCCCAGCATTTTGTCGGACGTCTGCAATCGGTAACGAAAACGATGATGGACATCAAAAATAAGGGATTTGAGCAGCGGATGGATGTCCCTGCCTCAAACGACGAGATGACCCAATTAATGATCATGTTTAATAAAATGATGGATGAGATTCAGGATTCGTTTGAACAGCAAAAGCAATTTGTTGAAGATGCTTCCCATGAATTGCGCACCCCTATCGCCATTTTGGAAGGACATCTTTCCTTATTAAATCGCTGGGGGAAAAATAATCGCGACATTTTAGAGGAATCGCTGCAAGCAGCATCTCAAGAAGTCGTGCGTTTGAAAAAGCTTGTGCTTGAGCTATTAGATTTATCAAAGGCGGAAGCGATTGCTGTTCCTCTTGATCTTCAGCCGATTTCGCCGAGCGAGGCGGCGGAGCAAGTTGTGAAAAACTTTCGTGTTCTTCATCCAAGTTTTCATTTTATCATTGATAACGAGCTTGAGGAAACGGTTCATGTTCGAATGGCCAAGCATCATTTAGAACAACTGTTGCTCATTTTAATGGATAACGCCGTAAAATATTCACAACAAAATAAGAAAATTATGGTTTGTTTAAAAGAAGAAGGAAAATATGTATCAATTTCGGTTGTAGATAAAGGAATTGGAATTCCCCGTGACGAATTAGAAAAGGTGTTTTTGCGTTTCTATCGTGTCGATAAGGTAAGAAGCCGCGAGAAAGGCGGAGCAGGGCTTGGTCTCGCGATCGCAAAGGAAATTGTGGATAAATATAGCGGACAGATTTCGATTCAAAGCGAGGTGGGCGCAGGAACAACAGTGGAACTGTTTATTCCTAAAGCTGTTTTATGAAAAATGACAGAGCGAGGAAGAAAGGTGAGAAGAGAATGGAAGACCACTTGCATGGAGGAATCAATCACCAAAAGAAAGCCATTCAACATGTGATTGAAAAGTTTCAAAAGCGAGGCATTAAAATAAGTGCCTGCAAACCAAGAACGATGCTTTCGCTATCCTGCCTAACGATCATGGAGCCGGCAAAAAGCCACGAATCATAAAGAGAGTAGAAGAGAGGGATGATTTTGAATATCGAACAGCAAAAGATCATTCCTGCCATGAAAACAATGAAAGATTTTGATCGCTTTTTAAGCAGCCCATATCGGTATGGGGTGTTGCTGGAATTGCATATTTCGCAGTTGAAAAGCGTGTTTCGTTATGCGTGCCAGCATAAAAAAAGCTTAATCATTCATGCTGATTTAATTCAAGGGCTAAGCCATGATGAGTATGCGGCTGAATATTTGTGCCAAGAATTTAAGCCGTACGGATTGATTTCAACAAGGGGAAGCGTGATTATGAAGGCAAGACAAAAAAAGGTGCTGGCTATCCAACGCATTTTTCTGCTTGATTCTCACGCTTTGGAAAAAAGCTATCAGCTCATTGAAAAAACGAAGCCGGATTTTATCGAGGTGATGCCTGGGGCCATGCCTCATGTCATTCGCGAGGTGAAAGAGCGGACAGGCATTCCGATTTTTGCCGGGGGGCTGGTACGCACGATAGAGGATGTCGAACGTGCATTGAATGCAGGGGCATCAGCGATTACAACTTCCAATCAAGAACTGTTGGAATATTATAAAAAATATAACGAAATTCAATAGGCAGATCGGGTTTGTTTAAAAATAACGTGAATAAGGCGCCAGGAGATTAGGAGAGACCGCGCATGCATGATAAGCAGAACGCTTGTCGTGTTTGGTGTGGTCTCTTTTGTTTTTTACACAAGGAAAGGGGATGTAGCGCCTGTGTTCGAGTATCCAACGCGATAAAGATGTGAAAAAGAAGAGAGGAGCGAAATATGATGTAATGAGTAATCAACGAAAGATCTCCTGCTCACAAGGGGACAGATGTTGACGCATCCGGTTTATTTATAATGTATAGCATGGCGTACCATCCCTATAGCACAACGGGTGCGTTCATTTTGGTTTGCACATTTTTTCGAATATATCATACGGAGGAGGAAAGCGGATGGCCATTTCATTTGATCCTGCGACAAGCCAGTTTCATTTGCAAACAAGCAAGGCAAGCTATGTCATGCAAATTGTTAAATCAGGCTACCTAGCTCATTTATATTGGGGAAAGCGGATTCGCAAAGCTTCTCTCTCAAGAAAGCTGCGGTTTCGGGGACGCGCCTTTTCTCCTAATCCTTTGCCGAACGATCGGTCGTTTTCTTTAGACACGCTGCCGCAAGAATATCCAGCATACGGCAATACCGATTTCCGCACTCCAGCCTATCAAGTGCAGCTTGAAAACGGATCGACGATTTCTGATTTGCGCTATCACATGCATCGAATTTATAAAGGAAAACCAACGATCAAAGGATTACCAGCAACATATGTAGAGAGCGAGGAGGAAGCAGAGACGCTTGAAATCGTCTTGGAGGATCGGGAAACGGGATTGCGAGCGATTTTATTATACACCGCATACGAGGAATTCGGCGCTATCACTCGTTCGGTTCGTTTGGAAAATCAAGGGACAGAGCGGATTAAACTATTACGGGCATTAAGCATGAATGTCGACTTTCACGACGCGGATTATGAGTGGATCCATTTGTCGGGAGCTTGGGCGAGGGAACGGTCAGTGGTTCGAAGCAAACTGAGGGAGGGGATCCAATCGGTTGAGAGCCGTCGAGGAGCAAGCAGCCATCAGCATCATCCGTTTATCGCTTTATTGCGGGAAGCTGCGACTGAAGATCGGGGAGAAGTGTATGGACTGAGCTTTGTATATAGCGGAAATTTTCTTGCCCAAATAGAGGTTGACCAGTTTCGTACCGCCCGTGTCGTGATGGGCATCAATCCGTTCGATTTTGCCTGGCTATTGGAGCCGGGCGAATCGTTTCAAACGCCGGAAGTCGTCATGGTCTACTCTGATCAAGGACTGAACGGGATGTCGCAAACGTTCCACGAATTATATCGTGCCCGGCTTGCTCGCGGGGCGTTCCGAGACCGCGAACGTCCGATTTTGATCAATAGCTGGGAAGCTACGCACTTTGATTTTAATGAAGAAAGGATCATCCACATTGCAAAAACGGCTGCGGAGCTTGGCATTGAGTTGTTTGTGCTCGATGATGGCTGGTTTGGACATCGCGATAATGATAAAAGCTCATTAGGGGATTGGATCGTTGATAAACGCAAGCTTCCAAATGGATTAGAGGGACTGGCGAAGCAAATCCATGGAATGGGGCTGAGATTTGGAATATGGATAGAACCGGAAATGGTTTCCGCTGATAGCGACCTGTATCGGAAGCATCCTGACTGGTGTCTGCATGTTCCGAATCGGCCTCGTTCGGAAGGAAGAAATCAGCTTGTTCTCGATTATGCCCGCAAGGAAGTATGTGATTATATGATTGAAGCGATCACAAATGTGCTTGCCAACGCTCCTATTTCGTATGTAAAGTGGGATATGAACCGACATATGACAGAAATTGGCTCTCCTTCCTTGCCTCCGGAGCGACAGCGGGAAACAGCGCACCGATATATGCTCGGTCTATATCGAGTAATGGGAGAAATCATATCGCGATTTCCACAGATTTTGTTTGAAAGCTGTTCAGGAGGAGGGGGGCGCTTTGATCCGGGGATGCTTTATTACATGCCGCAAGCATGGACCAGTGACAATACAGATGCGGTTTCCCGCTTAGCCATTCAATACGGAACGAGTTTTGTGTATCCGGTTATATCGATGGGAGCGCACGTATCGGCCGTTCCGAATCGCCAAGTCCATCGAATCACCTCTTTGGATATGCGCGGCCATGTAGCGATGTCAGGAAATTTTGGCTACGAGTTTGATATAACAAAATTAAGTGACAGAGAGCGGGCAAAGATAAAGGAACAAGTCGCTTTTTACAAACAAATTCGCCATCTTGTCCAGTTCGGCACCTTTTACCGCATATTGAGCCCATTTTCGGGAAATGAAACCGCTTGGATGTTCGTATCTGAAGATCAAACGGAAGCGTTCGTTGCTTACTTCAGGGTGCTAGCAGAAGCCAATCCGCCGCTCGCTTTTATTCGCCTGAAAGGGCTTGATCCAAATAAAAATTACCACATCATGGATAGCGGCGAAACATACGGAGGGGATGAGTTAATGTATGCTGGACTGAATGTGCCGGAACGATCGGGAGATTTTGTAAGTGTCATATGGCTGTTAAAAGCAAATCAAATAGAATCCACTGTCTAGTCAGGTTAGACAGCGGATTCTATTTGATGAATCTTTTCCAAAATTCTTCGTTTTCGATACAGCATTTTTCCTGTTTCTGCAATATCTTCGATAAACATTTTGTTAAACATGGATCCAAAAATAATTCCAACGATCGGAACGATCTGAAATAGTTTTTTCCATCCATATTGATCACGGAAGGTCATTAATACCTCGCGCCATCCTTGCAGCTGTGAAAAGACTTGCTGATGGTCGTTGGAAAATGAGGACAGTTGGTCAATAATCGCTTTTTTGCCAACGATATCGGCCGAAGTGAATTGCAGGCACTTGACAATGAAAATGCGTTCCTTTTTTTCTTTTGGATCATATCCATACGTGAGCGCGATTTCCTGTAAGGTTTTTAAAGCGAGCCCAAGAAGGACAGGGATATCAATAGCCAGTGTAAAAACGCCACCGATCCCGGTTGTTGCTCCTTGATATTGTGCAAAAGCGATTCGTGATTCAATGAACTCATCGCAAACGCGATCCATTTTTTCAAGCGGCAGATGAGATACTTCCTCAATCGATGACGCGGGAAATCTTTCAAGAACTTTTTCATTTTGCACAAGGTATTGCCCGCCTGTTTGGATATAGCTTCCAAGCTCATCTAAGAGCTGGCCCAGCTTTTTATGGATGATGGCTGGCGTGATCTTGTCCAACAGCTTGAACGGCAGGCGGCCTAGCTTTTCCCAAAACCATAAATCTTTTTGGTCTTTTTCCCATTGTTCGATTTTATGTAGTTCTCTTTCAAGATCAAATTTATTTTCCATGAACGAGCCCCCTTTATTCATAAGGTGGATATGTTTATGATTTGTTATACGTTCAAAGCGAAAAAATGTTTCAAAGCGCAAAATTTATCATTGTGATTAAGTAAAAATGATGGTAAAATTTTTAGTAAACATTAATATATATTTTACTGAAGGTTCTATTTGATAGATACAATTGATACATCAACATTTGTTCTAAAGCGAGCAGATGATGATCCGATTTCGCTCAACTGTGGGGCTAAAGATTCGATTCGTTCTAGCAATAAAGATGGGAATAAAGCTAACCGGCAGGAGGCATGTAAATGATGAAAGAGTTAATGGATGATTTTGTTTCTTTATTTGGTAAGGGCAAAGGAGATATTCGCGTGTTTTTTGCGCCGGGACGCGTCAATTTGATCGGTGAGCATACGGATTATAACGGCGGACATGTCCTGCCGTGTGCGCTACATATCGGGACATATGCGCTTACCCGAAAAAACGGCAGTTCATGGATTCGCCTGTTTTCGAAAAATTTTTCCGAACATGGAGTAGTGACTGTTTCGCTTGATGATTTAGCTTATCATCGAGAACATGGATGGGCGAATTATCCAAAAGGAATGATCGCTACCATGCAGTTAGCATGCTCAATAGACACCGGATTTGACGTTCTTTATTATGGAAATATTCCAAATGGAGCTGGCTTATCCTCTTCCGCTTCGATTGAACTGGCCACAGCTGTCCTGATCAATACGCTATTTGCTGGAAACATCGATATGCTTGAGCTTGTCAAATGGAGCCAACAGGTAGAAAATCAATATATCGGCGTGAATTGTGGCATCATGGATCCGTTCGCTATTGGAATGGCGAAATTTAACCATGCGCTTCTATTAAACTGCCAAACACTAGCGTATCGCTATTTGCCATTAAGCTTTCAGGATTGTTCGATTGTGATCGCCAACACCAACAAACAACGGGGATTGGCCGATTCAGCGTATAATGAGCGGCGAGCGGCGTGTGAAGCCGCGCTTGCAAAGCTGCAGAAGGAGATCGACGTTCATTCCCTTGGAGAGATGACAAGCGAGCAGCTTGAGAGGTATGAGCATCTTCTTTCTCCTAGCGAACAAAAACGAGTTCGTCATGCCGTTACCGAAAACGAGCGAACGATGGAGGCGGCGGAGGCGTTAGAACGAGGCGATCTAGCGCGCTTTGGCGAACTGATGCGGCAATCGCATGTCTCATTGCGTGACGATTATGAAGTGACATGTATAGAACTTGATACTCTTGTAGAAACAGCGTGGAAGCACGAAGGAACCATTGGCGCTCGCATGACGGGAGCCGGCTTTGGCGGCTGTACAGTGAATATTGTGAAAGACAAATATATCGCTTCATTCATTGAACGGGTCGGATGTGAATATAAGCAAAAAATTGGCTATGAAGCGAGCTTTTATGTGGCAAAAATCGGCGGCGGGGCGAGAGAAATAAAAGAAGAAAAGGAGATGGTATAATGATTCTTGTTTGCGGAGGAGCTGGCTATATTGGGAGCCATGCGGTGTATCGGTTCATTGAAAAAGGCGAAAAAGTCGTAGTCGTGGACAATTTGCAAACGGGACATCGTGAAGCGGTCCATCCAGAAGCGATCTTTTGTCATGGAGACATTCGTGACCGCCGTTTCTTGCGGCATGTGTTTAGCAGCTATGACATTGATACGGTGATCCATTTCGCGGCTCATTCTCTTGTGGGCGAAAGCATGCAGGAGCCGCTAAAGTATTATGATAACAATGTGTATGGGACGCAAGTGCTGCTAGAGACGATGAATGAGTTTGATGTCAAACGCATCGTCTTTTCGTCGACGGCTGCCGTATATGGGGAACCGACGCAAATACCGATCTCTGAAACCAACCCAACAGTGCCGGAAAGCGCATATGGCGAAACGAAGCTAGCGATGGAAAAAATGATGAAATGGGCCGACAAGGCTTACGGTATCCGTTATATTTCGCTGCGGTATTTTAATGTGGCTGGGGCATATGGCGCTTATTTAGGAGAGGATCATCATCCAGAAACGCATTTAATTCCGCTTATATTAAAAGTGGCGTTAGGACAGCGAAGCGAGATACAAATTTTTGGCGAAGACTACGACACGCATGATGGAACATGCATCCGTGACTACATCCATGTTCTTGACTTAGTCGATGCTCACCTATTAGCAGTAGAAAAATTGAGAAACGGTGGCACAAGCGACGTGTTCAACCTCGGAAATGGAAGCGGATTTTCTGTGAAGGAAGTGATTGAAGCCGCTCGTCGCGTGACGGGTCGCGACATTCCAGCGCTTGTAGCGCCAAGGCGTGCCGGCGATCCAGCGAGATTGGTCGCTTCTGCGGAAAAAGCGAAGCGGGAGCTTGGTTGGAAGCCAACGTATACGAACATCGATGACATCGTGGCCTCTGCTTGGGAGTGGCATCATGCAAAACCGAACGGGTACCGAGGTGTGTGAATGTGAACATTTATGAAGCGATTGAGCAGCTTGTTCAGTACGGGGTTGCCAAAGGGCTGATTCAGCGGGAAGATGTCATTTATGTGCGCAATCGGCTGCTTGCCACGCTTGGGCTAGAAGAGTGGCACCCCTCTGAAGAGCTTCCGCCGCTTCCGTCCTCCCCCTCCCCGATTTTAGCAGCGATTCTCGATTGGGCATACGAGCAAGGGCGATTGCAAACCAACACGGTAACGGAGCGGGAGATATGGGAAGCGAAGCTGATGAATTGTCTCATGCCGCGACCGTCAGAAGTCATTCGCGAGTTTTTGGCCAAATATCGAAACAGCCCGATGGAGGCGACCGGCTGGTTTTATTCATTGAGCTGCGCTTCTAACTATATTCAAATGGATCGGATTGCAAAAAATCGTCAGTGGAAGGTGAAAACGGAGTACGGGGATATTGATATTACCATTAATTTATCAAAACCGGAAAAAGATCCAAAGGATATTGCTCAATTAAAAGCGAAGCCGCCTTCGTCGTACCCGAAATGTGTGCTCTGTGCGGAAAATGAAGGATATGCGGGAACTTGGCATCATCCGGCACGCACCAATCATCGCATGATTCCGCTTTCGCTATTAGATGAACAGTGGTATTTTCAATATTCTCCTTATGTATACTACAACGAGCATTGCATCGTTCTTAGCGATAAACATGTACCGATGAAAATGGAACGGAAGACATTTGCCCGCTTGCTCGATTTTATCGAACAATTTCCGCATTACTTCATCGGATCGAATGCTGATTTGCCAATTGTCGGCGGCTCCATTTTAGCGCATGACCATTTTCAAGGTGGGCGTTATGGATTCGCCATGGAGAAAGCGGCCATCGAGGAATCGATCCAGCTGCCATCTTATCCGTCATTAACCGTCGGCATGGTTCGCTGGCCGATGTCAGTCATCCGTTTGCGCGGCCAAAAATCCGAGGTGCTCAATGCGGCCGATCTGATTTACCAAACATGGCGAACCTATAGCGATGAAAGCGTCGGGATTCTCCATGAAACCGGCGGCACACCGCACAACACCGTGACGCCGATTGCGCGTCGGCGTGGCGATTTATTTGAGATGGATATCGTCTTGCGCAACAATCGGACATCTGAAGAGCATCCGTACGGCATTTTCCACCCGCACGAAGAGTTGCATCATATTAAAAAGGAAAATATTGGACTGATTGAAGTAATGGGGCTTGCGGTTCTTCCGGGACGGCTCGCGGCCGAATTGGATGCGCTCAAGCAGTGCCTTGTGCGCGATACTCCAACGGAACATTGGGCTGCGCCGCTGCGGAAGCACGCCGATTGGGTCGAACGGATGCGCGGTCGATACAACCGTTTCAGCGAGGAAAATGTGGAAGAGATGTTGCGCTATGAAGTCGGACAACGCTTTATTGTCGTGCTTGAACATGCGGGCGTGTTTAAACGGACGGAAGAAGGAAAGCGGGCGTTCCGGATGTTTTTGCGGAGGGTAGCAGAACAGGCGCATGTGGAAAGGAAGTGACATGTTTCATCCATGGCGACATTAAAAGAAATCGCAGAAAAAGCGGGAGTGTCGGTAGCGACCGTGTCACGCGTATTAAATTATGATCCAACGCTCTCTGTGTCAGAAGAAACGAGAAAGCGAATTTTTGAAATCGCACAAGAGCTAAATTATAAAACGATGCGTGAGCGCAGCCAACAAACGGCGAAAGAACGGTTGCGATTCGGCCTTGTCCATTGGTACTCTGAAGCTCAGGAATTAGGTGATCCTTATTATATGGCGATTCGCTTAGGGGTGGAAAAAGAATGTTTTCATCGCCAAATTGAACTTGTGAAATTGTTTAAGCAGGACGGTTCCTATGAGTCCGAATGGCTCTCAGGGCTCGATGGCATCATCGCGATCGGAAAATTCGGCCCAAAAGATATTGAGGTGTTTTCATCAAGCGCGGAACAAATGGTGTTTGTCGATTTTGCGCCTGATGAAAAGCGGTTTGATTCCGTTGTCGCCGATTTTCGCCAATCGATGATTGGCGTGCTAGATTACCTTCTCTCTCTTGGCCATAAACGTATTGGCTACATCGGCGGCCGGGAGTATATCGATGGAAAGACACCGATTAACGATGAACGGGAAGCGACGTTTTATGAATATTTATATGTAAAAGGAATCTATCGTCCGGATTATGTATTCACTGGACGCTTTACGGCGGAAGATGGATATATGCTGATGAAACAAGCGCTAACGAGAAATGATCGTCCGACTGCTTTTTTCATTGCTAGCGACTCGATGGCGATCGGCGCCTTGCGAGCACTGCATGAAGCGGGTGTTCGTGTTCCAAAAGATATGTCACTGGTCGGATTTAATGACATTCCCACATCAGCGTTTGTTCAGCCGCCGCTGACAACCGTTAAAGTGCATACGGAATTTATGGGGGAAACCGCCGTTGAACTGTTGGTTGAAAGGCTTTCCACCAAGCGGCATTTGTCAAAAAAAGTCGTCATCCCGACTGCCTTAGTTGTCCGTGAAAGCAGCGGTGTTTGTATAAAAAAGGATTAATTTTATGTATATGGAAAAACAGGGTGTTCTTGATGCAGGACACCCTGTTTTTATAGACAAACGGTTCAATGAAATTGAATATCGATCGATTTTCGTTGCTGATTATTTGTTTTCGGAACATGGATATTGAGGACGCCGTTTTTATAGGTTGCCCGAATTTGTTCAGCATCTGCGTCAGAAGGAAGCGGAATAGAACGATGAAAGCGGCCGAAAAAACGCTCGCGCCGATGCATTTGTTCTTCCTTGACGGATTCGTCTCGTTGAATGGTTCCGCTGATGTGAAGAGTTTGCTGATGAACATTGATATGAACATCTTCCTTGCGTTCGAGCCCCGGAAGATCGCAGGAAATCATATACTCCTTATCGGTTTCATGCATATCAACGCGCGGCATCATCGCTTCGCTATCGGGGAATAATGATGAAAAATCACGAGCAAATAAACGATTGAAATCGCGCCGCATCGTTTCTAAATGCCGAAATGGATCATAAGGCACTAACGGCATTAGTAATTCCTCCTTTTTTCTTCATGTCGACATATAGTATTTTTCTCTGCTTATTTTTTATGCGATGTGATCATTCATCCAGCTGCTTTTCTAGAAGCGACATATGATAGAAAAGAAAGGAGGATGAAATAGATGGAAAATAAATGGAGATGGGTGTCCTTTAGCTTGATCTATCTTGCTCTATACTATTGCTGTCTTTTTTTCATTCGCCATCCCATTGTTCATATCTTGGTTGCTATATGTGGCACATCTGTCGTTTTGGTATGGATATGGCTAGCATATCGGCGTTTGCGGCCGAAACAGCGGCTGTTTTGGTTGCTGCTGTTGATCAGTCTGTCGACTTATTGGATTCGTGAAAGCATCTTGTTGTATGAAACGGCCGTTAAACAGACGGAATGGTTTTTATGGCAAACTAATGGATTGGATGAAATTTCTATGATTTTGTATTTTATCGCGCTTCTATATTTGGCAACTGCGAAAGAAACTAGAGTCCATTTATTTCAGCAACTGCTGGATGTGTTGATTATCGTTTCCGTTGGGGCGTTAGTAGGCTCGATTGGTTTGAATCGGTTGTTCTCTCTTTCGTATTTATCCGTTTCCGACCTTTTTATTTTCTCTAGTATTTTTCTGTTAGAATTAGCGACTGCATATGTATTAGGCATTTTATTTTTTTCTTCTAGTTCAGCGGCAAAACCTGTTTTGGCCTGGCATATAGCAGGGGCTATCCTTTTGATAGCAGCGGATGGGACGGATCGAGCAAGGACGCTGTTATTCGATTATTCCTCTCCAAGCCATTCTTTGGATTTTCTTATTTTTGCCGGTTTATTGATGATGGGGCTGTCAGCTGTATTTGCTGATAGGGAGATCTTTCTGTGCTTAAAAAATCAAAAAAGTCTCTTGTCATTTAAAGTTTTGTTCTTATATATGGCGTTCATTCCTTCGATTTTTTTCTTCATTTTGCATGAAGAAGCGCGTGAGGCTAGAGAGATTGCTGTGATTTTTATGGCTATTGGCGTCTTTGTTATAATGCGGCAGGCTGTTGCTTTGTATGAGAGTACGCGATTATTTAGGAGCATGCAGCTTTTAAATAGAGGATTGGAGCAAAAGCTGGTCAATCAGACAACGGAATCAGAAAGAAAGACCGAGGAATTGCTTTATTTGGCGAGGCATGATTGTTTAACACGTCTGCTCAATCGAAGTGCGTTTATTGCGGCGCTTGAGCAGGCGCTCCAGGAAGCGAAGCAACAGCATCATTTGCTCGCTGTTATATTCATTGATTTAGATCGTTTTAAGCAGGTAAATCATTATTTTGGCCATCGAGCGGGGGATGCTCTTATGGTGAAAATGACAGAATGGTTAAAGCAGTCACTTCGACCAACAGATGTCATCGGGCGACAGGGAGGCGATGAATTCGCCTTAATTGTTTCGCCGGTGTATAAGCTCCAACACCTTCGTTCGATCGTTGAATCGATTTTATCTGTTTCTAAACAGCCTTTGCCGGTTAACGATCTGGAAATGCGTGTTTCTATGAGCATGGGAATCGCTGTTTTTCCATATGATGGAGAAACAGGAGAATCTCTGATGAAAAAGGCAGATATTGCGTTATCTCGCGCTAAAGAACAAGGAAAGAACCAATATCAATTTTTTAATGGCAAGATGGATCAAGGAATCATGCAAAAAACAATAATTGAAACAGCGATCTATCAGGCAATTGAACAGAGGGAATTTACTCTTTTTTATCAACCACAATTTGATATCGCTACAGGTCAAATGATAGGCATGGAGGCGCTGATTCGTTGGCATCATCCGCAAACGGGCTTGATTCCTCCGCATATGTTTATTCCTGTTGCAGAAGAAACAGGGCAGATTATCGCCATTGGCGAGTGGGTGATGGAAGAAGCGTGCCGGCAAGTGAAGCAATGGAATGAGCAGACAGGACGAGCGCTCAGAATCAGTGTCAATATCTCGCCTAAGCAGTTTTTACAGGAAAAGCTGGTTGAACAGATTACGGCCATTTTGAAGAAAACAAATTTGACAGCAGACAGCGTGGATCTGGAAATCACAGAAGGAGTGGCCATTTTTAATGAGCAACACACGATTCAAAAGCTTAAACAGCTGAAAGCGTTAGGAGTTCATATTTCCATTGATGATTTTGGAACAGGTTATAGCTCTCTTAGCTATTTGCGTAAATTTCCGATTCATCGTTTAAAGATCGCCAAAGTATTTATTGATGGAATTGCGCAAACGGAGGAAGATCAAGCGATTGTCGCTTCCGTTATCGGTTTAGCGAAAAATTTGAAGCTGCGCGTGATTGCTGAAGGCGTGGAAACATTTCAACAGCTGCAAATTCTTCGTTCTCTTCATTGTGATGAAATTCAAGGATATGTTCTGGGAAAACCGTTAGTAAAGGAAGAATTTGAAAAAGTGTATTTAAAATAGCCTCCCCAAACAAAGGAAAGAGGGAGGCGATAGGGTGTCCAAGGCTATCGCTGAACGTATTCCATCACGTCTAAATGGAGTTCAATAAGCGCCAATTTTGTTTCATTGGCTAACGGCGAAGCCATAATGCGTTTAACAGCATAATGAAATTTCACCTCTGGAGCTTGACGAACGCGTGGATGAGTCATTTCATCTCTCAGCTCTTTTTCAATCGCTTCATGAATGAGCGCCTTACATCTTTCCTCTGTCAGCTCTTCCTCTTTGTTGAGCGAGCGATTGGACCAAAGTGATCGATAAGCTTCAAACAAATGCATAAATGCAGCCATAGAGATCCCCCTTTGTTGCGCAAAAGTACAAAATTCATTATACAACGATTGTATGATAAAATCATAAAAACAGATTATTCCGAATGTGAATGGCTCTAAGGCGTTAATTTAGGCAAAGGCTAGTGACGGTTGTTTTTGGCCGTTTTTCCTTAAAAAATATATTGACAAATTATTTGTATCGATATAAAATAAAAATCGTCGCTATTTAAATATAGATAGTGACGGCTTGAAAAAAATCATATTGACAATCTCACTTGTTTTATTATAATAATACTTGCTTACGTTTTTAAGCATGCGGAAGTAGTTCAGTGGTAGAACACCACCTTGCCAAGGTGGGGGTCGCGGGTTCGAGTCCCGTCTTCCGCTTCAAAAGGATCTTTGTAATCAGTGCTCATATGTGAACGGTTGCTTTAGAGCGGGAAGTAGCTCAGCTTGGTAGAGCACATGGTTCGGGTCCATGAGGTCGCAGGTTCAAATCCTGTCTTCCCGACCAGTTTCATTTTTGGGGCCTTAGCTCAGCTGGGAGAGCGCCTGCTTTGCACGCAGGAGGTCATCGGTTCGATCCCGATAGGCTCCATCGAATGGAGGAGTACCCAAGTCTGGCTGAAGGGGTCGGTTTCGAAAACCGATAGGGGTGTCACAGCCCGCGGGGGTTCGAATCCCTCCTCCTCCGTCCTATACATATCGCATGATTAGATGTCATACATATAAGTGATAGCGGAATCATAGAAGTTTTATTGCAATAATTTTAAAGACATACATATGTTTAACTGTTTTCGGTGAATTCGCTTTGTTGTATAGGAAAGTAAAGGGGATTTATGGTCAACTTATCTGGAATGTTTGATCAATGACCCGTCGCCTATGTCATATTGACAAAATAGCTGTTCTGCACCATGTTTTAATGTACGGATGCGAATGGAAAGAGAAAGGCGATATAAACATAGGACCAATATACATCGTATCATGGCTCGATAGCTCAGTCGGTAGAGCAAAGGACTGAAAATCCTTGTGTCGGCGGTTCGATTCCGTCTCGAGCCATTTTTTATAGCTGGAGGGGTAGCGAAGTGGCCAAACGCGGCGGACTGTAAATCCGCTCCCTGTGGGTTCGGCGGTTCGAATCCGTCCCCCTCCACCAGTTAGGGGCATAGTTTAATGGTAGAACAGAGGTCTCCAAAACCTCCGGTGTGGGTTCGATTCCTACTGCCCCTGCCATTTTACAGCATGGCGGCTATGGCGAAGTGGTTAACGCACCAGATTGTGGCTCTGGCATTCGTGGGTTCGATTCCCACTAGTCGCCCCTTTTGAATATGAAGAGGATTGGGGTATAGCCAAGCGGTAAGGCAACGGACTTTGACTCCGTGATGCGTTGGTTCGAATCCAGCTACCCCAGCCAAATGCGGAAGTAGTTCAGTGGTAGAACACCACCTTGCCAAGGTGGGGGTCGCGGGTTCGAGTCCCGTCTTCCGCTTTGATGGCGGCATAGCCAAGTGGTAAGGCAGAGGTCTGCAAAACCTTTACCCCCGGTTCGAATCCGGGTGCCGCCTTTGTTGCGAGTGCAGTTTAGTGGCAAAACTTCAGCCACGAGCGATACGTCATTGAATATGTGACGAGTTGCTGATGTCGTGGGTTCGAGTCCCGTCACCCGCTTGTGGCGGTCCAATGGATCGACGAACCGTCTCATTGCTCTGTTTTTCGAACAAATGAAAGAGGCATAGAAAATTGCTTGTGACAGAAGCTTAGGATGATGTCCCAGTAGCTCAGCAGGATAGAGCAGCGGCCTTCTAAGCCGTCGGTCGGGAGTTCGAGTCTCTCCTGGGACGCTGAAAAAAGGGGTTTCCTATAAAAGGAACCCCTTTTTTAATGAGCAAAAGCAGCTCTTTTGCTTCAGGTTAGTTCGATTGGTCTTTTGTAGTTGTTGCTTTAGATAGCTCTGAGTTCTGAAATCGTAACATATTGAGCGATTTGAAGGGAAGCCGTATTTTTATTGAAGCTGCAGTTTGCGCGTTGGATCATTGGTTGCTTCTATATGGCCCCTTGATTATTTTAGCGTGGTTTGCGCTTCAAGGTAGGATTTTGGCACTTTATGGACTTCGTATGCTGTACAAATTCCCGACTCAATCGCCCCTTGGATCCACCCGTGAACCGTTGAAGCGTGTTCTCCTGCAAAATAGACTCTTCCTTCGGGAGAACCGATATATTGCGAAAGCTCAGTGACTTGCTCGGGCTTAAACATCGTAAACGCCCCTCCAGAATACGGATAACGAACCCAACTATGGCTAATTCCTGTTTCGAACTCATGATAAACCTGCTGTCCATGAATAACAGCCAAGTTTTTAAGGGTATACTCTAGCCGATTTTCATCACTTAAACTATCCCATGGTATCGTATCGTCTTCCCATGTGTAGCTGGCCAGTACAACTCCTGGACCAGAGCTTCCCAGTCCGTGGCTTGGATATTGAGTATAAGTAATTGGAAGATCAGAGATGGTTCGACCGCCAAACATTCCTTCTTTTTCCCAGAAACGATGTTTAAATTGAATACCAGTTTTCGTGGAACCGACATAGTGAAGCTCGCGAATCGCTTTCCACTTGTTTTGGGAAAAAGAGTTTCTTGGCTCGATCTCTACAAATTGTAAAATCGAAAATGGAATGGTCACAATGACGAGATCGCCTGTAATTTGAAATGGCTCTAAAATTTTGGTATGCACGGAATGGACGGTAACCTGATTTTGATTTTGTTCAATTTTTCGAACCTTTTGTCCATATAAAATATCATTTTGCAATTGTGGGACAAACGCTTTAGGAAGCTGATCGTTTCCGCCAGTAATCTCATAAAATTTAATGTTTGGGGTAAATAGCACCATTAATTCGCGCAGCATTTCCAAAAAAGAAAGCTCTGGAAATCCTTCTACTGTCTGAATGGATTTAATCATATCAATAGCGCCGCGGGACAGCCTCATTCCAAAAGGATTGTATCGCAAGTAAGTATCCAGTGAATATTTATCCAATTCACGAATGGCAATCGGCCAATTTTTGATTGGATTTTTCTGAATAAAATCGATGACGGGTTTAATAGCCATTTGCAACAGTTCAGTAGCAGTTTTTCCTCGCTCTTGTGGCCAAACAGGAAATCCGAAGATGCTTGGATCTTTTTCGTATGCTTTTAAACGAGCCTGCGTTCCCCGCAAGTAAAGCCAATCGTTAGGTGTGCTATTGATGAACGGATTGACAGGGAGCTTAAATTTTTTAATATATTCAAGCGTTAAATAATGAGTGTGCGGAATGCGCATGGCGCCTGCTTCGAGATATTGATCCTCTCCGCGAAAATTAGAGCGGATCGTGTATATTCTTCCGCCGACTCGTTCCGAGGCTTCAAGAATGGTGACCTGATGTCCCGCCTGCTTCAGCAAAGAAGCAGAAACAAGTCCCGCCATGCCCGCGCCGATCACAATGACTTTTTTAGGATCGTCCGTTTTCTTTAGTCCATTCCTAATAATGGAAAGCATTTTTTCCGTGGATAGCTTTGGAAACACATAGCTATACATACTTTCCCCCCTTTTTTATGGGAAATTCTCGCGCTGTTCATGAAGAAAAGCTTTATTACTTATCGTATTCGGAAGGAAAGTACATATATGATAAAAAAATGCACATGCTTATGCTCATCTTTGCTCAGGGATCGTGCGATTAACTCGTATTTTCAAACGGCGTTCCGTGTGTCTTTAATTGCTGGAAAGCGCATGATTTTGCTGTTTGGGTGCAGAAGCGATTCATTTAAAAAGTATACAAGGAAAGAGAGCTTATCTGCATGAAATGACATATCCCTTGCTATGTTAACATGTGCAACAAAGGGAAGCTTGGGATGTTTTTAGCCGTCGGATGGTTGAACAACACCGCTTCACCGAAACATGAATGAAGCTGAAAGCGGCGTTGTTTCATGTGTGAAAAACGCGGGCTTTATAGACGCCATTTATTCGGTCTTTAAGTGATAGAGGAGAGGGGGGATGCTCGCTGCTTGAAGGAAACAGCAGTCATCAAGTGAAAAAGTTGGTAAAATGTTTTGCTTTTATATAAAAAGTATGTTATAGTGATTTTAAACCATTTTACTTTTAATACAATAGGGATTTAAACATGCTGTAGCTTCAAAGGGGATGGCAAGGTTAAATCTCCTCAGAGGTTGCAGTTTTTAATGTCTTTTTATTACTTGTGAAATGGTTAAAAAATGGATATGTGCATTAAGGTACATTTTAGGAGGATTTTTTTCATGCAAAATGGTAAAGTAAAATGGTTTAACGCTGACAAAGGTTTTGGATTCATCGAGGTTGAAGGCGGTCCGGACGTATTTGTCCATTTCTCAGCGATCCAAGGCGAAGGCTTTAAATCTTTAGAGGAAGGCCAAGAAGTTACTTTTGAAGTGGAGCAAGGTAACCGTGGCCCTCAAGCGACGAACGTAAGAAAAAGCTAATTGAGATGCGAAAGGGTGGGCTGCTTTTTCTTTTTTTACAGCCCTCCTTTTTTATTTTCTTAAGTTTTACGTATTTGTTTGATAGGAACCGCCTTTCGGATCTGATGAAGAACAAGCGCGTTCAGCCAGCATTGACCAAAATCGGAAACAGCCATGCCGGATATTGGTATAGTCTGTTGGATACGGATTTCCATTAGAAATGATGGAATGGGACCATAGCGAAGAAGGGCCAATTTTGGAGGTGGAGAGTTGAATAACAAAGCGGACGATGCGAAAAGTATGTTGATTAAGATGATGCGGACTTATAAAACAAAAACAGTAAGAGAGACGGGACAAAAGCTTGTGACCATGAGGGAAGAAGTGAAGCAAGCACTAAGAACGGGAAAAAGTTTAGAAGGAAAAGTGGTCACGCCGAGCCAGACGAAGGAGCTGCGGAAGCGTCTATTGCATTACCGGGAAGAACTAGAGAGGCTAAAGCTTTATCATAAAACTTACAAAGAAGAGAAACAAAACGGCAAATAAAAAGTGGCTGAATCATGACAGGGACTGCTTGGGGAAAGAAGCTCCCTTTTTATTTTGTATCTGTTAAAACGAGGAAAGAATCATTCGCCGTATAACATATAGACAGCCGCGACCTTTCGTATGAAAGGGCCGCGGCTTATATTTTTTAGAGGAAGACAGAAATAAAAGCGTCATCCTATTTTGTATGGTATGGATTTTTTATTCTGGATTAAACGCCCAATTGCCGTTGCGGAAAATCGGTTCGCGCTTGCCATCTTTGGTGACGCCGTCGATGTTCAATTCGGCGGAGCCGATCATGAAATCTTCATGGATGAGGCTGTCGTTGATGCCGTGCACGGTCAGTTCTTCTCTCGCCATGGATGTTCCGCCTTGAATATTAGTCGGATAGGCTTTCCCAAGAGCGAGGTGGCAGGCCGCGTTTTCATCAAATAGTGTGTTATAAAAAATGAGATGAGAATCTGAAATCGGCGAACGGTGTGGAACGAGAGCCACTTCTCCGAGATGTCGTGCTCCGTCGTCCGTCTCGAGCAAATGCTTTAATGTTTCATAGCCCGTTTCTGCTGAAAAATCGACGACTTTTCCATCTTTAAATGTAAGGGTGAATCCGTCAATGACGTTACCGCCGTAGTTCAACGGTTTTGTGTTTCGGACCGTTCCGTTTACGCCGTCTCTGTGCGGCATTGTAAATACTTCTTCAGTTGGGATGTTTGGATTAAAGCGAATGCCGCTTTCACTGGTTGACGCTCCGCCGTGCCAGATGTGGTTTTCGACAAGCTCAATCGTTAAATCCGTGCCTGGAGCTGTGTAGATCAGCTGTTTGTATTGCTTCTGATTTAAATAATCCACCATTTTGGCCAGCTTTTGATTATGCTTTTCCCAAGCTTGGATTGGATCTTCTTCGTGCACGCGTGTTACTTGAAAAATAACCTCCCACAGCTTGTCGATCGCCGCTTGCTCCGATAAATCAGGAAATATTTTTTTCGCCCAGGCTGCCGTTGGGACGGAGATAATGGACCAGCAGTTTTGGTCGGACATCAAAGCGCTGCGGTAATTTTGCAGTGCTTGAGAAGATGTTCTCGCAAATGTCGCGATGCGCTTCGGATCGACATCCTTTAATAGATCGGGATTAGGAGAATAAATGGAAAGAAAGGCTGCTCCTTCTCTCGCCATCTCTTCCATGCCTTGCGCCCGCCACATCGGATATTCGGAAAACGCTTCATCTGGTGCATGCTTATATTTAATATATTGCAATTCTTCGTCGCTCCATTCGACATATACGTGCTTGGCTCCGGCTTCATAGGCTTTTTTGGCGATTTTGCGAACAAGCACGGCAGCATCGAGCGGAGCATTGACAACGAGCGTTTGTCCTTTTTGAATATTGACGCCAATATGAACAGCAAGTGCCGCATATTTATCAAGAGATTGTTCCAAATGTTCCATAACCAAATCCTCCTCTTCACTTTAACATCAGATCGCAAGTTTGTATGACAATCCATCTTTAGTCTTTCTCCCAAGCTTGCGCCCATTGCTCGATAGCCTCAATGACGGGCTGTAACGCTTGTCCTTTTGCTGTCAATACATATTCAATGCGCACCGGAGTCTCGGGATAGACGTTGCGCTCGACAATACCGGCCTCTTCTAATTCTTTAAGCCGTTCCGATAGCAGCTTGCCGCTAATCGGCATGGCGGCTTCGATTTCCGAAAATCTTGTTTTCCCTTCTAATAATTGGCTGATAATTAAGCCAATCCACCGTTTGCTTAGTAACGTCATCGCGGCTTCAAACTTAGGGCAAAGGTTTGATGAGTGGCATGAACCCGTTTTCTTTTTAAGCCCTTTCAAAACTTTCACCTTCTATCCGTGCAAACGTTCTGCTTCTTCGTAGTATTTTCTCATAAATAGAGGATCTTATCAACTGAAAACAAGGGAAAAACATGGGAGAACACTTTTGATTCCCCCTCCGTTTATTCTCCGTTTAGAGACAGGAGGCTCCAGCTAAAAATGGTTCTTTACAAATATATACAAAATAGAATATAATTAAAATTAGAAGAATATCTAAATATTTTTTTGTTTTATATTTAGATGATTTTCTAAATATTGAACTACATCATATCGAAAGGTGATGTAACCATTGTCTTTTAACGAAGCATTTAAAGCAATCGCTGATCCGACGCGAAGACAAATTCTTACTTTGTTAAGAAAGGGGGACTTAACAGCTGGGGAGATTGCTTCTCATTTCGAAATGCAAAAGCCCAGCGTATCACATCATTTAAAAATTTTGAAGCAGGCCGATCTCGTTCAAGATAGACGGGTTGGGCAGCATATTTATTATTCTTTGAACACCACTGTGTTTCAAGACTTGATGAGCTGGTTTTACGATTTTTTTGATAAAGGAGGGAAGGGCTCATGAGGTCGAACCGGATTGCGGTCATCTTAACCGTTTTAAGTTATGTATTGAGCATTGCCGCTATTTTTTATTTGCCTGACCAAGTCGCTACCCATTGGAACGCAGAGGGAGAAGTGGATGGCTACAGCAGCAAATGGTTTGGCGCCTTTCTGTCGCCGGTATTGATCACTGCCGTTGTCATCTTAATGAACGTAATGCCAAAGATGGATCCAAAACGTAAAAATTATGAGAGTTTTAAAGGAAGCTACCAAGTGATTCTTGTTGTGCTTGTTCTTTTCTTTTTCGCTCTTCATGTTGTAACGCTTGCCTACAATCTCGGCTTCCCTGTCGATGTCAATTTGTTTGTGCCGCTTGGAATCGGCCTGCTGTTTATTGTGCTAGGAAATTATATGCCGAAAATGAAGCCTAACTATTTTATTGGCATTCGGACACCTTGGACGTTAGCAAATGAAACTGTATGGAATAAAACCCATCGTTTAGGCGGGAAAGTATTTGTGCTGCTCGGCATGATTCTGACGATGACGGTGTTTATCGAAGGAGCGTGGCGCTTTTTCACGTTTATCATCGCGGTGATGGCTGGCGTCCTCTATTTGGTCATTCAGTCGTATTTGTATTTCCGAAAAGAACAAAGCGGCCATTGATGGTGGAAAAATAAGAGCAGGGAAGAGAGAGGAGTATGATCGTGGCAGGAAGTATGGCAGGGATTATTGTTCAATTTATTATTTCGGTGTTTATTCCAATTGGTCTAGTGATTTATGGGAGAAGAAAAGGCTGGCTGTCCTGGAAGCCTTTAGGTGTAGGGATTCTCATCTTCATTTTGTTTTCGCAAATTCTAGAAAAATTGCTTCATGTTGCGGTGATTGACCCTACTGGCCCATCGCTCAAATGGACGGACAATCCGTTTTTATTTGTAGTATATGCAACGTTGGCTGCCGGAATATTTGAAGAGATGGGGCGCTATCTCGGCTTTCGCTGGCTGTTGAAGAGACATCACGATTATCAGGATGGACTATCGTTTGGTATCGGACATGGCGGCATTGAAGCGATTCTTATTGGCGGAATAGGTGCAGTCAATGCTTGGATTTTGACCAACTTAATTCAATCAGGGGCCTTCGAGCAAGTGATCGCTGCTTCTTTATCAGCAGATCAGGCAGCGCTGCTGAAGCAGCAAGTACAGCAGACGACATTTGCTATGTATATGCTTGGCGGTTTTGAACGGCTTTTTGCTCTTTCCTTTCATATTGCGATGTCGCTTCTTGTGCTGTTCGGGGTGCGCAGACGTCAGTTTCGCTATGTGATTTATGCGATTTTGCTTCACGCACTGATGGATGTCGCTCCGGCGCTGTATCAAGTGAAAGCTGTTACGAACATTTGGCTTGTTGAAGGTGTCGCGTTTATATTCGCTATCATTGCCCTGATCTGGACGAGAAGGGTGAAAACGCAGTTTGTAAAGGAACAAGGCTGATTGGAATTGAGGGAAGGCGATGATTGTGCTTAGTTTCTTGTGCCGCTGAAGCATGCTAATTTTAGCCGTGCTGCGCTTCCTCATAAGTTCGACGAATGAAAAACGGTGAAGAATATTTGCAAACACTTGTCAATCGAAGTAAAGCAGGATAAAAAAGATGCAAAAATATCCTGAAAATGGTGAAAGTGTGCAATTAATAGAGGTTAATAGTGGAGTATTTAGAATTTTGAGTGATTCGCTGCTGTTTTGAAACCGCGATAAAATGGGCTGCAGACCAGACAAATGTTTGGAGCTCAGCCCATTTTATCAGGGAGAGGCAGAGAATCAGCGATGATATGACAGGTGAAATACCGTTTTTCTTTTCTATGCCTCCTCTTTAATACATGAAAAATGGTTGATAGACGCTTTCACTCTGCCTTACTGCCTTCGCTCGTCCGCGTGCCTTGTCCGCCAAGGGCTTTCCAGACAGCGGAGGGATTAGAAGCGAAATGACTGGAGCATTTATTGATTTCGCTCACAATCCCCCATACAGAACGATAGATGGTATTCTCTCATCTTTTTCCTTTATTCCCTCGATAGTTTGTTATGGTCGACCCATAGCATAATGCTTCGGACAAACATCGTTAATAAAAACATCGTCACAAATGAATACCACCATTTCCATGTGTAATATTCAATTAAATCCGTATGTTTCTCACATAATACTTCAATCACGGTCATAGCTGCTGTATACAATAGGCTTTGGCCAACGATCCCTAAAAATGATGAACGAAGCGATGTTTGATAAAAGTAAACACAAACAACAGGAAATAATACATATTCAAATAAAATGCTCGTATCGAAATACTCGGGTAAAAATCGGACAGGGTAGTCAAGCGTATGGGTTTCGACGACAATGACACCAAAAAAGGTAGAAAAGTATGCTTGAATTAAAAAGGCGAGCAAAGAGTTTTTGATGAGCAACGGTTTTCTGATGAAACTAAAGAGCAATAAGGCGATGCCAAGAAACAGCAATGCCCATAAAATCAGTTTGTCCATGGCATGCTTCTCTCCTAAAATCGTTTTGTCTTTGTTTAGTATGCCCGAGTTTGAAGAATTCATGAATATTTATAAACGATGGCTGCTATAGCCTTCGTATGATACGATCCATATACGAAATCTCCCTCCTCTTAACCGAGTGTGGGTTAAGGAAGGTTCATTGGAAATGGAGGAACGAATTAAAATATTGACGAAAAATATTTTTTGATATAATAAATTTTTAACATCTTTCCGAAAGAAGTCTCCCACTTCTAAACGAAGTGAAAGTGGGAGATGAATTTCGGTTAGGCGTAGCCTAAAGTGGTCTCTTTTTTTGTGTGTTATGATATAATTAGTTTTAGAAAAATGAAAGGCCGTTGTATCAATG